>NZ_JBAVHX010000009.1:0-364806 GCF_049686335.1 Buttiauxella sp. | reverse complement strand
CGAAGCCAGTGACACATACTCGTCGACCGACGCTGAAGGTTATCAGAAGTTACTTCAGGAAATGGATACCAACCAGGACGGTTTGATTGATGCAAACGAGCTGTGGCGGTATCTGCATAATAATCAGCCACATATTCAATATCAGGTACAACGTCTGGTGGTGAAACATCACAGCGAATGGCGGAAGGATGGTATGACGACGCTATGGCAGACGGCGCTGAATAAGCAGGCAGGAAGCCACCCGGAGCTGGCGTTGTATAACCTGGAGTATATTAACAAGCTGGTGTGGATGAAGGATGTGCCTGAAATCCGCAGCAATGAAGCCCTGTGGCATATGCATCCGGTGGTGTTTTTATCATGTATAAAAAACAATCGTCGTCGTAGAGATTATAATTTAGGTTCATTGTCGTCAAAATATGAAACCGGTGGTCGGGGGCCTTTAACGGTATCTGGTGGGCAAGGAGATGCTGGCGGGGTTTCCTATGGGTCCTACCAAATGACAAGCCAAGTAAAAATTACGGTTCATGGTGTAGAAAGAATAATAATTGGTGGTACGGTTAAAAAATTTGTCAATGATGATTCTTTTATATGGAGGAACGAATTTAGCGATTTAACCCCGGGTTCTGCAGATTTCACATCAAAATGGAGAACAGTTGTAACAAGAGAGGGAGAAGTATTCAAAAACATTGAGCATGAATTTATTAAACAAACTCACTTTGATAAATTAATAAATCATACTCTTGAAGAAGTCGAGGTGGACGTCAGGTATCATTCGCACACCCTCAATGATGTCGTATGGTCTACATCGGTTCAACATGGACCAGAAAACAATATCATTATCAATGCAATCAATTCATTAGGAGGAATAATTTCTGAAACAAAAGAGTATGATAGAAATCTTATTATTGCCATTTATGATGAAAGAGGGAAGAAAAAACCTAATGGAGATCTTGTGTACTTTTCTCGAAATTCGCCAAATGTACAAGCAGGTGTATGTGCCCGGTTTGTAAATGAAAAAGCTGAGGCTATAGGGAGGTTAAATAATGAAGTGGATTATTAGTGTTTTTTTATTTTTGTTTGTTTCTTATGCAAGCTCAAGTGTTGTTATATATAAAAGCACTACAACAACTCTTGGTTTGGAAGAAAATGACAAGGTAGATTTAATATCATCTACTTTGCTTGGAGGAAGCATTGAATCTGGGAATTCATCGCCTGCAGATTGTGTCGTTAAGTTTAAACTAAAGCAAATTCCGGAAGGGTTTTCTGCTTCTTTACTACCATTTTCTTCTGATGTTATGGGGTATTCCGAAAAAGAACAGGGCATTGCATCACTCGAAATAAAAAAAGGTGACAAAAATCACATCACGTTAATATCGGAGGATTTAGATGTTTGTGCTATAGGCAGTAATTTTTCTGGTGACTATGAAATAGTATATAAAACCACCTCTGATTATCATGTTTACTTTAATGAGCTAATTAAAGCTAACTATGTCAATGCATTGAAGTTATTCAAGGTACATAACTTATCCTCAGCAATCGACTCACTTGAACCCTATATGGCGGAGTCCCTGATTGATAATTATTATGACGTTGAAATTTATAACGATTATGGTTTTTTCTTGCAGCAAGCCAATAGGCCAAGCGAAGCTGTGAAGTATTTAACTATTGTAATTAATAGAAATCCAAACAGGACCCCTGCATATCTTAATCTGGCTGATTCGTATTGGGATATTGGAAATAAATCTGTAGCAAAAGTAACATATAAAAAATATGTTGAACTAATGCATAAGCTTGGACAAAGCAAAATGATACCTCTAAGGGCAATGGACAGGACGCTGTAATTACTTTTTGTTAAGAAAAAAACCTCCTGACCTGGTGCTATATAAATCAAACAATTGACCAAGTAGACATTGTGTAAATTATTTGGAGAGAAAATTAGTTGAAAAATTACACTTATCATAAATATCGAAATAGATTAATTAATGATGATAAAAAATACCTTTAGGAAAACATCATATTAAATGAGAGTCTTTTCATAAAATGTCATGATGGATGCACTTCTGTTACTTACAAATAGAATGAATAAGATAGTCTTTTTATTATGCAGCAGTTGTCTGGTGGTGAAACAGAGATCCGTAAAGAAGTCTCAGATTCAGAGATCATTACTACATCTTATCCAAATTAATATGTTTACATATATCTTATAACACTCATCAAAAAAGGGTGTGGTATAAGGTTCTTGTATTTAGAAGATGATGTGAACAATAGAGCCAATCAGATGGGCGCTTAAAATGAAAGGATTACCTATAATTATTTACATGCTTCTCATTTGCAATAGTGCAGATTGTGCTATTTATAAAAGTGGCGACTTTGATAAAGATGGTGTGGTTGATAATTTGATTATTACACTCGGCAAAGACATTCAATTAAAATTCATTCCATCATCCACAAATAAAACGGTTATTTATAGCCTGAATTACCTGCATGATTCTGATGATGGTTTTTCTGATCTGTATAAATACAATGGAAAAAATTACATTGTATCTTATTACTCAGACTATAGAATAAAAAAAGATTATTCAGAAGAACTATATAAATGGGATTCTAAGCTGGGTGAATTTATTTTATATCTTAGTGCAGAGATACAATCGGATACGAAAGAGATGAAAATTGATACAAAATTAGCAAAGTGCTGCTAGAGGCTCGGTGATAACCATAGTAATTTAAAATATTATAATGATACGGATTCAAAATCATACGCAACAAAATTAATTAACAATATTAAAAAAAACCTTAATTCTGGAGGGTTGAATTTTGATGACCTTACTTTGGAAGAGGTTTATTTTATGTCGAAACACTACTCTCCTGAATATAGAGATACGTTCGTAATATTAGAAGATTTTTTCAAGGAAAAAGGTGATGAGAGAACATTTAAAATGTTAGAAAGCCTGCTAGATAGTTCTCAATATGACGCTGATAAAAACACGAGAATTATTTCTGTTGATAAAGCTGATCTTTATGATTCAAGATGGCGGAAAATGAAGTCATATTTGGTAAAAGGGGATACTGTTAATATCCTTCAGTTCTCTTCTGACAAAAAATATTACCAGATAAAATACATCATGAAAAATAACCGGGAATTGATAGCATGGATTACCAAAGATAGTGTATCTCAATAATAAATTGGAAGGGTCCGGCTGGCACAAAATGAAGAGCCGAAGCAAAGCCAGTGACACATACTCGTCGACCGACGCTGAAGGTTATCAGAAGTTACTTCAGGAAATGGATACCAACCAGGACGGTTTGATTGATGCAAACGAGCTATGGCGGTAACTGCATAATAATCAGCCACATATTCAGTATCAGGTACAACGTCTGGTGGTGAAACATCACAGCGAATGGCGGAAGGATGGTATGACGACGCTGTGGCAGACGGCGCTGAATAAGCAGGCAGGATGCCACCCGGAGCTGGCGTTGTATAACCTGGAGTATATTAACAAGCTGGTGTGGATGAAGGATGTGCCTGAAATCCGTAGCAATGAAGCCCTGTGGCATATGCATCCGGTGGTATTTTTGGATAGCTTAGGGCAAAACACCGGTAATAGAATTCCGTGTTCTTTCTGCCAAAGTGGAATAGAAATAAAACCAGAGCTGCTTATTCATTGTTTTGGCATTAGTTCTGAAAAGGCTGATTTATATGCCCCATTATTAACAAATTCATTTATAAAATATGATATTAATAATTGTTTAAGGATATCACACTTCTTAGGGCAAATAGGTGTGGAAAATCAAATGCTTACCAAGTTCAGAGAAGGTTTCTACTACACGGATAGTGATTGACTCTGGCGTATATATTATACTCAGCTAAATTTAGGGTTATCCAGAAGATTCCCAAACTATACTGAGGCGCAGAGAAAGCAATATACTAAAGATCATCTTGTAAGAAATGAAGATGAATTGGCAAAAACCCTATTCCCTGGCGATTATGAAGGAATGGATTATAGAGGTCGAGGGCTAATCCACTTAACCCATGAAGGTACCTATAATAGCTATAAAGAATATAGTGGGAATGAAGTTATATCGAATCCAAAGATATTAGAAGAAGATCCAATTATAGCTATCGACTCGGCATGCAGGTTTTGGTCAAAAACACAGGACGCATTAAATGACATTTAAATGGATTGTATTTTTCATAATTTTTCTTACAAGTAATGTTTACTCATGTGAGAATGATAAAATTACTGCTTTTGTAAATGCACGTCATGAGTATGCTATCCAGGTGTTGAAATCTGATCATATGTATTCAGGTAGTTCTATTTTTTTTCATTATAATTCAGAAGTTAACGAGCATCCTGATGTCAAAGCATCTTTTTCACCTAATAGGTGTAAACCACAAAACAGCATTACTTTTGATTCTTTTTCATATAACGGTAACATAGCAAATATCGAATCAGTATTCTGGGGGAAAGGTCAATACAAACAAAACCTATTCATTATTGTTAGCTGGGTTTATAGTTTAGATGGGATTGAAACCATTGGTAAATATTATGAAGTCATTGCTTACGATTACAAAGAGAATAGCATAATTAAAAATAAAAAAATATCAGGACTTTTTGAAGAGGGACAGGAAGGGGTCGTTAATGGGAAACACATAAAATATAAGTTTAAAACAGCAAGTGACGTTTGGAGTTATTTAGACAAAAAAACCAAAGTACCTTAGGCTTAAAATAGCAGGACTGATTTTATTCCTAAAGTGAGTGTAGGGATACACAAATTCAGGACTCTGCCACAGACAGTATTCAAGATGCCCCTAACTGCCAGAACAAATGATAATGATGCGTAGCACTATTGTTATGGAATATCCCTTTTCTTATCCATTAAAAAATCAATATACATGAATTAATCTCCTGCATAACAGGAGGGTTTTAAACAAAAAAGGCCACCCTCAGGTGGCCTTGCATAAATATCACAGCTTTAAAAATTACTTCAGTTCAAACTCGCCCTGCTTAACGCGAGCAGAATCCAGCCCGATGAAGACATTGAACTTGCCTGGCTCGGCAACGTGCTTCATCTGGGCGTTCCAGAATTTCAATGCTTCAACGTCAATCGGGAAGCTCACGGTCTGGGTTTCGCCAGGTTTCAGTGTCACTTTCTTAAAGCCTTTCAGCTCTTTGACCGGGCGGCTCATCGAAGCGGTGACGTCTTGCAGATACATCTGCACCACGGTTTCGCCTGCGTGGTCGCCGGTGTTTTTCACCTCAACAGACGCTTCAACTTTGCCGTCAGCGTTCATCGTCGCGGATGACATTTTCACATCAGAAACAGTGAACGTGGTGTAGCTCAGGCCATAACCGAACGGGAAAAGCGGGCCGTTGGCTTCATCAAAGTAGCGCGAGGTATATTTGTTCGGTTTTTCCGGATTGTACGGGCGACCGGTGTTCAGGTGGCTATAGTACGTCGGGATTTGGCCAACGGAGCGAGGGAAGGACATCGGCAGTTTGCCTGACGGGTTGTAATCGCCAAACAGAATATCAGCAACGGCGTTACCGCCTTCAGTGCCGCTATACCAGGCTTCCAGCAACGCATCAGCCTGTTGGTTTTCTTTGACCAGCGCCAGCGGGCGACCGTTCATTAATACCAACACCAACGGTTTGCCGGTGGCTTTTAACGCGGTGATTAAATCACGCTGGCTTTGCGGCAGAACAAGGTCGGTACGGCTGGATGCTTCGTGTGCCATGCCCTGAGCTTCGCCCACCACTGCCACAACCACATCGGCAGATTTCGCGGTGTTGACCGCTTCGTCAATCATCTCTTTTGCAGAACGTGTATCCACGGAAACCGCAGGTTCGTACTGGTTCAGGAATTCAACAATGCCTTTATCGTCGGTGACGTTAGCGCCTTTGGCGACCACGATTTTAGCGTTGTCACCCACCGCTGTTTTAATGCCCTGCAATACGGTAACAGTTTGGTCGGCAACACCTGCCGCAGACCAGCTACCCATCATGTCGCGTTTGCTGTCAGCCAACGGACCCACTACAGCAATGGTGCCTGATTTTTTCAGTGGCAACGTTTGCAGGCGGTTTTTCAGCAGCACCATGCTTTCACGTGCGACTTCGCGAGCTTCTTTACGATGCAGGCGGCTTTCGGCATTGGTATCTTCCGGGTCGGATTCTTTCGGCCCTAAGTGGCTGTATGGATCATTGAACAGCCCCATATCATATTTCACGTTCAGCACGTGGCGGGTGGCGTCATCGAGTTCAGCCATCGGCACCGCACCGCTTTTTACCAGCTCCGGCAAGTATTTGCTGTAGTACTCATCACTCATACTCATGTTGATACCGGAGTTCAGTGCGACACGTACCGCATCTTTCGGATCACTCGCCACGCCGTGTTTGATCAGCTCTTTAATGGCACCGTGGTCAGAAATGGTGATGCCTTTGAATTTCCACTCATCGCGCAGCAAGTCTTTGAGCAGCCAGGTGTCGGATGATGCAGGCGTGCCGTTAAGCGAGTTCAGCGCCACCATCACACCCCCACTCCCCGCATCGAGTGCGGCTTTGTATGGCGGCATGTAATCGTTGAACAGACGCTGGGTGCTCATATCTACGGTGTTGTACTCTTTGCCGCCTTCAACAGCGCCATACGCGGCGAAGTGTTTGACGCTGGTCATCACCGAGTAGCGATCCGCCGGACTTTTGCCCTGCATCGCTTCAACCATGGTTCGACCCATGATTGATGTCAGATACGTATCTTCGCCAAAACCTTCAGAAACACGGCCCCAGCGCGGGTCGCGAGAAACGTCGACCATCGGTGCCCATGTCATGTTCAGGCCGTCATCTGCCGCTTCATAAGCAGAAACCCGGCCCACAGTTTTCACTGCATCCAGATTAAAGGAAGAGGCTAAACCCAGGCTGATTGGAAACACAGTACGTTGACCATGCACCACATCGTAGGCGAAGAATAATGGGATTTTCAGACGGCTGAGATCCATCACCTGGTCTTGCATGGTACGGATGTCGTGGCGGGTGACGGTGTTGAAAATCGCCCCAACCTGCCCGTCTTTAATCATCTCGCGAATGGCTTCTTTCGGGTTATCCGGCCCGACGCTGATTAACCGCAGCTGGCCGATTTTCTCGTCGGTGGTCATTTTAGTCAGCAAATCAGTGACGAACGCGTCACGCGCTTCGGGCGTTAACGGGTGCGGGCCAAACATTTCGTTCGCCAGCGCGGGTTGCAGCGCAAGGCTAACTGCGATACTTACAGAACAGAGCCATTTCATCGACATTACTCTCTTGCTCAGGCCACCGCTGCGGGCAGCACGAAGTGATAAGACGTGCAGTGTGCCACAAGGTAAGAGCCGTAAGAAGTGTCGCTGCGGTGTTATATGCTGATTTTCCGAACCTTTAAGAAGATTCATTATCGATTTGCGAGCTATGCTTGTAGTCGTCAATATTTTCCCAAGGAGCGGATAAATGTCTAACCCTGCACCCTCTCAAACACAAACATTTATAAACGAACTGAACCGCCTGGTTGGCAACCAACATGTGTTAACCGATGCTGCGAAAACGGCGCGCTATCGTAAAGGTTTTCGCTCCGGCCAGGGCGACGCGCTGGCGGTGGTTTTCCCCGGTACTTTGCTTGAGTTATGGCGCGTGCTAAGCGTGTGTGTCAGCACCGACAAAATCATTCTGATGCAGGCCGCCAATACCGGTTTGACCGAAGGCTCCACGCCAAATGGCAACGATTACGATCGCGAAATTGTCATCATCAGCACCCTGCGTCTGGATAAATTACAGTTACTGGACGGCGGAAAGCAGGTGTTAGCATTCCCCGGGAGCACGCTCTATCAACTGGAAAAAGCGCTCAAGCCGCTTGGACGCGAGCCGCACTCGGTGATTGGTTCGTCGTGTATTGGCGCCTCAGTGATTGGCGGAATTTGTAATAACTCCGGCGGCTCACTGGTCAAACGTGGGCCTGCTTATACTGAGATGGCGCTGTATGCGCGCATAGATGAACAAGGCAAATTAACCCTCGTGAATCATCTGGGCATCGACCTTGGCGTCACGCCGGAACAGATCCTCGGCAAGCTCGATGACGAGCGAGTGAAACCTGAAAATGTGTTGCATGACCAGCGCCAGGCTTCTGATAAAGATTATGCCGAGCGCGTGCGCGACGTGGATGCGGACACCCCATCACGTTTTAATGCTGACCCAAGCCGCCTTTTTGAAGCCTCCGGTTGCGCGGGAAAACTCGCGGTGTTCGCTGTGCGCCTCGACACCTTTGTTGCCGAAAAACAAAACGAGGTGTTTTACATCGGCACCAACAAACCCGAAGTGCTGACCGAAATCCGTCGTCATATTCTGGCTAATTTTGAAAACCTGCCAGTGGCGGGCGAATACATGCACCGCGATATTTACGATATTGCGGAGGTGTACGGCAAAGACACCTTCATGATGATCGATAAACTCGGCACCGACAAAATGCCGATGTTCTTTACGATGAAAGGCCGCACCGATGCGTGGTTTGAAAAAGTCCCATTCATTAAGCCTCACTTCACCGACCGCGTGTTACAGCGTCTGAGCAACTGGAGCCCGAGCCATTTGCCGCCACGAATGAAAGAGTGGCGAGTCAAATACGAACATCATCTATTGTTGAAGATGTCCGGTGAGGGGATTGCCGAAGCGCGCAACTGGCTGGAGAGCTATTTCCAGCAGGCCGAAGGAGACTTTTTCGTCTGTACGCCAACGGAAGGGGCGAAAGCGTTTTTACACCGTTTTGCCGCAGCGGGCGCTGCCGTGCGTTATCACGCCGTTCATGCCGACGAAGTCGAAGATATTCTGGCGCTTGATATCGCTCTGCGTCGCAACGACCAGCAGTGGTTTGAGCAATTACCGCCGGAAATCAGCAGCCAGATAAGCCACAGCCTGTATTACGGCCACTTTATGTGCCATGTCTTCCATCAGGATTACATTGTGAAAAAAGGCGTGGATGTTCATGCGCTGAAAGAACAGATGCTGGCGCTACTGCGCACCCGTGGCGCGCAATATCCGGCTGAACATAACGTCGGGCATTTGTATGAAGCGCCCGAAACCTTAAAACAGTTTTATCAGGCAAATGACCCGACAAACAGCATGAACCCAGGGATTGGCAAAACCACTAAGCATAAATGGTGGGAGGAACAAGCCTGTAGCCACACGCATCACCACGATCCTCATTAAGTCATTTAGTCGAATGGCATTTAGAGTTGTTATTTGCTCATTTTTCGTACTAGATTAGGACGCTAACCAAAAAGTGGTGTGACTTCACGCCACTTTTATTTTTCGCGTACAGGAGCCACCGATGTCAGTGCTCGAAACAGTGCCGAGAGTTCGATTACACGTTCGTGATGCCACCGCAGACGACATCCCAGCCATGACTGCTATTTACGAATGGCACGTCCTGCATGGCCGCAGTTCTTTCGAAGAAATCCCCCCGACTCGAGAGCAAATGGCCGAACGCTTTGATGCGGTTCATGCCCAAAAACTTCCGTGGCTGGTGGCGGTGTATAGCGAAATAGTGGTCGGTTTTTGTTATGCGACGGCCTATCGTGCGCGTTCGGCCTATCGGTTTACCGTTGAAGACTCGGTTTATATCGACGCGAGTATGACGGGCCAGGGCGTTGGACGTGAGTTATTAAGCAACCTGATTACCCGTTGCGAACTGGGGCCGTGGCGGCAAATGGTGGCGGTGATTGGCGATGGTGAGAACAATTCAGATTCGTGTCGTCTGCACAAGCAGCTCGGTTTCGAAGTAGCCGGGCAGCTACGCAATGTGGGATTCAAGCTGGGTAAGTGGCGCGATACGTTGATTATGCAGCGCCCATTGAATGAAGGCGACCGGACGCTGCCTTAATACCCGTCATACTTCGGGTTGCAGCGGTGTTGGCTACGTTCTTTCGCCCAAATCACTTAGTTAACTAAGCTCTTTGGGACTCTCTCACTTGCCGCCTTGCTGCAACCCGAATTATTTAGGGTATTTTTTAATTCTGTTAGTCATCAATCGCATTGGCACTGGAGTTATTACTCGCCATCTGTGCGGATTTTTGCTTTTTATACGCCAGAGCTGATGAAGGAACCGGCGTCACTTTGCCCGTTTCCATCCAGTTGCGTAGACGGTTTGCATCAGCAAAGTGGGTATATTTACCAAAGGCATCCAACACCACCAGCGCCACTGGACGGTTGTTAATCATGGTGCGCATCACCAGGCAGTGTCCGGCGTTGTTAGTAAAACCGGTTTTAGTGAGCTGGATGTTCCATTTATTGTTGTAAACCAGATGGTTGGTATTACGGAACGGCAGCGTATAAGCCGGATTGGCAAAGGTCGCCATATCTTCTTTCGTGGTGCTCAACTGGCCAAGCAGCGGATATTGCTTTGACGCAATCAGCAGTTTGGACAAGTCACGCGCCGTCGAGACGTTTTGTATCGACAAACCGGTCGGCTCAACGTAACGAGTGTGCGTCATGCCCAAAGATTTTGCTTTCGCATTCATCGCGCGAATAAACGCGTTATAACCGCCAGGGTAATGATGCGCCAGACTCGCCGCCGCGCGGTTTTCTGATGACATCAAAGCCAGTAACATCATGTCTTTACGATTAATTTTGCTGTTCAAGCGGACGCGGGAATAAATGCCTTTCATTTCCGGCGTTTGGCTAATATCGACACTCAGCATCTCATCCATCGGCAGCTTCGCATCCAGCACCACCATCGCGGTCATCAATTTAGTTATCGAGGCGATTGGGCGCACCAGATCCGGATGGCTGGAATAGAGAATTTGATTGGTTTGCAGATCGACGATCATGGCACTGCCGGAAGCAATTTCCTGCCCGGCACTAACCTGTTGTACGGTGGCTTTAGTTGCAGCCTGAGAAGCGAATGGAACGGCAATCATCAGCGCGAGGCTGAGCAACGATAGGCGTATTTTTGTCGGCATGGTGACACTTCTGTAAGTATTCAGTTATACCCGTCATACTTCAAGCCGCATCTTTGTTGGCTACGTTCACTCGCCCGAATCACTGAGTTTACAAAGCTCATCGGGACTCGCTCTCTTGCCGCCGCGATGCGACTCGAATTATTTTGGGTATGTGTAATGTGCTCAGCAAATCTATTCTGCAAAGCTATGAATAGTTGAGGCGCCAGCATAATACGCTGACGCCCCGGAAAACTTCCACCATTGATTCGTAAAAATTATCAGAATAGGCGGTATCCGTAACCCCACAGAATGACGCTCATGGCTAACAGCACTTCGAGAACCAGTACCCCAATGGCGAGCGTGGAACTGGAAAAACTCATCCCCTCTTCTTTGTTGATGCCAAGGAATTCTGGCACCCCGACATACAGTAAATAGCCGGTGTAAATCAGTGCCGCAGCACCGACCAGAACACACAACCACACCAGTGGATACAGCGCCACAATGCCGCTTAAAAACAGCGGAGTTGCCACATATCCGGCAAACACCATGCAACGAGCCAATGACGGACGACGTGGATAGTTACGCGCCATCCACCAGATGACACGCCCCATCACAGCGACACCCGCCAGCATGAGTGCATAAAACAGTACGCCTAAATAAAATCCGGTAAACATCGATAATTGAACGAAGGTACCATCACCAAAATTCCAGCCAATTTGGGTCGTGCCGATAAATGCACAGATAACCGGAATGGCCGCCATGATTAACACATGGTGAGTGTAGTGATGTGAAACCGTTTCGTTCTCGCGTTTTATGTTCTGCATTTCACGATTTGGATGGGAAAAAAGCCCCCAGACATGACTCATAACGCCTCCTGACATGCCAAAAAAAATCGATTAAGCACCATCAAAGTATAATGCACGTCACCAGATTGTTTTTTAATCAGTTGAAAATAACTGGGGAGAGGTGAAAAGTTACCGGCACCAACAGCCGCTATACTGTAGGGGTAAATAAATTAAGGAGTTATATCAATCACTGTGGATATTAATAATCTGATTACGCATTACGGCTACGCAGCGCTGATTGTGGGCAGCATGGCAGAAGGTGAAACGGTGACGTTGCTGGGTGGTGTCGCAGCACACCAGGGATTGCTGAAGTATCCGCTAGTCGTGCTGTCTGTCGCCCTGGGCGGGATGATTGGCGACCAACTGCTTTATCTGATTGGCAGACGTTTTCGCGGCTCCATTCAGGATCGATTCAAAAAGCACAAAAAGAAAATCACCAAAGCCCAGGATCTCATCAACCGTCACCCGTACTGGTTTGTCATTGGATCGCGCTTTATGTACGGTTTTCGCGTGATAGGCCCCATTTTGATCGGTGCCAGTCGCCTGCCCCCTAAAATCTTTTTACCGCTCAACATTGTTGGCGCCATCTTATGGGCGGCGATTTTTACTACCCTTGGGTATATGGGTGGCGAAGTCGTTGGTCCATGGCTGCATAACATGGACCAACATATAAAGCACTGGATCTGGCTGGTAGGGGTGGTCGCGATAGTATGGCTGGTGCGCTACTGGTACAAACGCCGCGAGAACAGTCAATAAGCCTACTCTTTGGGTTTGAAATGGGGATTGGCAAACATAAAACCGCCGTCGACGATTAACGATTGTCCGGTGGTGTAACTGGCGCTGTCAGAACATAACCATGCGACCAGGCTCGCAATCTCTTCGGTTTCCCCCGCCCGGCCCAACGGGATCTCAGGTATTTTGCTTTTGGTTCCGTCGCCTTCAGCCATGTTGTTCATGGGCGTTGCGATGGCGCCAGGTGCGACAGCGTTAACCAGAATTTTGTGATGGACCAGTTCCATCGCCATGGATTTCGTTAACCCGCCCAACGCATGTTTCGCCGCCGTATAAGCGCAGGCTTCAGGAAGCGGTGTGTGCTCGTGAACCGAGGTGATATTCACAATCCTGCCCCCCTCGCCCTGGGCAATCATGGCGCGTGCGACTTTCTGCGAGCAGATAAAGGCGCCATCCACATCCACCGTAAACAGCTCGCGCCACTCTTCTAGCGTGACATCCAGGAAAGGGTTTTTACTCATCGCTCCGGCGTTATTCACCAGAGCGTCCACCCGCCCGAAGCGCTCAATCAGCTCGTCAATGCCTGCGGCACCGTCGGGTAAATGGGCCAAATCAAGCTGGACGGTTTCGGCTCGTCGCCCTAATTCGCTGACCTGACGCGCCGTTTCTTTCGCGCCCTGTTCATCTGAATGCCAGGTGATGCCGATGTCATAACCCTGTTGAGCCAGCATCAGCGCACATTTTTTGCCAATACCGGAATCCGACGCTGTGACAATCGCCACTTTGTTAGTCGTACTCATCACCACCTCCAGACTATTTTTTGACCAAATTCTAATTATAGGAGGTGATGACGGTGGATGTCGCAAACGCTAATCCCCGGACAAAATCCGTTCATTCACAGGTCGGATTAGCGCCGCGACATCCGACATAAACCGTTATGCCTTAGCTGCCTGATAACCGCCGCCTAATGCGGAAATAAGCTGTACATCCGCGTTTAACCATTGGCCATGCAGCTGGATGGCGCGCGCCTGTTCTGACAAGTCCGGCAATGTCGCCGCACTCATTCGCGCACCGGAAATAATACCCGCGTGGTACTTCGCTTGCGCCAGGGCTTTGAGCTTTTGCGTCCCTTTCATGATGGTGAGCTGATGCTCATTTTCAGCCGCAACCGCATTCAGTTGGCTCGCCGCTTTTTCAACGTCGTTGACTGCGCCCACTACCGCTTTGTTGTAGCTGGCAATCGACAAGTTGCTTTGTGCACGCACAATATCGAGGTTCGCATTTAACCGGCCACTGTCGAAGATTGGCAAAGTTAAGCCACCAATCACCCCCATTTGCTGGGCAGAGCCACGGAACAGATCGCTTAAGTGCAACGCATCATTTTGCAGGAAGGCGCTGAGGTTGACGTCAGGATAAAATGCGGCTTTGGCCGCATCGACACTGCTGAGTGAAGATTCGATGTACCAGTGCGCTTCCTGAAGGTCAGGACGGCGAGCCAGCAGTTGGTAACCCATATGATCTGGCACATGGCTACTGACTTTAGGCAGCGGCGCAGGTTTAATATTTGCGGCTGCATGGGCATCACCAGTGAGGGCGGCGAGCTGTGCTTTCGCGATGTTTATGCGCCCGTCGATGTCATCAATCTGCTGCTGGGTTTTCACGAAATCAATACTGGATTCTACGTCATCAACCGACGAGTTAATCCCCTTGGCGTACAGACTGGTCTCGACATTGACGATATTCTTCTGCGCCGCCAGGGTTTGTTGTTTAACGTCTTTTAACGCCAGTAACGTTTGCATATCCCAGTACAGGCGTACGACGTTGGCTGAAATCACCTGTTTCGCCTGCGCAAGTTCGGCCTGCTTGGCTCGCATAACCCCCACTCTGGCTTCAACTTCTGAACGATTCTTGCCCCACAAATCCAGATCCCAACTGGCGGTCAGGCCAAAATTACCGTTGGTGTAGTACGGGCCGGTGGTGCCTGCTGCGGGATCAGTCAGGGCAAACGGCCCCATCACCCCTTCCTGAGACATTTTCTGGCGCTCAAGATTGGCCGAGAAATCCATTTGCGGGCCGTCGCTGGCTTCCTGCATCTGCGTTTGTGCCTGGGCAAGCTTAATACGCTGCTGCACCACGGCAAGGTCCGGCGAGTCTTTGAGCGAACGTTCCACCAGACGGTTTATCTGGCTGTCATGATAACCCCGCCACCAGTCGCTACCCGGCCAGCCATGCGCCAGCTCAGGAGGAAGTTTGGTATCGAGTTGCTGTGGAGGCGTCTTTTGAGCAAGAGGGGCATCGTCATTGTGCATCGGTGCGCAACCTGACAAAACGAACATCAGCGCAACGCCAGTCGCCGCGAGAGGGAAACGTGAGGAAGTCATAAGTAGCCATAAAGTAAAAGAAAGCGCTCAGGTTACGCATTCTCTATGGCAAAAGTTTAGGTATCAGTGGCAATACACGGATAGTTAATAAGGGATACAATTTGAAACTAGTTTCCTGATATCACTATTACCAGGCTAAAAATAACCTAAGCAAGTATCACTATAGTGATTAAATTTGACAGGACTTCACCTTTCCACCCGTTTGCGCTCAGCACTCGGCGTTACGCCAAACACTTTCTTATACGAGGTGGTGAAATGGTTGCTGTTGGCAAAGCCACACAAGAAAGCCACTTCGGTGATCGTCATGTCGGTTTCCTTGAGCTTGACTCGCGCCGAGACCAGACGCAGGCGCTTCAGGTAATTTTCCGGCGTCAGCCCCGTCACCTCTTTAATATGACGTGACGTGGTGCGCTGAGTCAGATGAAACTGGTTTGCCAGTTGCTGCCAGTCAATCTCGTTAAAGCAGTTTTCTTGCAAATAGCTGAGTAACTTATGCAGTTTGTAGCGGGTATTGCTGTATTCAGCCTGCGACTGCGCATAAATGATTTGCGTCACTAAGGTAAAAAACAGCGACTCTTTTAAAGCCTGATTGTCAGCGCCCGCTATCTCCTTGCGGAAAATGTCGTTAATCAGCCGTTTGCACTGCGCTTTAGATTCCGGCGTAAGCCAGCCGTAATTTGCCGCCGTGTTGCCCGCAATACGGTTCAATAATTGTTCTATTCCGGTTAAATAAACAAACTCCAGCTGCGGATTAATTAAAATATTGATGAGCTTTAAGGTGCCCAGTTCATCGTAAAAATGAACATCGTTCTGGCCAATAAAAAATACATCGCCCTGCTGGATAAAAATCGGTTTGCCATTTATCACATGCAAGCCGTGCCCTTCCTCAACAATCACAAGTTCCTGAAAGCTATGGCTATGCTCGCAGTTGTTGTCTTCCGGGTCGCTGGCATATAGAGAAAGCTTGGTCTGCTCATCGGGAAAATACTTACTGACTTCTAACTTATTAATCATGACGTTCTCGCAAAACCCACCACTCTGGACTGGGGGAAAAATAAAACACTCCGGCCTAAATAACGATCCCGATTTTTCAAATTGTGACAACCAACCACTGCACCCCACTGAAAATGCCATTCACTAACAATTACTGGCAGCCTGAGAATAGATGACAAACAGAGTTGCCCTCTACACTCGCCTCATTGCTTCATCATTAAGGGCTCGGTATGTCACAGGCATTGCAGAAAAATGGCCATCTAAAGATGGTTCGTCATCCACCTATGTTGGCCAAAGCGCAGGAACTGATTCCTGAACTCTATCACCATGATGTTCTCCCCCAGGCGATGATTAGCGCGCAGCCGGATGCGCAGCAAATTCACGGTTGGCGAGCGGATGTCGTGAACAGCGCAGAGCATTTCTTCCAATACGATTTCGCGCAGGGCGAGCACGTGATTATTGATTTCGGCAAGCATTGCGTCGGTTACCTGGAGTTTGCCTGCGAAGCGGTCGGCAGCCCGCCAGATGCTCCTGCGCATCTGCAATTTATCTTTGGCGAAACGCTCGCAGAAGTGGTTGAGCCTTTTTCTGAATATAACGGTTGGTTGAGCAGTAGCTGGCTCCAGCAGCAGGACTGTTATCTGGATGAATTGCCAGGCCGTACGCGACTTTCACGTCGTTACTGCTGCCGCTACCTGCGTATTAACGTTCTGGCGCTGTCACGCAAATTCCAGCTGCGTTTTACCGCTTTGAAGCTCGATACCATCACCTCCGCATCGCTTGCCACCCTGCCCGCCTGCGAAACCGTGGACCTTCAGTTAAAACGCATTGATGAGGTGGCCGTTAACACCCTGAAAAACTGCATGCACGACGTGTTTGAAGACGGGCCAAAACGCGACCGCCGTTTGTGGCTCGGTGATTTGCGCCTGCAAGCGCTGGTGAATGATGTGACGGTGCAAAATTACGCTCTGGTCAAACGCTGTCTTTATCTTTTCGCTGCCATGACGCGGGAAGATGGCATGGTGTCGGCGAATATTTTTGTTAAGCCGCAGGTGATTGCTGACGATACTTTCCTGTTCGATTACGCACTGTTTTTTGTCGATGTCCTGCAAGAGTACGTCGCGGCGACTGATGACAGCGAAACACTGGCGCAACTTTGGCCGCTCGCCTGGCGGCAAATCGAACTGGCAATGGAGCGAGTGGACAGAAACGGTATCGTGCGTGACAGCAGCGACTGGTGGTCATTTATTGACTGGCACGAAGACCTCAACAAGCAAGCGGCGTCTCAGGGAGTACTGATCTACTGCATGAACAAAGCGTTAATGCTGGCGCGTACTTATGACAGCAGCAAAGTCACATGGCTTGAAGCCCAGATTACGACACTCAAATGTGCGGCACTGCGCGAACTTTGGGATCCAAAAAGCGGCTTTTTCGTCAGTGGTGAATCGCGGCAAATTTCCTGCGCTTCGCAGGTCTGGCTGGTGCTGGCAGATGTCGGCACGCCGGAAAGCCAGCGCCAGTTGCTAGCCAGGCTGTTAATTCATCCACCGGAAATTCAGATGAACACGCCCTACATGATGCATCATTACGTCGCGGCGTTGTTGCAGGTGAATGAACGAGAGCAAGCCACTCACGAGATCAAACGCTACTGGGGGGCGATGGTGGAACACGGAGCCGATACCTTCTGGGAGCTTTTTGATCCGCTACGGCCTGATTTTTCCCCTTATGGCAGCAAGCTCATCAACAGCTATTGCCACGCCTGGAGCTGCACTCCTTCGTGGTTCATTAGAAAGTACCTACTGTAAAACAACAACGTCGAGAACCTACTTATGTCTACCTCTACTGTATGGCGGCAACGCTTCGGCTACGGCATTGCGGACTTGTCCTGCAACCTCGTGTGGCAAATGATCTCGTTGTACCTGATGTACTTTTATACCGATGTGATGGGGCTACCCGCCTATTATGTTGGCCTGATGTTCCTCGTGGCGCGTCTGGTGGATGGCGTCGCGGATGTGCTGATGGGGCTGGTGATTGATAACACCAGCACCCGTTGGGGCCGCTGCCGCCCTTACCTGCTGATTGGTGCGGTGCCTTTCGGCTTGCTGTGTGTACTGGCATTTTACGTACCCGATTTTGGCACCACAGGTCGGTTGATTTACGCCTTCATTACCTACTTGTGCCTGTCGTTTCTCTATACCATCGTCAACATCCCGTTCTGCGCGATGCTGCCCTTCCTGACCAGTGAATCCAAAGAGCGCACCACACTTTCAACGGTACGCATTTTGCTGGGCTCGCTAGGTTCGACGATTGTCGCCGTCGCCACGTTGCCGCTGGTAAAAGCGCTGGGCCAGGGCAATCAGGAGCACGGGTTCTTATATACCGCGATGGTATTCGGTGTGATCGCGACCTTCTTTTTGCTGATTAGCTTTCGCAATGTCGAAGAGAAAATCAATATCACCTCAGAAAAGATGACCTTAAAACGTGCCTGGGTCAGCCTGCGCAATAACCCGCCGTGGTTTGTTTTTGCAGTGAATATTTTCCTGATGTGGGGAGCCTTTTTCTTCCAGACGGGCGCACTGGTGTACTTCTTTAATTACTACGTCGGCAATAGCGAATTAACCGCGCTGGTGGCCGGGATCTCCACCTTCGTACCGTTATTAGGCACGCTGACGGTTCCATTGCTGGCAAAACGCATGAAAAAACGCCACGTCTATCTTATCGCCTCGGCGATTAACCTGGCGGGTATGGCGGTGATGATTTTCGCCGGCGTGAACGTAATGGCACTGGTCGCAGGGGCGGTTATTTTGTCACTCGGGGCTGGGCAACGTACCGCGATTTATTTCTCAATGCAGGCGGACCCGGTTGATTACGGCGTCTGGAAAACCGGAATTAATACCGCCGGAATTTTAACTTCCATTAATGGTTTCCTGGGCAAAGTGGCGATGGCGGGTGCAGGCGCTATTACCGGAATTATGCTCTCCGCCAGCGGTTATGTGGCGAATCACGCGCAAAGCGTTGATGCTTTATTCGCGATCAAAGCCTGTTATCTCTATATTCCTGCGGCGCTAATTGTCGTCTCCATGTTCTGGATAGGTAAATTTTATCGACTCGATGACCATTACGAAAAAATCCGTGCCGATTTAGATTCTGGTATTAACGCACCCAATACAGACCCTGCATTTAATTTAAATAAGAGTCGTGCGATGTAATCAGGAAGTTTAATTAAAAAAATACCTCTGGTTTTTACAAGGAATTAATTCATGCGTATCACAAAGATTCGCGCAGGGATCCTCTGCGCCTTTTTTGGGCTGGGCTATTACTCCTCAGTTCAGGCATCAACGCCCTTATCAATAGAACAAAGACTGGCATTGTTGGAGTCGAGATTAAATCAGGCCGAACGAGAAGCGAGTGAAGCAAAGCTCCGGGCTGATAAAGCAGAAAAGCGCACCATCGCCGCCGAACAACAGCTTGCGCAGGTAACGAAGAAACAAGAAAAACAAACGCAACAGATCGAAACGGTGGAAAAAAATAAACGTGATGACGGCTTTGAGTTTTCCGCCTACGCCCGTTCAGGGCTGCTGATTAATGAGCATGGGAAAGGCGGTCGCGGTGGGCCTGGAGTTTCACCCGCAAGTTCATTAAATGGGGACGCGCATGTCGGCCGCCTCGGCAATGAAAAAGATAATTACGTCGAATTAAGTTTCAATAAAAAAATGAGTTTTGATGACGGTTCATGGGCACATTTCAAAACCATGCTGGCCGATGGGGCTAATAACCCTGACCCATGGGTTCAGGATAATGACAGCCATCATATCAATATTCGTCAGCTGTATGTCGAAATGGGTGATCTGGCAAGTTTCGGTGGCGTCGCGGAACATGCCATATTATGGGCAGGCAAACGCTTTGACCGTGATAATTTCGACATTCACTTTACGGACAGCGATATTATGTTCCTCGGTGGAACCGGGGGAGGAATAAATGATGTGCAGTGGACAGATAAATTAAAATCTGACTTTAACGTTTACGGGCGTAATTTTGGCGACCTCGGCAGCGATAATTACAACGACAATGACATTCAGAACCTGATGTTTACGGCCAATAACTTCTATAACAACTGGCAATTGATGTTAACCGGCATGACCGCGCAAGGAAATGACGACTTAAAAGACAACACCTCAACCACCGGAAGCTACGCTTTGCGCAGCGATAATACCGCCAAAAATGGGTATTACGCGATGTTGGCCTACCATGATAAATCCAGGTTCTATGGCCTGACCCCAGGTGTTTCTGAGACAGCGCTACAATATGGCGGTGGCCTGGGTGCAGAAGCTCGCCAGCCTGGCAGCGACGGGGATTTAACCGAGAATGCGAAATCCTTACGCTTTGCCTCTTACGGCATCGTGCCAGTGAGTAAAAACTGGGAGCTGGCTCCATCGGTTATTGCCCAGCACAGTGAGGACCGTTATCGCGATGGCGATCGTTACGATTGGGCAACCTTTAACCTGCGCGCGTCACAGGCCATTACGCAAAACTTCGCCCTGCTTTATGAGGCCTCCTGGCAATATATGGATTTAGATCCGAATGGCCGAAGCTACACCTCGGACGGCTCAACCTATAACTATCAGGCGGTAAAAGGGGATTTCTACAAACTGACCTTTGCCCCTACCTTTAAAGTCGGCAATGTCTTTGATATTAAAGCTCGCCCAGAAATTCGCTTCTTTGCCACGTATATGAACTGGTCAAAAGAGCTGGATCATTATGCCATCAATGATGATTTCGGCAGCACGGGCTTCACCGCCGGCGGGAACTGGAACTTCGGCGTACAGTCGGAAATTTGGTTCTGACAGGTAAAGCGCAGCCGTCAGCCTGGGGAAGCCTTTCCCCAGGCTGATAACTTCACTAGACTTCTCCTGCCAATAACGGCTTTGCGAACAGGAGTTGCAATGACGCAGAATATTTACGATAACCCGGCTTTCTTTGAAGGATACGCCACCCTCGACCGCTCAATTAAAGGGCTGGATGGCGCGCCAGAATGGGCGACTATGCAAACAATGCTGCCCACGCTTGCGGGTAAATCTGTGGTGGATTTAGGTTGTGGTTACGGTTGGTTTTGTCGCTATGCGCGCGACCAGGGTGCTGCACAAGTTGTGGGGCTGGATGTCTCGTTAAAAATGCTGGAGAAAGCGCAGGAGATGACAACCGGCGCAGGTATCGTTTATCGACGCGAAGATCTCGAGCAGTTGCAGTTAGATGTGCAAAGTGTCGATCTGGTTTACAGCTCGCTGGCGCTGCATTATCTGGAAAATATTCCGGCGCTATTTAGCACCCTTTACCAGGCTCTGGTACCCGGTGGCATGCTGGTGTTTTCGGCGGAACATCCAGTCTATACCGCACCGCTGAATCAGGGATGGCTTGCCGATCAAACCGGGCAAAAATCCTGGCCGGTTAATCATTATCAGCAGGAAGGCGTGCGCATCAGTAACTGGTTTGCCGATGGCGTGAAGAAGCAGCATCGCAAACTGTCGAGCTGGATAAACGCGCTGATTGCCAGTGGCTTTATTATCGAAAAACTCGATGAATGGGGCCCGAGCGCTGAGCAAATCGCGCTAAACCCGGCACTTGACGAAGAAAAAGAACGTCCGATGATTTTCCTGCTTGCGGCACGTAAACCGCTAATCTAATGACCCTCGATTAATCTCAATTTCCGTTTAGGGGAGGCAACTCCCCGCGCAACTCCATATCCTTGACTATACTCAATAAACATTAGCCATAAGATAGGGAGCATTGATGAAAATTCTTTTATGGGCAATTCTGATTATCTTTATTATTGGCTTACTGGTCGTAACTGGCGTGTTTAAAATGATTTTCTGATGACAATGGGTGCCACGATTGTGGCACCCTTTTGTTATTAATCGTTGTTATTAATCGGCCTTAGCACTGTAATTGACCGCCACCCATCGATACCCGTTCCCCTCTTTATTAACATGCCCAAATCCTGGAAACGCAATATGCGCCGCAGCCACCCAATCACGCTGCCTGGCGTATGTCCGCCCGCCTCGCCAAACAGGGGACCTGCGCCGTTATCTGCCAGTCACCCAGCATCATGCGGTAGTAGCCAGGAGCCTGTTGTTTAGTGATGGGCAACGGTTCGGCGAAGGTACTGGCGATTTAAGTGCTGCTGAATGCCAGAGCCAGAAGTGTAAGCGCAGTTTTCATTTTGTCCTCAAAGAGTCGGTTCAACTTGCGGACAGTATTGGTGAGGCTTTATTATCACTCCAATTGATTGGAGAAATAATGACTATCAAAGAAAGTGATTTCCGTAAAATCGACCTTAACTTGTTGATTGCCTTTGCGGTGTTATTTCGCGAACAGAGCGTGTCGCTGGCGGCAGATAAACTGCATCTTGGCCAGCCTGCGGTGAGCGGTTCGCTCGCCCGCCTGCGTGAAATGTTTGACGACCCGTTGTTTATTCGCAGCGGTCATCGCATGCAGCCTACGGCGCGGGCCACAGAACTGCACACCGAGCTGATGCCATTGCTTGAGCAATTGCAAAGTGCGCTGTTCCAGCAGGCAGAATTCAACCCGGCTAATGCCAAAGCGACGGTCACTATCGGCATGACCGATTGGGTAGAAATGTGGCTGATGCCGCGGCTGGTGCCGGCATTGCGAGAACATGCTCCAGGTGTGCGTCTGAATGTGGTCGGCAGCGACCCTTTTACCGATGCACAACGTCTGGAAGGGGGTGACCTGGATATGGCCATCAGCGTAGCAACTCAGTCTGCGCGCTGGATGGAGCGTGAATTATTGACGTCGATGGAGTTTGTTACCCTGTGGCACCCCGCGCAATTACAGCTCGAAGCCCCGCTGTCGGCTGAGGTGTATGCTGCGCAACAGCATGTATTAGTCAGTTACCGCGAAGCGGCTAGCAGTCATATCGATACGCTGTTAGCCAAACAAGGTCTGAAGCGGGAAATTAGCTACACCACACCGCATTTTTCGGCATTGCCGGGCCTGCTTAGGCATATGCCAACGCTTGCAACTGTACCGCAGGGCCTGTGTGAAAACTGGCAGCAAATATGGGGATTACAAAGCAGCCCCGTCCCGCTGGAGATGGCTCCGTTTGAAGTGGCATTGCTGTGGCACCAGCGCCATAACAGTGATGCGGCGTTGATGTGGGTGCGTGGGTTTATTAAGCGGATGGTGGGCTAGAACAACCCTCACCCCGGCCCTCTCCCTGAGGGAGAGGGGGAAAAACGCTCCATTAATCCCCTCTCCCTGAGGGAGAGGGAGAACACCGTCAATCCCCTCCCCTGGGTGTGAGGGAGAACACCGTCAATCCCCTCCCCTGGGGTGAGGGAGAACACCGTCAATCCCCTCTCCTGGGGGTGAGGGAGAACACCGTCAATCCCCTCTCCTGGGGGAGAGGGTTAGGGTGAGGGCGCCCTCAAATCACTCCTTCAAACTTGCCCCATTCGTCGCAATCACCTCTTTGTACCAGTTGAAGCTCTTCTTACGTGAACGTGCAAGCGTACCGTTGCCCTGGTCGTCTCGATCCACATAAATAAAGCCGTAGCGCTTCGAGAGTTCAGCTTTTGACGCGCTCACCAAATCAATCGGCCCCCAGCAGGTGTAACCCAGAACCTCAACGCCGTCTTCGATCGCTTCGCCCACTTGCACCAGGTGGTCGTTGAGATAGCTGATGCGGTAATCATCATGCACCGTGCCATCGGCTTCGAGTTTGTCTTTCGCCCCTAAGCCATTTTCAACAATAAACAACGGCTTCTGATATCGATCCCACAACTTGTTGAGCAGAATGCGCAGACCGATGGGATCGATTTGCCAGCCCCATTCGGAGCTCGCCAGATGCGGGTTTGGCACCATATTCAAAATATTGCCACGCGCTTTAGCATTCAGCTCTTCATCGGCGGTGACGCAACCGGACATGTAGTAACTAAAGGAGATAAAGTCGATGGTGTTTTTTAGCGCCTGGCGGTCACTGTCTGAGATTTCCACATTGATGTTGTTATCACGGAAATAACGCAGCATGTAGCCCGGATATTCGCCACGGCATTGCACGTCGCCGAAGAACAGCCAGCTACGGTTTTCCTGCATGGTTTCCAGTACATCTTCTGGTTTGCAGCTAAGCGGATACATCAGGCCACCCAACAGCATATTACCCATTTTCGCATCAGCAATAATTTCGTGGCACGCTTTCACGGCCAACGCACTGGCGACCAGTTGATGGTGAATCGCCTGGTAAATGTCGGCTTTAGTGCTGTTTTCTGGCAGCCCAACACCGGTCATTGGCGCGTGTAACGCCATATTGATTTCATTAAACGTCAGCCACAGTTTCACTTTGTTTTTGAAACGGGTGAATACAGTACGCGCATAACGTTCGAAGAAAGTAATGACCTCGCGATTGCCCCAGCCACCGTAGTTTTTCACCAACCCCCACGGCATTTCGTAATGCGAAAGCGTGACCATCGGCGTGATATTGTGTTTCGCCAGTTCATCGAACAGACGGTCGTAATAAGCAAGGCCTGCTTCGTTGGGCTGAGTTTCGTCACCGTTCGGGAAGATCCGCGTCCAGGCTATCGAAACACGCAGGCAGCTAAACCCCATTTCCGCAAACAGCGCGATGTCTTCCGGATAACGGTGGTAGAAATCAATGGCGATATCTTTCAGGCCAAAATCACCCGGTTTGCGGTCAACGGTCGGACTTAACACACCATTGGGTTGAAGATCGGAAGTAGAAATTCCCTTCCCGTCTTCCTGCCATGCGCCTTCAACCTGATTTGCGGCAATTGCGCCGCCCCACAGAAACGTCTCAGGAAATGCTTTCATTTACTTCTCCTTTGTTTAGAACCGTCAGGAACGGCATGCCAGAATCAACAGCATGGTCGTTGGTGTTTCGCGTCACACTCGCGTACTCGTCGCTATTACTGATAATGACTGGTGTGGCGAGGTCATATCCGGCATCCAGAATCGCCTGCCTGTCGAACTCAATCAGCAAATCGCCGGGTTTAATTTTGTCTCCCACTTTTACGTGCGCGGTGAAAAATTGCCCGTTCAGTTTCACGGTATCAATACCAATATGAATCAACATTTCAATGCCGCTATTGCTAAGCAAACCAATGGCATGGCGCGTCTGGAATAACGAGGCGACTTCACCGTAAAACGGAGCGATAACTTTGCCTGTCAGCGGAATGATGGCCGCACCTTCGCCAAGTAAACCGCTGGCGAAGGTGGAGTCCGGCACCTGATTCATGGCGAGAACCGTTCCACTCATCGGCGCAAGGATGTCGTTTTCGCGCACGGCCTCAACCTTCGGCTCATCGGTTTCGCTACGAGGTAAACCTGCAACACACGTCAGCACACAGGCTAGCACCAGCGCCACAACCGCACCGATAATCGCCCCCCAAACACTGATATCCACTCCAGCAGGAGGGATAACCTGCGCAAAGGTGAAAATACTCACCAGGCCGAATGAATAAACGCTGGTCTGGCAGTAGCCGACGATCACGCCGCCCACGGCACCCGCTGCGCAACCAAAGATAAAGGGGCGGCGGTTGGGTAACGTCACGCCATAGACCGCAGGCTCGGTGATGCCAAAGATCCCCGCAGTGGCCGCTGAACCCGCCAGCACTTTGAGTTTCTTATCCCTGGTCCGTAGCAATACGCCCAACGTTGCCCCCACTTGACCCATCACGGCGGGCAATAATAACGGCACCATCGTGTCGTGCCCGAGCACACTGAGATTGTTTATCATCAATGGGACTAACCCCCAGTGCAGGCCGAAAATGACACAAATCTGCCAGACTGCCCCCATAAACCCGCCCGCAAGCCACGGGGCAAACGCGTAAATAGCCTGGTAACCGTGAGCGAGCATCTGGCTTAGCCATGTTGCGGCAGGACCAATCAACAGAAAAGTCAGCGGCACGGTTATCACCAGGCAAAACAGCGGGGTGAAGAAATTTCGCACGGCTGACGGCAGCAGTTTGTTACCCTGTTTTTCCACCCAACAGCTCACCCAGGCGGCGAAGATAATCGGGATAACCGATGAGCTGTAATTAATGAACGTTATCGGCACACCGAGAAAATATTCCGTTACTGCGCCCGGCTGGCTGGCGGCATCAAACGCCTGCATCGCCACCGGGTGCGTCAGTGCTCCGCCAATCGCCATGGTGACAAACGGGTTGCCGCCAAACTTCTTCCCGGCGGTGTAACCGAGCACCAGCGGGAAGAAGTAAAACAGTGAGTCGCTCGCCGCAAACCACAGCTTGTAGGTGCCGCTATCCACCGCCAGCCAGCCGAAAACGACAGCCAGTGCCAGCAAACCTTTGAGGATACCGGAGGCCGCCATGACGCCGATAAAAGGGGTAAATACCGCCGAGACGATATCAATTAAGCGGCTGAGCAAACTGACTTTTTCGCTGGATTGCTGGGTTGACTGAGCGCTATCGTCGGTGATCCCTGCCTCCGTGCGTACTGCGTTGTAAACATCATGAACATGGTTGCCAATCACCACCTGAAACTGCCCACCGCTTTCCACAACCATGATCACGCCAGGATTTTTTTTCAACGCTTCGGCATCGGCATTTTTAGGGTCTTTCAGCTTAAAACGCAGCCGCGTGGCGCAGTGAACCAGGCTAACGATATTTTCTCGCCCACCGACATGGGTCAGAATATCTCTCGCAACTTCTTGATATCCCATCATTCTTTCCTTTCACCTTTCGGCATATGTGTCTGAGTAAATAAAAAAAAAACCTGAGACGGATTTCCCATAAAGGGAAACCCGTTCTCAGGTTTTGCCTGCCGCAGCAGTAACAATCCGTTTTTGTTATCGTCGGCCTTTCGGCACGCCGCTATGAAACTTTAAGACTCTCTTTGCGCACCCGCTCGATGTGAATCGCGAGGAACATAATTTCTTCTGTGGTTAATTCTCGCTGATATTCCGTCAGCAAATGGCGGCTGAGTTTTTCAGCACAGCGCCAGGCCTGAGGATAATTATCTTTCACCGCTGCATGTAACGTCACATCATCATCTGCCACCACGTTGCGACTCAGCATACGTTGGGCAAAAAACTTCAGATGCGTAACAAAGCGCTGATAACTCAAACTATCTTCGTCATACTCAAACCGTAGCTGATATTTAACTATCTGCAAAATTTCTTGCATCACGCGGGTAACGTGCATCACTTCAGGCATTTCGCTGTTCAACTGTGCGGTAACAAGATGCAGCGCGATAAAGCCTGCTTCATCTTCCGTCAGTTGCACATTCAGCCGTTTTTCAATGATGGCCAGCGCTTCCTGACCGAGCAAAAACTCTTTGGGATAGAGACGCTTAATTTCCCACAACAGCACGTTGCGGATCGCCACACCCTTTTTTTGCCGCTCGATAGCAAAATGGCAATGGTCCGTCAGCGTGATGTACAGACTATCTTGCAATTTGCCGAGTCGCTGACGCGAAATCTCAATAATGCGATCGCACGTGGTCATCACTTCCAGTGGGATTTGGCTGAGTAATTCGCCTAAACGGGCCACCAGTTCATCGCTTTTCAGGGCAAAAACCTTCTCGATTTTATCCTCTTCAAGCAGCGCACCTACCTGTTTCTGAAAGGCCAGACCGCGCCCCATCACCACTTGCTCACGTCCGTTTTCGTCCAGAATCACCACTACGTTGTTATTGAGTATTTTGGCGATCTTCATCTGTACTCACCCATACCTCAGAAACAAAAAAAACCTGACATCCGACCGGAGCCAGAAAATCAGGTTTTGCCTGCAAAAGCAGTAACAATCCACTCCGGCCACTCTACCAGTTTAGCTTCGCCTCTCAATGCCACGTATAGCAAAGCGTGACGGCTGTCGCGAGTTTACTGATGTGGACTGACGAATAACTGCTGAACAAATTCCGCATACGCGGGTCGCCAGACATCCATTTCGTGTCCCAACCCAGGGTAGAGTTTATAAGTAAACTTCACCCCTTGTTGTTCCAGTTCACTTTTCAGACCGGCGATATCTTTACCCGTGACGCCATCTTTTTCCCCCACCACAAGGGTGAAGTTACGCAACTGCTGGTTAATCGCCTTCGGTTGTGTGAGCTGACGGGAAACGGCTTCATTTGGCACGGTTGTGGTCGTCACGCCGCTAAATGTTGCCAGCCAGCCAAAACTCTCCAGATGGCTCATTCCAGAAACCAGCGCCTGATAACCGCCTTGTGATAAGCCCGCCAGCGCCCTGCCCGCCGCCTCTTTGCGCGTGGTAAAACGACTGTCAATCAGCGGAATGATGTCTTGCATCAGCTCTTTATCTGCCGCACTCGCGTTAAGAGGATAGAAATCTTTGCGCCGCTCAACGGGCGGGAAGTTTTCTGCCACTGCCTGCTGGATGTTAGTTTCGGTATCCGGCACGACAACCAGCATGGGCTTAATTTTGCCTTCCGCCAGTAAGTTATCCATGATTTGAGGAATGCGTCCCTGAGTGATGGCTGACAGGCCAGTATCGCCAAAGCCGTGATAGAAATAGAGCACCGGCAGTGGCTCACCGCCCGCTTTGTATCCCGGCGGCGTCCAGACATAAATCTGGCGCTCAGCCTGCAACGCACTTGAATGATAGGTTAACCTACGCAGGTCGCCGTGCGGCACGGCGCGCTCATCTAAAATGCCGCCGGGAACCAGAATAAGACTGGTATTAACCTGGCGTTGCGGCTTGGTGAAGCGGCTGCCGGTATCAATGCTGCGAAAGCCATCGATATCAAAATAGTATTCGTAAAGATTTGGCTTAAGCGCGGCGCTGGTCCAGGACCAGACTCCGGATTCATCACGCTGCAGATCCTGAGTCACCTGGTTGTCTGGCGTACTGCCGACGACCACCGAAACGCGTTTTGCCTTGGGTGCAAACAAACGGTACGTCACGGAGTTATCGCTATTGAGACTCGTAACATATTGGCTAACCGGCACTGTTGCGGCCGGTGTAGCAGGTAGCGCTAACGCCTGAAAGGGTGGCGTGCCCAGCAGCCCCACAACAAATAATGATAAATAATGCAGCTTAATTTTCATCATATTTCCTTATTTCATCCATTATTTTCTTCATGAACATCATCCATTTTTACCACCACACTTCAGCCTGAGCGCCGATGGCAATTTGGTCGTTTTTCTCATCCGCAAAACTAAAATTATCCAGCTCATTATTCAGCGAGTGAATATATGTGCCATAGAAACGTATTTCCGGACGTGAAGTTAACATACTGGTGTTAACCTTGAATGCGTGATAGAGCGTAGTTTTATAACCGGATTCAGTAAATTCATCGCCAGATTTATCAGTATTTTGCTGGTTGAAATAACCTAATTCAATTCCCGTCTGGTTATATTTATTCCAGATCCAGGCTGGGCGAACGACGGCACGAACGCTTTCAAAGTCAGTGTGGGCACCCGTTTCATAGCTATAAACATCTTCACCACGTGAATAAACCAGCGCATTAGCTAAAATAATATTGTCGCTTAAATAGGTTTCACCTTGTGAGACAATTCTTAAAGCGGCACCACCAGTATGCTCACCGTAATAACGCCCATTAAAGGAAGTATAAGGGCTTGAACCTGAGTAACGGGCAAAACTGCTCGCCAGAGAATTATTTGCGACCAGCAAACTAAATTCGTTAAACCCGCCGTTGTCAAAATACTGCTTCAACGCCGTGCCAACCATCCAGGTATCTTTCCAGCGATAATAGCCATTATTGTCTTCATTATTGTTTTGCGTGTCATTCTGGTTCGCCATGGCATAGCGCCCATTAACCATAAGTTCAGCTTTATCCCATAACGGAATCGACTTATAACGCGCATCAATAGTATTAATATTCAGTTTCTGCGACTGGCTCAGATCCTGATTATAACCGTCCACGTCTTCACGAATTAACGCAATGTCCAGCTTCCCGCTACCCAGTTTCATGTCCTGAATTCCCAGGCCGCCACCGCCATCGGTGCGTTGCGTTTTCCAGTCCAGCATCTGGATTTCATACATTGGTAACTGGTGCTTCCCGACCCAGAAATCGGCTTCAGGTGCAAAAGGTAAGAAGCCTTTAGTGTTAACATAAAGATCGGAAAATTGGAGGTAATTCTCGTTACCCGCGTTATCGCCAAACCAGCCTGCGGAATATTGCTGGCCGACGTTACCGTCCAGTTGTACGACCGCATGAACCGTTTTACCCGCTTCGTTATAGACCCGCTGTGATAGCTTTAAATCAAACCAGTTACTGTATTCGTTCCCCAGGCGCCCTAATGAACCGATAGCCCAGGATTTTGGTGCGCCTTCCGTGGTGGTTCCCCAGCCCGAGCGGAAATAACCGTTATAGCTGAAGCCAATATCCTCCTTCACAAATTTGCTAAGGTCGCTCATGGTCATCGCCGAAACGTTTGACGTCGTATTATCAGATGACGGTGAGGTTGATGGCGTATTTGTTGCGACTAATACTTCATCAGGTCGGCTGGTTTGCCTGGTTAATACATTCATTGAAGAAATATTTCTGCGATTAATTTCCTCCTGTGATTTATAATATTGGAGTTCTTTTTTGGTTTCCCGCAAATCCTTTTCTAACCATTCCAGACGCTGCTCTATGGAGAGTTTAGTGCTGCTTTGTGCATTAAATGGAAAGGCCAGAGGAGCCATTAATAATGTCGTGACCAGGCAATGTGATTTAATATCCATATAAAAATCCCCAGATGTCAGGCAATCAGTAACGTAATTGCGAATTGTCTTGTGAAAAAAACAAAAAAAACCCGACCCCCATTACAAATGGGAATCAGGTTTTGCCTGCATATGCAGTAACAATCCAGTAATATCTTACGCCGGAGATAATAATCGCCAACAAACCTTTGGCAATGTTTATTTAAAAACTCTGTGACCGCCCTCTGCTTTTAACTCCATTAGATTAGCGATTCCTTTAATTATAAAGTTTTAATTGCCTGGCTAATTTCCGCGGATGTTTTATACGTCCTGATCTCAGTAAATAACCCTGTGGCTTCAATATATTCTTTACGCAAATAGCCAAGCCATTGCTTGATACGTGCCACGTGATACATACCGGTATCGCCCTGCTTTTCCAGCTGGCTGTACTTTTGCAGTAATTTAACGACGTCCGGCCAGGGCATACGCGGTTCGTTATATTTAATCACCCGGCTTAAGTTCGGCACATTCAGTGCGCCACGCCCGATCATGACAGAATCGCAACCTGTTGCAGCCATGCAATCTTGCGCGCTTTGCCAGTCCCAGATTTCACCATTGGCAATCACCGGAATCGATAAACGTTTACGGATTTCACCAATCGCCGCCCAGTTAATACGCTCGGCTTTATAACCATCTTCTTTGGTGCGCCCGTGGACCACAAGCTCGGTGGCACCGGCCTGTTGCACGGCATCGGCAATTTCAAACTGACGCGCGTCGCTGTCCCAGCCGAGGCGGATTTTAACCGTAACCGGTAAATGCGCGGGCACCGCTTCACGCATCGCTTTTGCGCCACGGTAAATTGAATCGGGATCTTTGAGCAGTGTTGCGCCGCCACCGCTACCGTTCACCAGTTTGGATGGGCAGCCGCAGTTAAGATCCACGCCCCAGGAACCCAGTTCCACGGCGCGGGCGGCGTTTTCAGCCAGCCATTGCGGATGTTGACCCAGTAACTGAATGCGCACTAAGGTCCCGGAAGAGGTGCGGCTGGCATGATGCAGCTCCGGGCAAAGCTTATAGAAGGATTTTGCCGGCAAAAGCTGATCGACCACGCGCAAAAACTCGGTGATACACAAGTCGTAGTCATTCACCTCGGTCAGCAGTTCGCGAACGAGCGAGTCGAGAACGCCTTCCATTGGTGCCAGTAGCACGCGCATAACGTTTTTCCGGTAAAAAAAAGAGGCGCTATATTAGCACCTCTCGAATGAGTCTTAAAACCACCCTCACCCCGCCCCTCTCCCTGATGGAGAGGGAGAAAACCGGACTGTCCCACTCTCCTGATGGAGAGGGAGAAAACCGGACTGTCCCCTCTCCTGATGGAGAGGAAGAAAACCAGGCTGTCCTCTCTCCTGATGCAGAGGGAGAAAACCAGTCTGTCCCACTTTCCTGATGGAGAGGGAGAAAACCGGACTGTCCCCTCTCCTGGGGGAGAGGGAGAAAACCGGACTGTCCCACTCTCCTGATGCAGAGGGAGAAAACCAGGCTGTCCCACTCTCCTGATGCAGAGGGAGAAAATCAGACTGTCCCCTCTCCTGGGGGAGAGGGTTAGGGTGAGGGCGTGACGAATTAATTATGCTGAAGCAGGCTTACGCGCTGGACGACGACGTCCGTTAGCACCAGCCGGTTTTGCTGCACCTTCACCCTGTGGGCGTGATGCACGACGCGGAGCACTGCTGCGATCGGACGATGCGCCGCCGCCATTGCCACCACGACGTTGAGCCTGGCCCTGACCGCCGCCATTACCACGACCGCCGCCACGTTGTTGCTGGCGACCGTTAACGATAGGTTCGGCTGGAATTGACGGATCCACTTCGTAGCCTGGGATCGCCATACGCGGAACTTCACGCTTGAGCAGACGTTCGATATCACGCAACAGTTTATGTTCATCAACACAAACCAATGACAGCGCTTCGCCCGTTGCCGCTGCACGGCCAGTACGGCCAATACGGTGCACGTAATCTTCCGGTACGTTTGGCAGTTCGTAGTTCACAACATGCGGCAGCTCTTCGATATCGAGGCCACGTGCAGCAATGTCGGTTGCAACCAACACACGAATGCCACCGTTTTTGAAATCAGCTAATGCACGGGTACGAGCGCCCTGGCTCTTGTTACCATGAATCGCGGCAGCGGTGATACCGTCTTTACCCAGCTGTTCTGCAAGGTGGTTAGCGCCATGTTTGGTACGGGTAAACACCAGCACTTGCTGCCAGTTGCCTTCACCAATCATCTGCGACAGCAGTTCTCTTTTACGTTTCTTATCAACGAAATGAACGTGCTGAGTGACCTGTTCTGACGCGGTGTTACGACGCGCGACAGACACTTCTTCTGGGTTATGCAGCAGCTTTTCAGCCAGGCCTTTAATATCGTCAGAGAAGGTCGCGGAGAATAGTAAGTTCTGGCGACGCGCAGGCAGTTTGGCCAGTACGCGACGAATATCATGGATGAAGCCCATGTCCAGCATACGGTCGGCTTCGTCCAGCACCAGGATTTCTACCTGGTCCAGTTTCACGGCGTTCTGGTGTTCCAGATCTAACAGACGGCCAGGTGTTGCCACCAGCACATCGACACCGCTACGCAGTTTCATCATCTGCGGGTTAATGCTCACGCCGCCGAAAACCACCAGCGAGCGGATATCTAAATATTTGCTGTAGTCACGCACGTTTTCGCCAATCTGAGCGGCAAGCTCACGGGTTGGCGTCAGGATCAGCGCGCGCACCGGGCGACGGCCTTTCGCATGCGGCTGCTTATCAACCAGGCGCTGCAACAGCGGCAAGGTAAAACCTGCGGTTTTGCCGGTACCGGTTTGGGCACTGGCCATCAGGTCACGACCGGCTAAAACGACCGGAATTGCCTGGCGTTGAATAGGGGTAGGCTCACGATAGCCTTGCTCTTCCACTGCACGCAGAATATCGGCGTTCAGGCCGAGAGAATCAAAAGACATAGGTACTCCAGAATCGCCCTGACCGCGAGGTGCGGTGTAGTTTCCAGGGGTTCATATGACGCCAGTCATTCTGGCGCGAGAGAGGGGCACAAACCACGGTGCCGTAAGCCGCGCAGTGTAACAGGTTTTGTGACTTTGCGCACAAATTCTATTTTTCGATGCATTCACAAGATAAATGCGACGGGCTAGACAGATAAAGATAACAAGACTACTTTTAATCAATCGATTGATTAACTTTTTAAGAGGTCGGTATGAACGCGACACCGACGCCTGTCACTACTCGCGGCGAACAAGCCAAAAAGACGCTGATTGCGGCGGCTCTCGCGCAATTTGGTGAGTACGGATTGCATGCCACCACGCGCGATATCGCCGCCCTCGCCGGGCAGAACATTGCCGCCATTACCTACTATTTTGGCTCGAAAGAAGAGCTGTATATGGCCTGCGCGCAATGGATAGCGGACTTCATCACGCATAATTTTAAGCCTCATGTTGAACGCGCCGAGGCGATTCTCAGCCAGCCACAAACCGATAAACCACAGATCCGCCAGCTGATTCATACCGCCTGCAATCACATGATTATCCTGCTGACTGCCGATGAGACGCTGAATCTCAGCAAATTTATCTCCCGCGAGCAGCTCTCGCCAACCCCTGCTTATCAGCTTATTCACCAGCAGGTCATTGAGCCCATGCACGCTCATCTCACCAGCCTCGTGGGGCGTTATACCGGTCGTCGCCCGGATGACACCGAAACGATTCTCCATACTCACGCACTGCTCGGGCAGGTTCTGGCTTTCCGTCTGGGTCGAGAAACCATTCTGCTGCGAGCGGGATGGACAACCTTTGATAGTGAAAACGTTAAAAAAATCAGTGATGTGGTAGGCAGCCATATCGATTTTATTCTGCAAGGTTTAGCTAGCCAACAAGGAAACAACGGCAATGAAGAGTAAGAAACCGATCATTATCGTGGCAGTTGTGGTGCTGATTGCAGCGGGCATAGCCGGCTGGATGTGGTACCAGAGTCAGCAGGATAAAGAGCTGACGTTGTATGGCAACGTTGATATTCGTACCGTGAATTTAAGCTTCCGCGTGGGCGGGCGTCTTGCGGCCTTGCAGGTAGATGAAGGGGATGCGATTAAGGCCGGAGCAATCCTTGGCGAGCTGGACCAGGGGCCGTATCAAAACGCGTTGCTCCAGGCGCAAGCCAATGTCGCGGCAGCGCAGGCCAAGTTTGACCTGATTATCGCCGGTTATCGTGACGAAGAGATCGCACAAGTTGCAGCCCAGGTGAATCAGGCACAGGCGGCGTTCGATTACGCGCAGAACTTTTATCAACGCCAGCAAGGTTTGTGGGCACAACGCGTCATTTCCGCCAACGAACTGGAAAACGCGCGTTCATCAAGCGATCAGGCCAAAGCGACTTTGAAAGCGGCGCGCGATAAGTTAAGCCAGTACCGTAAAGGTAACCGTCCGCAGGAAATTGCCCAGGCACAGGCCAGTCTGCAACAAGCGAAAGCCCAGCTCGCCCAGGCACAACTGGACCTGCAGGACACCACGCTTATTGCGCCATCGGATGGTACGTTGCTCACCCGTGCCGTGGAACCCGGCAGCATGCTTAATGCCGGAAGCACAGTATTAACCCTCTCCCTCACCCGCCCGGTTTGGGTGCGCGCGTACGTTAACGAGGTAAGCCTCAACCAGGCAAAACCTGGCACCGAGCTGTTGGTCTACACCGATGGCCGCCCGGATAAGGCGTATCACGGCAAAATTGGTTTTGTCTCCCCGACCGCTGAATTCACACCGAAGACCGTCGAAACGCCGGATTTGCGTACCGATCTGGTGTATCGCCTGCGGATTATTGTCACTGATGCCGACGACGCACTGCGCCAGGGGATGCCTGTCACGGTGAAATTCAATAACGAGAACGCCCATGAATAGCCAGGAAGGCATCATCCGCCTGCAAGGGTTGATGAAAGCGTTCCCTGGCATGCAAAAACCGGCAGTGGCCAGCCTGGAATGTGAAATCCGCACGGGTGCGGTCACCGGTCTGGTAGGCCCGGATGGTGCCGGGAAAACCACGCTGATGCGCATGCTCGCAGGTCTGTTAAAGCCAAGCGAAGGCAGTGCGTCGGTGATTGGGCTGGATCCGGTGAAGGATGACCGCGCTCTGCATGCGGTTCTGGGATACATGCCGCAAAAATTTGGCCTGTATGAAGATTTAACCGTGATGGAAAACCTGACGCTGTATGCCGATTTGCGCAGCGTCACCGGGCATGAACGTGAAGCGACGTTTAAGCGGCTGCTGGAATTTACTGCCCTCGGCCCGTTTACCTCGCGTCTGGCGGGGAAGTTATCCGGCGGCATGAAACAAAAACTCGGCCTCGCCTGCACGCTGGTAGGCCAGCCTAAAGTGTTATTGCTTGATGAGCCCGGCGTCGGCGTTGACCCTATTTCACGCCGCGAACTGTGGCAAATGGTGCATGAGCTGGCGGGTGACGGCATGTTGATTCTGTGGAGCACGTCGTATCTCGATGAAGCCGAACAGTGCCGCGATGTGTTGCTGATGAACGAAGGCGAACTGCTCTACCACGGTGCGCCTAAAGAGCTGACTCAGCAAATGGCCGGGCGCTCGCTGCTGGTGAACCATCAACAAGAAAATAACCGCAAGTTGCTGCAACGCGCGCTCAAATTGCCACAGGTCAGTGATGGCGTAATTCAGGGTCGCTCGGTACGCCTGATCCTCGCCAAAGACGCCTCTGTTGATGAACTCAGCCACGCACTTGATGTGCCACCCGACAGCATTTCACAAACTGAACCCCGTTTTGAAGATGCCTTTATTGACCTGCTGGGCGGCGCGGCCACACAAGAATCTCCGCTGGGCAAAATTCTGCATACCGTGGAAGGCACGCAGGGCGAGACGGTCATCAAAGCCGAAGCGTTAACTAAAAAGTTTGGCGACTTTGCGGCTACCGATAACGTGGATTTCACCGTCCAGCGCGGTGAGATTTTCGGCCTGCTGGGGCCAAACGGCGCCGGAAAGTCCACCACCTTTAAGATGATGTGTGGGCTACTGGTGCCGACTTCTGGCAAAGCGCTGGTGCTGGATATGGATCTCAAAACCAGTTCCGGCAAAGCACGTCAGCATCTGGGATACATGGCGCAAAAATTTTCGCTGTACGGCAATCTGACCGTTGAGCAAAACCTGCGCTTTTTCTCCGGCGTTTATGGCCTGCGCGGCAAAGCTCAGGAGGAGAAGATTAACCGGATGAGCGAAGCCTTCAGCCTGAAACCGATAATGAACAGTGCCACGGATGCGCTGCCGCTAGGGTTTAAACAACGGCTGGCGCTGGCGTGTTCGTTAATGCATGAGCCGGACATTTTGTTTCTTGATGAACCGACTTCAGGCGTCGACCCCATCACCCGTCGTGAATTTTGGTTGCATATCAATAGCATGGTGGAAAAAGGCGTCACCGTTATGGTGACCACGCACTTTATGGACGAAGCGGAATACTGCGACCGTATTGGGCTTGTGTATCGCGGCAAGCTGATTGCCAGTGGCACGCCGGATGACCTGAAAGAGCAAGCCGCTGATGATGAGCAAACTGACCCAACCATGGAACAGGCGTTTATTACGCTTATCCATCAATGGGATAAGGAGCATGAAAATGCGTGAGCATAATCAGGCCGTTTCCTGGCGGCGGGTTCGTGCCCTGTGCGTGAAAGAAACTCGCCAGATTGTGCGCGACCCCAGCAGTTGGTTGATTGCGGTGGTGATCCCGTTACTGCTGCTGTTTATTTTTGGTTACGGTATCAACCTGGACTCAAGCCGCCTGCGCGTCGGGGTTTTGCTGGAACAGCAAAGCGAAGAAGCGCTGGATTTCGCCCATACCATTACCGCATCGCCTTACATCGACCCGACCATTAGCGATAACCGTCAGCATCTGATTCAACTTATGCAGGCGGGGAAAATTCGCGGTCTGGTGGTGATCCCAACCGATTTTGCGCAAAACATGGCGCGAGTGGGTGCCACGGCTCCCGTGCAGGTGATAACCGATGGCAGCGAACCGAACACCGCCAACTTCGTTCAGGGTTATATGGAAGGTATCTGGCAAATCTGGCAGCAGCAACGGGCGGAAGACCGGGGCGAAAAATTTGAACCGCTGATCGACGTGCAGCTGCGCTACTGGTTTAACCCCGCAGCCATCAGCCAGCATTTTATTATTCCCGGCGCGGTGACCATCATCATGACGGTGATTGGCGCGATTCTTACGTCGCTGGTCGTTGCGCGTGAATGGGAGCGCGGCACCATGGAAGCGCTGCTCTCAACTCAGGTGACGCGCACCGAACTGCTGCTGTGCAAACTGCTGCCCTATTACGTGCTGGGGATGCTGGCGATGCTGCTGTGTATGCTGGTGTCGGTGTTTATTCTCGGCGTGCCTTATCGCGGTTCATTATTGATTTTATTCTTCATCACCAGCCTTTTCTTGCTCAGTACGCTTGGCATGGGGTTATTAATTTCCACTATTACGCGCAACCAGTTTAACGCCGCGCAGGTCGCGTTAAATGCCGCGTTCCTGCCGTCGATTATGTTGTCCGGGTTTATTTTCCAGATAGACAGTATGCCCGCCATTATCCGCGCGGTGACCTATGTGATCCCGGCGCGTTATTTTGTCAGCACGCTGCAAAGCCTGTTTCTGGCGGGGAATATTACGACCGTGTTAGTGATCAACACACTGTTTTTAATTGCCTCGGCGGTGATGTTTATCGGCCTGACGGCGATGAAAACCAAACGCCGTCTTGATTAAGGGAAAGCGATGTTATATCGACTCTGGACATTAATTCGCAAAGAACTGCAATCCCTGCTGCGCGAGCCGCAAACCCGCGCGATTTTGATTTTGCCGGTAGTGTTGCAGGTGGTGCTGTTTCCGTTCGCCGCCACCCTTGAGGTGACTAACGCCACTATCGCCATTTATAACGAAGATAACGGCAGCCACTCGGTGGAACTGACTCAACGTTTTGCCCGAGCCAAAGCTTTTAGCCACGTGTTGTTGCTCAAAAGCCCGCAGGAAATTCAGCCGACGATTGATAACCAGAAAGCGCTGCTGCTGATTCGCTTCCCGGCGGAATTCTCACGCGATATCGCCAGCCAGCAGCCCGCAAAACTGCAAATCATTCTGGATGGGCGAAACTCAAACAGTGCGCAGATTGCCGCAAACTACCTGCAACAGATTGTGAAAAATTACCAACAGGAATTGATATCCGGCCAACCAAAACCGAACAACAGCGAGCTGGTGGTGCGCAACTGGTATAACCCAAATCTGGACTATAAGTGGTTTGTGGTGCCGTCGTTGATTGCGATGATCACCACCATCGGCGTGATGATTGTGACCTCGCTTTCCGTTGCGCGTGAACGCGAGCAAGGTACGCTCGATCAACTGTTAGTTTCCCCGCTGGCCACCTGGCAGATTTTTGTCGGCAAAGCGGTGCCCGCGCAAATCGTGGCTATCGGCCAGGCGACTATCGTGCTGAGTGTCGGGATCTGGGGTTATCACATTCCGTTTTCCGGCTCGCTGTTGCTGTTTTACTTCACGATGCTGATTTACGGTTTGTCGTTGGTGGGCTTTGGTTTACTGATTTCGGCGCTCTGCTCGACGCAACAGCAGGCGTTTATCGGCGTGTTTGTCTTTATGATGCCGGCCATTTTGCTGTCGGGATATGTCTCGCCGGTGGAAAACATGCCGGTGTGGTTGCAGAACCTGACGTGGGCGAACCCGATTCGGCATTTCACCGACATTACCAAGCAGATTTATTTGAAGAACGCGAGTTTTGACATTGTCTGGGGAAGTGTGTGGCCGCTATTGGTTATCGCGGCCACGACCGGTTCAGCGGCGTACTGGATGTTTCGGCGCAAAATCGCCTGATGCCCGTCATATTTCAAGTTGCATGTGCGTTGGTGTTACTCGCTCACCCCAGTCACTTACTCAAGTAAGCTCCTGGGGGCTCACTGCGTCATCGCCTTCCTGCAACTCGAACTATTTTGGGCATATCTTTAACGATCAGCGAATAGATAATCGGCCCGGCAATCATGGCAAGGCCCGCGCCTGCAAGAAGGAATTTATTCTCGACGACGCGTGACAACAGCCACAACGCAATCATCGCTGAGCCGAAATACCAGGTGGTGGTCAGCTCTTCAAGAAAATCACCAATGTTACGTAAGCGCCCTGTACGAACACCTTGCAGGGCAAACATCAGGACGACTGTCGCGAGATACAGCGCACATAACCCAATGCCGACCGGTATGAGGGTGGCGGTTTTCCAGCCAACGAGCAGCGCACAAAGCACAGAAAGATGCAGCATTATTTGCCAGCAGCTTAGGCCTGTAGTCACTTGTACACGTTGTTGCCATTTCATTATTTCTCTCCTGGCCACTAATTCCTGTCATTCAGAGTACCGCAGTATGCGGAAAATTCCGTAACCCGACACCTATTTGTGACAGAGACTACACTTTATTTTCATCAGGATGTTAACAATGCCGGGAGAAGCATGGGTAACAAGACTCAGCACTTTTCTTTTAAAGTGCTCACAATTAATACACACAAAGGCTTTACCGCTCTCAACAGGCGTTTCATTTTGCCTGAATTGCGAGAGGCGGTACGCGCCGTTTCCGCTGATATTGTCTGCTTGCAGGAGGTGATGGGTGCTCACGAAGCCCACTCCCTGCGGGTAGAGAACTGGCCGGAAAACAGCCATTACGAATTTCTCGCCGACAGCATGTGGAGCGAATTTGCCTATGGCCGCAACGCGGTTTATCCCGAAGGCCATCATGGTAATGCGGTGCTATCACGTTTCCCCATTAGCCATCATATCAATCGCGACATCTCGGTCGAGGGCCACGAAAAACGCGGCATGCTGCACTGCCAGATAAACCTTCCTGGCGCGAATATTCGTGCACATGTCATTTGCGTTCATCTGGGTTTGCGAGACGCACACCGCCAGGCACAGCTCAACATGCTTTGCCAACTGGTGAACGAACTCCCTGAAGGCGAGCCTGTGGTCGTCGCCGGTGATTTTAATGACTGGCAGCAACGCGCAAATCATCAGCTCAGGCAAACCGGGTTAGACGAAGTGTTTACCCGCGCACGGGGCCGTCCGGCGCGAACCTTCCCTGCCCGCTTCCCGCTGCTACGCCTTGACAGAATTTATGTGAAAAATGCCTCTGCCACCGCCCCGACTGCCCTGCCATTGCGACACTGGCGGCATCTTTCGGATCATGCGCCATTAGCCGTGGAGATTCATATATGAAAAATAACTGGCGCGACGGCAACCGTATTTCGTTGCTCGAGAATGGCGATGAGTTTTTCCCGGCAGTATTTGAAGCCATCAGCAATGCGCGTAGCAAAGTGATCCTCGAGACCTTTATCTGGTTTGAAGATGATGTGGGCCGCCAGCTGCATGAAGTGATATTGAATGCGGCTAAACGTGGCGTGAGCGTGGAAGTGTTGCTCGACGGCTACGGCTCACCCGATTTAAGCGACGATTTTGTCAGCCAGCTGACCACTGCAGGCGTGATGTTCCGCTACTACGATCCGCGACCTTTAGTGTTTGGTATGCGCACCAACTTGTTCCGCCGTATGCACCGCAAAATCGTGGTGGTGGATGGCACCGTTGCGTTTGTCGGCGGCATTAACTACTCCGCCGAACAAATGAGTGATTACGGCCCGGAAGCCAAACAGGATTATTCGGTCAAAGTCGAAGGTCCGGTGGTGGATGATATTTATCAGTATGTGATTTCGAATTTACCCGGCCACGATGTGAAGCGTCGCTGGTGGCAACGTCATCGTAACCCTGCCCAGGACAACCTTATGCCGGGCGAAGCGCAAGCCTTGTTTGTGTGGCGCGACAACAACGAGCATCGCGATGATATTGAACGCTACTATTTGAAAATGCTCAGCAAAGCGAAGCGTGAAGTGATTATTGCTAACGCCTATTTCTTCCCGGGATATCGCCTGCTACACGCAATGCGTAAAGCTTCACGACGAGGCGTTTCGGTAAAACTGATTGTGCAGGGCGAACCGGATATGCCGATTGTCAAAGTGGGCGCGCGCCTGCTGTACAACTATCTGGTGCGTTCTGGGGTGAAAATTTATGAATACCAGCGCCGTCCGCTACATGGCAAAGTTGCGCTGATGGACGACCACTGGGCAACGGTTGGGTCCAGCAATCTTGACCCACTGAGTTTGTCGCTCAACCTTGAAGCCAACCTGATTATTTATGATCGCAATTTCAACGAGTCACTCCGTCAGAATCTCAACGGGCTGATTACCCAGGACTGCAAATCGGTTGATGAGACCATGATCCCTAAACGCACATGGTGGAATCTGGGTAAAAGCGTGCTGGCGTTCCACTTTTTGCGCCACTTCCCGGCGATGGTGGGTTGGCTGCCCGCGCATACACCAAAACTTGCTCAAGTAATGCCTCCAGCCCAGCCGCAGCTAGAAACCCAGGACCGGGTTGAGACAGATAATCCGGGAGTGAAATATTAATGTCGCATTCCCATCCAAAATGGCGCAAAGCAAAAAAAATCCTCACCTGGCTATTTTTTATTGCCGTTATCGTGCTGCTGGTGGTGTATGCAACGAAAGTTGACTGGCAGGAAGTGTGGCAAGTTATTCGCAACTACAACCGCACTGCGCTGTTTAGCGCGGTCGGTCTGGTCATTCTGAGTTACCTGATTTATGGCTGCTACGATCTGTTAGCGCGCGCCTACTGCGGGCATAAATTGGCTAAGCGACAAGTGATGCTGGTGTCGTTTATCTGTTATGCCTTCAACCTGACGCTCAGTACCTGGGTGGGCGGGATTGGCATGCGCTATCGGCTTTATTCGCGCCTTGGGCTGCCCAGCGCCACCATTACCCGCATCTTTTCATTAAGCATTTCGACTAACTGGCTGGGTTACATTCTGCTGGCGGGGGTGATTTTTACCGCGGGCGTGGTGCAATTACCGGATCACTGGTACATCGATGAAACCACGCTGCGTATTTTAGGTGGCGTGCTACTGGTGATTATTGCGGTTTATCTGTGGTTTTGTGCCTTTGCTAAGCATCGTCACATGACGATCAAAGGCCAGCGTCTGGTACTGCCGTCGTTCAAATTCGCCGTGATTCAACTGGCCGTTTCAAGTTCAAACTGGATGGTGATGGGGGCGATTATCTGGCTGTTACTGGGACAGGAAATTAATTATTTCTTCGTGTTAGGCGTGCTATTGGTCAGCAGTATTGTCGGAGTGATTGTGCATATTCCTGCAGGGATCGGCGTGCTGGAGGCCGTTTTTATCGCCTTGCTTGCTGGCGAGCATATCAAGAACGGCACCATTATTGCCGCGCTTCTGGCTTACCGCTTGCTGTACTTTATTGCCCCGTTGCTGCTGGCGATGGTGTGTTATTTATGGCTGGAGAGTCGGGCGAAGAAGATGCGGGTGAAAAACGAGAAGAGAATGGAAGAAAACACCTGAATAAATGGTGGATGACGCTTCGCTTATCCACCCTACGAGTGATCTATTCGTAGGTCGGGTAAGCGAAGCGTCACCCGACATCTCTTTATCAATTAGCGGCGATTACCGAAAATACGCAGCAGCATCAGGAACAGGTTGATGAAGTCGAGATACAGCGTCAGCGCTCCAAGGATGGAGTACTTGCGCATAGTTTGCGTATCACGGGTATCAATTTGCTCGCCAATGTTTTTCAGCTTCTGGGTGTCATAAGCCGTCAGACCAACAAACACGATTACGCCGATATACGTCACCGCCCACATTAACGCCGTGCTTTTGAGCCAGATGTTCACCAGTGAAGCCAGCACGATACCAATCAGCGCCATAAACAGCATATTCCCGAAACCGCTCAGGTCACGCTTGGTGGTGTAGCCATACAGGCTCATCGCACCGAACATCCCGCCGGCCACCACGAACGTACTGGCGATGGATGAATAGGTGTAGACGATAAAAATGCTGGAAAGCGTTAAGCCAGTGAGGGCTGAGTACAGCATAAACAAGCTGGTTGCCATACCCGCGCTGAGCTTATGCACCATGCCGGAGAGCACAAATACCAGCCCCAGTTGCACGATGATCAAGCCGAAGAAAGTGATTTTGCTGGAAAAGACAAATTCCATCACGGCTGGCGTATTTGCCGCATACCAGGCGACAAATGCCGTCAGTAACAAGCCGCAGGTCATCCAGCCGTAAACTTGTGCCATATAGGCCTGCAAGCCAGTACGGGCCTGCTGGACGATAGTGTCATTTGAGCGTGGGAATCGATCCATGATGCTTCCTTAAGTTAATTACGTTGACCGAATTTCAGGCTCGAAGGCCTGTACCTTAAGATTAACACAACTGCGTGAAGGTGCCCGTTACCAGCGTTTGGCCGCTTGCTTATCGGTATCGCGAGCTTCTACCCAGCGATCGCCGTCAGCCGTGGCTTCGCGCTTCCAGAACGGGGCTCGCGTTTTCAGATAATCCATAATGAATTGTGCGGATTCGAACGCAGAACTACGATGCGCACCGGTCACACCCACGAAGACAATTTCATCTCCGGGCCATAACTCACCAATCCGGTGAATCACACTGACACGTTGCAGCGGCCAGCGCTGACGCGCTTCCTCGACAATTTCTGCCAGTGCTTTTTCTGTCATTCCAGGATAATGCTCGAGTGTTAATGCGCTGACACTGTCGCCAAGATTGTGATTCCGCACTTTGCCAGTAAACGTCACCACAGCACCGTCTTCATCACACTGTGCGAGCCACTGGTACTCATCGCCGACGTTGAAATTCTCGGGGCTGACGCGAATTCGGGTATTGTCCATTTTAACCTCCCGTGACCGGAGGGAAGAAAGCGACTTCGTCACCGTCGTTAAGCGGGTGATCAAAACTCACCAGCGTCTGGTTGACGGCGGCCAGCAGTTTGCCGGACTCTAACGCAAGCGCCCAGCGTTCGCTTTTCGCGGCCAGATTCTGGCGCAGTTGTTCAACATCACTAAAAGTGGCGTCCAGTTGCAGATGGTCGCAATCAACCAATTCACGCACCTGAGCAAAAAACAGGACATTAATCATTAGTATCCGCCTTAAAATCGCCAGATTTGCCGCCGCTTTTCGCCAGCAGACGAACCGGGCCAATCACCATATCTTTCTGCACCGCTTTGCACATGTCGTAGATGGTTAACGCCGCAACCGACGCCGCCGTTAGCGCTTCCATTTCAACACCGGTTTTGCCCGTCAGGCGGCAGACAGATTCGATACGCACACGATTATGTTCGGGCTCAGCGGCCAGATTCACTTCGACTTTGCTGAGCATCAGCGGATGGCAAAGCGGGATCAAATCCCAGGTGCGTTTAGCGGCCTGGATACCGGCGATTCGCGCGGTGGCAAATACATCACCTTTATGATGACTGCCTTCAATAATCATCGCGAGCGTTTCGGCTTCCATGGTGATAAACGCTTCGGCACGCGCTTCACGCACGGTTTCAGCTTTAGCGGAGACATCGACCATGTGCGCTTCGCCAGCGGCATTAATATGAGTCAGTTGCGACATAATTTATTTCTTGAGATGTGGGTGGAAATTACAAGGGCGCACGCGGGCATCCAGTTGTGGCTGGATGATATTTTCCCACGCGGTATGGCAAGCTTTGGTGGAACCCGGCATGGCGAAAATCAGTGTGCGGTTCGCGATACCGGCCAGTGCGCGAGATTGCAGCGTCGATGTGCCGATTTCTTCAAAAGAGAGCATGCGGAAGACTTCACCAAAACCTTCTATTTCCCGGTCAAACAACGGTAACAACGCTTCCGGAGCCTGGTCGCCATCGGTAAAACCGGTGCCGCCGTTAATTAGCACAACCTGCACTTCGTCATCAGCAACCCATTGGGAAACCTGCGCGCGAATGGCGTAGCGGTTTTCTTTCACAATCGCTTTGGCGACGACTTTGTGGCCCGCGTCAGTCGCGGCTTCGCGTAGATAATGACCTGAAGTGTCGTCGTCTTCACCGCGACGGCTTGAAACAGTCAGAATGGCGATATGCACCGGAATAAATTCGCTGCTCGTCTGGCTCATTGTTATGTTCCCTTTAAACTGGGTATGTGATTTTACCCGCCAATGTAGGACAGGTTCTGGGTGATGCCGGTCTCACCGTCATGCAGGAAATGGGTCTGTTTTTTGTGGGTCAACGCTTCGGCAATACGCGCTTCGAGCGCGTCGATTTGCCCGTCATCGGCCAGCAAATCACGCAGTGAAATGCCGTGGTCGCCAAATAAACACAGATGCAAATTACCAACCGACGACACGCGCAGGCGATTACAGCTGGCACAGAAGTCTTTTTCATAGGGCATGATTAGGCCGATTTCACCCTGGTAATCCGGGTGGCAGAAGACTTGTGCGGGGCCATCGCTGCGGCTGCGAAGCTGATGTACCCAGCCGCGAGCCAGCAGCTGATCGCGGATGGTTTTGCCTGAAATGTGGTGTTTGCGGAACAATTCACCGCCGTCGCCGGTTTCCATCAACTCGATGAAGCGCAACTGAATAGGACGCGGTTTGATCCACGCAAGGAAGGTGTCAAGTTCGTGGTGATTCACCCCTCGCATCAGCACGGTATTGACTTTGACGCGCTCAAATCCGGCGGTGAATGCGGCATCAATGCCTTCCATGACCTGACGGAATTTATCCTGCCCGGTGATGGCATGGAACTGGCGAGCGTCGAGGCTATCCACGCTGACGTTCACCGCCGTAAGGCCGGCATCACGCCATTGCTGGATATCCCGAGCAAGGCGATAACCGTTGGTGGTCATGGCAATCTGGCGAATCCCAGGATTCTCACGCACCGCGGCGATGATGTCAGTGAAGTCTTTACGCAAAGAGGGTTCGCCCCCCGTCAGACGTACTTTTTCAGTACCAAGGGCAGCAAAAGCGCGCGTGACGCGGCGAATTTCATCGACGTTGAGGAAACTTTTATTTGCCACACCATGAGGCTTGTAGCCGTCGGGCAGACAATAGTTGCAACGAAAATTGCAAACGTCGGTAATAGACAGACGCAGGTAAAAAAACTTACGAGCGTAAGCGTCTGTAAGTTGGGTAGCCATGTACACCTTCCAAATACGGGAGATGCAGGCATTTCTTTCTGCACCCTGGTGACTCAAGGTCACGGCCAAAGCACCGTATCTTTCGACTTAGGTCCAGAGGCTTAGTGTGTGTTGTATCCATCATCATTCAAGCCGCAGCCAACACCTCTGCGGATGGAAAAATGACGACTATGGCGATAGTAGCGCGTGATGACGTTATGCGCCATACCATGTTTCGCTATATAATTACATACATAACGAACTAATCGCTCAATTTCGCAACAGACTACGCGAAAAGTGATCTTTTGCATTGATATACATCATTAACCCTTGAGCCTGAATCGTATTTTGAGATCTTTTACGCTACCTTATTTCGATAGTTCGTCATAAGGAATAGTTATGCGCAATCGTACGTTTGCGGATTTGGACCGAGTGGTTGCTCTCGGCGGTGGACACGGTCTGGGGAGGGTTATGTCATCCCTCTCCTCTTTAGGTTCACGTTTAACCGGTATTGTGACTACCACGGACAATGGCGGTTCTACCGGGCGAATCAGACGCTCTGAAGGCGGCATTGCCTGGGGCGATATGCGCAACTGTTTAAATCAGTTAATTACTGAACAGAGCGTAGCTTCGGCGATGTTTGAGTATCGTTTTGGCGGTAATGGCGAACTTTCCGGACATAACCTCGGAAATCTGATGTTAAAGGCGCTAGACCACCTAAGCGTGCGGCCTTTGGAAGCCATTAATCTCATTCGTAACCTGCTTAAGGTGGATGCGTTTTTGATTCCGATGTCCGAGCAGCCAGTGGATTTGATGGCCACCGACGCAGACGGCCATTTTATTTACGGTGAGGTGAATATTGATCAGCTTTCTTCGCCACCGCAGGAGCTGTCGTTATATCCGAAAGCCCATGCCACCCGCGAAGCGGTGCAGGCGATAGCTGAAGCTGATCTGATTTTGATTGGCCCGGGGAGTTTCTATACCAGCCTGATGCCGTTGCTATTACTGGAAGATATGGACCAGGCGCTGCGCCGCACTCCGGCACCTGTGGTGTTCATCGGGAACTTGGGCAAAGAATTAAGTACCGCAGCCGCCAGCCTGTCGCTCGGGCAAACGCTGGATATCATGGAGCAGCGTGTCGGTAAGCGCATCATTGATGCGGTGGTAGTCGGCCCACAGGTGGATGTTTCAGAAATCACCGATCGTGTGGTGATTCAGGAGCCTCTGGAAGCCTGCGATATTCGTTATCGCCACGACCGGCATTTGCTGCGCCAGGCGCTGGAAAAAGCTATCCAGCAATTGGGGTAGGAAATCATTTCGAAATAACGGGCAACAAGGGTGGATGACGCTAGCATCCACCCTACTACTTTTCCACCTTACCTCTGGTAGGTCGGATAAGCGCCAGCGCCATTCGACAACGCATTACGATGCCGCAATAAACAACTGCCGCAATTGATGCAATTGGTCACGGATCTGCGCTGCTTCTTCAAACTCCAGATTCTGCGCATGCTCAAGCATCTTGCCTTCCAGCTGATGAATTTTCTGTTGCAGCGCTTTCGGTGTCAGAATGATTTCATCATCTTCAATCACGCTGCGAGCTTTGCTCTTCAGGCGGCCTTTGGTTTTCGCCATCCCTTCGCCAAGTTGCAGAACATCAACGACTCTTTTGTTCAACCCTTGCGGTGTAATGCCATTTTCTTCGTTGTAACGCTGCTGTTTCTCACGACGACGTTCTGTTTCACCAATCGCCTTCGCCATGGATGGGGTGATTTTGTCACCATACAAAATGGCTTTGCCGTTGATGTTACGTGCTGCACGGCCAATGGTCTGAATGAGTGAACGTTCGGAGCGCAGGAAGCCCTCTTTATCGGCATCCAGAATCGCCACCAGCGATACTTCAGGCATATCCAACCCCTCACGTAGCAAGTTGATACCCACCAGCACGTCGAACTCACCAAGGCGCAAATCACGGATGATTTCCATACGCTCAACGGTATCAATGTCTGAGTGCAGATAGCGCACCCGCTCGCCATGCTCTTCAAGATACTCGGTTAAGTCTTCTGCCATACGCTTGGTCAGTGTTGTGACCAAAACGCGCTCGTTAATTTCAACGCGTTTGCGTATCTCAGAAAGCAGGTCATCAACCTGAGTCCCAACAGGACGCACTTCAATAATCGGATCCAGCAAGCCCGTTGGTCTGACAACCTGGTCGACAACATCGCCGCCGGACTTCTCTAATTCATAATTGCTCGGCGTTGCAGACACATAAATGGTTTGCGGAGCCAGCGCTTCAAACTCTTCAAATCTCAGCGGGCGGTTATCCAGCGCCGAAGGCAGACGGAAGCCATACTCGACCAATGTTTCTTTACGCGCCCGATCACCTTTGTACATGCCGCCGATTTGCGGAATGGTGACGTGGGATTCGTCGACGATGAGCAGGCCATCGGCTGGCAGATAATCGAAAAGTGTCGGAGGCGGCTCACCAGGGCCACGGCCAGACAAGAACCGCGAGTAGTTTTCTACCCCGGAGCAGTAGCCCAGTTCGTTCATCATCTCTAAATCAAACTGAGTACGTTGCGACAAGCGCTGCTCTTCAAGTAGTTTGTTGTTCGCCAGCAAGACCTTTTTGCGGTCAGCCAGTTCAACCTTAATCTCTTCCATGGCTTGCACAATACGTTCACGCGGCGTGACATAGTGCGATTTTGGGTAAATAGTGAAGCGCTGAATCACCTGGTCTATTTGCCCGGTCAGCGGGTCAAACAGTGAAAGACGTTCCACTTCTTCATCAAACAACTCTACACGTAACGCTAAATCGTCCGACTCAGCCGGGAAGATGTCGATGACTTCGCCACGCACACGGAAGGTCGCGCGCTGGAAAGCCTGGTCATTACGGGTGTATTGCAGTTCGGTCAAACGACGCAAAATAGAACGCTGATCGATGATCATCCCTTTGGTGAGATGGAGCATCATTTTCAGATAGAGGTCAGGGTCACCCAGGCCGTATATCGCCGACACCGAAGCGACCACAATCACATCGCGTCTTTCGAGTAATGCTTTGGTGGCGGACAGTCGCATCTGCTCGATATGTTCGTTCACCGAAGAGTCTTTTTCGATAAAGGTATCGGAACTCGGAACGTAGGCTTCTGGCTGGTAGTAATCGTAATACGAGACAAAAAACTCAACCGCATTATCCGGAAAGAACTCTTTCATCTCGCCATACAACTGCGCGGCCAGTGTTTTGTTGGGTGCCAGCACCATGGTGGGGCGTTGCAAATCAGCAATCACATTCGCCACGGTAAAGGTCTTACCGGAACCCGTCACACCTAAAAGCGTTTGATGGGCAAGCCCGTCTTGTAGACCCTCTTCAAGGCGGCGTATGGCCTCAGGCTGATCGCCAGAAGGTTTGAATGCTGAATTTAGTTTGAACGCTTTACTCATGAAGAGGCTACCTGATGAAGAAACGAGCGGGCCGGAGGATAATTTTACTCGGCACAAGAAATTTTGCCAGAAAAAGATACTGGATGAAAAACCAGTTCCTTGCACCCGCATTTATGATAATGCCCCTCGCTGCCGTCTCGTTGGAAGGTAAAACTACCCTCTTTCAGAGATTTCAGCTGACCTAAATGGTTATCCCCAGATTTTTTTACCTTTTAACAATTGTCAAGCAGTGTCATAAAAGCGTAAGGAACTTCTGATGCACTTTCATGGCAGCGATTGATTTTATTCAACTCGTTAATTTTAAACAGTTATTTGTAAAAGTCTGGTTTCGCGCCAATTCATGCGTAACCCGCGCCAGCCGTCGCTTACCGCAAGTTTTCTAACTCTAATGCACATGGTTATCCACAGGAATAGTGGATAACTGCTCTCAGGCCTTTTGCAGCGCAGACCGCAAAAAACCCTAAAATCTCTATGCCGGGCTCAAAAAATATTTTTCAGCATTATTTTTTCCCCTTTTTTATCCGTAAGCGGCATGTCATTTCTTATGATCCTGCTCACGAATTGCGCATTCTTATAGCGCAGCCCGATGGCATTGCACCAAACCACCCTGCGACCAGGCACTGACAAAGTGCATCAGGTATATCGAGTCGTAGACGACAACACTTTCTTCAACCTTTTTCATGAGTCTTTTCTCAAAGTTGCAATGTTCCGGCGTGTAAAAGGGTTAGTGGCAAGGGAATTGCACTGATTAACTTGCCCCATACCCAAGCTATGTCGAATAGCGGAAGTCACTGCGAGTTCTTAAGGAGAATATCGATGTTGAGTCTGCGAGCGGTTAATCAGTTTTATGGTGATAGCCATATTCTGTGGAATCTGGATCTTGAGCTAACGCCAGGCGAATGCACCTGTGTGCTGGGTGCACCAGGGATGGGTAAAACAACGCTGGTTAACTGCATCACCGGTTACTTGCCAGTACAGAGTGGCAGTATGACCTGGCTTGAGGCAGGGCTCCCACCACAAGATTTACTGACCCAGCCTATTGAAGGCAGAGCGGCACTCGGGATGAGTTACGTCGCCCAGGACAGACGCATTTTTTCCCAACTGAGCGTTGAAGAAAACCTGCAAATTGCCTTGTTAGCCGCTCGCGTAAAGACGCGCGCTATCCCATCAATGATTTACGAATTGTTCCCTGAACTTTATGGCTTGCGCCACGCGCGTGGCGGTGAGTTGTCAGGGGATCTTCAGCAGCAACTGGCATTAGCCAGGGCGCTGGTGACCGAACCGAAACTGCTGATTCTGGATGAGCCTACTTTCGGTAGCGGCCAGCGATTTATTAATGATCTCGGTAATATTATTCGCCGGTTAAGTCGTGACTTTGGGCTGACTATCCTGTTGGTCGAGCAACGATTATCGTTTATTCGTCGTGTGGCAGACCGCTTCTGCTTGCTGCACCGTGGACGTAACGTCGCTCAGGGAAATGTCACACTGCTCGACGACAAGCTGGTTTCCAGTTGGATTGACCCATGATGGAGTGCCAGCTGACGGCCAGAATAGAAATCAGCATTCTGCCGTCACAACTGCCCGAGCTGCTTCTGTACATCTTTATCGAGATCGGCGAGCTCCCGTTGCAAATTGCATTGCCGTGTCACGGCTGAGAGCTCCACCAGCGGCAAAGGAACTTTAGACACCCCAGCTTCACGCATCCAGCGCAACACGGGCTCCAGATGCCAGATAGCGGTTTTACCGTCATGTACGGGTTGAGGGAATGCATCCCGGCTGACCATCACTTTGCGCATATACTGGCGCGAAAAACCCAGCAGTTCGGCAATATCTGTTAGCCCAACCAAATCAGGCATCACTTCGACCAGTTCCACACCTGGGATAATACGTTTTACATCTTTGATGGCGGACACTACGGCCTGCTTTGCCTCTTGCGCTTCACGCATGAAATTCAACGCAATGCGCCCGGTCACACCCACGCCAACCAGCGCGTCATCACAGCCTTGTGCGCCTAATGCCTCGACCCACTCGCCCGGATCCTGACCCTTTTCTGGTAAGGTAAATATCAATGTGAAACTAAATTCTGACATGTTCTGCTCCTTGAAACTTAATGCCTGATAACGGGCGGCGTGCCTTGCTGACTGCAGTTATCAACGACACGACGTATTTGCCTCGCATGGTTGTGGGCGCTGCGCGGTGTACTCCAGATGCAACTAATACAAAACTCCCCGCAGCGGCAGGCTTTCTCATTCCATGGACAAAATATCTTTCCCCAACAATGCGAACCGCCTGGCCTTACTTTCCAACCCTGACATTCGGCATAACTTAATGCTGCTTCAATGTCTTTATCAGGGTGCATGCGCCGCTTCATAAAACCTCCTGAGCATACTCTCAAAAAAGTTGTCACATGACAACAAGAATTAAGGAGGTAATCTACTCGCATCGGTTTAATGTTCAAAGCAGAACAATAGACAATTAACGGCAACAGGAAGAGCGCCCGAAAAATTTCTCGGGCGTTGCAGAAATGAACATAAGATATGCGAGTTATGCCGAAAGAGGCGAAATATCCAGATGATGACCGAGGGGTGTTTTCTCATTAAGTTGCGGGCAAAACGGAATTTCTCCCAACAGGGGGGCCGGTAAAACTTCGCGCAATTTAGCGATGTATTCTGCGTGGCGTTTCCCGGTGGGCTGAACGTCGTTGGCAATCCAACCAGCCAGATGCAGCCCGGCAGTTTGCACCGCATGTGCCGTCAGCATTGCATGATTAATGCAACCCAGTTTCACCCCGACAACCAGAATGACGGGCAACTGCTCCTGAATAACCCAATCAGCGAAAGTGGCGGTCGGGGAAAGCGGCGTAAACCAGCCTCCCGCGCCTTCAACCTGTAACCAATCCGCATGCGTTGAAAGCGCTTCGAGCCCGGCGGATATTTGTGATAACTCAATAGGTCGATTTTCTTCCGCACTCACGATGTGCGGCGATGTCGGCTCCAGAAAGGCAAACGGATTGACCTGTTGGTAGTCTAATTTGACGCTGCTATTGCGCTGCAACGCCAGCGCATCGCTGTTACGAATACCTTCAGCTGTCATTTCGCTACCCGAGGCCACCGGTTTATAACCTACGGTGCGGTACCCCGCCTGCGACGCGGCTTGCAGCAATGCGCAACTGGCGACGGTTTTACCCACTTCGGTATCGGTTCCGGTCACAAACCATCTTTTAATCACGTTCTATTACTCCACAAACGAGCTGCCAGGTCAGAGGGAATTGCCCCTCTTTTTGCGGCCAGGCGAGACTTAATTTTTGCAATTGCTGGCGAGTCATCAATGACGCTTTGCGTCCGTCATGCAGATGCGTTGCGCCAATGCCTTTAAGCGACTGCATGGCACTCATCACAGTTGGATAAAACTGGCTAATTTCATGAACTTGCAGGGAGAAACGCCAGCCTTCGCAGGCATCCTGAATCTGCTCAAGCGGGAGAAACTGATTTGCATGAGCGCGATCATCCACCGCGTGCCACGCGGTATGAAGCTCACTTAATGAATCCGCGGCAAGAGTGGTAAATGCCACACATCCTCCCGGGCGGGTGATGCGATAAAGCTCACTCAAACCGTCGCGCAAATCGTTGCACCATTGCACAGCGAGGTTGCTCCAGGCCAAATCAACCTGCTCATCAGGCAGTGCGATAGACTCGATGTCGCCTTCGAGATAACAGTCTGCTGACCCGAGCTGTGCCGCATAACTCAGCATCGCGGGTGAGAGATCCAGTGCCGTCACATGGCAGCCTTTTTCGCGCCATGCACGGCTGTACCAGCCGGTGCCACATCCGGCATCCAGCATCGTGGTGATACTGCGCCCTTTGAGCATGTCAGTCAGTAATTCGCCACTGTTGCGCTGCAGTTCGGCATGGCTGTCATAAGTGGTGGCCGCGCGTCCAAATGCAGCTGCGACGGCGGCTTTATTAACCCATTGCGTCATTTAGCGCCTCCAGAAGCCTGTCGATATCGTCACGGGTATGACTTGCGGTCAGCGTCACACGCAGCCGCGCCGTCCCTTGTGGAACCGTTGGCGGGCGGATTGCCGTCAGCCAGAAACCGCGCTCGCGAAGCGTAGCAGCAAGATTCACCGCGGCCTGATTCTCCCCCACAATCAGAGGCTGGATGGCCGTCTGCGAGGCCATTAATTTCAGCGGTAACTTTTCGGCTCCAGACCGGAAGTGAGCGATATTGGCCTGCAATTGCGCACGTCTTTCATCATCACGTCGAATCACCTGCAGTGCAGCGGTTAACGCGCACGCCTGAGCAGGCGGCATTGACGTGCTGTAAATGAGATGGCGGGCAAATTGCAGCAGATAATCCGCTACCGATTCACTGCACAGCACCGCCGCACCGCTGGCACCGAAGGCTTTCCCGAAGGTCACGACCAGTAAATCAGGCTTGATCTGTTGCAGGTCGCAACTTCCCCGCCCTTCTTGCCCGACAACCCCGATGCCATGCGCATCGTCGACCATGAGTAATGATCCAGCCTCACGGCTGGCCTGAGCGATTTCAGCCAATGGTGCGGCATCGCCATCCATGCTGAAGACCCCTTCGGTAATCACCAGTTGTTGACCATCATTGGGTTGCGCCAGCAACGTTTGCAGCGATTGCACGTCGTTATGCGCAAAACGTCGCAGTTGCGCCGGGCTATGCATGGCGGCTTCCAGAAGCGAAGCGTGGCTGAGTTTATCGGCAATAATCCGGTCCGATTTTTCAGTGAGCGCCGCAATTAATGCCTGATTCGCCGCAAAACCGGAGATAAACAGCAGCGCCCGTGGGTACCCAAGCCAGTCCGCAAGCTGCTGCTCAAATTGTTGATGAGCCTGATGGTAGCCCGTGACGTGCCCGGAACCGCCACTGCCGACACCGTAGTGCTCGGCCCCTTGCTGCCAGGCCTGGATCACGTCCGCATGGTGACTCATTCCCAGGTAGTCATTACTGGAAAAATTCAGGTATCGGGTGTCATTTTTTACCAGGTAGCGCCCACTACCTTGATGATTCACATGGCGAATACGGAAACTGTCGTTCGCGCGCCGTTGCTCAAGCGCGCGGTCGATACGTTGCTGCCAGCTCATACAGCCGCCGCGTTGTAGTAATTCTCCGTATCCGCTGAGAGCAATTGCTCGGTCAGTTGCTGCTGTTGTTCGTTATCACCCGCATGGGTGGTGGTTTGCTGTGGGTTTAGCCCCAGTTTGCGGAACAATTGCAGATCTTTGTCTTCTTCCGGATTTGGCGTAGTAAGCAGTTTGCAGCCGTAGAAGATGGAGTTAGCACCCGCCATGAAACACATGGCCTGAGTTTGCTCGCTCATCTGCTCGCGACCGGCAGAAAGGCGCACGAATGACTCTGGCATCATGATGCGCGCCACAGCTATTGTGCGAATAAAATCAAACGCATCGACGTCCTCATTATCCGCCATTGGTGTGCCTTTCACCTTCACCAGCATATTGATTGGCACGCTTTCTGGTGGCGTCGGCAGATTGGCGAGTTGCAGCAATAATCCGGCGCGATCGGTCACACTTTCACCCAACCCAACAATACCGCCGGAGCAGACTTTGATGCCGGCATCACGCACTTTGTCGAGCGTGTCCAGACGCTCCTGATAGGTGCGCGTAGTGATAATATTGCCGTAAAATTCTGGGGAGGTATCGAGGTTGTGGTTGTAGTAATCAAGGCCTGCCGCCCCGAGGCGCTGCGCTTGTGCCTCGGTGAGCGTGCCCAGCGTCATACAGGTTTCCAGACCCATTTCGCGCACGCCTTGTACCATTTGCTCAAGATACGGCATGTCACGATCGTTAGGGTTTTTCCAGGCAGCGCCCATGCAAAAACGCGTCGATCCCGCTTTCAAAGCTTTACGCGCCGAGTCCAGAACTTGCTCAACTTCCATCAGGCGTTCGGATGCCAGACCGGTTTTGTATCTCGCACTTTGCGGGCAATATTTGCAGTCTTCCGGACACGCGCCAGTTTTAATCGACAGCAAGGTACTGACCTGAACATGACGAGGATCGAAGTGCTGACGGTGAACTTGTTGCGCCTCAAACATCAGTTCAAGGAACGGTTTTTCAAATAAAGCAGTGACCTGCGACATTGACCAGCGCGCGTGGTGAGCCATTGGGCGTCTCCAAAAAGGGTGTTGTTAGCCATTGATTGACGTTATACTTGTAAACCTAAATCTTTTTCAATTGGTTTACAAGTCACCCTATGACCCCTGCTGATTTAGCGTTCGACCAACAACACATCTGGCACCCGTACACTTCCATGACCCAACCTTTACCGGTTTATCCGGTGGTAGCGGCATCGGGCTGCGAACTGCAACTTGCTGATGGTAAAGCCCTTGTTGATGGGATGTCATCCTGGTGGGCGGCCATTCATGGTTACAATCACCCGCGCCTGAACCAGGCGATGAAAGACCAGATTGAAAAGATGTCACATGTGATGTTTGGCGGTATCACGCACCCACCTGCGGTGGCGTTGTGCCGGAAACTGGTCGCCATGACGCCGGAAAATCTTGAATGCGTTTTCCTTGCCGACTCCGGCTCCGTTGCTGTTGAAGTGGCGATGAAAATGGCATTGCAGTACTGGCATGCTAAAGGCGAGCCCCGCCAGCAATTTCTCACCTTCCGCCACGGTTATCATGGCGATACCTTCGGCGCGATGTCGGTTTGCGATCCTGATAATTCGATGCACAGTTTGTGGCAGGGTTATCTTCCTGAGCACCTGTTTGCGCCTGCGCCCCATTGCCGCTTTGACGATGAATGGGATGAGATGGACATCGTGCCTTTTGCCCGTTTAATGGCGGCCCATCGTCATGAAATCGCCGCCGTTATTCTTGAGCCGATCGTTCAGGGCGCCGGTGGAATGCGTTTCTATCATCCTGAATGGCTCAAGCGCATTCGTCGCATGTGTGACCGTGAAGGGATTTTGCTGATTGCCGATGAGATAGCCACGGGCTTTGGTCGCACCGGCAAACTGTTTGCCTGCGAACATGCGGGCATTTCGCCAGATATTTTGTGTCTGGGGAAAGCGCTGACGGGCGGCACAATGACACTTTCTGCCACGCTGACCACGCGCCTGGTGGCCGACACCATCAGCAATGGCGAGGCCGGATGCTTTATGCATGGCCCGACGTTTATGGGTAATCCATTAGCCTGCGCGGTGGCGACCGAAAGCCTCGCGTTGCTGGAATCGGGTGAGTGGCAACAGCAAGTGAAGGCCCTGGAAGCGCAGTTATTGGTGGGGCTTAAACCTTTGCAGAACTGTGAGCACGTGGCGGATGTGCGAGTGCTTGGCGCGATTGGCGTAGTGGAGACACATCATCCGGTCGATATGGCGGCACTTCAGGCGTTCTTTGTGGAACAAGGTGTGTGGATCCGGCCTTTCGGGCGCCTGATTTACCTGATGCCACCGTACGTCATCACCCATGAGCAGCTGGCAAAACTGATACAAGCGGTGGCGGATGCGGTGGAAAATCCTGCATTTTTCAAAAGCTGAGCGCCAGCAAGCCGCCCGTTGATGCACTACACTTCGAGGATCGTTTCACGCCCTAAAGGGAGAGTCATATGAAAATCCTCATGGTTTTAACCTCGCACAATCAACTGGGTAACACCGGCAAACCCACAGGCTTTTGGCTTGAGGAGTTTGCCGCGCCCTATTACGTCTTTCGCGATGCCGGCGTGAATATCACTCTTGCCTCACCTAAAGGTGGGCAGCCGCCGCTTGATCCAAAAAGCGATGAGCCCGATGCGCAAACCGATGAAACCCGCCGTTTCCGCAGTGATGAAGCCGCCCAAAAACTGTTAGCCAATACCGAAAAACTGGAAAACGTCCGTATAGTCGATTTTGACGCCGTGTTCTACCCAGGCGGCCACGGTCCACTCTGGGATCTGGCAGAAGATAAACATTCGATCAAATTGATTGAGCAGTTTTGGGCCGCCGGGAAACCTGTTGCTGCGGTATGCCATGCACCAGGGGTTTTGCGTCACGTGACCAGGCCTGATGGAACACCGCTGGTGAAAGGCAAACGGGTGACAGGCTTTACCAATAGTGAAGAAGAAGGCGTTGGCTTAACGGCTGTGGTGCCATTTTTGGTGGAAGACGAGCTGAAAAAAGCCGGCGGGCTGTATGAGCGCACTGATGATTGGGGCGAGTTTGCGGTGGTTGACGGGCATCTGGTCACTGGTCAAAACCCTGCTTCGTCAACTATTGCTGCTGAAGAATTATTGAAGTTACTGAATCTCTAACCATCAGGAGCAGCTATGAAACTGATAAGCCAGGACTTCAAAGAAGGGGATAAACTTCCCTGGCGCCAGGTCTTTAATGGCATGGGATACGATGGCGATAACATTTCCCCGCACTTAGCCTGGGACGATGTTCCGGCAGGGACGAAAAGTTTTGTCGTCACCTGTTACGATCCTGATGCGCCAACCGGTTCAGGCTGGTGGCATTGGGTGGTGATTAACCTTCCAGCCGATACCCGTGTGTTGCCCCAGGGTGCAGGCTCAGGCATTGCTGAATTGCCAGAACCGGCAGTGGAAACCTGGACCGATTTTGGACAATCCGGTTACGGAGGAGCTGCGCCACCTAAAGGGGAATCACATCGCTACATTTTCACCGTTTACGCGCTGGACGTTGAAAAGCTCGATGTCGGTGAGACCGCTTCTGGCGCAATGGTCGGTTTTAACGTCCATTTCCACGCATTAGGCAGCGCCTCTATTACCGCAAAGTTTAATTAATCCTGTCTTTATGAAGCCGATTTCAACAATCGGCTTCCCGTTTCGCTCAACTTAGTATAAAAAAGCAGGCTTTAAGATCCCCTTTTAAACTTGCACTGCAAGGAGCAACCCTTGAACACTTTCTCTGTTTCTCGTCGGGCAGCTGTGCTCGCTTTTGCTGTGGCGCTCTCAGCCTGTAGTTCAACACCCCCTGATGAACGCCCTTCTACTCAAGCGGCGCCAGGTACTCAATCTCGTCCGATTTTATCGTCCGATGAAGCGCAGAACTTTGTACAGGCGCGCTACTTCTCATCTAAGAATAAAGATGAAGCGCCCTGGGCACCGTCGTCTATTCGCATTCCTCAGCAACCTGATTTTGTGGTGGGTGCCGCGGGCGGCCAGGGTGTGACGCACACATCTATTCAGGCGGCCGTTGATGCAGCCATGATGAAACACAGCAACACCCGCCAGTATATTGCGATTGAGCCGGGCGAATATGCCGGTACGGTTTATATCCCGGCGGGTTCGGGTAGCGTGACGTTATACGGCACCACAGACAATGCCAGCGATGTGAAAATCACCATGCCTCTGGACTCTGAAATCGACGTTAACACCTGGCGTCGTGCGGTTAACCCAGCGGGTAAATATATGCCGGGTAAACCTGCGTGGTACATGTTTGATAGCTGCCAGAGCAAGCGTAACGCGACGGTAGGCATCATGTGTTCCGCTGCGGTCTGGTCACAGAACAGTGGTTTGCAGCTGCAAAACCTGACTATCGCCAACACCCTGGGTGACAGCGTGGATGCCGGTAATCATCAGGCTGTCGCACTGCGTACCGATGGCGACAAAGTTCAGCTGAACAATGTTCACCTTTTGGGCCGTCAGAATACTTTCTTCGTCACTAACAGCGATGTTCAAAACCGTCTGTTGCTTGACCGTCAACCGCGTACCTTAGTCACCAACAGCTACATTGAAGGTGATGTGGATGTGGTTGCAGGTCGTGGTGCGGTGGTGTTTGAGAATACCGAGTTCCGCCTGGTCAACAGCCGTACCAAAGAAGGCACTGTGTTTGCCCCTGCGACACTGCCAAACATTTATTACGGTTTCCTGGCCATCAACAGCCGCTTCTCTGCTGCCGGTGATAACGTCGCACAACTGGGTCGTGCCTGGGATGTGGAAGCCACTGAAAACGGTTATTCCGCAGGCCAGACGTCAAACGGCCAGGTGGTTATCCGTGACAGCGTGATTAATGAAGGTTTCAACACCGCGCAACCGTGGGGTGATGCCGCCAGTTCTAAACGTCCGTTCGCTGGTAATATCGGAACCAAAGGCGAGAAAGGTGAAATTCAGCGCGATCTGAATGATGCTAACGCAAACCGCCTGTGGGAATTCAACAACCGTGGCGTTGGTAGCCAGGTCGTTGCCCAGTAAAATAAGTGTCAAAATGGTGGATGGCGCTTGCGCTTATCCACCCTACTACACCGTCTTTACAGGTCGATTAGCGTTAGCGCCATCCGACAGTCAGGATTAAGACAATAAAAAACCTCGCAATCGCGAGGTTTTTTTATCTCATCATCAATAGATTAGTGAGCGTTAATAACCACCCACATCGGCCCCTGACCTACGGCATAACGGCCTTTTTCTTCCAGTAAACCTTGCTCACCGGTGATTTCATACACCGCGATATGGTGCGATTTCTGGCCTGCAGCAATCAAATATTTACCAGAGTGATCCACATTGAAGCCACGTGGCTGGGTTTCGGTTGGCTGATAACCTTCCACCGCCAGCACACTGCCATCTTCAGAAACGCTGAATACCGTGATGATGCTCGCGGTACGGTCGCAGGTGTACAGGTGACGACCATCCGGTGTGATGTGAATATCTGCCGCCCAACGGGTGTCAGAGAAGCCAGGAGGCATGATATCCAGCGTTTGCACGCATTCAATTTTGCCGTAAGCATTTTTCAGTTCCCACACATCCACAGAGCCGTTCAGTTCGTTAACGCAGTAACCGTATTGCTGGTTCGGATGGAACACCATGTGGCGCGGGCCTGCCCCTTCAACAGTGGTCACTTCTGCCGGAGTTTGCGCGACCAGATGGCCGTCGTCAGACAGGGTAAACTGGCAGATGCGGTCTTGCTTAAGCGCAGGAACCCACAAAGTACGATTGTCTGGGGAAATATTGGCAGAGTGGCAACCTTCTAAACCTTCCACTTGCTCAACCACTTCACCCGGTAAACCATCGTGGCCGAGGCTCACAACACTTACGCTGCCCGCATTGTAAGACGCGCTGAACAGGAAGCGGCCTTGATGGTCGGTAGAAATGTGCGTTGGGCTACCCGGGATCGCCGTGACACCCGCTTCAGTGAGCATGCCGTCATCGGGCGCGATGCGGTAAGCAATCACGCGAAATTCAGGACGCACACCGACGTACAGATAGCGTTTGTCCGGGCTGATGACCATCGGCTGAACCTGCCCTGCAACATCCACCACTTGCACCAGGGTTAACTCGCCGCTGGCGTTAAGTTGCCATACGTGGATTTGCTGGCTTTCTGGGCTGGCGGTATAGACTGTTTGTTTCATGAGTTCTCTTTCCTCCCAACGTCTTGAGTAATAGTCACAAGGGTAGTGCCATTTGCCGCTTCGTGTTGCCATTTTGAACAACGATGCAAACGGCGTACCCCTTCATACTTCAAGTTGCAGGTGCGTTGTCTGCGTTCAGTCACCCGAATCACTTACTCGAGTAAGCTCATCCGGATCCCTTCACTTGCTGCCTTCCTTCAACTCGAAGTATCTTGGGTGTAACATCGGCACAGGCCTTATGATTCTGAATTTGACTGGAACCCTAAATGACTTTTCGCGTAATCGCCCTTGATCTCGACGGCACCCTACTCACGCCGCAAAAAACTATTCTTCCTGAATCACTGACAGCATTACAGCGTGCACGTGACGCAGGCTTTAAAGTTGTCATTGTGACGGGTCGTCATCACGTTGCCATCCATCCTTTTTATCAGGCACTGACCCTGGATACACCTGCAATTTGCTGTAATGGGACTTACTTGTATGATTATCATGCAAAAAAGGTTCTTTCGTCGGATCCCTTGCAACCTCAACAAGCCAATCAATTGATTGACTTGCTTGATGCCCACAACGTTCATGGGCTCATGTACGTCGATGATGCGATGCTGTATCAGGAGACTACAGGTCATGTTTTACGTGCTGAAAATTGGGCTAAATCTCTACCCGAAGAGCAGCGCCCGGTGTTCCGTCATGTCAATTCTCTGCGTGAAGCTGCCCATGAAGTGGAATCAATCTGGAAATTTGCACTGACTGATGAAGATACGGTGAAATTGCAGAACTTCACCCAGGTGGTGGAACACGAGCTTGGCCTGTCTTGCGAGTGGTCATGGCATGATCAGGTGGATGTGGCTCAACGCGGCAACAGCAAAGGCAATCGTTTAGCGCAATGGGTTGAATCTCAGGGTTTATCCATGAGCCAGGTGATTGCCTTCGGCGATAACTTTAACGACTTGAGTATGCTTGAGAGCGCAGGTCTGGGTGTCGCGATGGGTAATGCCGACGAAGCGATTAAAGCGCGTGCCGATTTGGTGATTGGAACCAATCTTGAAACCGGTATTGCGCAGACGATTTATCAGTATTTGATTTAGTCTGGTGAATAGTGGTGGATGACGCTTGCGCTTATCCACCCTACAACACCCCTGTTTTAGTTGTAGGTCGGGTAAGCGAAGCGTCACCCGACAACAGTTCACATCACGTCACATCACGTCACATCACGCGGTAATCGACACGCTTTTGATTTGTGCGTAAAGCCACTGCCCCGGTTTAATCATCAGCTCGTCCCTCGCCCACGGGCTAATTCGCGCCCATAACGTCCGGGTTCCCACTTCAAGCTGCACTTCAACCTGCCCTTCATCGTCATAACAATGAGCCACTTTTGCCCGCAACACGTTACGAATACTGCTGTTGACCGGCGGCTGGAGAACCAACGAAACGTCCGATGCCTGAATCCGTATGCGTAACGAAGCCTGCAAAGGTTTATCCAGCTTATTGACCCACAAATGCTGGTCGCCAAGTGCAAGTGCGGTCATCGCATAATGCGGGTGATGTTCCAGAACCGTCACTTTCAGTACGCTGCTTTGCTGCTCTTTGGGCAACCACGGATGCATCACGCTGCTGCCCCACACCTCTTCGAGATGACCAAAAGCTTTTACGCAGCCCGCATCAAGCACCAGTACTTTATCCGCCAGATGCAGGATCTCTTCGAGCGAGTGGCTGACGTACAACATCGGGATATTGATTTCCCGCGCCAGGCGCTGCAGATACGGCAGCAGTTCGCGTTTACGCGGGATATCCAGTGAGGCCAGCGGCTCATCGAGCAGCAGCAATTCAGGCGAGGTTAATAACGCGCGGCCAATCGCCACTCGCTGTTTTTCACCGCCAGACAGACTCCACGGGAATCTCTCCAGCAGCGGTTCTATCCCGAGTAATTCCACCAGCTTATCGAACTGCCCGGCAGCACTTCCTGGCATGCCGTATTTCAAATTTCCGCGCACGCGATAGTGCGGGAACAGGCGCGCATCCTGGAAGACGTAACCAATACGACGTTTTTCCGGTGCCAGAAAACGCTTATTTTCTGCGTCACTCAATACGCGTTCATTGAGGACAATTCGGCCTTGCTGCGGATGAGTCAAACCACTGATCGCATTAATCAACGAGGTTTTACCCGCGCCTGACACGCCAAAAACAGCGGTAATCCCCTGTCCTGGCAAGGTTTCATTTATCTCAAGACGGTGCTCGCCCAGCGTCTGAACAAAATTGAGTTCCAGCATCAGACCGCTCCTATCCGCTTACGGCTCTGTCGCGCCAACCATTCCGCTATCAGCAATGATGCCAGCGCCAGCACAATGGAAATCACGCACAAACGTGCCGCAGCAGTTTCGCCACCCGGGGTTTGAATCAGGGTGTACATCGCCGAAGGAAGGGTGCGGGTTTCACCAGGAATATTCGACACGAACGTGATGGTAGCGCCAAACTCGCCCAGCGAGCGGGCAAATGCCAGCACGGTTCCGGCAATAATTCCCGGTAACGTCAAAGGTAAAGTGATGGTGCAAAACACCCGCCAGCGGCCAGCGCCAAGGGTGCGGGCAGCCTGTTCGAGTTTCATATCCACCCCTTCCAGCGCCAGACGAATCGCTCGCACCATCAGCGGGAAGGACATCACCGCCGCAGCCAGCACCGCACCGCGCCAACTAAAGGCGAAGGTGATACCGAAGACGTCGTAAATCCAGGCACCAGGCACGCCGCGTCGCCCCATCGCAATCAGCAATAAGTAACCGACCACCACCGGCGGGAGCACTAAGGGGAGGTGAATAATACTGTCGAGCAATGCTTTGCCCGGGAACCGGCAACGCACCAGCACCCAGGCAAAGAAGATCCCAAAAGGAAGACTAAATAGCACCGCAAGAGTTGAGACTTTCAGGCTGAGGAGTACCGCCTGCCATTCGGGATCGGTCAATATCATGTTATTTCGTCGTGAATCCGTAACGTTGGAAGATAGCCGCAGCTTCCGGTCCTTTCAAATAGGTGTAAAAGGCGCTCACCGTGGGAGTGTCGTGACCTTTAACAATGGCAATCGGGTATTCCACTTTCTTATGAGAATCTTCAGGGAAGGTACCGACAACTTTCACGCCTTTGCTGGCAACCGCGTCAGAGCCATACACAATACCGAGTGGGGCTTCATCACGTTCCACCAGTGCCAGTGCGCCACGGACATCTTCTGCCGGAGCAAGTTTTGGTGAGAGCGTATCCCAGGCACCCAATTTTTGCAGTGCTTCTTTCGCATAGATACCCGCAGGAACGTGGTCAGGATCACCTACCGCCAGACGCCCGCCTTTGAGCAGTGAATCCCAGTTGGTTTTGGCGTTAATCGCAACATCGCCAGTTTTGCTGGCTTTTGGCGCCACAACCACCAGGCTGTTACCCAGCAGCGTTTCACGGGAGTCAGTTTTAATCGCGTCTTTGCTCACCGCGTAATCCATCCATTTCTGGTCTGCAGAAATGAATACATCCGCCGGAGCGCCCGCTTCAATTTGGCGCGCAAGCGTTGAAGATGATGCAAACGAGGAAGCGATTTCAACGGTTTTGCCTTTCTGATATTGCGTCGCAATATCCTGCATCGCGTTGGTCAACGATGCCGCGGCAAATACCGTGATTTTAGTGTTATCGGCAAATGCCTGCCCTGCCAGAGTGACGCTCAATGCCGCGCCTAATGCCAGACGTACCCACTGCTTAGCCATGTGTTACTCCACTGAGTTTCGTTATGTACGACATAATATAACGGTGCTAAGACGGAATTTACAGAACTTATCGGCACGGCAAACGGAAAGTTTACCCGCCGGATAGGTTAAAGCGGCTGTGGCTAGATTAAGAACAGCGTCGCGAGGCCCAGGAAGATAAAGAAACCACCGGTGTCGGTGATGGCGGTAATCAGCACGCTTGAACCGACTGCCGGGTCTTTCCCCAGCCGCACCATGATCATCGGGATCAGCACGCCCATCAGCGATGCCACCAGCAAATTGAGCACCATCGCCAGCGTCATCACACCGCCCAAAGCGAGGTCATCGTAGAGTAACCAGGTGACACATCCCATCACTCCGCCCCAGATAATGCCGTTAAACAGCGCCACACCCAGTTCGCGTAGCACCAGGAAAGAGAAGTTACCGGGCTGGATATGTTGCAACGCCAGCGCTCGCACAATCATGGTGATGGTTTGATTGCCAGTGTTGCCGCCGATACCGGCGACGATTGGCATCAGCGAAGCTAACGCGACCAGTTGCGAAATCGTATGCTCAAACAGGCCGATAACGCGTGAGGCGACAAATGCGGTGCACAGGTTGATAGCAAGCCATGCCCAACGCGCTTTAACCGCTTTGCTGACCGGCGCAAAAACATCTTCCTCGGCACTCAATCCCCCCATACGACGCAAATCGTTATCGGTTTCTTCATAAACCACATCAACAATTTCATCGATGGTCAGGCGGCCAATCAATTTACCGCTGCTGTCGATAACCGCCGCACTGATTAAATCGTCGCGCTCAAAGGTTCGCGCTGCGGCTTCATCGTGGTCCTCGGGGGCAAAACAAGTAGGGTTATCGTCCATCACATGCAGCACCAGGGTTTGCGGTGCGTGCAGCAAAATGGTGGTGAGTCCCAACTCCCCAAGCAGCGTTTTATCGCGTGTAGTGACAAAAACTTTATCGGTGTTCTGTGGCACTTTGCCGCGTAAGCGCAGAAAACGTTGCACCACCGCCAGCGTGACATCGGCCCGCACGGTAATCACTTCGAAATCCATGATCGCGCCGACGCTGTGTTTGTCGTAGTGCAGCACCTGCCTGACGCGAGTCCGTTCCTCTTGTGGCAAAGTTGCCAGCAAGCGCCCCATCAGATCGCGAGGTAAATATTGTGCGAGGTAGATTTGGTCGTCGATATCCAGCGGGCGAATAATATTCAGCAAAGCTTTGTCGCTCACGCCTTCAATCAGATCGTCCCAGACAGTTTCCGAAGCTTCGATTAATACTTTGCCGCGCTGGTCTTCTTTGACCAGGCTCCACAACGCATGACGCTCTTCAGTAGGCAGGGCTTCCAACACGTCGGCCAGGTCACCGGCGGGCAGTCTCGAGACCAGCGCCATGAGTTCGGCGATATCTTGTTCTGGAGTATGGGCATCGGGCTGCGGGAACTTGCCGAGAATACCGGTGGCAACCGCTTTGTTGGTTAACAGAATTTGGAGGATCCGCGCTCGGTCTTGCGCACGCTGTTTAGTGCTGTACTTGTTAGTGCTGAGCTTAGAAGTGACAGACATCTGGCCATTTTCCCTAATTGCGACGAGCTAAGTTATAGCTCGTCGCTGCACAGAAAACCAGACGAACGGGTTCGTTATTCCGTGCGGGCAACCGCATCACGCGATGCATGTTCGCGCTCATGACCGGTTAATTCACTCAGTTTTCCCTGGCGCATTTCCAGCAACCGGTCGGCATGAATAAAGTAGTGATCGTCATGGCTGATGGCAAAAATGGTTTTCCCCATTTCCTGCATCAATGGTAACAGTACCTGATAAAACTCACGGCGGAAGTGCGGGTCCTGGTCGGCGGCCCATTCATCAAGCAAAATGATGTCACGTTCTTCAGCCAGCGCCAGCAGCAATGCCACGCGTTTGCGCTGCCCTTTTGACAGTTTCAGATTCAGGATGGTGCCGTTTTCCAGCTCCAGTTTTTCACTCATTTTCAACTTGTCGAGCCAGCTTGAAACGAGTGCTGGATTAGCCTGCGCACCTTGCGGCCCCAGCAGGCGGTCAAACAGCCAGACGTCGGTAAACACTGCAGAAAACAGTTTGCGATAGTCGTTCTGATTACTGGCTTCTATCTTTATATCATCCAGATAAATCGCGCCAGATACCGGCTGGTAAAGCCCGGTCAACAACATCGCCAGCGTCGATTTACCGCTACCGTTTCCACCAATCAGGAACAGCAGTTCGCCACGTTCAATTTTTAAATTCAGCGGCCCAACGGAGAAGCTGTTATCGGCATACTGGAATACCACATCACGCATCTCAAGCGTCTGCCAGCGAGCCGGTTCTTTGCTTCGCGGGAATTCAGCGTTGTATGGCGCAAGCTGGAATTGATTGAGTTTATTGAACGCTACCTGAGCGGTCAGCAATGTCGGTAGAGCACCAATCGCCGACAGCATTGGCGTGCGCAGGAACAGCAGCGTCAGGGAAAATGTCGCCGCAACATTGGTATCGGACCAACCGAGACTGTTGGCCATCCAGAACACCAGGCCGATGGCGCCGAGCATCATGATATTTGACCAGTTTACCGCGCTCAAATGGTAGGTATCGGCACGGATAATATGACGGCGGTAGTCGGTGGCATGAGGAATATAGGTGTCTTCGTAGACACGCTCTGCGCGTTCGCGGTTTAAGGCTAATTCTTTACGCCCTTCAAGGACGGTCTGGTAATCGTTGTACAACTGGTCTTCAATTTCACGCAATTGTGCGAGGTGTTTGTAAACCCGCGCCACCAGTACATAACCGCCATAAATGGTGACCGCGACCCAAACTGCGGTCACGCCGAGCATTTTTGGCGAAAGCCACGCCAGATAAGCTGCCGAGCCGAGGGTCAAAATAATGCCTTGTACCAGCTCAGGTAAGCGCACAAAAGCAATCGTAATATTGCGCACATCACTGGTTAAACCGGCTAGCAGTGCTGCACTGCCCAGTTTTTCGATACGCTCAACATGGGTGTCCATCATGCGTTTAATAAACTCGCTACGCAGACGGAATACAAAGTGATGGCCAAGTGTGGTCAGTGCCCATTGTGAGCCCAGCGTCACCGCCATTAACAGCAGTAACAAACCGAGAAATTCAGGTAATACCGAAAGGGAAAGATCGGGTGTTTCAATCAATCGCAGATTGATAAAGGCGATTAAGCCGATACCTAACGCCGCGCTGAGCAGAGTTAGTGCCATCACCATCAAGAAAGGCCAGCGATACTGCCGGTAAACCACACGCAAAAGTTCCATCACTCAAGACCCGTAAAACGAAAACAGCGGGCAGTTTAAACGGCTTACTCCCAACAGCAAGAATAATTCTTATTCACACCTTAAATAATTAGCCTTAACGGGTAGAACGAAACGTAATGTTGTAGCGATACTCGCCGGTCGCGGGATGATGAGCGGTTTTGAGAGGTAAAATACCGTGGTAAAACAAGCGTGACGCCCCGCCCCACACCACCACATCACCGTGCTCGAGCATGACTCTTTTTAGTGGGTCGTTGCGATTAAGGCCGCCAAACTGAAACACCGCAGGCACCCCAAGTGAGACGGAGACAATCGGTTGTTGCAGATTGGGCTCGTCTTTGTCCTGGTGCAGCGACAGTTTTGCGCCGGTTGCATAGCGGTTAATCAAACAGGCATCGGGAGTAAATCTGGCATATCCCGCCGCTGCCGATGCGGTATCTGACAGTTTCCTGAAGAGATCCGGCATCGCGGGCCAGGGTTGTGAGGTCAGTGGATCAATCGGCGAGTAGAGATAACCGCGTTTATCGGTCGTCCAGCCCACATCACCGCAATTGGTCATCGCCACCGACATGGTGTAGCCGCCGGGGGTGACCATCTGGCGAAAAGGAGAAACCGCAGCAAGTTTGGATATTTGCGCGATCAATGCCTGTGCGTCGGCACAGGCAAAGCGGCGCAGGATAACTGCGCCTTCCGCCAGCGGCTCCTGCCAGGGTGCTTCATCGGCAAATAAATCGAGCATTACTCCTCCAGCTGTTTGGCTTCAATCTCAAGCAATTGGCGTTTGCGAGCAACGCCCCAACGGTAGCCCGAAAGCGCGCCGTCGTGACGCACCACGCGGTGGCAGGGAATAATCACCGCCAGTTTGTTTGCAGCACATGCCCCGGCAACGGCACGAACGGCTTGCGGTTTGCCGATACGCTGTGCGATATCGCGGTAACTAGCGGTTTGCCCAACGGGGATTTCACGCAACGCCTGCCACACTTGCTGCTGAAAGGCGGTTCCCTGAATATCGAGCGGCAGGGAAAATTGTTGCGCAGGGTGTTCAAGAAAACTCACGACTTGAGTCACTTGCCCCGCGAATTGCGTGTCACCCACGGTTAATGTCGAATGCGGGAACAGCGTTTCCAGCTCAGCCCGCAACGCTTGAGCATCACTACCTAATAGTATGGCGCATATACCGCGTTGGCTCTGCGCAACCAGGAATTGCCCCAGCCGACACGTCCCTGTCACATACGCAATGGCGGTGCGCTCCCCGCCCTGCTGATACTGCTTCGCCGTCATGCCTAATACCGCATCAGCTTGTTGATAATAATTGCTGCCAGATTGATAACCGGCATCGAAAACGGCACGCGTAACAGCTTCGCCCTGGGTGAGTTGTTCACGCAGGCGTTTTGCACGCACGGCTTTTTGAAAGGCATGGGGCGTTAAACCAGTGACTTGCTTGAATAGCCGATGAAAATGAAACGGGCTCATGGCGACCTGGGCTGCTAGTTCAGCCAATACAATCGGCTCGCTGCTGGTCTCGAGAATTCGGCAGGCCTGGGTGATACGGTCAATGCGTTGCTGCTCAGGAGCCTGTTTATCTGGCTGGCAGCGTTTGCACGGGCGGAAACCGGCTTCTACCGCCGCGGCCACATCATCAAAAAACAGTACGTTTTTACGTAACGGATGACGTGCGCTGCAAGAGGGACGGCAGCAAATTCCTGTCGTTTTCACGGCAAAAACAAACTGCCCATCGGCGCGGTTATCACGGGTTTCCACAGCCTGCCAGCGATCTTCATGCGTCGCGTTGTCAAAAATCTGTTTCATGACTGGCTCCTATAGTTTTGCTGTCATAGTGTTACTTTGACAGCCTTACCTTCGCGGGAAACCCGTAATCTTGCTTTCTAATTTTAGTCTTTTAACAGGAAGGTCTTAAATTGTGGCGACATCCACGTGGTAAAACTATCGCCTTCCTTAGTGATGAGATAAACCGCCAGGCCTTCTTTTTCTGCGACCTGTTTCGCTTTTTCGGTGCCCAGCACCATCAGCCCGGTATCCCAACCATCAGCTTCCATCGCTGTCGGCGCAATCACCGTCGCGGAAACTAATTTGTGTTGAATTGGTTGCCCGGTTTGCGGATCGATAACGTGCGAAAGACGTTTGCCATCGAGTTCGTAATAATTGCGATAGCTACCCGAGGTACTGATACCGTGGCCGTTGAGATCCACCACCGCCTGCACGGCATTTTCACGATCGGTCGGTTTTTGGATAGCCACACGCCAGGCTTTGCCATCGGGATTGGTGCCGCGCGTCACCACTGCTCCGCCGACGGAGACCAGATAACGGCTGATGCCGTTTTGTTCCATTAAACGAGCCAGATGATCGGCGGCGTAACCTTCACCCATGGTGGAAAGATCAACATACAGACCGGCAAGATCCTTCTGGAGCCATTGCTTCCCAGCCTGATTAATCACCGTCAAATGGTGTAAACCGGTTAACGCTTTTGCGGCATCAATTTGTACCTGAGTCGGTGTTTTGACCGGCTGTTTATCCGGGCCAAATCCCCACAGGTTGACCAGCGGCCCCACGGTAATATCCATCGCGCCATCTGTTTTCGCGCCAATACGCAACGCCATGGTGACGATATCGCTCATCGCTTCTTCAACCGCATAAGGCTCAGTCGAGCGGGACTGGTTGAAGCGCGATAATGCGGAGTCTGTTTTATAGGTCGACATCAGGCGATCGTCGCCATCTAACTGCGCCTGAATTTTTTCGCGCAGTTCTGCCTGCCGGGCATCGTCTACACCCGCGAGGCTTGCACGCCAGTATGTGCCCATGGTTTTGCCTTCCAGCACCATACCGGAATTGCCTTTCGCAGTTGGGTTGTCGCAACCCGACAACGCGCCAACGACTATGGCAAACAGGCCATAGCGTAATAAACGTAAATCCATTGTTTCTCTCTCCTGTTTAAGCGCAAAAGGGTACACCAACTGGCATTAAATTGGAGGTAAAGTGCATGCTTGTTGAGACTACAAATGTAAAAAAAGGCGCCCTAAGGCGCCTTTTATTGCTAATCCTGCGAGAGCAGAAATTAGAACTGGTAAACCAGACCAACACCTACGATGTCATCGGTACCGATGCCAGCGTCACGGGTGAAGTTGTTTTCGTCCAGCAGGTTGATTTTGTAATCAACGTAGGTAGACATGTTTTTGTTGAAGTAATAAGTCGCGCCAACATCAACATATTTAACCAGATCCTGGTCGCCGTAACCGTTCAGGTCTTTACCTTTAGACTGCAGGTAAGCAACGGATGGACGCAGACCGAAGTCGAACTGGTACTGAGCAACAACTTCGAAGTTCTGTGCTTTGTTAGCAAAGCCCAGATCACCAGCGCGGGTCGCGTTGTAAGTTTGGGTGTACTGAGTTGCCAGGTATATGTTGTTAGCGTCATATTTCAGACCGCCGGTGTAAGTTTCAGCGCGATCGCCTTCACCTAAAGCCATTTCGTTCTGGTCAGTAGTACGCTTGGAGCTAGAGATAGCTGAACCCAGGCTGAAACCTTCGCCCAGATCATAAGTCAGGGAGCCACCGAAGCCGTCGCCGTTCTGTTTCAGAGCGTTACGACCGTTCTGGGTAGAGCCTTCACCAGAAACGCTGCCGTTTTTGCCTTGATACTGCAGAGCAAAGTTCAGGCCGTCAACCAGACCGAAGAAGTCGGTGTTACGGTAAGTCGCAACGCCGTTAGCACGGGATTGCAGGAAGTTATCAGAACCGTAAGTGTCGCCGCCAAATTCTGGCAGAACGTCAGTCCATGAAGTTACATCGTAAACTACGCCGTAGTTACGACCGTAATCGAATGAACCGTAGTCAGCAAAACGAACACCTGCGAATGCCAGACGAGTCCACGCCTGATCGCTGCTGCCTTCAACGTTGTTTGCTTGAACGTTGTATTCCCACTGGCCGTAACCGGTCAGTTGGTCGTTAATCTGAGTTTCGCCTTTGATGCCAAGACGGAAGTAAGACTGGTCACCGTCAGCGCCTTTGTCGTCAGAAAAGTAATGTAAGCCATCAACTTTACCGTACAGATCTAATTTGTTGCCGTCTTTGTTATAAATTTCGGCCGCATGAGCGGTGCCTGCTACCAGCAATGCTGGAACCAGGAGGGACAGTGCTTTAACTTTCATGTTATTAACCCTCTGTTATATGCCTTTTTATATGCCACTGCTTACTGATTAATTTCCTAATCAGTCGGCGAACCCATTGTCTAAAACAAATACAGATTAATCCAATCCGAATATGATACTAAAACCATAGAGATGTTTCAAATATCCATATAGGTGTTTCAAAATATTAATACAAGGGAACTTATTTAAGCACGAAAAGACAATAATATAAGCACTAATAATCAAAACAAATAAAATACCTATAAAAAACAATGCAATAACAGTGATTTATAAGCGTAGCACTGAATGTTAAAACATAGCACTGATTTATATATAAAATATATCTCGCTATCATCATTAACTTTATTTATTACCGTCATTCAGCTTTGAATGTCTGTTTACCCCTATTTTGGACCGGATGCTTGCATCCGGTTTTTTTTACGCTTCTTTACGTAACTTTATACATTCTGTGCTACTCCCGCCTAAAAAGTAACGACTATTAAAAAAATACTGATTTTTTTGACCTAAAATCATACAAGCGAAGCGGTTGTTTTTTTCCAGGAATAATTCCACTAAACAATCATTTCAGAAAGAATAGTTGTACACACAGCATTTGCTTGTACAAAAACAACCCGATTTTTTTGTTTAAAATATCCCTGTTCTGCATCGCTATTTTGGCGAATTATCAACAACCTGGAAAAGTGACGATTTCGAATTATACTCGTTGGGTTTTCACACACAGACGATGACGCCAACGCCGGTTGCAGGTATTCTTACCCAGGGCGCGTTGGTTCTTTGCTAACAGCTTTTAACGCCTGCCTGCTGGTCTTGCAGAGCAGTGGACATTTTTAAGTGGCGAATGCTCGCCGGGTTGCGCGCTAACAATGAGTCAGTCAGACAGTATGATCCCTAATAAATTTTCGCTTATCCCCGGCAATATCACACGCTTCTTCCTGCTATTGATAGTCGTACTACTGATCGCCATAGGTGTCATGGTGCAAAGTGCTGTCAACACCTGGCTAAAAGATAAAAGCTATCAGATTGTCGATATCACTCATGCACTGCATAAAAGGGTTGATGTCTACCGTTATGCAACGTGGCAGATTTACGACAATATTGCAGTCTCAACTTCCCCTGCCAGTGACGGTCTACAAGAAACCCGCCTGCGCCAGGATGTTTACTATTTAGATAAGCCGCGCAGCAAAACAGAAGCCCTGATTTTTGGCTCCCACGACAGTTCCACACTCGATACCACACAACGGATCTCAACTTACCTCGATACGTTATGGGGTGCCGAAACCAGTCCGTGGTCGATGTACTATTTAAATGGCCAGGATAACAGCATGATTCTGGTCTCCACGTTGCCGTTAAAAGATCTCTCCAGTGGCCTGAAAGACAGTGGTGTCAGTTCTATAGTGGATTCCCGCCGCGCCGAAATGCTCCAGCAGGCAAATGCACTGGATGAACGTGAAAGCTTTTCTGTATTACGTACTCTGGCGTGGCAGAACGGGCACTACTTTACGCTACGTACCACCTTCAACCAGCCAGGCCATCTGGCAACTGTTGTGGCGTTTGATTTACCCATTAATGATTTGATCCCACCGACCATGCCGTTGGAAAGCTTCCGCCTGGAAAATAACGATGCGCAGAAGCAAATTAACAGTCCAGAGAAAGATGGTCCCGAAAGCGTCACCATTAATTTTAATGGGACCAAAATCGACATCACCTCCCCTCTGGCAACCACTAATCTGCGGCTAGTGTGGCAAGTGTCCCTCGGCACTTTGCTGATGGATACCTTGCAGGACATTTTATTCCCGCTGCTACTTAATATTGGTTTGCTGGCGCTGGCGCTGTTCGGTTTCACCACATTCCGACAACACACGGCGCGCCCGGCCGAAGTGCCAAGTGGCAATGCTGAATTACAAATCCTGCGTGCATTAAATGAAGAGATTGTCGCGCAGTTGCCGCTGGGTCTGTTGGTACATGATCTGGACTCAAACCGAACGGTCATAAGCAATAAAATTGCCGACCACCTGCTGCCGCACTTGAATCTGCAAAATATTATTGCGATGGCCGATCAGCATCAGGGTGTGATTCAGGCGACAATCAACAACGAGCTGTATGAAATACGCCAGTTCCGTAGCCAGATTGCTCCACGCACGCAGATCTTCGTCATTCGCGATCAAGACCGTGAAATCCTGGTGAATAAAAAGCTTAAACAAGCTCAACGCCTGTATGAGAAAAATCAGCAGGGACGGATGACGTTCATGCAACATATTGGCGAAGCGCTACAGCTGCCGGCGAAGACCATTGCCGAACACGCAAGCGCACTGAATACACCAGAAGCGCGGGGAATCGCCAATGAAGCGCAAAGCATTGTGCGTCTGGTGGATGAGATTCAACTGCTCAATATGCTGGAGTCCGATACCTGGAAAACCCATGCCACACAGTTCGCCATTCAGCCATTGATTGATGAAGTCGCGCTGGAGATGCTGCCGATTATCAAGCGCAAAGGCTTACAACTGCTTATCAACAACCAGCTGGCAGCAGATGAAGAACGCCATGGTGACCGGGAAGCACTGCGCAAAGTGCTACAATTGCTGCTGCATTACTCCGTGACCACCACGCAAATTGGCAAAATCACTCTCGATATCACCGAGGAAGAGTCCAGCCCTGACCGTCTGTTGTTCCGTATTCTGGATACGGGAGAAGGAATTAGCAGCGGTGAAGTCGACAATCTTCATTTCCCGTTCCTCAATGAAACCAGTGAAGATCGTTACGGGCGTGCGAACGGCTTAACCTTCTATTTGTGCGATCAACTGTCGCGCAAACTGGGCGGGCATCTGAATATCAAAACCCGGGAGGATATTGGTACTCGCTATAATCTGCATATTAAGATGACTGCAGAGCCGCAACCTGAAGAGCAAGAAGAGAAATTGCTTGATGATGTGGTAGCGATGATTGATATCACCTCAAATGAAGTACGCAATATCGTTACGCGTCTGCTGGAAAACTGGGGCGCTCAGTGCATCACCCCGGATGAAAGACTCGCAAGTCAAGAGTTTGATATCTTCCTTACAGATAATCCGTCTAATCTTACATCTTCTGGATTGCTTTTAAGCGATGATGAGAACGGAATGCGTAAGCTCGGCCCAGGTCAGTTCCGGGTTAACTTTAATATCAGCAATGCGATGCAGGATGCAGTATTACAACTGATAGAAGAGCAACTGGCGCAAGAAGGCATTTCTGAGTCACCGTTAGGCGGCGATGAAAACGCCCAGCTGCATGCCAGTGGATATTACGCGCTGTTTGTTGACACAGTACCGGAAGATGTTAGGAGATTGTATACTGAATCTGCGGCGCACGATTTCGTGGCGTTAGCGCAGACAGCTCACCGCTTGAAAGGGGTGTTTGCAATGCTCAACCTGGTACCCGGCAAGCAGTTATGTGAAACGTTAGAGCATCACATTCGTGAAAGTGATGCTGCCAACATACAAAAATATACCAGCGATATTGACGCTTACGTCAAGAGTTTGCTGTAGCAAGGTAGCCTATTACATGAACAGTATGAACGTAATTATTGCCGACGACCATCCGATTGTCCTGTTCGGCATTCGTAAATCACTCGAGCAGATCGAGTGGGTGAATGTTGTCGGTGAGTTTGAAGATTCCACAGCACTTATTAATAACCTGCCAAAACTTGATGCTCATGTTTTGATAACCGATCTCTCAATGCCTGGCGACAAGTACGGCGACGGCATTACGCTTATCAAATACATTAAGCGTCACTTCCCTAGCCTGTCGATCATCGTTCTGACGATGAACAACAACCCTGCTATTTTGAGCGCGGTATTAGAACTTGATATCGAAGGGATTGTGCTCAAGCAAGGTGCGCCAACTGACTTACCAAAAGCGCTGGCCGCATTGCAGAAAGGCAAAAAATTCACCCCAGAGAGCGTGTCTCGTCTGCTGGAAAAAATCAGTGCTGGTGGTTACGGTGACAAACGTTTGTCACCAAAAGAGAGCGAAGTTCTGCGTCTGTTCGCAGAAGGTTTCCTGGTAACGGAAATCGCTCGCAAATTAAATCGCAGCATCAAAACTATCAGTAGCCAGAAAAAATCAGCAATGATGAAACTGGGTGTGGAAAACGACATCGCGCTGCTGAACTATCTGTCGTCTGTGAGCTTGTCTCCGGCTGACAAAGACTAGTTTCTACCCGTCATACTTCAAGTTGCAGCTGTGTTGGCTGCACTCACTCACCCCAGTCACTTACTTTAGTAAGCTCCTGGGGATGAGTTCTCTTGCCGCCTGGCTGTCACGCGAATTCTTCGGGTATAAACTCTAATCCCTTATTGCAGAATGACGACTACCTACTGCTCCGAACCCGCGCCGCGTAAAGATCGACTGTCGATTTGAGGATATCCAGCGTCACCGGTTTCGACAGGCAACTATCCATCCCCGATTCAATACAACGTTGTTTCTCTTCAGCCAGCGCATTGGCTGTTACCCCAACCACCGGCAGCGTCAAACCAAGCTGACGAATACGTTGTGTCAGACGATAACCATCCATATTCGGCATGTTGACGTCACTGAGCACAATATCAATGTGATTCTTACTCAACACATTCAACGCATCGACACCGTCATTCGCCGTTTTACACTGATAACCCAGTGATCCCAGCTGATCGGCCAATAAACGCCGGTTGATTGGATGATCGTCGACCACGAGGATCATCATGTCATCATTGCGCTCATTACTGCCTGAAGGGGCTGGTGAAGCTGAATCAACGCCTGGCAGGTTAACCGTCACGCTGTAAATCCGCCCCAGAAGCAACAGCAAATCATGAGGTGCGGCGAGGCTATGGAGCCAGCAACCCGGCGTCGCCTCAATAGGAATACCGATATGACGGCGACAGAAGGTAATTGCAGCTCGCCCTTCCCAGGCTTTTTCCAGCTCATCGTCGGTGATTAATATGTCATCGTTACCCGGCGTTTGGCCCTGATACTGCTGCACTTCGAAGTGGTTTCTTACCAGTATCGACTCAAGGAATTTGCTCAGCGAAGCGTTGCGTACCGCCAACCAGCAACGTTTGTTCACCAGCCCTTCTACCTCAGCAGGCTCCGCGTAATGCGCACTGTATAAAGGAATACGAATCGTGAACTGACTTCCCATTCCCACTTCAGTTTCAACCGAAATATCACCGTCCATCATGCTGATAAGCTTTTCACAGATCGCCAGGCCAAGACCGGTTCCCTGGAAGTTATGCTGTACGCCAGTACCTGCCTGGAAGAAGGGATCAAACAACTTAGTGACTTCTTTGGCTGGAATGCCCACGCCGGTATCACGCACGCGCAACGAGAGGTAATCCCCTTCCACGCTGACATGCAGAACAATGCAGCCAATGTCGGTGAATTTGATGGCGTTACTGAGCAAGTTGGAAATCACCTGCTGTAAGCGCATCGGGTCACCTTGCAGCGTTAACGGCACATCTGGTTCAATAAAGCAGTACAGACCCAGCTGTTTGCGCACCACCAGCGGTAAATAGTTAGCCGTAATATGGCTCATCACTTCACGGGGTGAGAATTCACGCGGCTCAATTTTCAGCTGCTCGGATTCGATTTTTGAGAAGTCGAGAATATCACTGATGATTTTCAGCAGCAGACTGGATGAGTTGTTCATCGCCGTCACCAGGCGATCGACTCCTTTGGGTAGCTCTTTGGTTTGCAACAAATCGAGGTTACCGATAATTCCGTAAAGCGGCGTGCGCAGTTCGTGGCTGACCGTCGCGAGGAACATCGATTTCGACTGGCTCGCCTGCTCAGAAGCCTGGGCCATTTCCTGCAGCGACTCTTCCATTTTGACGCGCGCGCTCACATCCACCAGCACACAAATCGCGACGTTTTCATTACGATAACGGGAATGGACAAAGCTTATCTGCAGGTTGGTATGGCTACTGGTCAGCACATCCACAAAGTTAACCTGCTGGCCGCAAATAATTTGCGTGAGCCGCTGCCGGTCTTCGTGGGTCAGCATGTTGAGATAATTGTGCGCCAGTTCGTTACTCAGAATGTTAGTCCCGTCCTGAGTTCGAAGAATACAGATCCCGACTGGTGCGGAAGCGACAATTTTACGGTTGAACTGCTCGTGCTCTTCCAGGCGCAGAGCGTCATTTTCTGCCGGAATAAATATCCGTTTCTCGTACATCCGCGCCAGAGTAAACAGCACGGCTCCAACAAGAATGTTCAGCAATACCGCGTTGAGGATAAGCATCCGGATGCTCTCAAGAACCATATCCACCGGAACGGAATACACCACGCTCATGGAAGATGGCGGTAAGTTTTTCTTGAGAATGAATTGCTTAAAGCCCGAGGTATAACCAAACCACGAGCGTTCCTGAAGCCATTTTTCATCAGGCTGAATACGCGTTTCCGGGCCAGTTAGTGAGATCAGCGGATGACTATTTTCATCGAGAATCGTGACGCCAATTGGCATCGAACCTGGCGAAAGGAAGTTTTCCATGCGGATGGTCTGCTCGACACCTAACAGTGCCTGCAGGCGGTTAGCCAGATAAACCGGGGTCAGCGTATAGAAGTATCCGACGCCCGGACGTGCCCCAGGACTAATCCAGTAAATGCTGTTGCTGTGCTCATCCTGCGGGGCGGTGCGATATTTCATGATGCGTTCATGCAGGTTTTTCAGCGCTTTTTCGCGCTCAAGAGGCATTTCACGCAGGCCGAAATCCGCCATGCACAGGTTATCGCCACCAATCAAAAAAACGCGATTGAGATCGTAAGCCGCCGAGAAATTATCTCGCCAGTAGCGTAAGAACCACGCCAGAGATTGCAACGAAGAACGCCAGGAGACACTGACGGCTGAACAGTCAGAATCCGGGAATAAAGGCATGAAATTGGGCGGGTCAATTTTGTTATCGTCATTATCCATCGCCGGCATTACGCCATTGGTTGCGGTAAGACGATTTTCTGCAATGTACTTGAGCTCTTTCACCACATCAGACGTACGCTGAATGTAACGCTGCGCCTGGTCGAAGCTGATATTAAATTCCTGACGAATTTCAGACTCTTTATCGTGTAACGCGTTCACAATGTAGAACACGGAAAAGAGTGCAATCAACAGCCAAAGCAATAAAGCCAGAGCCCGGAACAGGTAGCGGGAGACTTTTAGTGTTGTGCGAAAAGAGACAAGATATTTCAAATTGAACCTGGTTGTGGAAATTGCAAAACTTTGGATGCCGTTAAGGTAGCCGCAAAAATGGCAGCCCGCAACGGCAAAGCAAGAAGGTTTATCGCGATACTATACCTGTTAGCATTCGAGTTGCAGGATGACGGGTATATCAGAACTTTTCGATAACCTTGAAGTGCATCAGCACCAGTGTCATATCCGGCGAGAACAGATCGTACTCTTCAAAGAAGCGCTTATGCTCGTTACGCCAGTATGCCAGCGTACGATCGCCTTCCCCTTCTGCCAGAGCATGGGCTTCGTTCACCTGGTCGAAAGTGGTCATTTCTACGGTGGTCAGTTCAATCGCACAAACAGGCTTATTTTTACCATCTACCACGACAAACACGTCACCTGGCTGGGCAATCCCTTCACCATCCAGATTGGCACAGGTAGCGGTTTTGACGCCATCCAGAACTAATTTAACCAGTTCATCAGCCTGTTTTTCTGTATCACCAAACGCCCAGCGTTCTACATTTTCATACTTCTCAGGAATAGCCATTGTTTTTACCTTTATGAGTTAAAGCAAGCCTAACTTGATATTAAAATAAAAAACGCCCGATGCAATAAATGCACCGGGCGTTACGAGCGATTTCAAACAACAAAATTCGGATTATTCTTCCGTTTCGTCGTCTGCGTCATCGGCAGCATTGTCATCTACATCAGCTTCAGGTGCGATGTCTTCATCACCCTCAGCGACGGTGCCGTCGATTGCGTCCAGTTCTTCTTCATCAACCGGTTCTGCAACACGTTGCAGACCCACGACGTTTTCATCTTCCGCAGTACGGATAAGGATAACGCCCTGGGTGTTACGGCCAACGACACTCACCTCAGAAACACGGGTACGAACCAGCGTGCCTGCATCGGTGATCATCATGATCTGGTCGGTATCTTCCACCTGCACCGCGCCAACAACACTGCCGTTGCGCTCGGTGACTTTGATGGAGATAACGCCCTGAGTCGCACGTGACTTGGTCGGATACTCATCAGCAGCTGTACGTTTACCGTAACCATTCTGCGTCACAGTCAGGATTGAACCTTCACCGCGTGGAATGATCAGGGAAACGACTTTGTCTTCGCCCGCCAGTTTGATACCGCGTACACCTGTAGCCGTACGGCCCATGGTACGAACGGCATCTTCTTTGAAGCGCACCACTTTACCCGCAGCGGAGAACAGCATCGCTTCGTTGCTACCGTCAGTCAGATCAACGCCAATCAGTTCGTCACCTTCGTTCAGATTAACGGCGATGATGCCCGCTGAACGTGGACGGCTGAAGTCAGTCAACGCAGTTTTCTTGACGGTACCGCTCGCGGTCGCCATAAACACATTCACACCTTCTGCATATTCACGTACCGGCAGGATGGCAGTAATACGTTCGTTCGGCTCAAGCGGCAGCAGGTTCACTATTGGACGGCCGCGCGCACCACGGCTCGCTTCCGGCAATTGATAAACCTTCATCCAGTACAGACGACCACGGCTGGAGAACAGCAGAATGGTATCGTGCGTATTGGCAACCAACAGGCGGTCGATGAAATCTTCTTCTTTAATACGTGCAGCTGACTTACCTTTACCACCACGACGTTGTGCTTCGTAGTCGGTCAGCGGCTGATACTTCACATAGCCCTGATGGGACAGGGTCACAACCACATCTTCGCGGTTGATCAAGTCTTCAATGTTGATATCAGAGGTATTAGCGGTGATCTCAGTACGACGTTTGTCGCCGAACTGATCGCGCATCGCCACCAGCTCTTCAGTGATCACTTCCATCAGACGTTCAGCGCTGCCCAGAATGTGCAGCAACTCAGCGATCTGCTCCAGCAGCTCTTTGTATTCGTCGAGCAGTTTTTCGTGCTCAAGGCCAGTCAGTTTCTGCAGACGCAGATCCAGAATCGCCTGAGCTTGTTGCTCGGTCAGGAAATATTGACCATCACGAATACCGAACTCTGGCTCCAGCCACTCAGGACGCGCGGCGTCATCACCGGCACGCTCAAGCATGGCGGAGACGTTGCCCAGATCCCATGAACGCGCGATCAGACCGGCTTTCGCTTCTGCCGCATTCGGCGAGTGACGAATCAGTTCGATGATTGGGTCGATGTTAGCCAGCGCAATCGCCAGACCTTCAAGGATGTGCGCACGGTCACGCGCTTTACGCAGTTCGAAAATAGTACGACGAGTAACCACTTCACGACGGTGACGCACAAACGCAGAAAGAATGTCTTTCAGGTTCATGATCTTCGGCTGGCCCTGGTGCAGCGCAACCATGTTGATACCGAAGGAAGTCTGAAGCTGAGTCTGGGAATAGAGGTTGTTCAGAACCACTTCGCCCACTGCATCGCGTTTGATTTCGATGACAATGCGCATCCCGTCTTTATCAGACTCGTCACGCAGAGCGCTGATGCCCTCAACGCGTTTGTCTTTCACCAGTTCAGCGATTTTCTCGATCAGGCGAGCTTTGTTCACCTGGTATGGAATTTCATGAACGATGATTGTCTCACGGCCGGTTTTGGCGTCCGCTTCAACTTCCGCGCGGGCGCGGATATAAATTTTGCCACGACCGGTGCGGTACGCTTCTTCAATACCACGGCGACCATTGATGATGGCAGCAGTCGGGAAATCCGGGCCTGGGATGAATTCCATCAGCCCTTCAACGGAGATGTCTTCGTCTTCGATGAAAGCAAGGCAGCCGTTGATGACTTCGGTAATGTTGTGTGGCGGAATATTCGTCGCCATGCCCACGGCAATACCGGAAGAACCGTTAACCAACAGGTTAGGGATCTTGGTTGGCATAACATCTGGAATACGTTCGGTGCCGTCGTAGTTATCGACGAAATCTACCGTATCCTTTTCCAGGTCGGCCATAAGTTCATGGGCGATTTTCGACATACGGATTTCCGTATAACGCATCGCTGCGGCGGAGTCGCCGTCTACTGAACCGAAGTTACCCTGGCCGTCGACCAGCATGTAACGCAAAGAGAATGGCTGCGCCATACGTACGATGGTGTCATAAACAGCAGTATCACCATGAGGGTGGTATTTACCGATTACGTCACCAACAACACGGGCGGATTTTTTGTATGCTTTGTTCCAGTCATTGCCCAATACGTTCATGGCGTAAAGTACGCGACGGTGTACCGGCTTGAGTCCATCGCGGACATCTGGCAGTGCGCGGCCGACAATAACCGACATCGCGTAATCCAGATACGAGCTCTTAAGCTCTTCCTCAATGTTGACCGGTGTAATTTCTCTGGCAAGGTCGCTCATGTATCCGCTATCCCTCTACTGTGTCCCGGATTCAAAGGTCGCAAATTATAACACAAGCGGCGCTCAGTGGGGAAACCAGAACACATTTGCAGAATGCTTTATTCACAGACGTTGGCTGATATACTCCCGCCACGAAACAAGCAAACAGTGAGTAGCCCTATGAATGCCGAAAACCAACCGGTCATCCACAACGTCGACCATGATGAGATCGCTAAATTTGAAGCCGTTGCCTCGCGCTGGTGGGATTTAGAAGGCGAATTTAAACCGCTGCACCGCATCAACCCGCTGCGTTTGGGTTATATCAATCAGCGTTCGGGTGGGTTGTTTGGTAAAACGGTGCTTGATGTCGGTTGCGGTGGCGGTATTTTGGCAGAAAGCATGGCGCGCGAAGGCGCAACCGTGACCGGTCTCGATATGGGTTTCGAACCGCTACAGGTCGCTAAACTTCATGCGCTCGAAAGCGGCATTCAGGTGGATTACGTTCAGGAAACCGTTGAACAACACGCGGATAAATTTGCTGGCAAGTATGACGTCGTCACCTGTATGGAGATGCTTGAGCATGTACCTGATCCGAAATCAGTGGTTCACGCCTGTGCAAAACTCGTGAAACCCGGCGGCCACGTTTTCTTCTCTACGCTTAACCGTAACGGCAAATCATGGCTGATGGCGGTGGTTGGCGCGGAATACATTTTGCGCATGGTGCCAAAAGGCACACATGACGTGAAAAAATTCATCAAGCCCGCTGAATTACTGGCATGGGTCGATGAAACTCAGTTACGTGAACGTCACATGACCGGGTTACATTTCAATCCTCTGACGAATACCTTCAAACTGGCACCGGGCGTTGACGTGAACTATATGCTGCATACGGTTTGTGCCGAATAACACGCCCTGGTGGATGACGCTGTCGCTTATCCACCCTACAAAATCCAATCTGGTGTAGGTCGGAAGACGCTGTCGTTTATCCACCCTACAAAACCCAATCTGGTGTCGGTCGGCTAAGCGCAGCGTCATCCGATAAAACAGGCGCAAGTGGTGGATGACGCTATCGCTTATCCACCCTACAACAGCCACCTTAACGCCTTGTTTACCACGTCAGGCTAAAGCCCACGCTTCCCGACATCTGTTGGTAACCCTCCGACCCTTTCTGCCCGGTGAATTTACCCCACAGGCTGGCGTTTTTGCTCAATTTGCTGGTCAACCCGATGCTAACTTCACCCACGTTTTTTGCCGTGTTATCGCTAAAATTGACGCCATCAATACTCATGGTGGTTTTTTCGCTGTTATGGATATAGTTCAGGTCAACAAACGGTGAGATCTCACGGGTTTTCCCAAATGTCAGTTGGTTGTGTAACCCCAATCGGCTCTGAATGTTCTGTGGTGATTGCTGTTCAACCTGCGAATGATTGGCAGCAGTAAAATTGTCCTGTTGTACGCCCTGATAAACCAGTTGTGCCTGCGGTTCAATCTCCCAGCGCAGCGTGTCGCTGTTGATTGCCTGCCAGTTGTAACCCGCTTCTACCGATGCCAGGAACCCCGACGAACGGTAGTTATCGTCGCCGCTGTCTTTTTCGCTCACATGGTTATCGAACCACACATACTGCGCCCAACTGTCTATATAGGCTCCGCCGTTACCCGCACCGTGTTGATACCAGGTTGAAGTCAGCCCCACGCTGTAGCCCTGGCTGTCGTTATCCGCTTTGCGTCCGGTCAGGCTTGAATGGCTGTCGCCGCTGTTATTGCTGTAACCCGCCACTGCCCCCAGTAACCACTCACTATCATTTCCCACTGCCTTATCCATCAGCGTGCCGCTAAGTTGCACTACGTTCAGGTCTTCGCTTTGATCAAGCTGATCGGCAAACGTTGAGGTGGTACGGTTGCTCAACATGCGTAAATGTAATTTCTGTTGATCCTGGCCGCCCGCATGATCGGTTAAACGCATCACAAAGGCATCATTAGCGCTGTGAATGTTATTGAAATAGCCGCCGGTTTTCGGATTGAGTACCGGCTGCGGAGCTGGGGTTGGTGTCGGCTCTGGCGCTGGAGTCGGTTCCGGCGCTGGAGTCGGTTCAGGCGCTGGAGTCGGTTCCGGCGCTGGAGTCGGTTCCGGGGCTGGAGTCGGTTCCGGCGCTGGAGTCGGTTCCGGCGCTGGAGCCGGTTCCGGGGCTGGAGTCGGTTCTGGCGCTGGAGTCGGTTCTGGCGCTGGAGTCGGTTGTGGCTTCACCACTTCAGAGCGTAAATACCAGTCCTGATTGTCCTTCACCAACGTATAGTCATACGCGCCCATATTTATATAGCCGTCACCTGCCATAGTAAATTGGGCATTGTTGGAAAACTGTGTTGAATCCGCCGCGAAATCAACCACTTTAATGCCAGTCTGGGTTGGCTGGCCGACACCCGTTATCGGATTAAACTGCACCGTGGTGGTGCCAGAAGTATTGCCATTTAACACCAGCTCATCCGTTGCCGAGTCATCACCGTCAAATTCAGTGTCCATCACTAACGTGCCACCGCCGGTGTAATCGCCGTTAACGGTCAACGTATCACCCGCATATCCATTGGCCATGCTGATGCTTCCGCTAGTGTTGGTAACATTACCGTTCACCGTAACACCCGCCAGATTGGTTTCGCTTTCAGTGGTGAGATTGGTGTTGAGCGTGCCGTTCAGCGTCAACCCCTCCGTCTCATTTACCAGCGTACCGTCGCCGCTAAACAGCGAAGCATCCAGCGCTTGCTGGGTATCCTGGTTGGTGAGCGTCAGGGAAGTCTGGTCACTAATCACAATATCGCCCTGCGACGAGGTATCTATCGACTGAATATGTTGATCCGCGCCGGTTTCAAACGTGGCATCACTACCGACCCACAAAGAGGATGCATACGGGAACAGATCAGTCGCACCGCCTTTCAATGTGCCTTGTTCGACACGCACCGCAGAATGGGTTGTACCGCTAGCGGTGAGTTCCAGTGTGCCGCCACCGGTTTTGCTGAACGTGCTGTTAACGTCACCCGCATTGCCAGTGGTGTCTTCCATCAACCCGCCCCACTGGGTGGTCACGCCGTCATCAACACGCATTTCCCCATCGGCACGCATTTCTAAATTGCGCGCATGGCCGCTTTCGTCAGTCCAGGTGTTCACATCATCGGTGACATTCAGCACGCTCGCCTGTGAAGCATCGGTGAAAATCACTTCACGGTTGTAGGTCGCGTCACCGAGTTGAGAATTGTTACTGACCTGCAAAGTTCCGGAGGCAATCTGCGTATTTCCCAGATAGTGGTTATCGTCGGCAAGCGTGACACTCCCGCTGCCTGCATCAACCACCGCGTACACACCATTTTGATCGGATGCAGCAGAGTCACCGCCGATTTGCATGTCCGTGCCGCCCGTCAAATGCGCCGCATCGCCGTTACCAATAACGGTACCGCCAGTACCGGAGATGTTCAGCGCAGGATCGCTTGTCACACCCGGAGCCGTCGCCATATCCGACAAATCCAACACCCCACCGTCAAGCACGATAGATTGCGGATCGGCTTCCAGCGTCTGCAAATCATTTTCATCACCGGATAAACTCAACAACGCGTTATCTTCAACAATGATGTCGCCAGTTAACGCCATCGAGTCGGCACCGTTCAGGCTGTAGCTTCCGTTGGCAGCCACGGTAAAGTCGCCCGCACCTTGAATGGTGCCGTCAAAACTCCCGCTATTTACCGTGACGTTGCCGCCCGCATCAATATTCAATGTGGCGTTGCTATAACCCGTCAGCGAATTAACAAATGTCTGCTGCGTACTGCCAACATTCAGAACGGCCGCATTTTCCGGCGTATCTTCTTTGCCCACGCTCAAGCCATAGCAATTCTCCGGATCGTTCTGACATTGGGTATCACCAATGTTCATCAGTGAATTATCGCGCCCGATAGTCAGCGTACCATCCGCCACGCTCATCTCACCGGTGAAGCTATTATTGTCAGCATTGAGCACCACTTCCCCGTCGCCATTTTTGATAATCACACCGGTTCCGGCGATAGAGTCCATCGCACCTGGATTGCTCAGATCGCCAATAATCATTTTTTTGTTTTCAGCCACGCCCAGTGTCACAACGCTATGTCCAGCGTATAAAAACCCTCCAGCCGCCGCATTGGCTGAACTGCCGTAACCGTAAGCCTGGTTACCTTCATAAACCATCACCCCGTCATTAGCGGTGTAGTTTGCATCAACGGAGATATCCACCAGATAGGGCGAACTGACACTCGAGGTGTAAATCGCACCGCCATAACCTTCAGCGCTATTGTCGCTAAACTCGACGTTGTTCAATATCGCAGCACCACTGAAAGATCCACCGGTCACGCTGCTGGTAATATCCAACGCCCCACCATCACCAGAACTACTCGATGATGTCGTCGCCTGGTTATTGTTAAACTCTGAGTCACTAATCAATACATTTGAATTTAAAGTATAAATTGCACCACCGCGTCCGTTACTGGAGAGGTTATTAGCGAACAACGTGTTGTCCAGGACTAAATCAAATTGTTGAGGGTCATTTTTACCATTAACATAAATAGCGCCACCATAACTGTCTGCCGTATTATTAGTAAATTGAGCATTACTGACATTAATAGAAGAGTTTTCTTTTGCGTATATCGCCCCCCCATTGCTATTCCCGGAGACATGATTACCATCAAAAATAGTCATTCCATTATTATTTTCAGGTTGAATAATTAATGATGCACCGCCTGAAAGATTAATCGCGCCGCCGCTGGAACTGGTCGAATTCGACAGGTTTTTAAAGGAAAGTATCGCATCATCGGCAACAGTGAACGCATCGGTTGCTCCCTTTACAACCATGCGCTCCTCATCACAGGACTCAGTGATAGCGAATCCTTCGCAGCCGCCGCTGGCGAAAGCATTAGTGGTAATTATAAGAGAGATTAAAAGGAAAAGACGGTTATATCGAAAGTTCATATATTCCCCAAAGAAAATGAAAATGATGCCCCTCATTTCCTTTGAGAGCATAAATAACAAGCTGTGAAAAAATCATACTTCATCATTTAAAAAAATGACGCTGTGAAATGTAATAACTATTAATCTGGACTTTGTATATCCGTTTAAACTTACGCTAATTAATAAGTAAAAATTAATTTATTATTTATTCCCATTCAGAGTTATTACCGCTTAACACATTGACAACGTGAATACATCCACAGGTCGGACACACTGTTTTCACAAATGCAAAACATTGTGCATCATTTTAGCGAAAGCAGGCACATTAGCGCTGACAAGCGAAACGGTTAACAATTCGACACATATGTCAGACGAATCAATCTGACCTACTGATACACGATGACAATCGATTTTTGATAAGCAGAAACTATGGAAATTGTTCGATATCAAACCATGTGTTTATGGATGACGTTTAAGAAATCAGCGCCCGATCAAAAATATCATTTTTTTTGCATCCCATTGACATTTGTCACAAGCCTTACGTGACGTGGACTTAGCGAAATCTGGCCTGTCACAACCTCAAATCGTTCGCGAAATCAATACTTGTTCTCAACCGATTAGTTACTAGAATACTCACCATATAGTGATCAAGTAATCCATAACCCCCTACATATAGTATTTATCCACAAGGTTAGCCACAAGTGGCCAGCTGTGGATAAACGGGGCATTTTTCATTTCACGGACAGGTACAAACTCACATGAATCAGAGTCTGCTGGTTACAAAACGTGACGGTCGCACTGAGCGCATCGATCTGGATAAAATCCACCGAGTTCTGGATTGGGCCGCTGAAGGCCTGAATAACGTATCCGTATCGCAAGTTGAACTGCGTTCGCACATCCAGTTTTATGACGGCATTAAAACCTCTGACATTCATGAAACCATCATCAAAGCTGCGGCAGATTTGATTTCTCGTGAAGCACCTGATTATCAATATCTGGCTGCGCGTCTGGCTGTTTTCCATCTGCGTAAAAAAGCTTACGGTGAGTTCGAGCCACCAAAACTGTACAGCCATGTTGTGAACATGGTTGAGATGGGCAAATACGATAGACATCTGCTGGAAGACTACACGGAAGAAGAGTTCAAGCAGATGGACGATTATCTCGACCACGATCGCGACATGAGCTTCTCTTACGCGGCGGTTAAACAGCTCGAAGGTAAGTACCTGGTTCAAAACCGTGTCACCGGTGAAATCTACGAGAGCGCGCAGTTCCTCTACATTCTGGTGGCGGCGTGCCTGTTCTCCGGTTATCCGCGTGAAACTCGTCTGAGCTACGTGAAGCGTTTTTACGATGCGGTTTCAACCTTCAAAATTTCTCTGCCTACGCCGATTATGTCTGGCGTGCGCACCCCAACTCGTCAGTTCAGCTCTTGCGTACTGATCGAGTGTGGCGACAGCCTGGACTCCATCAACGCCACCTCCAGCGCGATTGTGAAATACGTTTCCCAACGTGCGGGCATCGGCATCAACGCCGGTCGTATTCGTGCGCTGGGTAGCCCAATTCGTGGCGGTGAAGCGTTCCATACCGGTTGTATTCCGTTCTACAAACACTTCCAGACCGCAGTGAAATCCTGCTCTCAGGGCGGTGTGCGTGGCGGTGCTGCTACCTTGTTTTACCCGATGTGGCACCTGGAAGTAGAAAGCCTGCTGGTACTGAAAAACAACCGTGGTGTTGAAGGCAACCGCGTGCGTCACATGGATTACGGCGTACAAATCAACAAACTGATGTACACCCGTTTGTTGAAAGGTGAAGACATCACCCTGTTCAGCCCGTCTGACGTTCCAGGTCTGTACGACGCCTTCTTTGCCGATCAGGAAAAGTTTGAGCAGCTGTACACCCAATACGAAAAAGACAGCAGCATCCGTAAGCAACGCGTAAAAGCGGTTGAACTGTTCTCCCTGATGATGCAGGAACGTGCCTCTACTGGCCGTATCTACATTCAGAACGTTGACCACTGCAACACCCACAGCCCGTTTGATCCGGCTATCGCGCCCGTTCGCCAGTCCAACCTGTGTCTGGAAATTGCGCTGCCGACCAAACCAATGAATGACATCAACGACGAAGACGGTGAAATCGCACTGTGTACGTTGTCTGCATTTAACCTGGGCGCTATCGAGAGCCTGGATGAACTTGAAGAGCTGGCTATTCTGGCGGTACGTGCTTTGGATGCCCTGCTGGATTACCAGGATTACCCAATCATTGCCGCGAAACGCGGTGCGATGGGTCGCCGCACTCTGGGTGTGGGTGTGATTAACTACGCTTACTACCTGGCGAAAAATGGCGTTCGTTACTCCGATGGCAGCGCGAACAACCTGACGCACAAGACCTTCGAAGCCATTCAGTATTACCTGCTGAAAGCCTCGAACGAGCTGGCGAAAGAGCAAGGCCCTTGCCTGTGGTTCAACGAAACCACCTATGCACAAGGCATTCTGCCGATCGACACCTACAAGAAAGACCTGGATGTCATCAGCAACGAGCCGCTGCATCTGGACTGGGAAGCCCTGCGTGAGTCGATTAAAACTCACGGCCTGCGTAACTCAACACTTTCTGCATTGATGCCGTCAGAGACGTCGTCTCAGATTTCCAACGCGACCAATGGTATCGAGCCACCACGCGGCCATATCAGCATCAAAGCGTCGAAAGACGGTATCCTGCGCCAGGTTGTGCCGGATTATGAATTACTGAAAGACAAATATGAGTTGCTGTGGGACCTGCCGAACAACGACGGTTACCTGCAGTTAGTCGGTGTGATGCAGAAATTTATCGACCAGTCGATCTCTGCCAATACCAACTACGACCCGACGCGCTTCCCGTCAGGCAAAGTGCCGATGCAGCAGTTGCTCAAAGATTTGCTCACCGCCTATAAATTCGGTGTCAAAACGCTTTATTATCAGAACACCCGTGACGGCGCGGAAGATTCGCAAGACGACCTGGCACCTTCAATCCAGGACGATGGCTGCGAAAGCGGCGCATGTAAAATCTGATTTTAATCGCCCTCACCCCGCCCCTCTCCCTCAGGAGAGGGGGAAAACCACTCCGTCTTCTAGTCCCTCTCCCTTGATGGAGAGGGTCAGGGTGAGGGGGAAGCGAGAACAACAGGACTCACATTAATGGCATACACCACTTTTTCACAGACGAAAAACGATCAACTCGCTGAACCGATGTTCTTCGGCCAGCCAGTTAACGTTGCACGCTACGACCAGCAAAAATATGACATCTTCGAAAAGCTGATTGAAAAGCAACTTTCCTTCTTCTGGCGCCCGGAAGAGGTGGACGTCTCCCGTGACCGCATCGACTATCAGGCGCTGCCCGATCACGAGAAACACATCTTCATCAGCAACCTGAAATACCAGACGCTGCTGGACTCCATTCAGGGCCGTAGCCCGAACGTTGCCCTGCTGCCGCTGATTTCCATCCCTGAGCTGGAAACCTGGGTTGAGACGTGGGCGTTCTCCGAAACGATTCACTCGCGCTCTTACACTCACATCATCCGTAACATCGTTAACGATCCGGCGATTGTGTTTGACGATATCGTGACGAACCAGGAAATCCTGAAGCGCGCGAAAGATATCTCCGGTTACTACGACCGATTGATTGAAATGACCAGCTACTGGCATTTGCTGGGTGAAGGTACGCACAACGTGAACGGTAAAACCGTGACCGTGAATCTGCGTGCGCTGAAGCGTCAACTCTATTTATGTCTGATGAGCGTCAACGCGCTGGAAGCGATTCGCTTCTATGTCAGCTTCGCCTGTTCCTTCGCTTTCGCTGAGCGCGAACTGATGGAAGGCAACGCGAAAATCATCAAACTGATTGCCCGTGACGAAGCGCTGCATCTGACCGGGACTCAGCACATGCTGAACCTGATGCGTTCTGGTGAAGACGATCCTGAAATGGCTGAAATCGCGCAGGAATGCCGCCAGGAATGTTATGACCTGTTCGTGTTGGCCGCTGAGCAAGAAAAAGAGTGGGCCAGCTATCTGTTCCGCGACGGTTCAATGATCGGCCTGAACAAAGACATTCTGTGCCAGTATGTTGATTACATTACCAATATCCGCATGCAGGCTGTGGGTCTGGATCTGCCATTCAAAACACGTTCCAACCCAATCCCATGGATTAATGCCTGGCTGGTGTCTGACAATGTGCAGGTGGCACCGCAAGAAGTGGAAGTCAGTTCTTACCTGGTGGGTCAGATTGATTCCAATGTCGATGCTGACGACCTGAGCAACTTCCAGCTGTAAGCCATGAGCCGCATTACGCTACGAATCAGCGGCGCACAGCTTCTGTGCCATGAAGAACATCCGTCCCTGCTGGCGACACTGGAATCACACCAGGTCGCCGTGGAATATCAGTGTCGAGAAGGTTATTGCGGCTCCTGCCGTACTCGCTTAATTGCAGGCGAAGTGAAGTGGCTTACCGAACCGCTGGCCTTTATCCAGCCCGGTGAAATACTGCCCTGCTGCTGTCAGGCGCACGGCGATATCGAAATCGAGATGTAAAAAAGGGCCGTTTAACGGCCCTTTTCTTTTGTTTACTGCTTCTGCTTACTGCTGCAAGAATTTCACGCCCTTGTCCGGGAAGTCGGTGAACACCCCGTCCACACCCGCCTTGTTATACAGCACGTCAAACAACTGATCGACGTTACTGACGTAATCAGGCAACGCGTCCGCTCGTACCGTATAAGGGTGCACTGTCAGGTGGTTTACATGCGCCTGGGTAACCATATCGGTTAGCTTAACATTACCTTTGCTGGAGCCTTCCGCCACCAGCATGTGATAGTCAGGCCCGATACCGTCCGCATACTCGGCAATCTGCTTCATGGCTCCTGGTTTGAACATCCAGTCATAGCTGTAGTTGACCCACTTGCCGTCAGCCTGCTTCTCCTGAGTTTCGTTCCAGTCCGTATAAGCAATCAACTGAACCAGCTTAAGATTCATACCCAGCTTCGGCTCAAGCGAGTTTTTAATACGCTTGAGTTCAGCGGCATCAAAGCATTGCAGGTAGACCTTATCCTGCTTGCTGGTGTAGCCGTAACGCTTCAACACCTCAAGCGTTTTCACCGCGATATCCTTTCCTTCCTGATGATGGAACCAGGGGGCTTTTATCTCCGGGTAAATGCCAATATTTTGCCCTGTGGAGTGATTCAACCCCTGAATAAATTCGATCTCCTCTTCAAAGGTATGCACGCGGAAATCAGACTTCCCCATCGGGAAACGACCAGGGAAGGTTTGCACCTGCTTGCCGTCTACCACATCAAAACCTTCGGTAAATTTCAGCGACTTGATTTCGTCGAGGGTAAAATCGATGGCGTAGTAGCGACCGTCTTTACGCGCCCGATTCGGGAAGCGCTGCGCAACGTCGGTGACCCGATCAAGATAGTGGTCATGCAGCACCACTAATCTGTCGTCTTTGGTCATCACCAGATCCTGCTCAAGATAGTCAGCCCCTTGAGCATAGGCCAGGGCTTTGGCAGGTAGAGTGTGCTCCGGCAGATAACCGCTCGCACCGCGATGGGCTATCACCACCTGGTCCGTCGTCTGGGCAAAGGAGCTGGCGGAAGCAAACATTACCGTCCCCACCAGGATAGATTTGGTCAGGATTTTCATTATGCTTTCCCTGTCAGTTTTTTATGGTGTTGTTTGTTCTCACCCACCATCACCACCAGCAGCAAAATCACGGCCATAATGCTGCCGCCGATCATCACCATAAATCCACCGTCCCAACCGAAGAAATCTACGGTGTAACCGACAATCGCGCTTGCGGCGACCGATCCACCCAGATAGCCAAACAGACCGGTGAAGCCCGCTGCGGTGCCTGCGGCTTTTTTCGGTGCCAGTTCCAGCGCATGTAAACCAATCAGCATCACCGGACCATAAATCAGGAAGCCGATCACAATCATGCACGCCATATCCACACCCGGATTTCCTGGCGGGTTTAACCAATAAACCACGGTTGCAATGGTCACCAGAATCATAAAGAACACGCCGGTCGCACCACGGTTGCCCCTGAACACCTTGTCGGACATCCAGCCACACAGCAGCGTGCCAGGTATTCCGGCGTATTCATAAAGGAAGTAGGCCCAGGAGGATTTATCCAGCGCGAAGTGTTTCACTTCTTTCAGATAGGTTGGCGACCAGTCGAGAATGCCGTAACGCAGCAAATAAACAAAAACGTTAGCAATGGCGATATACCACAGCAGACGGTTGGGGAAAACGTACTGCATGAAGATCTGTTTTGCCGTTAGCTCCTCTTCCGTCTTTTCGTTGTAGTCGTCCGGGTAATCATTTTTGTACTCTTCGATTGGCGGCAAACCGCATGATTGCGGCGTATCGCGCATTAATCCAAAAGCAATCAGCGCCACCAGAATCGCCGCGAAAGCGGGCATATAAAGTGCCGCATGCCAGTCGTTAAACCACGCCATCCCGAGTAAGAACAGCAGCGGCGGCAAGCCACCACCGACGTTATGCGCGCAGTTCCAGATGGAAACAATTCCCCCACGCTCTTTTTTAGACCACCAGTGCACCATGGTGCGTCCGCACGGCGGCCATCCCATTCCCTGGAACCAACCGCATAAAAACAGCAGGACAAACATCACTGCGATACTGGATGTCGCCCACGGCACAAAGCCCATAAACAGCATCACGGCGGCGGCAAGAATCAAACCGGCAGGTAAGAAAACACGTGGATTCGAGCGGTCAGAAACCGCCCCCATAATAAATTTCGAGAAGCCGTAGGCAATAGATATACCGGAAAGCGCGAAGCCGAGATCGCCGCGCGAGAAGCCCTGCTCCACCAGATACGGCATCGCCAGAGTAAAGTTTTTACGTACCAGGTAGTAAGCGGCGTAACCGAAGAAAATGCCCATGAATATCTGCCAGCGCAGACGACGATACGTCGGGTCGATGTGCTCACTTTTCAGCCTTGGCTGGTGTGGACTTGGTTTGAAAATGCTCAGCATAAATGCCTCCGTGGCAGGTTTTTTATCAAGCAATGTTCTTTTGCGAGCGCATGTTAAGGATTATCCCGCCAGGTTAGTGTGAAACACACCACAACATATTACATTTTTATTACAAACTATCGAAAGGGTGCATGTCGTCACACTTTATTTTCGTTTTATTTTCGAATTTGCTCGATATCAAACATTTCCATCTCGATCTGTGGCTGAATAGTCCGCATGAGAGTCTTTCCAGGAGAAGAGCATGGCGACGGGACGCAAAGAGTGGGATGTGATTATTATTGGCGGAGGTGCGACGGGTGCAGGAATTGCCCGGGACTGCGCCCGGCGTGGCTTACAGACTCTGCTACTGGAGAGATATGATATCGCCACCGGCGCGACTGGCCGCAATCATGGTCTGCTTCATAGCGGCGCACGTTACGCCATGACAGACAGCGAATCTGCCAGAGAATGTATTGAAGAAAACCGCATCCTAAAACGCATTGCCCGCCATTGCATTGAACGCTCCGACGGCCTGTTTATCACCCTTCCCGAAGATGACCTGTCATTACAATCGACCTTTATTACTGCCTGTCAGAACGCAGGAATTGACGCCGAAAGGCTCGAGCCCAAAGAAGCGCTACGCCTGGAACCTGCTGCAAACCCTGAGCTTATCGGTGCTGTGCGTGTGCCAGATGGCACCGTTGACCCTTTCCGCCTGACTGCCGCCAATATGCTGGACGCCCGTGAACACGGTGCCGAAATTCTGACCGGCCAGGAAGTCACCGGCCTGATTCGTCAGGGTTACAGAGTGTGTGGGGTGCGTGCTTACAACCACCAGACCCGACAACATCACGATTTATACGCAAATGTGGTGGTGAACGCAGCCGGGATCTGGGGGCAGCGCATCGCGGAATATGCGGATTTGAGAGTAAGAATGCTGCCGGCAAAAGGTTCGCTGCTGATCCTCGGCCATCGCATCAATAACATGGTGATCAACCGTTGCCGCAAACCTGCTGACGCCGATATTTTGGTGCCCGGTGATACCATTTCGCTGATTGGTACCACCTCAACATCTATCGACTATGACCAAATCGACAATATGCGCGTCACGCCGCACGAGGTCGATATCCTGATCCGTGAAGGCTCGAAACTGTCACCTAAACTCGCCGCAACCCGCATTCTGCGTGCTTACGCTGGAGTCCGCCCGCTGGTGGCCAGCGACGACGATCCGAACGGGCGCAACGTCAGCCGTGGGATCGTACTGCTGGATCACGCAACGCGCGATGGGATGGAAGGTTTCATCACTATCACAGGCGGCAAACTGATGACCTATCGCCTGATGGCGGAATGGGCGACGAACGCGGTATGCGAAAAACTGGGTAATAGCCAAACCTGCACCACCGCTTCCACGCCACTCCCGGGTTCAGAAAGCTCACCGGAAGAGACGCTACGCAAAGTTATTTCGCTACCGCCAACGATTCGACGTTCCGCGGTGTGGCGACATGGCGATCGTGCCGGGAAACTGCTGGCAGGGGATCGTCTGAATAACAGCCTGGTATGCGAGTGTGAAGCGGTGACAGCGGGTGAAGTTCATTACGCGGTGAACCATCTGTCCGTCAGCAATCTTGGGGATTTACGTCGTCGTACCCGTGTGGGGATGGGCACTTGCCAGGGTGAGTTATGCGCCTGTCGCGCGGCGGGGTTATTACAGCGATTTGGCACCGCGACGCCGGCTCAATCACTTGATCAACTCTCTGTGTTCCTCAACGAACGCTGGAAAGGCATTCGCCCCATCGCCTGGGATGATGCATTGCGCGAGAGCGAATTTACCGCCTGGGTTTATCAGGGATTGTGCGGTTTAAAAAAGGGAACATCACAATGAGATTCGATAGTCTGATTATTGGCGGTGGCTTAGCCGGGCTGGTTTGCGGGATCCGCCTCGCAGAAGAAGGCCTGCGTTGTGCCATCATCAGCCGTGGCCAGAATGCTCTGCATTTTTCATCTGGCTCGCTGGATTTGCTGGCGGAACTCCCGGACGGCAGCCCCGTAACATCGCCTTTAGATGCACTGGAAGCCTTGAAACAACAGGCACCCGGGCATCCATACAGTTTGATGGGAGCGGAAAACGTCCGCCGTTTCGCCGCTCAAAGTGAGGCGCTACTTGCACGCTGTCAGCTCAATCTGCAAGGCAGCTATCAGCAAAACCACCAGCGAATTACTCCACTGGGAACGCAACGTGCCACCTGGCTTAGCCCCGAGGAAATTCCCACCGCCCCACTGAGATGGAAGCGAGTTACCGTCGTGGGCATTGCGGGATTTCTGGATTTCCAGCCGGAGCTGGTCGCCGGTTCTCTGGCGCAAATCAGTATCGAAGTACAAACCGCCGAGTTAACGCTCCCTGCTCTCGACACGTTGCGAAATAACCCCAGCGAATTTCGTGCCGCCAACATTGCCCGGGTTCTGGATATGCCTGAGCAACAACGTTTGCTGATTGAGGAACTCAAAGCGCTGGCGATTAACACTGACGCGCTGTTTTTACCGGCCTGTCTCGGGAGCGAAGACTCGCAGGCCTGGCAGGCTATTAGCCGCCAGTTGCCCTGCCCGCTGCGTTTGTTGCCCACTCTTCCACCATCGGTTCTCGGTAGCAGAATGTCGCAACAATTACGCCGTCGCTTCCAGCAACTTGGCGGGATAATGATGCCGGGCGATGCGGTACTGAGAACGCAAATAGCGCATCGTAAAGTCAGTGCGATTTTTACGCGCAATCATGCCGAAGTCCCGCTGCGGTCAGAAAACGTGATCCTTGCCAGCGGCAGTTTTTTCAGCAACGGCCTGGAAGCGAAATTTAGTGGCATACGGGAACCGATTTTAGGCCTCGATATTCGCGCACCCGAGCGGCGAGAAGCGTGGTGCAAAGAGGACTTTTTCAGCCCGCAACCTTATTTACAGGCCGGCGTCATCGTTGATGAACATTTTCAGCCACGGCTGTTTGGGCAGCGCATCGAAAACCTGTACGCCATTGGTTCGATACTCGCCGGATTCGACCCGATTCAACAAGGTTGCGGCGCGGGCGTTTCAATGACGGGCGCGCTTCATGTCGCCCAGCAGATCATTGATAATCAGGGAGGCCACGCATGAGCCTGCTCGATGAAACCAGTTTTGAAAATTGCATTAAATGCACCGTGTGCACCACCGTTTGTCCGGTAAGCCGGGTCAATCCCGATTATCCCGGCCCTAAGCAATCTGGCCCGGATGGCGAACGCCTGCGTTTGAAAGATGCGGCACTTTACGATGATGCGCTGAAATACTGTACTAACTGCAAACGCTGCGAAGTGGCCTGCCCGTCTGATGTGAAAATTGGCGATATCATCCAGCGCGCAAAAGCCCGCCACGGTAAAAAAGCGTTCAACTTGAGAGATGCAATCCTCAGCCATACCGACTTGATGGGCTCGCTGTCGACCCCGTTTGCCCCGTTGGTCAATACTGCGACATCACTCAAGCCGGTGAGAAACTTGCTCGATAAAACCCTCGGCATCGACAGCCATCGTGAATTACCTAAATATTCCTCCGGCACATTTCGAGGCTGGTATCGCAAGAATGCCGGGTCGCAAAAAGCGTTTACTGAGCAAGTCGCTTTTTTCCATGGCTGTTATGTCAATTACAACCACTCCCAGCTTGGCAAGGATTTAGTGCGCGTGATGAATGCTATGGGCTTTGGCGTGCAATTGCTGGAGCGAGAAAAATGCTGTGGCGTGCCGTTGATTGCGAATGGTTTTATTGATAAAGCCAAAAAACAGGCGGCCATTAACGCGGCGTCTTTAAGTAAAGCGGTTCTGGAACAAGGGTTGCCGGTAATCGCCACCTCATCCACCTGCACATTTACTTTGCGCGACGAATATCCACATGTTCTGGACGTCGACACTCGCCCCATGCGCGACCATATCGAACTGGCGACACGGTTTATCTGGAAGCAACTGGAAGATGGACGCGAGTTAAAAATGAAAGCGTTACCGCTACGCATTGCTTATCACACACCGTGCCATATGGAGAAAATGGGCTGGTCGCTGTACACGCTCGATCTGCTGCGCCGCTTGCCGGGAGTGGAACTGGTGATGCTCGAATCCCAGTGCTGCGGGATTGCCGGAACCTATGGATTTAAAAAGGAAAACTACCCAACATCGCAACGTATCGGTGCGCCGTTATTTCAGCAAATTGAAGAAAGTGGAGTCGATTTAGTGGTGACAGATTGTGAGACGTGCAAATGGCAGATTGAGATGTCCACCAGTAAAAAATGCGAGCACCCGATTACGCTGTTAGCCCGGGCACTCGCTTAAAACAGCCTTAATACTTTTGCCTATAAAGCGTTAGCCTGAAGTATGAAGGGTAATATACCCTAAATAATTCGAGTTAAATCGCGGCGGCAAGAGAACGCGTCCCTATGAGCTTACATAAGTAAGTGATTAGGGCGCGTGAACGTAGCCAACAAAGAGTTAACTTGAAGTATGACGGGTAACAACATTAACCCAGCCATGCTCGGCGGCAACATCCCAAGCGTTAAGCCAGCGGCGTAGCATGTTTAATGCCATCATTGCGCAGACTTCCTGACGGGTGCGCAATGCGTGGCGAGTGACGCTGAACTTTACCTGCAACGCGTAAGTGCCGTCTGGTGTGTGGAGGGCGAAGTTAAGACTTTCGTCTTCCAGGCTTCCTACCACCAACGCGAGGGTACTTCCTACTTGCAGCGCGAAGCTTTTGGCGCGCTCCGCCACTTGCACCAGCGTTTCAGGGCGCGCTGAAAGCACTTCGCTGTTGCCCAACGGCGCATCCGCACTCGAAAGTTGCAGACACAATAATCCGGCGGTGAATTGCTCACTGACCGCGATATTCAGCGACTGTGCTCTCAGGCGTTCTGCAAGTTGTGCCGGCAGCCCTGTGGTTCCTTCAAAAATCGCGCTTTCACCTGCCACACGTTGCACTTGCGGCCAGACCGCTTCCATCGCCTGACGCTGGCTTGCCGGCCCGGTGAGTTTCAGCTCGATAATTGGCATGGATGAGCGATAGCCCATCACAGCGCCTTCCGGTAACGGGATGGGTTCAAGGCTCTGGGCGAGTTCGCTTTCGGAACGTCCGAACGTGGTCAATCGCAGGCACACCGGCGGTTCTGGCAACTCAAAACGCTCACGCAAACGCGGCATGATTTGTTGGTCGACCATCACCTTAAATTCAGAAGGGACGCCCGGAGTGAAAAACATCAGGCAGCGATTAAGTTGCAGAGCAAAGCCACAGGCGGTGCCCACAGGGTTATCGACCATTTCACTGGTCGCAGGAATCAACGCTTGCTTACGGTTGCTCGGGGCCATTTCACGCCCGCGCTCGGCAAAGAATCGCTCCATATGCTCGAGCCATTCCTGATGCATGATAAGCTCCACGCCTGCGGCAGTCGCGGCGGCAAGAGCGCTAAGATCATCGCTGGTTGGCCCCAGGCCACCATTCACAATCAGAATATCTGCCTGCTCGCTGCGCTCTTTGAGCACCGCGATTAAATCTTCAAGACTGTCGCCCACCGTATTACGGCGCGACATCGGTAAACCCTGGTTAAAAAAGTAATCCGCGAGCCAGGCTGCATTGGTATCAATAATTTGACCGTGCAGCACTTCGTCGCCGGTAGACAGCATTTCCACTTTTATCATCGTTTTACTCCGCGGGAAGGGAACGATTCACTATAACTCAAGCGTGATGGAAATGGATTGGCAGAAATAAAGAGGCCGCATTGCTGCGGCCTAAGTTGTGTATCAAAAACAATGATCCTCAAAGGATTTCATGTTGCAGGAAGGCGGCAAGTGAACGAATCCCGATGAGCTTAGTCAACTAAGTGATTCGGGTGAGTGAACGCAGCCAACGCCCCTGCAGCATGAAAGACGAAGAGGATTTAGAAGCTGGCGCTTACGCCCACGTACGGCCCATCAGCAATCGAATTATCACGCTGACCATCTTTGTTCTCCAGGCCGATATAACGATAACCTGCTTCAACAGTAATTGGGCGGATGATCGTCCAGCGTGCGCCAGCGCTCGCTTCCTGGTAATTTTTTACGCCGCTTGAGAGGGAATCTGGAGAGTAGTAGTAGTCACCAAACACGGAGAAGCTGTCGAAAATTGTCCAGCTCAAACCACCACCGACGGCCAGCGCATAACCTTCATCGCCATCTTTCGGGTTCAGGTAAACCGCACGGCCACCGACGGTACCCATGAACGGGCCTAATGGCAGATTCAGACCTAAACCCAGGCCCGCAGTATCGCCATCGTCATCGTTATGCGCGTAGTTGCCGTTCATTGTCAGGCCAGCAGAATCCTGACCAAAGCCAACCGCGACGTTGGTGTATTTTTCACCCGCCTGGCCACTGATACTAATTGCACTTGCAGATGCAGAAATCAGTGCCAAACCGGCAGCGCCAACCATTAATAATTTGTTCATGCTTTCAATCCTAAGCAAAAAAGGGATGTCCCTGAAAAGAGGCCGATTTTACAGCCACAGGATATCTAAGCAACGTGTTGGCAACGCTTTTCGTCGTTCGTTTGTAAGAAAATAATAAAAATCAGAAATACCTTTTCACCCATGCGCTCAATTGCACACGCGAAATCTTAATTCCGCCTTGTTTAATTTCGTCCGGTAACCGTAACCAGCGCACCGGTTGCTGAAAACGCGCCACTTTACCTTGCAGCCATTGCGCCAGCAGCGATAAATCAACATCATCATCGGCGTCCACCACCGCAACCGGGCGCTGGCCAAATTCGGCGTCATCCATCGGCACCACAAATACCTGTTTCACGGCCGGATGCTGCACAATAACGCTCTCAACTTCTTCAGGCTGTATCCCTTCCCCGCCGCTGAAAAACAGATTGTCGAGGCGGCCAATAATCGTCAGGCGATGCTCGTTCAAAATGCCACGATCGCGAGTGGCAAACCAGCCCTGAGCATTCACTAATGGCTGGACTGCACCCGCTTTCCAGTAACCAGAAGCGAGGCTGCTGGCGCGGATCCACACCTCTTCATCAACGATTTTCACCTCACGTCCCGGCAACGCCTCGCCCACATCGGGAAGCCCATCAGCACGTTTAGCGCATACCGTCGACGCAAGCTCCGTCATGCCATAACCGCACCAGCAATTGATGCCTTTAGCGAGCGCGGCTTGTGTGAGTTCAACGGGGATCGCGGCACCGCCTAACAGCACTTCGCGCAAATCACGCGGCGGTGATTGCTCCAACAGGCGCCACAGTTGCGTCGGCACAAGCGATGCGTGAGAGCAGCCTTGCAGCGCCTCGCTCAAGGGATGTAAATCCCGCACTACCATGCAACCCCCCTTCAGTAACCAGCGCCACAAAATGCCCTGGCCTGAAACGTGGAACAGCGGCAGTGACAGCAACCAACTGTCGTGCGAACTATAATCCATCACCGCTAGCACACCGGCCGCACTGGCAAGATGGGCATCAGCAGTATGAACAGCCGCTTTCGGTAGACCGGTTGAGCCAGAGGTTAACGTCATTGACGCATAACGTGACGGCTGCCATTCAACCTGAAAGCGAGCGCCTTCATTCATCGTTAACGGGTTAATGTTGGCAACGCAAAGCGACGAGCTAAAAGCCAGCGCGTGGCTAATCGTCAAATCAGGGAGGAGTTGTACTAACAGCGACTCGGGTAATTGCGGATTGAGCGGCAAAACACGCGCACCACATTGCAGCAGCGCGAGGAACGATAAAACCATTTCCGGGCAATTTTTGGCGCGCAGTGCGACGCCTTGCCCATCTCGTACACCTTGCTGCTGGAAACCATCCGCCAGCGCATCAACGCGCTGACACAATTCCCGCCAGTTTAGGGTTTCATTGCCTAAGGTTAACGCGGCATCACTGCCGCGAAGTTGTGCCCAATGTTGCCAGGGGAAATCCAGGAAAGTCATAACACTCGCTCTAAGGTATCAAGCCGCCAGCAGGGTAATGGGCTGTCTGGCCATTCGCGCACCAGTTGTGCCTGCATCAACGACAAGGTATCCAGCCCCGGGAGCGTTTGTGGCGTTAACCACGCGGCAATCCTCGCCAGTTGTGTCAAACCGAGGCTTGATTCAATAGAGGAACTGATAACTGCTGTCAATCCCAGCGCATGCGCCTGTTCAACCTGCTGGCGGACTTTTGCCAGACTGCCCGTCAGCGTTGGCTTGATAATCAGCGCCGTCACGCCGGGTTCAGCAACAAACTCAAAATCAGGCTCACGCAGACTTTCATCCCACGCAATGGCGATACCCGTTTCGCGGGCAAATTCGCGTGACTGCTCGCGGGTTTTACATGGCTCTTCGATAAACGCGATACGCGGGCGGTAATCTGGATTGACGTATCTGGCGAACTGCTGGGCTTTAAGCGGCGTCCAGCCACGGTTTGCATCGAGACGCAAACGTAAATCGGGGATGGCTTCGAGCAATAAATTGACCACCATTCCGTCACGCACGGCTTCGTATAACCCGACTTTAACCTTGGCGATTTTCTCACCAGGGATGGCTTCGAGCATGGCAAACAACTCGTCCGGGTCTCCGGTACACAACGGTGCAGCGCGGTATTCCGCCGCTTGTGGTAATTCACCGCTGATTTCTGCCAGCGCGCAACTCAGGCCAAATGCCACCGAGGGCATTTCTGGTAATTCACAGTCGTCGCCCGCCTGCCAGACTGGCAACCAGCGCAGCGCTACGGTCTGGGCTTCATCGACAGTTTCAGCACTAAAACCCGGCAATGGCGAGATTTCGCCAAAGCCTTGTTTGTCGCCATCGGTCAGACGCACCAGCAACCCGTCGCGGGTTTTCAGGCGCCTGTCGCGTAGTACCACTCCCGTATCCATCGGCACCTGAAAGCGCCAGAGTTCGACCTGACGCATTACGGATTCCGTTTAAATTTGCTGAAGTCCGGCTGACGTTTTTGGTTGAACGCGTTGCGGCCTTCCTGACCTTCTTCGGTCATGTAGAACAACATGGTGGCGTTACCCGCCAGTTCTTGCAGACCCGCCTGACCATCGCAGTCAGCATTCAGCGCCGCTTTCAGGCAACGCAGCGCCATTGGGCTGTTCTGTAGCATTTCACGACACCAACGCACGGTCTCTTTTTCCAGATCGGCATTCGGCACCACGGTGTTAACCAGGCCCATATCCAGTGCTTCTTTCGCATCGTACTGACGGCACAGGAACCAGATTTCACGCGCTTTTTTCTGGCCGACAATACGCGCCATGTAAGATGCGCCCCAACCGCCGTCGAATGAACCCACTTTCGGCCCGGTCTGGCCGAAGACGGCATTTTCCGCTGCAATCGTCAGATCGCACATCATATGCAAAACGTGGCCGCCACCGATGGAGAAACCAGCCACCATCGCAACAACAGGTTTTGGACAGGTACGGATCTGGCGCTGGAAATCGAGCACGTTCAGGTGATGCGTCCCGCTTGCGTCCTGGTAACCGCCGTAATCACCACGTACTTTTTGGTCGCCGCCTGCGCAGAAGGCTTTTTCACCTTCGCCAGTCAGGATGATGGTGCCGATATTGTCGTCATAACGGGCATCAGCCAGCGCGTTGATCATCTCTTTGACGGTCAACGGGCGGAATGCGTTGCGCACTTCAGGGCGGTTGATGGTGATTTTAGCGATGCCATCGGCAGACTTGTGATAACGGATATCAGTGTAACCTTCCGAGCAATCCTGCCATTCAATTGGGGCATAGAGCATTTGTTCATCTGGGTAAATCATGGTGTATCCTCGCCAGGTTTTCGTAATAAGTTGAGCAGGCAAGCGCTGAAAGCCACGGGATTTTCCCGATGCGCATTGTGGCCTGCGGCAGTAATAAGATGCGGTGTCAGTGCCAGGCTGTTCGCCACGGCGCGAAATTTTTCGTCCCACTCACCGCAAATATAGAAAAAAGGCTGGGGCATGTGCACAAGGGCCGTGCGTAAATCAGGCTGATTGCCAAGGGATGTCGCTTCAAGCATAGCCGCAAGGCTTGCGGCATTATTCTGGCAACGTAAGGCGATAAGTGCCGCGCGTTGCGAATCGTTTAGCGACTTAAATACCGGTTGCTGATACCAGTCATTGAGCACATCTTTTAGCGCCTCAGTGCGTAAACGTTGCGCCCAAAGCTTGTCACTGGCCTGTCTTTCTCGACGGGTGTTTTCATCCGCAAGGCCTGGATGGCTACCTTCGATCACTAAGCCGCATAAACCGGAATTCTCCCCCTGACAAGCATGGACCATCGCCACACGACCGCCAAGGGAATAGCCGATCAGCCAGTATTTTAGGATGTTGTAACTAACAAGGGTTTTTCGCAGTAGCTGGTCGACCTGGTGAAAGTCGCTCGCGGTAATCTCAGCAGAATTCCCGTGACCGGGTAAATCGATACGCAGTTGCGGCCAGTCGAGAAATTGCTCGCTCACCGCTTCCCACTCACGCTGGCAACCTAAGAAACCATGCAGCCAGACCAGACACGGTAAACGGGCATCGCGCCCTTCACGATAAACCGCATGCAGGATCATGCCTGGCTGACCTGCGCCAGTAAATTCTGCAAGGTTTGTGCGCCGTCAGTTTCAGCCACGGTCGCCTCGATGATAGTGGTTTGCGGGCGCGACCAGGCGCTGTTAACCGCATTCTGCAATTCATCCCAGCTTGTCGGGTTGTGATAACTAAGGTTAAACATCGCCGCCGCGTGGGCAAAATTGACGTTCTGCGGCATGCAATAAAAGCGTTCGCGCTCCGCCGCAGGCGTTGGCAATAACGAGAAAATTTGCCCGCCATTATTATTTACGATCAGCAAAACAAACGGCGCGGAAACCTGGCGTAGTAACGCCAGCGAATTGAGATCGTATAATGCGGAAAGATCACCCACGATCGTCAGTGTGGAGCGCGCGGTGGCACGTTGTACACCCGCCGCAGTCGACAGTAATCCGTCTATACCGCTTGCGCCACGATTGCTGTAGACCGGATAACCCGCAGGCAGTTGGGCAAAAGAGTCCACCAGCCGAACTACCAGACTGTTGCCGACAAACAGCTGCCCGCCATCCGGCAACAATTCAGGTAATCGAGCGGCGATTTGTGCCTCACCAAATTCAGTGGTGCCCTTCTTCACCACCTGTTGGGCAATTTTTGCCAGCGTGGTTAACTTCTCATCCCATGCAATGCGTTTTTCTGCTGGATGAAGTTCCAGCCATTGAGTGATGTCACAGGATAAACGGCGACCACGATGATTCGCCGGGTCAAGCCGGTTTGGCAGGTTATCCACCAGCCAGTACTCTTCCGGCTCGCAGGTTGCCTGCCATTGCAGGACGCGTTTTCCGGTCAGGCTGCTGCCAAACTGAATAATAATTTGCGCTTCGGCAAGTTCGGTGACGGCCTGGCTGTTGCTCAACCACAAATCCGCACCGGGCAGCGGCTGCCCGGTTTGCGATAAAACATCGCCAATCAGCGGCCAGCCTAATGTTTTCGCCCAGGCGGCAACCTGTTTCCCCTCATCGGCATTCAAACGTCCGGCAACCACTACGCCGCGTTTTTGCCGCCAGAAGAACCAGTCGCGCTGTTTTATGACTTCCTGGGCACAGCCCATTCGCAGCCAGGGTTTATCACTTTTCCACCAGTCCCCCAGCGCCTGTTGCCAGCTCATGCCGGTTTCATCCGGCTCGCCGTATAGCGGCTCAGCAAAGGGGCAATTGATGTGAACCGCGCCACCCATTAGTTGACCAAGCGCGTTATCAATGGTCGAAACCAGCCAGCGCGCAGGTATATCCTGGGTCGGGCGCGGTAAGTTAATCGACTCAGTCGGATGGGAGCTGAAAATGCCAGGCTGGCGAATTGCCTGATTGGCACCGCAATCGATAAGCTCAGGTGGACGATCGGCGGTTAATACCACCAGCTTTTCGCCCGTCAAACCCGCTTCAATAATCGCGGGATAGAGATTGGCGACGGCAGTTCCGGAGGTGACGATGATGGCAACCGGAGCCTGGCTGGCTTTAGCCAGGCCAAGTGCCAGATGGCCAAGGCCACGTTCGTCAAAGTGCGTATGACAGATGAAAGCCCGATTTTCGGCCGCACCAAGGGTAAGCGGAGTAGAACGCGAACCAGGCGCCACGCACACATGGCGGACACCGTGACGGGTTAGCGCTTCAAGAATTACCGTAGCCCAACGGCGGTTAAATGAGCTTATCGACATTTTTAAGTCCTGAGTCAATTTTGCTGACTCATTATAATTATTGCTGGAACGATTATTTTGATATGACTACCTAAACCGGGACTCAAAACGTTGTTTTCGTCAGCAACGTTCGCAACCCGGCGGCTTTATTTTCTATTTCTTGCCATTCTTCTGCGGGGTCAGAACCGGCAACTATGCCGGCTCCAGCATATAAACGGACAATATTATTGGTGACTTTTGCCGAGCGTAGCGCGACGCAGAACTCTGACTGGCGTTGTGACAAATATCCGGCTGATCCTGCGTACCATTCACGCTCAAACGGTTCATTTCTGGCGATAAACTCTCGCGCGACATCTCGCGGCAAACCTGCTACCGCGGCTGTAGGCTGCAACATCGCAAGGCAGGCCACATCGTCAGGTTGCGCCAGTTCGGTCCAGATGCAACGGCGTAAATGTTGTACTTTGCGCAGCCGCACAATTTGCGGCGGCAGTACGTCTATCGCCCCCACCGTTTTGTGCAGACGCTGGCAGATGTCTTCAACCACCAGCATATTTTCACGCTGGTTTTTATCATCTTTGAGCAACCACTGGCCCAGAGACCAGGCACGGTGATCGTCAGGATGATTGGCTACGGTTCCGGCTAACGCCTCGGTGCGCAGAGCCGTATCGATGCGTCGCCACAAGCGCTCTGGGCTTGAGCCGAGGAACGCATGGCTGGCATCAAATACGATTAAAAAATGGTAGCAATTGAGATTGACCCGACGGCTGGCCGCCATAAATCCAGCCGCAGAAACCGCCGCCGTAAATTGCAGATCGGTGGCTCTCGCCAGTACCACTTTGTCGAGTTCGTGTTGCTCAATCGCGGTTAAGGCGCTGCCAATCAGCGAGATCCATTCAGGCTGCTCGGGGATATGTTGTTCCCCCACGCAATTCAGATGCTGTAACGGCAACTGTTTGGCAGGCAGAAGTTTTTCAAGGAAGGCTTGTGCTGCACGCGCGTCATCCTTTAAGGATGTTTCGCTGTAAAGATGCAGATGGAGCTGCGCATCGCCCCCGTTACGTCGCCACTCAAGCCTTGGGAGAAATAAAAAACTGTTGGCAGGGTCGAATGCATTCACGCCAGTGATACGAACCGCTGGCTGGTTGGCATTATCATCAAGAAATGTTCTTGCTGCTTCTAAGGTATTGAACTGACGCACCAGGCCAAGTGCGGCGATTTCGTCATCGCCATTGCGCTGTTGCCAGTAAAATTGAGGGTAAAGACGCTGGGTGGTTAACCATGCGAGAGCATCTAAGGCGTCACTGAGGGTTACGGCAATTGATATTTGCTGTAAGCCTGGCGTATCCGCAAATTCTGCGTTCAAAGCAAGCTGCAACTGTTGCAGCGCGACAGCAACTGAATTCACGTTTACCTCACCTTCCCTGAAAACCCCTGATTATACGTGGTCATGGCGGCAAAAAAAAATCCCACCCAATGGGTAAGATTTTCTTTAACCGGCACACAGTGAATATATGTGCCGATTTTTGACTAGCGTCGGGCTAACAATAGCCCTAAGACTAAGCCTGCGGCCGCACCGACACCAATGCCTTGCCATGGTTTGTCATGGACATAATCATCAGCGAGATAGACGGCTTTTTTCGCACGATAGTAGTAATTGTCAGAAGCATTACTGACCCGAGCTTTGACGTCACTTAACGCCTGTTCGGCGCGTTCTTTCAGCTCGATATACTTTTGGTCAGCAGGGTCACCAGAGGATCGCAGCACTTCTTCCAGCGTATCGCTCAGTAGAGATAAATCATCATCAAGACGAGATTCGTACGGTTGCATCACTGTTCTCCGTGTTTAAAAAATACTCGTCCGCTAACTATAGACAATACTCATACTTTTCGCCCAGCGATTAACGATTTGCCATACCAATATGAGCAATTCCGTCTTCGTCGTAGACATCGGTGACAGGTTTAAAACCGAAACGTGCATAAAACGACTGTAAATGTGCCTGCGCACCTAAATAGACCGCTTCTTCCGGCCAGTATTTCTCACAGCTGGCCATTGCCTGTTCCATCAACTGATAGCCCAGTTTTTCGCCGCGCACGCTTGGGTCGATAATCACACGACCAATCACCACCGGCTCATATTCGCTTTCACTTTTCAGGATGCGCGCATAAGCCATCAGTTTGCCGTCCCGCCAGCCGAGAATGTGGCGGTTTTCGCCGACTAAATCATCGCCATCAATGTCTTGATATGGGCAGTTTTGCTCGACAACAAATACCGCGTTGCGCAGCGCCAGAAGCGTGTAGAGATCGCTCACGCTCAATTCAGAATGGTGTAGGTCTTGCCAAATCAACATGTTCTGCCCTCTAACAATGCTTGAGCCGTTATTTTCACGCATAAAAAAACCGCCAGCAAGTGGCGGTTTCTTTTTCAATTTCAGCAAACTCAGTAAAAATCACCGGAAGCGGCTTCGGCTTGAGCCAACCAGACCGGTTTCTCACTGGTTTTGGACCACACGCGGTGCAGGTAGCTGTAAAAACGGGCGCGATCTTTCCAGAACAGCATCACTGGCAGCGCCAGGACACCCGCTACAACAACAAAAGTGCGACGCAGGAAGACCTGATGCAGTGGGTAATCTTTATATAAAGTCATAATGCCTCCCTTAATGTGTGACCGGTAGCAAACACCGGGAAAATAGAACTTGTCATCTGGCGAAAATAGTATCGCATTGGATGAAAGTTTACTACTCCTCCGACCACTTAAAGTCACTTTTTGCCACTTCTTTACATTCCATCGTGTAATTAAGTTACGAAAAGGTTAAATAAATACTAATCATTAGTTAATTAATGGTTTTGCGAATTTTTATACTTTTTTTACACCCCGCCCTCTGACTTTTACGACATCTTTGCACCCAAAACTTCACACTCTCTGTAATTCCTAATAACTGCTGAGGTGGATTGTGAGTGCAGGCGTAATAGCGGGTGTGGTGCTGGTGTTTTTGCTGTTGGGATATCTGATTTATGCGCTGATTAATGCGGAGGCATTCTGATGGCCGCGTCCGGATTTCTTTTAATTGCCAGCTTCTTGCTGGTGCTTTTCGTTCTGGCAAAACCGTTGGGCAGCGTACTGGCTCGCTTGATAGAAGGCGAATCGCTGCCGGTGCTCGGGAAAATGGATTCGCTATTGTGGAAAGTGCTGGGGAGTGATGCCACAAGCGAGATGAACTGGAAGCATTATCTGGGCTCAATTCTTGCGTTTAACGTGCTGGGCTTAGTGGCGCTTTTTATCATCTTAATGACCCAGGGAAACCTGCCGCTCAACCCGCAGCAATTGCCTGGCCTGTCCTGGCATCTGGCGCTCAATACGGCAGTCAGTTTTGTCGCCAATACCAACTGGCAGTCTTACAGCGGTGAAACCACGCTGAGTTATTTCAGCCAGATGGTTGGCCTGACGGTGCAAAACTTCCTGTCAGCAGCAACAGGGATTGCGGTGGTGTTTGCGCTGATCCGCGCCTTCTCTCGCCAAAGTGCCACCACTTTAGGGAACGCATGGGTCGATTTAACCCGCATCACACTCTACATCCTGCTGCCCATTTCACTGCTGATTGCGCTGTTCTTTATCAGCCAGGGAACCTTGCAGAACGTTGCCGCGTATCAGCCGTTCACCTCACTTGAAGGTGTCCATCATATGTTACCGATGGGCCCGGTTGCCTCCCAGGAAGCGATCAAAATGTTGGGCACCAACGGCGGCGGTTTCTTTAACGCTAACTCCTCGCATCCGTTTGAGAACCCAACGGCGCTGACCAACTTTGTGCAGATGCTGGCGATCTTCTTGATCCCTGCGGCGCTATGTTTTGCGTTTGGTGAAGCCGTCGGTGACCGTCGCCAGGGACGCGCCATTTTATGGGCGATGGCGGTGATTTTTGTCATCTGTGTGGTGGTGGTGATGTGGGCCGAAACCCAGGGTAATACGCATTTCACCCTGCTCGGTGCTGACAGCAATATCAATATGGAAGGTAAAGAGAGCCGCTTCGGTATTCTCGCCACCAGCCTGTTCTCGGTGGTAACTACCGCCGCGTCTTGTGGGGCGGTCAACGCGATGCATGACTCCTTTACGGCGCTGGGCGGCATGATCCCGATGTGGCTGATGCAGATTGGCGAAGTGGTGTTCGGTGGTGTCGGCTCTGGCCTGTACGGCATGTTGCTGTTCGTATTGCTGACGGTGTTTATCGCCGGATTGATGATTGGCCGCACGCCAGAATACCTGGGTAAGAAAATCGACGTGGCGGAGATGAAAATGACCGCGATGGCAATCCTGGTGACGCCTGCGCTGGTGCTGCTCGGTACTGCGCTGGCCATGATGACCGACGCCGGACGTGCGGGCATGTTAAACCCCGGCATCCACGGCTTTAGTGAAGTGCTGTACGCCGTATCGTCTGCCGCTAACAACAACGGCAGCGCGTTTGCCGGTTTAAGTGCTAATACGCCTTTCTGGAACATTCTTCTGGCGGTGTGCATGTGGTTAGGTCGCTTCGCCGTGATTGTGCCGGTGATGGCGATTGCCGGTTCGCTTGTGGGCAAAAAACCGCAGTCCGCAGGCGTCGGCACCTTACCGACTCACGGCCCGCTGTTTATCGGCCTGCTGATTGGCACCGTGTTGTTAGTGGGTGCACTGACCTTTATTCCCGCCCTCGCATTAGGCCCGGTTGCGGAACACCTTTCGTTAGTGAATTTGTAATTAAGAGGCTTCCATGAGTCGCAAGCAACAGGCGTTATTTGAACCATCGCTGATTCGTCAGGCGCTAATTGATTCCTTTAAAAAACTGACGCCGCAAGTGCAGTGGCGTAACCCGGTAATGTTTATCGTTTGGGTGGGCAGCGTGATGACCACCGTTCTGGCGATTGCCATGTTCAGTGGAAAACTTCAGGGCGACGCGCCGTTTACCGCCGCGATCGGTGTCTGGTTGTGGTTTACCGTGCTGTTTGCCAACTTTGCCGAAGCGCTGGCAGAAGGCCGCAGTAAAGCCCAGGCCAATAGCCTGAAAGGGGTGAAGAAAACCAGTTTTGCCCGCAAATTGCGCGCCCCGCACCACGATGCGCAAATAGACCACGTCCCTGCTGCCGACTTGCGTAAAGGCGACATCGTGCTGGTTGAAGCAGGCGACATCATCCCATGCGATGGCGAAGTGCTGGAAGGCGGCGCGTCGGTGGATGAAAGTGCCATCACCGGTGAATCCGCACCGGTGATTCGTGAATCTGGCGGTGACTTCGCATCCGTCACGGGTGGCACACGCATTCTTTCTGACTGGCTGGTGATTCAGTGCAGCGTGAACCCAGGGGAAACTTTTCTCGACCGTATGATTGCGATGGTGGAAAGCGCACAACGCCGCAAAACCCCCAACGAAATCGCGCTGACGATTTTACTGGTGGCACTGACGATTGTCTTTTTACTGGCAACCGCCACGCTCTGGCCGTTCTCGCAGTATGGCGGCGTGGCGGTCAGCGTCACGGTGCTGATTGCTCTGCTGGTCTGTTTGATTCCAACCACTATCGGCGGGTTACTTTCCGCGATTGGTGTGGCGGGGATGAGCCGCATGCTGGGTGCAAATGTCATCGCCACCAGTGGACGTGCGGTTGAAGCGGCGGGGGATGTCGATGTGTTGCTGCTGGATAAAACCGGCACCATCACGCTGGGTAACCGTCAGGCGTCTGATTTCCTGCCCGCTCCCGGTATAGAAGAAAAAACTCTCGCGGATGCCGCTCAGCTTTCATCACTGGCTGATGAAACACCCGAAGGGCGCAGTATTGTCATTCTGGCCAAACAGCGCTTTAACCTGCGCGAGCGCGATGTACAAAACCTGCATGCCACTTTTGTGCCGTTTACCGCACAAACTCGCATGAGCGGTATCAACATTCAGGACCGTATGATCCGCAAAGGTTCGGTTGATGCGATTCGTCGCCATGTTGAAGCCAACGGCGGCCATTTCCCACCACAGGTTGATACGCTGGTGGAAGGGGTTGCTCGTTCTGGCGGTACGCCACTGGTGGTCGCCGAAGGGGCAAATGTACTCGGTGTGATTGCGCTGAAAGATATCGTCAAAGGCGGCATTAAAGAACGTTTTGCGCAGTTACGCCAGATGGGCATTAAAACCGTGATGATTACCGGTGATAACCGTCTGACTGCCGCAGCCATTGCCGCCGAAGCAGGCGTTGATGACTTCCTCTCCGAAGCCACACCAGAAGCCAAGCTGGCGTTGATTCGCCAGTATCAAGCGGAGGGCCGTTTAGTGGCAATGACGGGCGATGGCACCAACGACGCCCCTGCTCTGGCACAGGCGGATGTGGCGGTGGCCATGAACTCCGGTACCCAGGCGGCAAAAGAGGCCGGCAACATGGTGGACCTGGACTCTAACCCCACCAAACTGATTGAAGTGGTGCACATTGGTAAACAGATGCTGATGACCCGTGGCTCGCTGACCACATTCAGTATCGCCAACGACGTGGCGAAGTATTTCGCGATCATTCCCGCCGCATTTGCCGCGACTTATCCGCAGCTTAACGCGCTGAACGTGATGCACCTGCACTCACCTTCCTCAGCCATTTTAAGCGCGGTGATTTTTAACGCCTTGATCATCATCTTTCTCATTCCGCTGGCCTTACGTGGTGTGAGCTACAAGCCGCTAAGTGCCGCCGCCATGTTACGTCGCAATCTGTGGATTTACGGTCTGGGTGGTTTAATCGTGCCGTTTATTGGCATCAAAGCTATCGATTTATTGCTGACCGTTTGCGGCCTGGTTTAAGAGGAAAAACAAATGACTACCTTACGTCCCGCTATACTGTTACTGATTCTGCTGACCCTGATTACCGGTGGACTTTACCCATTGGTGACCACACTTTTAGGCCAGTGGTGGTTCCCGACGCAAGCCAACGGTTCGTTAATCTTTGATAGCAACGTCGTGCGTGGATCGAGCCTGATTGGGCAAAACTTTACCCAGCCAAAGTATTTGCAAGGCCGCCCTTCTGCTACGGCAGAAACCCCATATAATCCAATGGCCTCTGGCGGTAGCAATCTTGCGGGTAGTAATCCCGAGTTAGATAAAGTTATCACCGAGCGAGTGACGGCGTTACGCGCAGCGAATCCGCAGGCCAATCCTGAGGTTCCTGTGGACCTGATAACGGCTTCTGCCAGCGGCCTGGACGGACAGATTTCGCCGGAAGCGGCAGCCTGGCAAATCCCCCGCATCGCCAAAGCGCGTAATTTGCCCGAGCAACAAATCGCACGTCTGGTGGCAGAAAATACCACGAAGCCGGTGGTCGGTTTTATCGGTAAACCGGTGGTGAATGTGTTGCTGGTTAATCTGGCGTTAGACGCACTTCAGGCACCATAAAAGAACACTGTCGGATGACGCTGCGCTTATCCGACCTACTCGATCTGTGGTGGTTTTGTAGGGTGGATAAGCGTCAGCGTCATCCACCAAAATGCCAGGGATTATTCAGTCCGATAGGAGTTGTTATGACGCAGGAACCGCTGCGCCCCAATCCAGATAAGTTACTGGAGCAGGTCAATCGCCCCCCGCGCGGTAAGCTGAAAATATTCTTCGGTGCTTGTGCAGGCGTGGGGAAAACCTACGCCATGTTGCAAGAAGCGCAGCGGCTGCGGGCGCAAGGGCTGGATATCCTGATTGGCGTGGTGGAGACTCACGGTCGCAAAGAGACTGCCGCTCTACTGGACAGGCTCGTTCCGCTGCCTGCTAAACGTATCCATCATCGTGGGCGCTGGGTTCAGGAATTTGACCTGGACGCAGCTCTGGCGCGTAATCCTGCACTGATCCTGATGGATGAACTGGCCCACAGCAACGCGCCAGGCTCACGCCACCCTAAGCGCTGGCAAGATGTGGAAGAGTTGCTCGACGCCGGGATCGACGTTTTTACTACCGTTAACGTACAGCATCTTGAAAGCCTGAATGACATCGTTGGAGGCGTGACGGGTATTCAGGTGCGGGAAACGGTGCCAGACCCTATTTTTGATGCCGCAGATGAAATTGTGTTGGTCGACTTGCCGCCTGACGATTTACGCCAGCGCCTGCATGAAGGCAAAGTGTATATCTCCGGCCAGGCCGAACGCGCCATTGAACACTTTTTCCGTAAAGGGAATTTGATTGCCCTGCGCGAACTGGCGTTACGCCGCACCGCCGACCGCGTTGACGATCAAATGCGGGCGTGGCGCGACAGCCAGGGCGAGGAAAAAGTCTGGCATACGCGAGATGCAATTTTGCTGTGTATCGGCCATAGTTCTGGCAATGAAAAACTGGTGCGTACGGCTGCCAGACTGGCGGCGAAATTAGGCAGCGTCTGGCATGCGGTTTATGTCGAAACCCCGCAGTTGCACCGCTTACCCGAACATCAGCGCCGCGCAATTTTGGCGTCGTTACGCCTGGCTCAGGAGCTGGGAGCAGAAACCACCACGCTTGCCGATCCGGCAGAAGATAAAGCGATTTTGCGTTACGCCCGGGAACACAACCTCGGGAAGATTATCATTGGCCGACGGACGACCCGACGCTTCTGGAGCCGGGAATCTTTTGCTGACCGCCTTGCCCGCCGCGCTCCGGACCTGGATTTGGTGATCGTCGCGCTAGACGACAAGCCTTCTGTTGCCTCCCCTTCGACGCCCGACACCCGCAGTTTCACGGAAAAGTGGCGTGTGCAGATGCGCGGCTGCGCTGTGGCGATTGCACTTTGCGCCCTGACCACCTTTATCGCAAATCAATGGTTAATGGCCTTTGATGCCGCCAATCTGGTGATGCTTTACTTACTTGGCGTCGTCATTGTGGCGCTGTTTTATGGACGCTGGCCGTCGGTGCTGGCGACGGTTATAAGCGTACTGAGCTTTGATCTGTTTTTTATTGCGCCCCATGGCACGCTGGCCGTCTCCGATATCCAGTATTTGTTAACCTTCGCGGTGATGCTTACCGTTGGTCTGGTTATCGGTAATCTCACCGCCGGTGTGCGTTATCAGGCGCGGATTGCCCGTTACCGCGAGCAGCGTACCCGTCACCTGTATGAGATGTCGAAAGCCCTCGCCGCCGAACGCACTCCGCAGGATATTGCCACCACCAGCGAACTGTTTATCAATAACAGTTTCCATGCCCGCGCCCAGCTATTGTTGCCTGACGAACATGGCGTGTTAGAGCGCGTCAATGCGCGTGGTGAACCGCAGAACTGGGATGAAGCCATCGCCCGCTGGAGCTTTGATAAAGGCCAACCCGCCGGTGCAGGCACCGATACGCTGCCTGGCGTGCCGTATCAAATTCTGCCGCTCAAAACGGCGGAAAGAACGCTTGGGCTGTTAATTGTCGAGCCGGGTAATTTGCGCCAGTTGATGATCCCGGAACAACAACGTTTGCTGGAAACATTCACGCTATTAGCCGCCACCGCTCTGGACCGGTTATTGCTAACTGCCAGTGAAGAGCAGGCCCGTCTGTCGAGCGAACGCGAGCAAGTACGTAACTCATTGCTCGCGGCGCTGTCACACGATTTGCGTACCCCGTTGACCGTGCTGTTTGGCCAGGCAGAAATCCTGACGCTGGATTTGGCATCTGAAGGGTCGAAACACGCGCCACAAGCCAACGATATTCGCCAGCACGTTCTCAATACCACGCGTCTGGTGAACAATTTACTGGATATGGCGCGTATTCAGTCTGGCGGGTTCAATCTGCGCAAAGAGTGGTTAACGCTTGAGGAAGTGGTGGGTAGTGCTTTGAAGATGCTGGAGCCGGGTTTAGGCGGGCGGCATATCGCGCTTTCTTTGCCTGATCCGTTAATGCTTATTCATGTTGATGGCCCGCTGTTTGAGCGCGTGTTGATCAATTTGCTGGAAAATGCCGGGAAATATGCAGGCTTCCAGTCAAACATCGGCATTCGTGCGCAAGCATTGGCTGATAAACTGGATCTTGAAGTGTGGGATGATGGGCCGGGTATTCCGGCTGGCAAAGAGCAGCTAATCTTTGATAAGTTTTCCCGCGGCAATAAAGAGTCGGCGATCCCGGGCGTGGGTCTGGGTCTGGCAATTTGCCAGGCGATTGTCGAAGTGCACGATGGGAAGATTTTTGCGGTTAATCGCCCGGAAGGTGGCGCGAGTTTCCATGTTATTTTACCCCTACCGCCACCGCCTGAGCTGGCTGAGATGAACGAGGCGTTGTGATATCAGTTTTGATTGTTGAAGATGAAAAAGAGATCCGCCGCTTCCTGCGCACTGCGCTGGAGGCTGAGTCGTTACGCGTCCACGAAGCCGAAACCTTGCAGCGAGGTTTGCTGGAAGCCGCCACGCGAAAACCCGATTTGGTGATCCTCGACCTCGGATTACCCGACGGTGATGGCATTGATTTTATTCGCGACTTCCGCCAGTGGAGCCAGACGCCGATTGTGGTGCTCTCGGCGCGTAGTGATGAACAAGTGAAGATCGACGCCCTTGATGCGGGTGCTGACGACTATCTCAGCAAACCGTTTGGCATTGGTGAGTTGCAGGCGCGACTGCGTGTGGTCTTACGTCGCCATGCAAGCCTTGCGCAGCCGGATCCGGTTTATCAGTTTTCAAACATCACCATTGACCTCGCCACCCGCCGCATTACCCGCGATGGCGCTGAAATCCATCTCACGCCGATCGAGTTTCGCCTGCTCGCAACGCTTTTGAATAACCACGGGAAAGTGCTGACCCAACGCCAGTTACTCAATCAGGTTTGGGGGCCAAATGCTGTGGAACACAGTCACTATTTGCGCATTTATATGGGGCATTTACGTCAGAAGCTAGAAAACGATCCGGCACGCCCGACGCATTTGTTGACCGAAACCGGGATTGGGTATCGGTTTATGTTGTAGATCCAGGATACAAAAAAGGCGCCTTGCGGCGCCCTTTTTAAATCAATTGCTTACTTCGCGTTTTTCAGCACTTCGCTGACAATTTCTACCGCTTCTTTTTCAATTTGCAGGCGATGCTCTGCACCTAAGAAACTTTCACAGTAAATCTTGTACGCATCTTCCGTACCGGAAGGACGTGCCGCAAACCAGCCGTTGTCGGTCATCACTTTCAGGCCGCCGATAGAAGCACCGTTACCCGGAGCTGCCGTTAAGCGTGCGGTAATCGGGTCGCCTGCCAGAGTGCTGGCGCTTACCATTTCCGGAGAAAGTTTAGACAAGGCGGCTTTCTGCGCAGACGTCGCGGACGCTTGCAGACGGTTGTAGCTTGGCGCACCGAAACGGGCAGCCAGTTCGTCATAATGCTGCTGCGGGTTTTTGCCGGTTACGGCAGTAATTTCCGCCGCCAGCAGGCACATGATGATGCCGTCTTTATCCGTGGACCACGGCGTGCCGTCGAAACGCAGGAACGATGCCCCTGCACTCTCTTCGCCACCAAAACCGAAGCTGCCATCGAACAAGCCATCAACAAACCATTTGAAACCGACGGGTACTTCTACCAGTTTACGGCCCAAATCATTGACGACACGGTCAATCATTGCCGATGACACCAGCGTTTTACCGACTGCCACATCTTTGCCCCACTGCGGGCGATGCTGGAACAGGTAGTTGATCGCAACGGCCAGATAATGGTTCGGGTTCATCAGGCCTGCTGGCGTGACGATACCGTGGCGGTCGTAATCCGGGTCATTGGCGAAAGCCAGGTCGAATTTGTCACGCAGTGCCAGCAAACCTTCCATCGCGCATTCAGACGAGCAATCCATACGGATAGCGCCGTCTTTATCGAGATGCATAAAGCGGAAAGTTTGATCGACATGATCGTTAACAATTGTCAGATCCAGATTGTAGTGTTTTGCGATGCGCTGCCAGTATTCGATACCGGAACCACCGAGTGGATCAACACCCAGTTTGAGGCCAGCTTTTTGGATGGCGGCCATATCGACGATATCCACCAGCCCTTCGATAAATGGCTGCACCAGATCTTGTTCTTGCACGTGGCCGCTTTTCCACGCCTGATCAAGAGAAATGCGTTTCACGTCTTTCAGGCCAGCGGCTAACAATGCGTTAGCGCGGTCTTCGACGACTTTGGTGACGTTGGTATCAGCCGGGCCACCATTTGGCGGGTTGTATTTGATACCACCATCATCAGGCGGGTTGTGCGAAGGCGTGATGACGATACCATCTGCCTGTGCGCCACCATTTTTGTTATGCGTCAGAATGGCATGCGAAATTGCAGGCGTTGGCGTGTAGCCATTTGCCTGCTGCACAATGACGTCCACACCGTTCGCAGCCAGCACTTCCAGCACCGAGATAAACGCCGGTTCGGACAACGCGTGGGTGTCTTTACCAACGTAGCACGGCCCGGTAATTCCGTTTTTTGCACGATCTTCGGCAATCGCCTGAGCAATGGCCAGAATGTGAGGTTCGTTAAAGCTATGACGTGCCGCACTCCCACGGTGACCGGAGGTTCCGAACTTCACCGCGTGTTCGCTATTCCCTACTTCTGGCTTCAGCACGTAATACTGGGCCGTCAGTTGGGCTACGTTAATCAAATCGCTCTGTTGTGCCGGTTGTCCTGCACGAGGGTGGTTAGCCATTAGCCTTTCCTTCTGACGCGAGGTGTTAGATTGTGCCGCAAACCTTTTCAATCAATTCCGCCGGGAACTGCATTGACTGCATGATGTGTTCGATCATGCTGCATTTACGGCCTGTATTGGTGTTGGTAATGACCCAGTACGGTGTGCCTGGAACATGTTTTGGTTTGGTCTGGTTGCCATTTTGCAGCAGCGTTTGCTCGTTACCTGCAAAATAGACACGCGTACGACCATGCAGCGACTCGGTCGCTTCACCAAAGGCATGTGCATCGAGGGTATACAGAGTAGAAAGCACCATCATGAAACGATTAACCGCTTTCTTTTGCTCCGCATATTCATCGGAAAGCAACAATTCACGAACCGCACGAACACGATCGCGTGATTTGTTTACGGGTTTGGCTTCCGGGGTAGCAGCAACAGATGCTGTCTGGCCGGTAGTTACTGGTGTAGCAGGAGTTTGACCGGCGCTAAATTTCAGCATGCGCCGTAAAATATCGGACGCGCTTTCACCAATGTGCTGCGTGTGGCTGGCAATGTAGCGATAGAGCTCGTCATCAACTTCAATTGTTTTCATCTTAATCCGGTGCGGTATCTTTTCTGAATTCAAGTTGTTGGAATTATAAGTACATATTCGCACAAATCCCAACCTCGGGTAGCGCCAAACTTTTGTCACACCACAAAGTCAGACTAGACTGAATGTTTGCGGCTCTGCGGCAGAATGCCGTTATGATACCCTAACCAAACGAAGTAAAAAAAAAGAACTTTGCCATGAAATTGAATGCTCGCCTGCAAACTGCGCAACAATCGACTAGTAATTCCCCCATCGTCCTGATCCACGGTCTTTTTGGTAGCCTTGATAATCTGGGCGTGCTGGCCCGCGACCTTGGGCAAGATCATGACTTGCTGCAAATTGATCTTCGCAATCATGGATTATCCCCACGCAGTCCTGAGATGAACTATGCCGCGATGGCCAAGGATGTGGTTGAAACGCTCGATGAATATGGCTTTGAGAAAGCGATAATTATCGGCCATTCCATGGGCGGAAAAGTGGCGATGGCGTTAACCGCTATTGCGCCTGAGCGTATTGATAAATTGGTGCTGATTGACATCGCGCCGGTGGATTATCAGGTTCGTCGCCATGATGAGATTTTTGCGGCTATTAATGCCGTGAGCGCCGCAGAAGTGAAAACTCGCCAGCAGGCGGCAACCGTCATGCGTGAGTACCTTAATGAAGAGGGCGTTATCCACTTCTTGCTGAAATCGTTTGCCGACGGTGAATGGAAGTTTAATGTTCCGGTTTTGTGGGAGCAGTACGAGAATATTGTCGGCTGGCAAACTATCCCGACATGGAACGAGCCCGCTCTGTTTATCCGGGGTGGCGCGTCTCCTTATGTTGACGAATCGCACCGCGAAACCCTGCTTGCACAGTTTCCGCAAGCTCGCGCTCATGTGGTTGCCGGTGCAGGACACTGGGTTCATGCCGAAAAACCTGATGCTGTTTTGCGCGCAATCCATCGTTTTATCGATCCAACAGCGGCAAACTGATTAAAAACAGACCGACTGGCCATTAGATACGGCTAACGCGTTGGCGCGCAAGCCATGCTGATGTATGATTGCGCGCTAAAATGCGCCAGAGCACCCCGCTCCGTGCCACCTGAATTCCCTGTCAGTAGTTTAATCATGGCAAAAGAACAAACGGACCGTACTACATTAGATCTGTTCGCGGACGAGCGTCGCCCCGGGCGACCAAAAACCAATCCGCTGACGCGTGATGAGCAATTGCGTATCAACAAACGCAACCAGCTCAAGCGCGACAAAGTACGCGGCCTGAAGCGAGTGGAGTTGAAGCTCAATAACGATGCAGTTGATGCACTTAATCATCTGGCTGAAGCACGCAATATCAGTCGTAGTGAGTTGATTGAAGAGATTCTTCTCGCGCAACTGAAGCAGCATCTCAGTTAGTTTTAATGCTGTTGCCCGGCTGACGATGTTGCAGTCTGTGCACATCAGGGTGATAGCAGTTTCCGCCCCGCAATGTGTTCTGCTATGATTGCCCTATCTGTGGCCAAATAGCAGCCACCATACCATTAAGTTTCAAGAGGTTATTTTACTCATGGCAATCGTAGGCATTTTTTTCGGCAGCGACACTGGTAACACCGAAAATATCGCGAAGATGATTCAAAAACAGCTCGGTAAAGACGTTGCTGAGGTGCATGACATTGCTAAGAGCAGCAAAGAAGACCTGGAAGGCTTCGATATTCTGCTTCTCGGCATTCCAACGTGGTATTACGGTGAAGCGCAATGCGACTGGGATGATTTCTTCCCGACTCTGGAAGAAGTTGATTTCAATGGCAAACTGGTAGCCCTGTTCGGCTGTGGCGACCAGGAAGACTACGCAGAATACTTCTGTGACGCATTAGGCACTATCCGCGACATTATTGAGCCGCGCGGTGCTGCAATTGTGGGTCACTGGCCAACTGCTGGCTACCATTTTGAGGCGTCTAAGGGTCTTGCTGATGACGATCACTTTGTGGGTCTGGCTATCGATGAAGACCGTCAACCTGAACTGACTGCACAACGTGTGCAACAGTGGGTAAAACAGGTTTCTGAAGAACTGAACCTGGCTGATATCCTCAACGCTTGATGCTACATGTGACGCAACCATTGGGTTGCGTCACATTGATAGATTATTCCGATTAAAATAATCGCTACAAATTTTTAACTTTTCAGTTTGTCCCTGTACAATGACCTCCTGACTAAATAGCTAACAAGGCAAATAAATCGCGACTCAGACGCCATTTTTTAGCTTGATTATGCATAATACTTGCGGTTTCCATTTAGAATTGGCAGTTCTATAATGAGACGCATTCATCTTAACGCTCACCCTGAGTCCGAGCGATCCGTTAAGCAACAGGACAATTTCCGCATGACTGACAATAATACCGCATTGAAGAAGGCCGGCCTGAAAGTCACGCTTCCGCGATTAAAAATCCTTGAAGTGTTGCAGGGTCCGGTGAACCACCATGTCAGTGCGGAAGACTTATATAAACGTCTGATTGATATGGGCGAAGAGATTGGTCTCGCCACAGTTTATCGTGTACTAAACCAGTTTGATGATGCAGGCATTGTCACTCGTCATAACTTCGAAGGCGGCAAATCCGTATTCGAGCTGACACAGCAGCATCACCACGACCATCTGATTTGCCTGGATTGCGGCAAAGTTATTGAATTCAGCGATGATTCAATCGAATCTCGTCAGCGTGAAATCGCATCACGCCATGGTATTCGTCTGACCAACCACAGCCTGTATCTGTATGGTCACTGCGCTGAAGGTGATTGCCGTACCGACGAAAATGCACACGAAATCAGCGAAAAATAATCCGCACATTTGGCCACGCTAACCTGGTGGTCAGATATAAAAAAACCGGTGAAGAAACTCACCGGTTTTTTTATTGGCTGAATTCGACCATTACTTATTGTTAGCGCGAATCTCTTGCCAGATTTTATCGCATTTCGCTTTGACGGCCTGGTCATTACCGGTGCGCGTTGCCTGGATGCAATTCTGGTAATCCAGGGTGCGAACGGTCTCTTTCTGTGCGAACTCGTGGTGTTCTTTCTCCTGAGCCAACACATTCAGCACGCTCTGACAGGCCTGAATTTTATCCGGATTCCCTTCAGCGGTATTGATACAGGCGCTATAAGCCTGTTTTAGTTTTGAATCTTCTGGTGCCGCTTTTGGCTGTGCGCAGGCGCTCAAACCTAGAGCCATCAATGTGACCAAAATGATTTTTTTCATGCTCGATATCCTTAACAAAACCGGGCGTGTTACCGCCCGGAATCAAATCAGAAAATAGTGAACGGTGCGATGACGATAAATTTCACGTCATACTCATCCTGGAAGATGTTGCCGTAACCACCGCCCCAGCTTGGGATATCGGAGTGGTTGTCGTACTGAGTGAAGTGCAGTTTGAAGAGCGTACCTTTCGCACGGCCATCCTGAATGGTGTACAACGCATCAAGGCTGTACGCAGATTCTTTCAGGCGGCTGTCGGCATCGTAGTAACCGTCAGTCGTTGGTTTAGAGCTTGGTTTAGCATCCCATGCATAAACATAAGATGCCCCTACCGCCCAGCCAGCAAGATCCCAGTTGCTCAGGTCATACATGGCACCGGCGAAGACTGCTTTCTCGCCGTTGGCGTTGAAGTCAGAACGGTTGTCCCACCACACATCAAGACGACCGTTTGAGGATGCGTAAGTTGGGGTCATACGTTGCAGGAAGTAACCCTGCTGTCCATCTGCTTTAACCATGGTTCCTTCAAGACGCAGGTCAACCTGACCCACTTTGTAGCCGAAGGTCAGTGCTTGTAACCACGCTGTGCCGTCATAAAGATCGTTGACGCTGCCGTCAGAGACTTTATCGCGTGAACCGTAGAACTGGTAGCTGGTACTCAGTGGGCTACCAGCAATATCAAATTTGTAGCTCGCTTTAGTGAAGTACTGGTCGATATACCCTTCCGCCTGACCGAATGCCGCTTCGAGGATCAGATCATTTTTGAAGTCATATTTCGCGCCCAGTGAGTGCAGATAATCGACGTTGGTGTTCTTATCATTCTGATAGAACTTGTCCATTTCCAGATGCCATGGCGCTTTGTACTCGTTGGTCCACATGTACGAGAAGCTCAGAGCACCGGAATCGCCATAATCAAAGTTTGCACCGGCTTCAGCACCCTGATACGTACCAGGCATGAAGCTCCAGTGTGGTGCTAGCAGAGATTGTCCCGTTGGCTGAATGTAACCAGCGCGAGCCCAGACAGGGCCGTATTTGAATTTAGCTGCAGCTTTATAAAGACTAATCCCACTCTTATCGCCGGAATAATCTTCATCGTAAGCTTTATTCGAAGAGGAAAATGCGATTTCGTTAGGGTGGCCGCTGTTGCCATTTTCTGCCATTTCAATAGCAGTAAAGGCTGCGACATCCAGACCAAACATGTCTGCGGCATAACCAGACTGGAAGTCCAGGTTTGCGTTCCAGGTTGCGTGCGCAAGGTTCGTTTCGTATTTATTGGTGTTGACGTCTTTACGGTCACGCTCACGCTGCCAGTAATAAACACCACCGGTCAGAGTTGAGTCATCAATAAAACCTGCTGCACTTGCCTGAGGGATGACAATCAGTCCTGAAAGAGCCGTGACACCAGCGATTGCAAGCGCCAGCGCACTACGTTTGCCACTAAACGTACGCATATAATATTCCTCTTTGACGTATAAATAGTCGCTGGACGTTAAAAGACGTCACATCGCGAAAAAAAGTAAAAATGCCTAACGGCTAAAGCGGTTATCAATATTTTCCCGCATTACTGCTCCCCACAAGACTATTTTTCGCGACGCGAATTATCAATGCTTTTGTAAGAGTTCATTCCGATATTATGACAGAGAGCACATAATTTATGAGCATTTGTAACAAATGGCAGGCAAAGTTGTTTGTGCTGATAATGACGACTATTTTTACACAAAGCTCTATATGAGAGCGCTCACATAATTAAATGAAGAATTTATTATGCTCTCAGGTTGACCAAAAGAAAGAATACAGGACGGGCGCTAAATAGCATTAATTCGCATCGCGAATATGATGAAAGGGATTAACAGATAATGATCAGGCGAAAAAAAACGCCGCTGATAGCGGCGTTTATATAAGACGATTTTTTGTTATTCGCCTATTTTAGCCCAGGTGTCACGCAAGCCAACGGTACGGTTAAATACCAGTTTTTCAGCAGTTGCATAACGGCTATCGAGGCAGAAATAACCTTCACGCTCGAACTGATACGCTTTACCTTTTTCCGCATTTTGCAGACTCGGTTCCACGAAACCTTGCTTAATAACCAGAGACTCTAGGTTAATCGTGGCAAAGAAATCTTCCGCGCTACCAGGGTTCGCTACGCTGAACAGACGGTCATAAAGACGAATCTCAACAGGTAAAGCGTGTTCTGCGCTAACCCAATGAATAACGCCTTTCACTTTACGGCCATCAGCTGGGTCTTTGCTTAAGGTTTCCGGATCGTAGGAGCAATGCAGCACGGTGATATTCCCGGCTTCATCTTTCTCAACGCGGTCGGCTTTAATCACATAAGCATTACGCAGACGCACTTCTTTGCCGAGCACCAGACGCTTGTACTGTTTATTCGCTTCTTCGCGGAAATCAGCACGATCGATATATATCTCACGGCTGAACGGTACCTGACGGCTACCCATCTCTGGCTTGTTCGGATGGTTCGGCATGGTCACCATTTCAACTTCGCCCTGCGGGAAGTTTTCAATGATAACTTTTACCGGATCGAGTACAGCCATCGCACGCGGGGCGTTCTCGTTCAGATCATCACGAATACAAGATTCCAAAGACGCCATTTCGACGGTGTTATCTTGCTTGGTCACACCAATACGCTTACAGAACTCACGAATGGACGCCGCAGTGTAACCACGACGACGCAGACCAGAAATGGTCGGCATACGTGGGTCATCCCAGCCTTCTACAACCTTCTCAGTCACCAGCAGGTTCAGCTTACGCTTGGACATGATGGAGTATTCGAGATTCAGGCGTGAGAACTCGTACTGACGCGGATGCGCAGGAATGGTGATGTTATCCAACACCCAGTCGTACAGACGACGGTTGTCCTGGAATTCCAGCGTACACAACGAATGCGTAATGCCTTCCAGCGCATCGGAAATGCAGTGCGTGAAGTCGTACATCGGGTAGATGCACCACTTGTTGCCGGTCTGGTGATGTTCGGCAAACTTGATGCGATAAATAACCGGATCGCGCATGACGATAAACGGCGATGCCATGTCGATTTTCGCACGCAGGCACGCGGTGCCTTCGGCAAATTCACCGTTACGCATTTTCTCGAACAGCGCGAGGTTTTCTTCAACGGTACGATCACGGAATGGGCTGTTTTTCCCAGGTGCGGTCAATGAGCCACGATATTCACGGATCTGCTCTGGAGTCAGTTCATCAACATACGCCAGACCTTTATTGATCAGCTCAACCGCATAGTTGAACAGTTGATCAAAATAGTCGGAAGAGTAACGAACGTTGCCAGACCAATGAAAACCAAGCCATTCAACATCTTGCTTAATTGACTCTACGTATTCGATGTCTTCTTTTACCGGGTTAGTGTCATCGAAACGCAGGTTGCACTGGCCTTGATAATCTTGAGCGATACCAAAGTTCAGGCAGATAGATTTTGCATGACCGATATGCAGATAGCCGTTTGGCTCTGGCGGGAAACGGGTGCAAATGCTGTTGTGCTTACCATTGGCCAAATCTTCATCAATAATCTGGCGAATAAAGTTAGTTGGGCGGGCTTCAGCCTCACTCATCGCGGGTTCCTCAGTGCATAAACTTTCGTTAACGGCATATGATCTAATAAGCAGGCGTCGGAAACAACCTTTAGTTGCATAAATAAGGGGCTTACAGGTGCGCTGCGAGTGAGGAATGCGGGAAAGGCGGCAATAAAAAAGCGGCTGGAGAATAACTCACCAGCCGCTAAAGGCACAATCTATGACTCAGGAGCGATTATTTGCCTTTAATTTCGTACAGAGGAGTTTGCCCTGCGACCACTGAACCTTGTGCCTGGATAACCAGACCGCTGTAGTCGTCAATGTTGCTGCAAACTACCGGGCTAATCATGGAGCGAGCATTAGCGTTCAGGAAATCAAGATCCATTTCCAGAATCGGCTGGCCTGCAACCACTTCAGCCCCCTCTTCTACCAGACGGGTAAAGCCCTGGCCGTTCAGTGCGACGGTATCAATGCCCATGTGGACAACGATCTCGGCACCCTTTTCGGTTTCCAGACAGAACGCGTGGTTGGTATTAAAGATTTTTACGATAGTACCGGCAGCTGGCGCGACAACTGTTTTCTCAGTTGGCTTAACAGCAACACCATCACCTACCGCTTTGCTGGCAAAGGCTTCATCAGGAACCTGTTCCAGGGCAACAACATCACCGGTGACTGGGGAAACCAGCGCGGCGATAGTCACTGCATTTGGTACAGCCTGTGGTTTGGTCGCAGCAACAGCCGCTGGCGCAGCAGCACTAGCAACAGGCGCGGCAGCTGGCACATCACCAACCGTTTTCATTGAGTTAGCAATTTTCTCAGCCACGAAGCCTACGATGATTTGCACGCTGGTTTTGTTCAGACGGATAACACCGGTTGCACCCAGACGTTTTGCCAACGCTTCATTAACCAGTGAAGAGTCTTTCACATTCAGACGCAGACGAGTGATACATGCATCAATACCGGTCAAGTTCGCTGAACCGCCTACTGCTGCAATGTATTGACGAGCCAGCGCAGAAACGTCCTGGTTGGTATCGCCGCTTACATTTACGTCCTGACCATCAGTTTCATCACCAGCAACCGCCAGTTCACGACCCGGAGTTAACAGGTTGAATTTATTGATAGTGAAACGGAACACAACGTAGTAAATCACGAAGAACACGAGACCTTGTGGGATCAACATGTACCAGTGAGTCGCCAGTGGGTTTTTAGTGGAAAGCACCAGGTCCACAAGACCAGCACTGAAGCCGAAACCAGCAATCCAATGCATGCTTGCCGCGATGAATACGGAGATACCCGTCAGCACTGCGTGAATCAGATACAGAACTGGAGCCACGAACATGAAGGAGAATTCCAACGGTTCGGTGATACCAGTAAAGAAGGCAGCAAATGCACCCGCCATCATGATACCCAGTACTTTGGCTTTATTTTCAGGACGCGCGCAATGGTAGATTGCCAGTGCAGCACCTGGAAGACCGAACATCATAATTGGGAAGAAGCCAGCCTGGTAACGGCCCGTGATACCAACAATACCGGTACCTTCAGCGATTGATTTAGCACCGCCCAGGAACTTAGGAATGTCGTTAATACCGGCAACATCGAACCAGAACACGGAGTTCAGCGCGTGGTGCAGACCGACTGGAATCAGCAAACGGTTAAAGAACGCATACACACCTGCGCCGATAGAACCCATTTTCTGAATGTGCTCACCGAAGTTCACCAGACCACTAAATACGATTGGCCAGATGAACATCATGATGAAGGCAACAGCAATCATCACAAAGGAGGTAATAATCGGAACCAGGCGACGACCGCTGAAGAAGGACAACGCTTTTGGCAGTTCGACACTGCTGAAACGGTTGTACAACTCTGCGGAAATAATACCGACCATGATGCCCACGAATTGGTTTTCAATTTTGCTGAAAGCCATCGGGACCTGATCCAGCGGAATATGCTTGATCATTGAAACAGCGGCTGGCGAACAAAGCGTCGTCAACACCAGGAAACCGACAAAACCGGTTAGTGCAGCAGCACCATCTTTATCTTTGGACATCCCATAAGCCACACCAATGGCAAACAGAACCCCCATGTGGTCAATAATTGCAGCACCAGATTTGATGAACAACGCAGCTAATGCGCTATCACCACCCCAGCTAACTGGGTCAATCCAGTAACCAACACCCATTAAAATGGCTGCGGCTGGTAGTGTGGCGACCGGCACCATAAGCGCACGGCCAACCTTTTGCATATAACCTAGAATACTCACGTTACTTCCCCCTATGAGACCCCGTTAAGGCTCGTTCAAAGCAGTTTTATTATTGTGTAACAACCTTGAAAGCATGGTGATGATTCACCAACCTTCTGAGTGTGTGAAAAATTAATTCGTATCGCAAATTAAACACCCTTTTTTTGTGATTAGAATCACCAAATATTGTTATTGCACTCCCCTCTGGCTAGCTATCGACTAAAACTTATTTTATCATCCGAAAAATCAAGACAAATTGATCCCGTGATGGCCGGTTTGAAACTGGGTTACCCTTAAAGGGTTCGGACTATCAATCTGGCTAAAGTAATTTTCTATTAACTTATGAGGTGAATGATGAGACTGATTCCCCTGGCTACCCCAGCCCAAGTAGGCAAATGGGCAGCACGCCATATCGTTAAGCGTATCAATGCGTTTAATCCGACAGCGGATCGCCCGTTCGTGCTGGGCCTGCCAACCGGCGGCACTCCTCTTGAAGCGTATAAAGCGCTGGTAGAGATGCACAAAGCGGGCCAGGTTAGCTTTAAAAACGTCGTCACCTTTAATATGGATGAATACGTTGGCCTGCCAAAAGAGCATCCGGAAAGCTATCATACGTTCATGCACCGCAATTTCTTTGATCATGTTGATATCCCAGCAGAAAACATTAACCTGCTGAATGGTAACGCCGAGGATGTTGACGCAGAGTGCCGTCGTTATGAAGAGAAAATTCGTTCATACGGCAAAATTCACCTGTTTATGGGTGGCGTAGGCAACGATGGTCATATCGCGTTCAACGAACCAGCCTCTTCACTGGCTTCTCGTACTCGTATCAAAACGCTGACTCATGACACCCGTGTTGCAAACTCCCGTTTCTTTGATGGCGATGTGTCTCAAGTGCCAAAATACGCGTTGACTGTTGGCGTTGGCACCCTGCTCGATGCAGAAGAAGTGATGATTTTGGTGCTCGGCCATTTGAAAGCGCAAGCGCTGCAAGCGGCTGTGGAAGGTAACGTGAATCACATGTGGACCATTAGTTGTCTGCAACTGCATCCTAAAGCAGTCGTGGTTTGTGATGAGCCATCCACCATGGAGCTCAAAGTGAAGACGCTGAAGTACTTCAATGAGCTCGAAGCAGAAAATATCAAAGATCTTTAAGTAATCGTCATTACCGGGGGTAACTATGTTTGCACTAACTCACGGGCGGATTTATACCGGCCATGAAATTCTTGATGATCACGCGGTTATTATCGCGGACGGCCTGATTGAACGTGTTTGTCCACGTTCAGATCTCCCAGCGGGTATTGAGACTCGCGATGTGGGCGGAGCAATCATCGCCCCCGGTTTTATTGATGTGCAGCTCAATGGCTGTGGCGGTGTGCAGTTCAACGATTCCGCCGATGCGGTCACTGTTGAAACGCTGGAAATCATGCAGAAAGCCAATGAGCGTTCTGGCTGCACCAGCTATCTGCCGACGCTTATCACCAGCGACGATGAGCTGATGAAGCAGGGCGTGAAAGTGATGCGCGAATACCTGGAGAAGTATCAGCACCAGGCGCTCGGTCTGCATCTTGAAGGCCCATGGTTAAACATGGTGAAAAAAGGGACGCACAACCCGAATTACGTGCGTAAACCTGACGCCGAACTGGTGGATTTCCTTTGCCAGAACGCAGATGTGATCACCAAAGTCACGCTGGCACCAGAAATGGTTGAGCCTGAGGTGATTAGCAAACTGGTCGCTGCTGGCATTATTGTTTCTGCCGGCCACTCCAATGCCACCGTAAAAGAAGCCAAGATTGGTTTCCGCGCTGGTATCACCTTCGCAACCCATCTTTTCAACGCGATGCCATACATTACTGGCCGCGAACCGGGTCTTGCAGGTGCAATTTTTGATGAGCCAGATGTTTACTGCGGTATCATTGCCGATGGTTTACATGTGGACTATGCCAATATTCGTACCGCGAAAAAGGTTAAGGGCGATAAGCTTTGCCTGGTCACCGATGCCACCGCTCCGGCGGGCGCAAATATCGATGAGTTCATTTTCGCAGGAAAAACAATATACTACCGCGACGGTTTATGTGTAGATGAGAATGGTACGCTGAGTGGTTCTGCCCTGACGATGATTGAAGGGGTGCGTAACCTGGTCGAGCATGCTGGCATCGCCTTAGATGAAGTCTTGCGTATGGCGACTCTCTACCCTGCCCGTGCGATGGGTGTTGAGCAGCAATTAGGTACTATCGAAGCAGGGAAAGTCGCCAACCTGACGGCCTTTACCCGCGATTTTAAAATCACCAAGACCTTTGTTAATGGTAACGAGGTCGTAACTGAGTAATTAAGGCATGACGACTGGCGGACAGGCTCAAATTGGTAATGTCGATCTGGTAAAACAGCTGAATAGCGCGGCGGTATATCGCCTGATTGACCAACATGGGCCAATCTCTCGCATTCAGATTGCCGAGCAAAGCCAGCTTGCACCAGCCAGCGTCACGAAAATCACTCGCCAGCTCATTGAGCGCGGACTGATCAAAGAAGTCGATCAACAGGCCTCCACCGGAGGCCGCCGCGCTATCTCCATTATTACTGAAACGCGAAATTTCCACGCTATTGGTGTTCGTCTGGGTCGCCATGACGCCACCATCACGCTATTTGATCTCAGCGCAAAACCTATTGCCGAAGAACATTACGCCCTTCCTGAACGTACCCAGGAAACGCTGGAACATGCGTTGCTCGCGGCTATTGCTCAATTTATCGAACAAAACCTGCGCAAAATGCGCGAGCTTATCGCTATCTCAGTGATCCTGCCGGGTCTGGTCGATCCTGAAAGCGGCGTGATTCGCTATATGCCACATATCCAGGTTAATGACTGGTCGCTGGTCGATAGCCTTGAAAAACAGTTCAAAGTGACTTGTTACGTTGGTCACGATATCCGTAGCCTCGCGCTTGCCGAGCACTACTTTGGTGCAACACATGATTGTGATGACTCCATTTTGGTGCGTGTTCACCGTGGTACGGGTGCAGGAATTTTATCGAACGGACGAATTTTTATCGGCCGTAACGGTAACGTGGGTGAGATTGGCCATATTCAAGTTGATCCTTTAGGCGAACGCTGCCACTGCGGCAACTTCGGTTGCCTGGAAACGATTGCCGCTAACGCCGCTATCGAACATCGTGTGCGCCACCTGCTAGAACAGGGTTACAACAGCCGCCTGACGCTTGAAGATTGCGATATTACCGCTATCTGCAAAGCGGCTAACAAAGGCGATCCACTGGCCTGTGAAGTGATTGAACATGTGGGACGTCATTTAGGCAAAGCGATTGCTATCGCGATTAACCTTTTCAACCCGCAAAAAGTGGTGATTGCTGGCGAAATCATTGAAGCTGAGAAAATCCTTCTTCCCGCTATTGAAGGCTGTATCAACACTCAGGTATTGAAAGCGTTTCGCAAAAACCTGCCTGTCGTACGCTCTAAACTTGATGATCGTTCAGCCATTGGCGCCTTTGCCTTAGTCAAACGCTCGATGCTAAATGGTGTTCTGCTGCAGCGTTTGCTGGAAAGTTAATCCAGCCGCATACCTTTTTACGCTATAGTTACGCCTTCCTGAAATGTGAGCCAGAGTAGTCAATGACCATTCAGAATGTAATTTGTGATATCGACGGCGTGCTAATGCACGACAACGTCGCCGTACCAGGTGCTAATGAATTCTTAGCCCGCATCATGGAAAAGGGCCTTCCGCTGGTCCTGCTGACCAATTACCCGTCGCAAACAGGCCAGGATTTGGCTAACCGTTTTGCGTCTGCGGGTATCGATGTCCCTGACAGTGTTTTTTATACCTCAGCAATGGCAACTGCCGATTTCCTGCGTCGCCAGGAAGGGAAAAAAGCCTATGTTGTCGGTGAAGGTGCGTTGATTCATGAGCTCTACAAAGCTGGTTTCACCATTACCGACATTAATCCTGACTTTGTTATCGTTGGCGAAACACGTTCTTATAACTGGGAAATGATGCACAAAGCCGCCTATTTCGTGGCTAACGGTGCACGCTTTATTGCCACCAATCCTGACACGCACGGTCGCGGTTACTATCCTGCTTGCGGTGCGCTTTGTGCAGGGATTGAGAAAATTTCCGGTCGCAAACCTTTCTGTGTCGGCAAGCCAAGCCCGTGGATTATCCGTGCCGCGCTGAACAAGATGCAGGCGCATTCCGAGCATACTGTCATTGTTGGTGATAACCTGCGTACCGATATCCTTGCCGGATTCCAGGCAGGTTTAGAAACTATTCTGGTGCTATCCGGAGTTTCCACACTTAATGACATCGATGCGATGCCATTCCGCCCTTCGTGGATTTACCCGTCGGTTGCTGAAATCGATATCATTTAATTAATACTGAAAACGGTGGATGACGCTTTCGCTAATCCACCCGACCAATCCGCACTCTTCATTTAACGATATATCCCTGTCATTGCCGATCCGATAATTATTCCGTCTATTCCCTCATCATTTTTCAATAATCAACAATCACAACTGAACTATTTCCCGCTAAAAGACTAAAGGTCTTGCATTCCCATCAATGATTGCGCATTTTCATAGTCATGCAATGCAACTAAACAATTTAATGGCTCAAAGAAGCATTACGGAGAGTGTTCTATGTGTTCTATTTTTGGTGTTCTGGATATCAAGACCGACGCGGTCGAACTGCGCAAGAAAGCGCTCGAGTTATCTCGCCTGATGCGTCACCGCGGCCCAGACTGGTCTGGTGTTTACGCGAATGATAAAGCCATTCTTTCCCATGAACGCCTCTCTATTGTTGACGTCAACGCTGGCGCTCAGCCGCTATATAACAAAGAAAAAACTCACGCTCTGGCGGTTAACGGCGAAATCTACAACCACCAGGCTCTGCGCGCAGAATACGGCGACCGCTACGAATTCCAGACCGGTTCAGACTGCGAAGTTATCCTCGCGCTGTATCAGGAAAAGGGCCCGGAGTTCCTCGACGATCTTCAGGGAATGTTCGCTTTCATTCTGTATGACGAAGCGCAGGATGCCTACCTGATCGGCCGTGACCATATTGGCATCATCCCGCTGTATATGGGTTATGACGAACACGGCAACATGTATGTTGCATCAGAAATGAAAGCGCTGGTTCCGGTTTGCCGCACCATTAAAGAGTTCCCGGCTGGAAGCTATCTTTGGAGCAAAGACGGTGAAATCCGCAGCTACTACCAGCGTGACTGGTTCGAATACGATGCCGTAAAAGACAACGTTACCGACAAAAACGAATTACGTCAGGCGCTGGAAGATGCCGTTAAAAGTCATCTGATGTCTGACGTACCGTACGGCGTGTTGCTGTCTGGTGGTCTGGATTCATCGGTTATTTCTGCTATCACCAAGAAGTTTGCTGCTCGTCGTGTGGAAGATGAAGAACGCTCTGAAGCCTGGTGGCCACAACTGCACTCATTCGCGGTTGGCCTGGTCGGTTCCCCTGACCTGAAAGCCGCCCAAGAAGTCGCAAACCACTTGGGTACCGTGCACCACGAGATTCATTTCACGGTGCAAGAAGGTCTGGATGCGATTCGCGATGTTATCTATCACATTGAAACTTACGATGTGACCACCATTCGCGCCTCCACCCCAATGTATTTGATGTCACGTAAAATCAAAGCCATGGGCATCAAAATGGTGCTGTCTGGTGAAGGTTCTGATGAAGTGTTTGGCGGCTACCTGTACTTCCATAAAGCGCCAAACGACAAAGAGCTGCATGAAGAGACGGTTCGTAAGCTGCAAGCTCTGCACATGTTTGACTGTGCTCGCGCTAACAAAGCGATGTCAGCCTGGGGTGTAGAAGCGCGCGTACCCTTCCTGGACAAAAAATTCCTCGATGTGGCGATGCGTATCAACCCGAAAGATAAAATGTGCGGCAACGGCAAGATGGAAAAACATATCCTGCGTGAATGTTTCGAATCCTATCTGCCAGCAAGCGTTGCATGGCGTCAGAAAGAGCAGTTCTCTGATGGCGTGGGTTACAGCTGGATTGATACGCTCAAAGAAGTGGCGGCCGGCCAGGTGACCGATCAACAGCTCGAAACCGCAAGCTATCGTTTCCCGTATAATACGCCAGGCTCGAAAGAAGCCTATTTGTACCGTGAAATCTTTGAAGAGTTGTTCCCACTGCCAAGTGCGGCTCAATGTGTACCAGGTGGCCCATCTGTTGCCTGTTCTTCCGCTAAGGCGATTGAATGGGATGAAGCGTTCAAAAACATGAATGATCCATCAGGTCGAGCCGTCGGCGTACACCAGTCTGCTTATAAATAAGCAAAGAAAATTCACCATACGGGCCTACGGGCCCGTTTTTATTTCTACATTATTCCCTGCCCCGGATCGGGGTTTTTCGCTAAATAAAACCACGAAATAACCGATATTTGACGAATATTGCACCAAGCTGTTCGGAAGGTGGTCAAACAGACAATTTCAGCCACTTTTCGGGAAAAAAATTGTTGACGCTAGAAGGCCAACTACGCATAATGCGCCCCGCAACGCCGATAAGGTGACGCGAAAAAAAGAAGGCTACTTAGCTCAGCTGGTTAGAGCACATCACTCATAATGATGGGGTCACAGGTTCGATTCCCGTAGTAGCCACCATTATTCTTTTTTTAGCGCGGGAGTGGCGAAATTGGTAGACGCACCAGATTTAGGTTCTGGCGCCGCAAGGTGTGCGAGTTCAAGTCTCGCCTCCCGCACCATTTTAAAGCGTTGCACGGATGGGGTATCGCCAAGCGGTAAGGCACCGGTTTTTGATACCGGCATTCCCTGGTTCGAATCCAGGTACCCCAGCCACTTTTTTGACATAGCAGTTTTCGACATAGCACGTTAATTTGTGCGCCCTTAGTTGGGGTATCGCCAAGCGGTAAGGCACCGGTTTTTGATACCGGCATTCCCTGGTTCGAATCCAGGTACCCCAGCCAGTCGAAAAATAGTTTTACAGAATTACAATTTGGCTACTTAGCTCAGCTGGTTAGAGCACATCACTCATAATGATGGGGTCACAGGTTCGATTCCCGTAGTAGCCACCATATTTTTGGGGTATCGCCAAGCGGTAAGGCTCTGGTTTCTGATACCAGCATTCCGAGGTTCGAATCCTCGTACCCCAGCCAAAAAAGAAAAGCTCGCTTCGGCGAGCTTTTTGGTTTCCTGCGTTTGGCAAATCCTAACTGAATATAGGTCGGATGTCGCAGCGCGAATCCGACCTACGATAAACTCACCGCTAATTCATAACCCTAACGCATACTTCAACGCCTGGCGTTTCAACACACCGCCGCGTTCTGCTGCCATCAGCCCAAGATTTCTAATCACTCGCAGCGGCCCTAAATTGTTGCTGAAACCCGCATAGAACAGATCCATACCGCTCTGCATCAGGAAGTTATCCGCCTGTCTGCGTGTTTGATAACGTTTTAGAACTCGCGCATCCGCCCAATTCTCACCGTAGCTGCGAGCGTTTATCATCACATCCAGCAGCGCTTCCACATCGCGATAACCGAGATTCACACCCTGCCCGGCTAACGGATGAATAGTATGAGCGGCATCGCCAATCAGCGCTAAACCTTGCTGTGTGTATTGCAACGCATGGCGACGGGTGAGAGGGAATGCGCCACTGGCGACGGGTATCACTTTGCCTAAACGCGCAGGGAAACTGGTTTCCAGTGCTTTTTGTAGTTGTGGCATCGACATATTCTGCAACTGGCGAATCCGTGCTGGCGTGTCGTACCAGACCAGAGAAGCCCAGTTATCGAAGAGCGGTAAAAAAGCATGTGGGCCATTTGGCGTAAAATGCTGCCAGGTGCTGTCGCCAGGTTGATAGTCACACTCCACGGTGATTAACATGCAGGACTGGCGATATTGCCACGCATGAATACCCATTCCAGCCCAACGGCGAATCTGAGAATTCGCGCCATCCGCGCCAATCACCATCGGCACCGTTAAGCTTTGCTGGTCAGCAAACTCGACTCTCCACTGCCCTGCCTCACCGTGCAAACTGATAATCTGCGCCGGGCACATTAATGTCACGTTAGGATGGGTTTCTAGCGCCTGCCAGAGCGCAAGCTGCAAAACCTGGTTTTCAACCATATAGCCAAGCTCCGGCAAACCGAGCTCGTGGGCATTAAAGCTAACATGCGCGCTTTCCCACTCCCAGGTTTCAAGCTGGCGATACGCATGGCTACGCATAGACCGAATCGTCTGCCAAACATCGAGAGATTTCAGCAAGCCCACTGATGCACTACTGATGGCCGAGATACGGACATCGGGCTGGCTTGTAGGGTCAAAAGCGCCAGGAGCCTGATGCTCAATCACCGCCACTTTAAAACCATTTTGCGCAAGACCAAGAGCCGCCGCCGCTCCGACCATCCCTCCGCCAACTACCGCAACATCTATTGTCTGGTTCAACATGATGATTTTGTCCTTAAATTGTCTATCCTGATTCTACCGGATTTTTGCGCAGGTTTCGTAGGCTGGTCACATCAAGGCCAAAGCATTACAATACGCGGCCTGAATTCCTGGCTTTAACTGAGCAATGGCAAGTCGATGACAAAAAAACTCCATATAAAAACCTGGGGCTGTCAGATGAACGAATACGATTCATCGAAGATGGCCGATCTGCTGAACAGCACGCATGGCTATATCCTCACTGATAATCCGAAAGAAGCGGACGTATTGCTGCTCAATACCTGCTCTATCCGTGAAAAAGCCCAGGAAAAAGTATTCCATCTGCTGGGCCGTTGGAAACTCTTAAAGCGTAAAAACCCCGAGATTATTATCGGTGTCGGCGGCTGTGTTGCTTCCCAGGAAGGCAAGATGATCCGCAGTCGCGCCCATTATGTTGATATCGTTTTCGGGCCGCAGACTCTGCACCGCTTACCGGAAATGATCAACAAAGTTCGCGGCAATCGTAGCCCAATCGTCGACGTCAGCTTCCCGGAAATCGAAAAATTTGACCGTCTGCCAGAGCCAAAAGCAGATGGCCCAACGGCTTTCGTTTCAATTATGGAAGGCTGTAATAAATACTGTACTTACTGCGTGGTGCCTTACACCCGTGGTGAAGAAGTGAGCCGTCCGTGCGACGACATTCTGTTTGAAATTGCGCAGCTCGCCGCGCAAGGCGTGCGTGAAGTTAACCTGCTTGGTCAGAACGTGAATGCCTGGCGTGGCCCGACTTTCGATGGCGGCATGTGTTCTTTCGCAGAATTACTGCGCCTGGTTGCAGCCATTGACGGTATCGACCGCATTCGTTTCACCACCAGCCATCCAATTGAATTCACTGACGATATCATCGAGGTTTATCGTGATACGCCTGAACTGGTGAGCTTCCTGCATTTGCCCATTCAAAGTGGTGCAGACCGAGTGCTTAATCTGATGGGCAGAACTCATACCGCGCTGGAATATAAATCGACGATTCGTAAGCTGCGCGCGGCACGTCCGGATATCCAGATTAGTTCTGACTTTATCGTAGGCTTCCCAGGTGAAACCCAGCAGGACTTCGAGCAGACCATGAAAGTGATTGCCGATGTGAATTTTGACGTCAGCTTCAGCTTCATCTTCTCCGCACGTCCTGGCACGCCTGCCGCCGATATGGTGGATGACGTGCCAGAAGAAGAGAAAAAACAGCGTCTGTATATTCTGCAAGACCGCATCAATCAACAGGCGATGGAGTGGAGCCGTAAGATGGTTGGCACCACACAACGCATTCTGGTTGAAGGTACGTCCCGCAGAAACATTATGGAGTTGACCGGGCGTTCCGAAAATAACCGTGGGGTGAACTTTGCCGGTACCCCGGATATGGTCGGTAAGTTTGTCGATGTCGAAATCACTGAGGTTGCGACGAACAACTCGCTGCGCGGTAAGGTGGTTCGCACTGAAGATGAGATGGGACTGCGTATCGCGCAATCTCCGGAATCGGTCATTGCCCGCACCCGTAAAGAGAATGAAATCGGCGTTGGGATTTATCAGCCTTAATTCCACTCTATGCCCGAGGGTTCGCTAACGCAGTGAACCCTCGGGCATTTTCATTGTTTGCACTTGCATTCTGAATCAGCCACCCAAATATCAAAAACCAGGCTTGCACCATCTGCCCGCGCCGTAAATAATCTTTTTATGGCCTGCGCTAACGCAGAAACTATTTCAACTGGCCCTGTGCGACCCCGAGGATAAGTTTGAACATCGAAACACGTGAAATTACGCTAGAACCCGCAGACAATGCGCGTCTGCTAAGCCTGTGTGGCCCATTTGATGACAACATCAAGCAGCTCGAACGTCGGCTGGGTATCGAGATCAACCGTCGCGACTATCACTTCAAGCTCACGGGCCGTCCGATTTTGGTAAACGCTGCAGCAGATATTCTGCGCAATCTGTACGTTGATACCGCGCCGATGCGTGGCGAAATTCAGGATATTTCACCAGAACAAATTCACCTTGCCATTAAAGAGATTCGTGTTCTGGAGCAGTCTGCGGAAAGCGTTCCAGAGTACGGCAAAGCGGTAAACATCAAAACCAAAAGGGGTGTTATCAAGCCGCGCACCCCGAACCAGGCGCAATACATCGCTAATATTCTCGACCATGACATCACCTTCGGCGTCGGCCCTGCGGGTACGGGTAAAACCTATCTTGCCGTTGCGGCAGCCGTTGATGCGCTGGAACGACAGGATGTTCGTCGTATTTTGCTGACCCGTCCGGCGGTTGAAGCCGGTGAAAAACTGGGCTTTCTGCCAGGCGATTTAAGCCAAAAAGTCGATCCTTACTTACGCCCGCTGTATGACGCGCTGTTTGAGATGCTCGGCTTTGAACGCGTTGAAAAACTGATGGAACGCAACGTGATTGAGGTCGCCCCACTCGCTTATATGCGTGGCCGCACCCTCAATGATGCCTTCATCATTCTGGATGAAAGCCAGAACACCACCATCGAACAGATGAAGATGTTCCTGACGCGTATTGGCTTTAACTCCAAAGCGGTTATTACCGGCGACGTCACGCAAATCGACTTACCGAAAAATCTAAAATCGGGCCTTCGCCACGCGATTGACGTACTGGCAGAGGTCGACGAAATCAGCTTTAACTTCCTTAATAGCGAAGACGTAGTCCGCCACCCGGTTGTGGCACGCATTGTAAATGCCTATGAAGCGTGGGAAAACGCAGAACAGGTTCGTAAAGATGAACTCGCTGCAGTTCGCAAGCGAGAAGCGCTGGCAATCAATGCCGCCGCTCAGGAGAGTAAATGAGTCAGGTCATACTGGATTTACAGGTCGCATGTGAAGAAACAAGCGGCTTACCGACGGAAGAACAATTTCAAACCTGGCTTGATGCAGTCATCCCACAGTTTCAGGAAGAGTCAGAAGTCACGATTCGCCTGGTGGACGACGCTGAGAGCCACGATCTGAATCTCACCTACCGTGGTAAAGATAAATCCACCAACGTGCTTTCATTCCCGTTTGAAGCCCCTCCAGGTATCGAACTCCCGTTACTGGGCGACCTGATTATTTGCCGTCAGGTGGTAGAGAAAGAAGCAAAAGAGCAGCAAAAACCGCTGGAAGCTCATTGGGCGCACATGGTCATCCACGGGAGTTTGCATCTGCTTGGCTACGATCATATTGAAGATGAAGAAGCCGAAGAGATGGAATCCCTGGAAACAGAGATAATGCTTGCTCTTGGGTATGCTGATCCGTACATTGCCGAGAAAGAATAGTCTCTGTAAGGATTAACCTACAGAGCAAAGACATTCAGGTAGCGCACGACCAGGCTGCCTGATATCAATTCATTATTGAGGGGCCACAAACCTAACGCCATGAGCGACGACAACTCACAAAACAGTGACACGCCTGCCAGTAAGAAGGGATTTTTTTCCCTGATTCTCAACCAGCTATTCCACGGTGAACCTAAAAACCGTGACGATCTGCTGACACTTATCCGTGATTCTGAGCAAAATGATCTGATCGATCAGGATACCCGCGACATGCTTGAAGGCGTAATGGATATCGCCGACCAGCGCGTTCGCGACATCATGATCCCTCGCTCTCAAATGGTAACGCTCAAACACAACCAGACGCTGGATGAATGCCTCGATGTAATTATCGAATCCGCACACTCCCGCTTCCCGGTGATCAGTGAAGACAAAGATCATATCGAAGGGATTCTGATGGCCAAGGATCTGCTGCCGTTTATGCGCAGCGATACCGAGCCATTTAGCATGGAAAAAGTGTTACGTCAGGCCGTTGTTGTGCCAGAAAGTAAGCGTGTTGACCGGATGCTCAAAGAGTTTCGTCAGCAACGCTACCACATGGCGATTGTGATTGATGAGTTTGGCGGCGTCTCCGGGCTTGTCACCATCGAAGATATTCTCGAACTGATTGTTGGGGAAATTGAAGATGAATACGACGACGAGGAAGACAGCGATTTCCGCCAGCTAAGCCGCCATACATGGACGGTTCGGGCTCTGGCCTCAATCGAAGATTTCAACGACACCTTTGCCACCCATTTCAATGATGACGAAGTGGATACCATTGGTGGATTAGTCATGCAGGCCTTTGGCCACTTACCTGCTCGTGGCGAAACCATTGAAATTGATGGTTATCAGTTTAAAGTCGCGATGGCAGATAGCCGCCGTGTTATTCAGGTTCATGTCAGAATTCCGGACGACTCGCCACAACCGAAACTGGAAGATTAATTCAAAGATGGCTATAGCCTTACTCCTTCAACGCCAGCGCGTTCGCTTGCTGCTGGCGCTGCTTTTTGGTGCCTGCGGAACGCTGGCTTTCTCCCCCTACGATTTTTGGCCTGCCGCGATTGTTTCTCTGGCAGGGCTTCAGGGACTGACACTTAATCGCCGCGCTATTCAGAGCGCCTGGATTGGTTTCTTCTGGGGACTGGGGCTATTTGGCTCAGGCATAAACTGGGTATATGTCAGTATCGCGCAGTTTGGTGGTATGCCAGGCCCGGTGAATGTCTTTTTGGTGGTGTTACTTGCTGCTTATTTGTCTTTGTATACTGGTCTGTTTGGCGGCTTCCTCAGCAAGTTCTGGCCGAAAACCACCTGGTGGCGAGTCGCTATTGCGGCTCCGATGCTGTGGCAGCTCACCGAGTTCTTGCGCGGTTGGGTATTAACGGGCTTCCCGTGGCTACAGTTTGGTTATAGCCAGATTGATGGACCACTAAAAGGTATTGCCCCGATTGTCGGCGTCGAAGGTGTCACCTTCTTGCTGATGATTATCAGCGGGCTGATAGTGTATGCACTTCACGAGCGAAGCTGGCGTCCCGCAGTGATTGCCGCTGTATTGCTGCTTGCGCCATGGCCATTACGTTCGATTCAATGGTACCAGGCCAAGCCTGAACGCGCCGTTGATGTCGCGATGGTTCAGGGCGATATCCCGCAATCCCTGAAATGGGATGAAAACCAGTTGCTCAATACGCTGAAAATTTATCTCGATAAAACTCAGCCGCAGATGGGCAAATCCCAGCTGATTATCTGGCCTGAATCTGCGATCCCTGATCTTGAGATAAACCAGCAGCAATTCCTGACGATGATGGACGACCTGATGCGCTCTAAGCACAGCTCGTTGATTACTGGTATTGTCGACGCGCGTTTAAATAAGCAAAACCGCTACGATACTTACAACACCATTATCACGCTCGGCGAAGGCAATCCGTACAGCTACAACAGCACCGACCGTTACAACAAGAATCATCTGGTGCCGTTCGGTGAGTTTGTGCCTCTGGAGTCTATCCTGCGCCCGCTGGCACCGTTCTTTGACTTGCCAATGTCGTCTTTCAGCCGTGGGCCATATTTACAGCCACAGCTGTTATCCAATGGCATCAAGCTCACGCCTGCTATTTGCTACGAGATTATCCTCGGCGAACAAGTACGCGATAACTTCCGCCCTGACACTGACTTCCTGCTGACTATTTCAAACGATGCGTGGTTCGGTAAGTCGATTGGCCCGTGGCAGCATTTCCAGATGGCGCGCATGCGTTCGCTTGAGCTTGGTCGTCCACTGTTGCGCAGTACCAATAATGGTATCACTGCCGTGATTAATGCTGATGGCGACATCGATGCGATGATCCCGCAGTTTACTCGCGAAGTCCTCGAAGCGAAGGTTACGCCAACAACGGGCATCACGCCTTACGCCCGTTTCGGTAACTGGCCGCTGTGGTTTGCCACCCTGATCTTTGGTTTCGCTTCTGTTCTGCTGGCACTGCGTAGTCGCCGCAAATCCTGATTCTGCACCATCCTTAAAAGGCCAGCGATTGCTGGCCTTTATTATTTCTGGCACAACCTTTGCAATCATTTACTCATAAGAAACAAACAAAATGCTGAAGCTCAACCCTGTGGCTAGCACGATGCATTGAGTTGCACCAAACAATGACACCGCGAGCACCAAAGTAGTGCAACGAGGTTTTTTTGCCTTTAAACGGTGCGGCATAGTTCGCAAAAATAAACATCTTCTTAGCAAAATCTTTACAATAAGCTAGGTTAAATGTTAACAAAAAGACTAAGAATTGAGCTTGTTCAGTAACACACAACAACAAAACAACACACATCAGGTATCAATGCCCTCTGGCATTAAGAAAAGGAGTTGGTAATGCAATTACGTAAACTAGCCTCGGCTTTGTTGGTTATGGGTTTAGGCGCAGGTATCGCACACGCCGAAGATGCGAAACCTGCCGCTCAGCAAAGTACTCTTGATAAAATTGCCGCTAATGGCGTTATTGTTGTCGGTCACCGTGAATCCTCCGTTCCTTTCTCTTACTATGATAACCAACAAAAAGTGGTAGGTTATTCACAGGCTTATTCCAACGCCATCGTTGAAGCCGTGAAGAAGAAACTGAATAAACCTGACCTGCAAGTTAAGTTGATCCCGATTACCTCTCAGAACCGTATTCCATTACTGCAAAACGGCACTTTCGATTTTGAATGTGGTTCAACAACCAACAACCTCGAACGTCAGAAACAAGCTTCGTTCTCCGACACGATCTTCGTGGTAGGGACTCGTTTGCTGGTGAAGAAAGGCGGCGCGGTTAAAGACTTTGCTGACCTGAAAGGTAAAGCCGTCGTTGTGACATCCGGTACCACTTCTGAAGTTCTGCTTAACAAGCTGAATGAAGAGAAGAAAATGGACATGCGTATTATCAGCGCTAAAGACCACGGCGACTCGTTCCGCACCCTGGAAAGCGGTCGTGCGGTGGCCTTTATGATGGATGATGCCCTGCTGGCCGGTGAGCGCGCGAAAGCGAAGAAACAGGATAACTGGGAAATCGTTGGCACTCCGCAATCACGCGAAGCGTACGGCTGTATGCTGCGTAAAGACGACGCTGACTTTAAGAAGCTGATGGATGACACCATCGCTCAGGCGCAAACCTCCGGTGAAGCCGCTAAATGGTTCGATAAGTGGTTCATGAATCCAATCCCACCGAAAAATATCAACATGAACTTCGCTTTGTCTGACGACATGAAAGCCCTGTTCAAAGAACCGAACGATAAAGCACTCAACTAATTAGAACCAGGGGCCGGGATGACCCAGCCCTCCCGATTGACGAACCGAAGCTCGGACAGACTATGCGTTGGATGGCCGTTCCCCATCCGACGTGAAAGTACCCCATAAATCTCAGGCAAAGATCTGAAATCCGGGTACAAGCTTCTCATCAATCTTCGAGGGTAGCGTGACTGCTACCCTCATTTTTTTCTCGGAGTACGTTATGTCTATTGACTGGAACTGGGGAATATTTCTACAGCCCGCCCCGTTCGGCAACACAACCTATCTGGGCTGGATTTGGAATGGCTTCCAGGTCACCGTTGCCCTGTCCATCTGCGCATGGATAATCGCCTTTCTAGTCGGCTCACTGTTCGGTATTTTGCGTACCGTTCCTAATAAATGGCTGTCAGGTATTGGCACGCTCTATGTCGAACTCTTTCGTAATGTGCCGCTTATCGTGCAGTTTTTTACCTGGTACCTCGTGGTACCGGAATTACTGCCCGAAAATCTCGGCATGTGGTTTAAATCCGAGCTTGACCCCAATATCCAGTTCTTCTTGTCGTCGATGATTTGTCTCGGTCTGTTTACCGCCGCGCGTGTCTGTGAGCAGGTTCGTGCCGCGATTGAATCATTACCTCGCGGGCAGAAAAACGCCGCGCTGGCGATGGGACTCACGTTGCCACAGGCGTATCGTTATGTGCTGTTGCCAAACGCCTATCGCGTGATTGTGCCGCCAATGACATCTGAGATGATGAACCTGGTGAAGAACTCGGCCATCGCATCAACCATTGGTCTGGTCGATATGGCTGCTCAAGCCGGTAAACTGCTGGACTATTCCGCGCACGCCTACGAATCCTTCACCGCCATCACGCTCGCTTATGTTCTTATTAACGCGGTGATTATGCTGGTGATGTATGTGGTTGAACGCAAAATTCGCCTGCCGGGCAACATGGGAGGCAAATAATGTACGATTTTGACTGGACTTCAATTCTTCCCGCCATGCCTTACCTGATCCAGGGGTTGATTATCACCCTGAAAATCACGGTGACTGCGGTTGTCATCGGTATTGTGTGGGGCACCTTGCTCGCGGTTATGCGTCTGTCGCCAATCAAGCCGATTGCCTGGTTTGCAAGCGCTTACGTCAACGTTTTCCGTTCTATTCCGCTGGTCATGGTTCTGCTGTGGTTTTATCTGGTGGTGCCGGGTTTCTTACAAAAAGTGTTAGGGCTTTCACCACAGACGGATATCCGCCTGATTTCCGCGATGGTCGCGTTCTCAATGTTTGAAGCTGCCTACTACTCCGAGATTATTCGTGCGGGTATTCAGAGTATTTCACGTGGCCAGTCCCATGCTGCGCTGGCGCTCGGAATGACGCAATGGCAGTCGATGAAACTGATTATCCTGCCGCAAGCTTTCCGTGCGATGGTGCCGCTGCTGTTAACCCAGGGCATCGTATTATTCCAGGATACTTCGCTGGTGTATGTTTTGAGCCTGGCGGACTTCTTCCGTACCGCGACCACCATTGGCGAACGCGACGGAACCCAGGTAGAAATGATTCTGTTTGCCGGTCTGGTGTATTTCGTCATCAGTCTTAGTGCCTCGCTGTTGGTCACATACTTGAAGAAAAGGACAGTGTAATGATTTCCCTGAAAAATGTTTCTAAATGGTATGGTCACTTTCAGGTGCTAACCGACTGCTCAACAGAAGTGAAAAAAGGCGAAGTCGTGGTGGTTTGCGGGCCATCCGGCTCCGGTAAATCAACGCTGATTAAAACCGTAAACGGCCTGGAGCCGGTGCAAAAAGGCGAAATTGTTGTTAATGGCACGCAAGTGAATAGCAAGAAAACCAATCTGGCTGAATTGCGCTCTCATGTCGGTATGGTGTTCCAACACTTTGAACTATTCCCGCATTTGTCGATTATTGAAAACCTGACGTTGGCACAAGTAAAAGTACTCAAACGCAATAAAGAAGAGTCGCGGACTAAAGGGCTGAAATTGCTTGAGCGTGTTGGACTGACGGCGCATGCGGATAAATTCCCGGCTCAGCTTTCCGGCGGTCAGCAGCAGCGTGTGGCGATCGCACGCGCGTTGTGTATGGATCCGGTAGCCATGCTGTTCGACGAACCGACTTCCGCACTTGATCCCGAGATGATCAACGAAGTGCTCGACGTCATGGTTGAGCTGGCACACGAAGGGATGACCATGATGGTGGTGACCCACGAGATGGGCTTTGCCCGTAAAGTGGCAAACCGCGTGATCTTTATGGATGAAGGGAAGATTGTCGAAGACTCGAACAAAGAGGATTTCTTTAACCACCCGCAGTCCGAACGTGCAAAAGACTTCCTGGCGAAAATACTGCACTAATCATACAAATGCCTGCACAACCTTGTGATTGTGCAGGCATTGCTTGTGAAACTTTTATTTCCAGTCTTACTTCATCGTCTCTTTTATCAGCGCAGTGACTTTTTCCATTGTCGACCCCGCCTCTGTCACGCCTTTACTCTCTTGTTCTTGTACCCATTTCTGCTGCACTTCCTGATAGCGTGTCGCGGCTTCCCAACTTTTCAGTTCATCAGGTTTAAGTTCACGCATCTTCACATCGTTTTTGCGTAACTCGTTAAGCATCCCGTCATAACTGCTATCCATGACAGAACCTAATGTTTGATAGGCTTTCGTGGCTGCGCGCTGAACCGCTTGTTTATCTTCGTCGGCAAGCTTATTCCAGGTATCTTTATTCATCACCAGCAGGTAAACGTGCCCCAACCACAAATCTTTGGAGATCATGATATTAGGTGCCGTTTTATGGACGTTAAGTTCATAGCCGCTGTCGACGTTGACCATCAACCCATCCAGATTTCCTGCTTTAAGGGCATCATAAATCCCCTCGCCCCACGGCATCGAAACGGGAATCGCACCGCTATTTTTTAAAAAATCCTGGTGCCAGAAGCTGGCTGAACGCCATTTTGTTCCGGTGAGATCACTCAAATTATTCAGTGCCTTAGTACTAAAAAACGCCACGGGATAGCCCGTTGCCAAAAAGACAATTTCCATATTTTGCCTGGCAACTTCGGCCTGTAAAGCCGGGATCGTGGCGTAAGCCTTGCGGAAAAACTCCACCTGCTTATCTCCCGTCGGACCTACCGGGAAACTTTTGAAAATCTGCTGTAGGGGAAATTCCTTTGGCGTGTATTCAGGTACAACGATAGCCATATCGGCCACTTTGCCCTCTTTCACCACACTCAGCGCATCGTAACTGCGCGCAAGTTTGCTGTTCCAGTGGTCTTCAATTTTCAGGCGACCCTGTGATTCCTTCTCAATTTCGGCAAAAAACACCTCTTTGATAAAAGTCGTGCGCATACCGCCCAGCGGTTCGTGATCGGTATACTTTAGCGTCTGAACTGCTGACACCGTGGTCGGTATCAGCAGCGTGGATAGGAAAGCGGCCAGCATCGTTCTGGCCAGTAACTTTCGTTGCATTGCGGTTCCTTCGCGTTGTGAGGATTAAGGTTCAAAAGGCCGACGGCTAAATTGATTGTGCCCGCATTTTGGGCAGACAGGCAGCACATCTGGGGTATAAATCGCCAGATGGAAATGGCAGTTTTCGCAGACCAGGTTGCCCAGCCCCACCACTTCCCCACTGTGATAAACCCCGTGGTGATTCAGATCTTGAAACACTTCACGCCACTCAAGCTGCGTTTTATCAGTGATATCCGCCAGCTCCTGCCAGAGACTCTCTTTAATGACGCGCATGAAAACGCTGTCGGTAAATTCGTTCTGGCTTTCGTTATAGCTACGAGCAAACTCTTCCAAATCACGGCGGACTGCACGTGTCACTTCATCAACTTCGGTACGAGTCAGCTCCCCGGTTTCGTTCATGCGTTTACGTGCGCTGTCGACGAGAGCGTCAATATCACGCTCTCCATTACGTAACCGCTCGGTGAGTGAGGCCACCAGTTCACGGTAAAATTGAGCAACCTTGTTCATCGTCTGTCTGCCTCCTTGAAGAGTTTCCTGCTTTCAGGGTCGTGTAACCTACTCTAATAGTAGACCTTAATCGGCTACCACTATGTTAGTTTGCCCACATGCGGCGTAAATAACTGCAAATGAGAAAAGGGCATGGCAGCTGTTGAAAGGCTGTTTTGCAGCACTCTTATCGGCTATGCTATGCCGATCTGAAATTAATAGTTAAAGCTACAACCTGTAGCTGTCTTTCATCACAGGACCACTGGCTGCCATGCAAGAGCAATATCGCCCGGAAGAGATAGAATCCAACGTACAACTTCACTGGCAAGAGAAGCGTACTTTTGAAGTAACCGAAGACGAAGGCAAAGAGAAGTATTACTGCCTCTCGATGCTACCCTATCCTTCTGGCCGACTACACATGGGCCACGTTCGTAACTACACCATTGGTGACGTTATCGCGCGTTACCAGCGCATGCTGGGTAAAAACGTGCTTCAGCCAATCGGCTGGGATGCGTTCGGTCTGCCAGCCGAAGGGGCAGCGGTAAAAAATAACACCGCACCTGCGCCGTGGACTTACGACAATATCAACTACATGAAGAACCAGCTCAAAACGCTGGGCTTTGGCTATGACTGGAGCCGCGAGCTGGCGACCTGTACCCCGGAATACTACCGTTGGGAACAGCAGTTCTTCACTCAGCTGTACAACAAAGGCCTGGTTTACAAAAAAACCTCCGCGGTTAACTGGTGCCCGAATGACCAGACTGTTCTGGCAAACGAACAGGTTATCGACGGCTGCTGCTGGCGTTGTGACTCCAAAGTTGAGCGTAAAGAGATCCCACAGTGGTTTATCAAAATCACCGCTTACGCAGACGAATTGTTAAACGATCTGGATACGCTGGACCATTGGCCTGATCAGGTCAAAACCATGCAGCGCAACTGGATTGGCCGTTCCGAAGGTGTAGAGATCACTTTCGACGTTGAAAACAGCGCTGAAAAACTGACTGTTTACACTACTCGCCCGGACACCTTCATGGGTGTGACCTACCTGGCGGTTGCAGCCGGTCACCCTATCGCGCAACAAGCGGCGGTAAACAATCCTGAACTGCTTGAATTCATCGATGAGTGCCGTAATACCAAAGTTGCTGAAGCTGAAATGGCAACCATGGAGAAAAAAGGCGTAGCGACTGGCGTTAACGCAATCCATCCACTGACTGGCGAATCTGTCCCAGTTTGGGTGGCTAACTTTGTGCTGATGGAATACGGCACAGGTGCGGTAATGGCAGTTCCTGGCCACGATCAGCGCGACTGGGAATTTGCCACCAAATACGGTCTGCAAATCAAACCTGTCATTCTGAATGCTGATGGTAGCGAGCCTGACCTGTCTGCTGCAGCGATGACTGAAAAAGGCGTGCTGTTCAACTCTGGTGAGTTTGACGGTCTGGACTACCAAAATGCCTTTAATGCGATTGCCGATAAACTGGCTGCAAAAGGCGTAGGTGAGCGCAAAGTTAACTATCGTCTGCGTGACTGGGGTGTTTCCCGTCAGCGTTACTGGGGCGCGCCAATCCCAATGGTCACTCTGGAAGACGGCACTGTGATGCCAACCCCAGAAGACCAACTGCCGGTTATCCTGCCAGAAGATGTGGTCATGGACGGTATCACCAGCCCAATTAAAGCCGATCCAGAGTGGGCAAAAACCACGGTTAACGGCATGCCTGCGCTGCGTGAAACTGATACTTTCGATACCTTCATGGAATCTTCCTGGTACTACGCGCGCTACACCTGCCCGCAGTACGACAAAGGAATGCTGGATTCCAAGGCGGCTAACTACTGGCTGCCGGTTGATATTTACATTGGTGGTATCGAACACGCCATCATGCACCTGCTTTACTTCCGCTTCTTCCACAAACTGATGCGCGATGCGGGCATGGTGACCTCTAACGAGCCTGCCAAACAGCTGCTGTGTCAGGGTATGGTTTTGGCAGACGCGTTCTACTACACCGGCGTTAACGGTGAGCGTAACTGGGTTTCCCCGGCTGAAGCGATTGTAGAGCGTGACGAGAAAGGCCGTATTATCAAAGCCTCTGACGCACAAGGCAATGAACTGGTCTATGCTGGCATGAGCAAAATGTCGAAGTCGAAAAACAACGGCATCGACCCGCAAGTGATGGTTGAACGCTACGGCGCAGACACCGTTCGCTTGTTTATGATGTTTGCTTCTCCTGCTGATATGACGCTGGAATGGCAGGAATCAGGGGTTGAAGGGGCAAACCGCTTCCTGAAACGTGTCTGGCGCCTGGCCTACGAGCACACCAGCCGTGGTGCTGCACCAGCACTCGATGTTGCAGCGCTGAACGAAGATCAAAAAGCATTACGCCGTGATGTTCACAAAACTATCGCGAAAGTGACCGATGATATTGGTCGTCGTCAGACCTTTAACACCGCGATTGCTGCCATCATGGAATTGATGAACAAACTGGCAAAAGCACCGCAGGAAAGTTTGCAAGACCGTGCACTGCTGAACGAAGCCCTGTTAGCGGTGGTGCGTATGCTTTATCCGTTCACCCCACACGCTTGCTTCGATATGTGGCAGTCTCTGGGCGGTGAAGGTGATATCGACAACGCGCCATGGCCACAGGCTGATGAATCAGCAATGGTCGAAGACTCGCTGCTGGTCGTTGTGCAGGTGAATGGTAAAGTTCGTGGCAAAATCACTGTTCCGGCTGATGCGACGCAAGAACAAGTGCAAGAACGCGCAGGTCAGGAACATCTGGTTGCGAAATATCTTGAGGGTGTGACCGTACGTAAAGTGATTTACGTGCCGGGCAAACTGCTCAACCTGGTTGTGGGCTAAGCGCAGGAGGAACCGTGCGACATCCCTTTGTCAGCTTGTTAGTTACTTTGGCGGTGCTTATCACCGCCGGGTGTGGTTTTCGTCTGCATGGCAGCGCGCAAGTTCCAGATCAAATGAAAACCATGATCTTTAACTCGGGTGATCCAAACGGCCCGTTGGCGCGTGAAGTTCGCTCTCAGTTGCGTCTGAACGGCGTTACGCTTGTGGAAGATACGGGTACGGGCGTGCGTAAGGATATTCCGTCCCTGCGCTTGCTGGGCAGTGCCATGGGCCAGGATACGGCATCCATCTTCCAGGATGGGCGTACTGCCGAGTATCAAATGGTCATGACGGTCTCAGCGCAAGTGTTGATTCCAGGCGAAGATATCTACCCGATCAGTGTCAAAGTGTATAAATCATTCTTTGATAACCCACTGACAGCTTTGGCAAAAGATGCCGAGCAAGAATTGCTGATCAAAGAGATGTACGCCTCTGCTGCCCAACAGCTTATTCGTAAGTTGATGACAGTGCATGCGGCCGAAGTTAAAGAAACCCACGAAGCCGAGAAACCGGTGACTGGCACGACTTCGGCTTCAGCAACATCTACAGGCCGTACGTCGACCACGCTTTCGGCGACGTCTGGTAGCAAATGATTCGGTTGTACCCTGAACAACTCCGCGCGCAGCTCAATGAAGGGCTGCGCGCGGCGTATCTGCTGCTCGGAAACGATCCCCTATTACTTCAGGAAAGCCAGGATGCGATTCGCCAGATAGCGAGTACTCAAGGCTTTGAAGAACACCACACCGTCCAGATTGACGCCAGCACCGACTGGCAAGATCTGTTCTCAATTTGTCAGGCGTTAAGCCTGTTCGCCAGTCGCCAGACTCTTCTGCTGTTGTTGCCTGAAAACGGGCCGAACGCTGCCATAAATGCACAGTTCGAAACGCTGGTGTCTCTGTTGCACGACGATATTTTGCTGTTGGTGCGCGGTAACAAATTCACCAAAGCGCAGGAGAATGCGGCCTGGCTGGGTAAGCTTGCCGATCGAAGCGTGCTCGTAACCTGCCAGACGCCTGAGCAGGCTCAACTGCCGCGCTGGGTTTCACAACGTGCGAAACAGATGAACCTGAATCTGGATGAGGCTGCCAACCAGCTACTTTGTTACTGCTATGAAGGCAACTTGCTGGCGCTATCACAGGCATTGGAACGCCTGTCATTAATTTGGCCGGATGGTACGCTGACACTGCCTCGCGTCGAGCAGGCTGTTAATGATGCCGCGCATTTCACGCCGTTCCATTGGGTAGATGCGATTCTTGCGGGTAAAAGTAAACGCGCACTGCATATCCTTCAGCAATTAAAGCTGGAAGCCAGTGAGCCAGTCATTCTACTACGCACAATCCAGCGTGAATTGCTGCAACTGGTTAATCTTAAACGCCAGTCGGCGCAGACACCGCTGCGGACTTTGTTTGATCAGCAACGTGTATGGCAAAACCGCCGCGCACTCGTCACCGAAGCACTCAATCGTTTATCGGCGGAGCAGCTTTTCCAGGCTGTGCGTTTACTCAGCCAAATCGAACTGACGCTCAAGCAAGATTATGGGCAATCGGTATGGGCAGAGCTGGAAGGGCTTTCTCTTCTGCTGTGTCATAAAGCGCTGCCGGAAATTTTCACGCATGGTTAACAGTGCATCGCGTTTAGCGGCCCTGTTTGGTGGGACATTCGATCCCATTCATTACGGGCATTTAAGACCGGTCGAATCACTGGCAAAACAGGTGGCGTTGCAACACGTCACCATCATGCCGAATAACGTTCCACCGCATCGCCCGCAGCCGCTGGCAAACAGCCAGCAGCGCAAAGCCATGGTCGAACTCGCCATCGCGCAAAAACCACTGTTTCGTCTGGATGACCGCGAACTGCAACGGGAAACCCCGTCGTATACCGTTGAAACACTGGAGCAGTTGCGGGCAGAAATCGGCATAACACAGCCGTTGGCGTTTATTATCGGACAGGATTCGTTGCTGAGTTTGCAACGCTGGTATCGCTGGGAAACGCTGCTGACTTTATGTCATCTGCTGGTTTGCCAGCGCCCGGGATATTCGTTGACGATGAACACCCCAGCGGAACAACAATGGCTTGAAGCGCACCAGACGTCGTCCGTGGAACAACTTCATGCGCTGCCTGCGGGTAAAATTTACCTCGCACAAACGCCGTTATATGACATCTCAGCCACTGACATTCGCCAGCGTTTAGAGCAGCATCTCCCGTGCGATGACTTGCTCCCTCCTGCTGTGGCGGAATTTATTCGCCAGCATCAACTTTATTGCTAATCACCCGCCGCAACGCATCCAGTAATTTGTCGTTGTCCGTTGGGCTTTTGATGGCCACACGGTAATAACGTGCATCAAGCCCCGGATAATTGGCGCAATGGCGAATCAAAATATTCTCTTCCAGTAGTGCTCGTTGCAGATCCAAACCGTAAATATCACAACGCAGGAAAATATAGTTCGCCCGTGGCCGCCAGACTGTTATCCCATGCAGTGCGTTTAAGCCGTTAAACAGGCGGGGTTGTTCGGTACTCAGCCAGCGATAACTCGCCTCAATATATTCACGATCATTCAGGATTACCTCACCTGCAAGTGCTGCAAACGCGTTAATCGTCCAGGGTTCTCTCTGTTGTCGGATGCGGTTCACCAGCTCAGTATTCGCACTCACCATATAACCCAGGCGCAGCCCGGCAATCGCAAAAAACTTGGTAAGCGATCGCAAAACATAGAGTTGAGGGAAACGTGATAAGTGGGGAATTAAGCCGGCTTCCTGCGGTAGAAAGTCAAGAAAAGCCTCATCCACGATGAGCGCAATACCATTTTCCAAACAGCGCTGGGCAATGGCCAGTAGCAACTCGTAGTCTATCAACAAGCCGGTCGGGTTATTCGGGGTGCACAAAAACAGGCAGTCGAGATCGCGCGTTAATGCCAGAAGTAATGACTCATCCGGCTGCCAGTTGTTTTCTTCAGCCAAAGGGAAATCGGTTATTTCACATCCCGCACGCGTTAATGCACGACGGTATTCCGCAAAGCCTGGCGTCAATAATAAAGCCTTACGGGGTGCGAGTTGCTGCACCAGATTAAATATCAGTTCTGTTTCGCCGTTACCTGCAAGTACCCATTCTTGCGGGACGTGATGATGGCTCGCCAGCGCCTGATGCAAAGCGCGGTATTCAACGTCAGGGTAACGCTCCGCCAGCGCCAGGTTTGCAACGATAGCGCGTTTTAATGAATCAGGCATACCGAGCGGATTGATATTCGCACTGAAATCGATAATCGAATTCGCATCCACGCCCATAACTGCTGCCGCTTCAATAATATTGCCACCATGCTGGCTGCTAAACGCCATACTTCCCCCAACAAAACAGACTTCGTAACATGAAGCGCAATGATACACTTATGCCACTGCCAGCCACAGCCAACGTTTACGTGAGGAACAGATGAAATTATGGTTAGTTCGCCATGGGCAAACCCAGGCAAATGTAGACGGACTGTACAGTGGCATTTCCGAAACTCCGCTCACCGAACACGGCATCACGCAGGCGCAAGCCGTTGGCAGTTTACTCAATCATGTTGAGTTTGAAAAAGTGCTTTGCAGCGAGTTGGGTCGCGCGCAACACACCACTCAGCTGATCCTTCATCAGCGCAATATCCCGGTAATTACCGAACCACGCCTTAATGAGATGAATTTTGGTGACTGGGAGATGCGCCATCACCGCGATTTACAACGTGCGGATGCCGAAAACTATGCGGCCTGGTGCAACGACTGGCAGAATGTGGTGCCGAAAAATGGCGAAGGCTTCCAACTTTTCTCGCAACGGGTTAGTGAATTTGCGCATACCCTCGCTTCACAAGCAAAAGAAGAGAATCTTCTGATTGTGAGTCATCAGGGAGTGCTGAGTTTGCTGATTGCCACCCTACTCAACATGCCTCCAGCGTCGCTATGGCATTTTATGATAGAGCAAGGAGCATGGAGCTGCGTGGAAATTCGCGAGGGCTTCACTACCCTTAGAACCCTTAATAATCGTGCTATTTATCATCCGGCATCGTAAGTTGCATGCGTTACAGTTATCGTCAACCATTGACACTACAGTCCAGGCTGTTATGCTCCGCTGCCATAATTTCCTGCCCGCAAGCATGACTTTCCAAAATAGTTTTACAAAAATGGCGATGCAAACCAGGCTACTCGGTGGGATGATACCCCGCTTTGAGTACCGCATTGCTGACTTGTCAGTAAGACTGCCCCATCCAATGGGTTAACTGCGGGCGACATCGAACACACTCTACTTTTCCCAGGGGGAACACTTGCAGGGTAAAGAATTTCAAGATTTCATCGTTGATAAAATTGACGACCTCAAAGGCCAGGACATCGTTGCTTTAGATGTTCAGGGTAAATCAAGCATCACTGACTGCATGATTATCTGTACCGGCACCTCTAACCGCCACGTGATGTCTATTGCAGAACACGTTGTTGAATCCTCTCGCAAAGCCGGTATTGATGCACTGGGCGTGAAAGGCGTGAACGCGACCGACTGGGTTGTTGTTGACCTTGGCGAAGTTATCGTCCACGTCATGCAAGATGAAAGCCGCCAGCTGTACGAACTGGAAAAGCTCTGGGGTTAATACGTGAAGCTGCAATTAGTCGCAGTTGGCACCAAAATGCCTGACTGGGTACAAGCCGGCTTTACCGAGTACCTGCGTCGTTTCCCAAAGGATATGCCATTTGAACTGGTAGAAATCCCTGCGGGGAAACGCAGCAAAAATGCCGATATCAAACGCATTCTCGAAAAAGAAGGCGAAATGATGTTGGCAGCGGCCGGCAAGGGCAACCGAATTGTCACGCTGGATATCCCAGGGCAACCATGGGATACGCCGCACCTTGCCGTGCAACTTGAACGCTGGAAACAGGATGGTCGAGATGTCAGCTTGCTGATTGGCGGCCCGGAAGGTCTTGCCCCTGCGTGTAAAGCTGCCGCAGAGCAAAGCTGGTCGCTCTCCAGGTTGACAATGCCGCATCCTTTGGTGCGGGTGTTGGTGGCAGAAAGCCTGTACCGCGCGTGGAGCATTACGACCAACCACCCTTATCACCGTGAGTAGATATCGTCGGGTAGAACTAAGCTTCGGATGAAATTACAGAATTCTTTTCGTGACTATACAGCTGAGTCTGCGCTTTTTGTGCGCCGGGCGCTGGTCGCGTTTCTCGGTATTTTGGTGCTAAGCGGTGTGCTTGTCGCCAACCTTTATAATTTGCAAATCGTCCGTTTCACCGACTACCAAACCCGCTCCAATGAAAACCGCATAAAACTGGTTCCCATCCCGCCTAGCCGCGGCATTATCTATGACCGTAACGGCACGCCTCTGGCACTCAACCGCACCATTTATCAGGTAGAGATGATGCCGGAGAAAGTGGATGATGTGCAGGCAACGCTTGAAGCACTTCGCTCGGTCGTGGATTTAACCGATGACGATATTGCCAACTTTAAGAAAGAGCGAGCCCGCTCGCATCGCTTCACCTCTATTCCGGTCAAAACCAACCTTACCGAAGTGCAGGTTGCTCGTTTTGCCGTTAATCAGTACCGTTTCCCGGGCGTGGAAGTTAAAGGCTATAAACGCCGCTTCTACCCGTATGGCTCAGCGCTGACGCACGTCATCGGCTATGTTTCCAAGATCAACGATAAAGACGTTGAACGCCTTGATAAAGACGGAAAGCTTGCCAACTACGCCTCAACCCATGACATCGGTAAGCTCGGTATCGAACGTTTTTACGAAGACGTTCTGCACGGCCAGACGGGTTATGAAGAAGTTGAAGTGAATAACCGTGGTCGTGTGATTCGCCAGCTTAAAGAAGTACCACCGCAAGCCGGGCACGATATCTATCTGACGATAGACCTGAATTTACAGAACTACATTGAAACGTTGCTGGCGGGAAGCCGTGCCGCAGTGGTGGTCACCGACCCTCGCACTGGCGGTATTCTGGCGCTGGTTTCAATGCCAAGTTACAACCCAAACCTGTTTGTCGATGGCATCTCGAGCAAAGACTACACCGGTTTGCTGAATGACCCGAATACACCGCTGATTAACCGCGCCACGCAAGGGGTTTACCCTCCTGCTTCTACGGTGAAACCGTATATGGCGGTTTCTGCGTTAAGTGCCGGGGTAATCACCCGTAATACTTCGCTATTTGACCCAGGCTGGTGGCAACTGCCAGGTTCTGAAAAACGCTATCGTGACTGGAAAAAATGGGGCCATGGCCGCCTGAACGTCACCAAGGCACTTGAAGAATCTGCAGATACCTATTTCTACCAGGTTGCCTATGATATGGGCATCGACCGCATGGGCGAGTGGATGCGCAAGTTTGGCTACGGCCATTACACTGGTATCGACCTTTCTGAAGAGCGCTCCGGTAACATGCCAACGCGCGAATGGAAGCTGAAGCGCTTTAAGAAGCCGTGGTATCAGGGAGACACCATCCCTGTGGGTATCGGCCAGGGTTACTGGACTGCCACGCCTATCCAGATGAGCAAAGCGATGATGATTCTGATCAACGATGGCATCGTTCGCGTTCCGCATTTCTTGATGAGCACCGTCGAAGACGGCAAAAAAGTGCCGTGGCAGCAACCGGTACAGCCACCGGTTGGCGATATCCATTCTGGTTTCTGGGAAATTGCCAAAGACGGTATGTACGGCGTTGCCAACCGTCCTAACGGTACTGCCCATAAATACTTTGCAAACGCACCGTATAAAGTGGCTGCGAAATCAGGGACGGCCCAGGTCTTTGGTCTGAAAGCCAATGAAACCTATAACGCCCATAAAATTGCTGAACGCTTACGCGATCATAAATTAATGACTGCGTTTGCTCCTTACGACAATCCACAGGTTTCCGTCACCATGATTCTGGAAAACGGCGGCGCAGGCCCCGCTGTAGGCACCATCATGCGCCAAATCCTCGACCATATTATGCTCGGGGATAACAATACGGTTCTGCCTACTGAAGTGCCCGCAGCAGCGAGTGCAGAGGATCAATGACCATGACTGATAATCCGAATAAAAAGTCGTTCTGGGATAAAATCCATATCGACCCGCTCTTCCTGTTGACCATTCTGGCGCTGCTTATCTTCAGTGCGCTGGTTATCTGGAGCGCCAGTGGCCAGGACATGGACATGATGGAGCGTAAGATTGGCCAGATCCTGATGGGGCTGGTGGTGATGATCGTGATGGCTCAGATCCCTCCTCGCGTTTACGAAGGGTGGGCGCCGTACCTGTATATTGTCTGTATCATATTACTGGTCGCGGTCGATGCGTTCGGCGCAATCTCTAAAGGCGCGCAGCGCTGGCTGGACCTGGGCGTGGTACGTTTTCAGCCCTCAGAAATTGCCAAAATCGCTGTGCCGCTGATGGTTGCTCGCTTTATTAACCGCGATGTTTGCCCGCCAACGCTGAAAAATACCGGTATCGCGCTGATCCTTATTTTCATGCCGACCTTACTGGTTGCTGCTCAGCCTGACCTTGGTACATCGATTCTTATCGCCGCATCAGGTTTGTTCGTCCTGTTCCTATCCGGTATGAGCTGGAAACTGATTGGAGTTGCCGTCCTTCTGCTCGCCGCATTTATTCCGATTTTGTGGTTCTTCCTGATGCACGATTACCAACGTGCACGCGTCATGATGCTGCTTGATCCAGAAAGTGACCCACTCGGTGCGGGCTATCACATAATTCAGTCTAAGATTGCTATTGGCTCCGGCGGTTTGCGGGGTAAAGGCTGGCTGCATGGAACCCAGTCGCAGCTTGAATTTTTACCCGAACGCCATACTGACTTTATCTTCGCGGTTCTGGCCGAAGAGTTAGGTCTGGTGGGTGTTCTGGTGCTGCTGGCGCTCTATCTCCTGTTAATTATGCGCGGTCTGGTGATTGCTGCTCGCGCTCAAACCACCTTTGGCCGTGTTATGGCCGGTGGACTAATGTTGATTTTATTCGTATATGTGTTTGTTAACATTGGCATGGTTAGTGGTATCTTACCGGTGGTCGGAGTACCTTTGCCGCTGGTAAGTTACGGGGGCTCGGCACTCATCGTTCTGATGGCCGGGTTTGGTATCGTGATGTCGATACATACCCACAGAAAAATGTTATCAAAAAGCGTGTAAGTGGATGAGGTGGGTAATGGTAAAGCGTTGGCTTGGTATCTGTGTCGCAGCTGCATTGCTGGCTGGCTGCTCGTCTGATGAAGGCGATCAACAGCAAGTAAACCAGCAACCGCAACCGGCGGTGTGTAATGGCCCGGTGGTTGAAATCAGCGGTGCAGACCCGCGCTTCGAACCGTTAAATCCTTCGGTTAATCAGGATTACGAAAACAACGGTAAGAGCTTCAAAATTGTGCAAAACCCGGCGAATTTCAGTCAAGCCGGTCTTGCTGCCATTTATGACGCAGAACCGGGTAGTAATCTGACGGCGTCAGGGGAAACGTTTGACCCGTCTGCATTAACCGCAGCACATCCAACACTGCCTATTCCAAGCTATGCGCGAGTCACTAACCTCGCGAATGGCCGTATGGTTGTGGTGCGCATCAATGACCGTGGCCCGTATGGCAATGACAGGGTGATTTCACTGTCCCGTGCTGCCGCAGACCGCCTGAATACCTCAAACAATACTAAAGTGCGTATCGACCCGATTCTGGTGGCGCAAGACGGCACCATGTCCGGTCCTGGTACCGTTTGTACGACTATCGCCAAACAAACCTATGCCCTGCCCGCTCGCCCGGATTTAAACACCGGCATGGGCAGTGCGACTTCTGCTCCGACTGATGCCCCGCAGGGTGACGTTCGCGCTATCAGTAACTCCACGTTGCAAAGTGATGATCCAACCGGTGCGCCAGTCAGTAATAGTGGCTTCCTCGGCGCGGCAACACCGCTGGCTGCGGGTGTCATTGAAAGTGACCAACCAGAAGTTGTCGCTACACCCGCTGTGACAGCAACACCTGTGCAGGCGGCTCCAGTGCAGCAAAATGCACCGGTGACTGCGCCGGGTTCAGTCCAGGGCAGCGTAGCGTCTGCAGCGCCTGCGGCTGCCGCCGCAACAGGGCACTACGTGGTCCAGGTGGGTGCAGTCAGTGACCAGACTCGCGCAACACAGTGGCAGCAAAAACTTAGCCAACAATTTGGTGTGCCGGGCAAGGTTTCCAGCAATGGTTCCATGTACCGTGTACAACTTGGGCCGTTTGGTAGTAAAGGCGAAGCTGCCGCACTACAACAACGCTTGATGAGCGAAGCCCAACAGCAATCTTTCATCACTAACGCACCCGCTATGTAAGTGGTTGTGTCTGGCATCCGTCCGGCGTCAGTTATTGTAAATTTCATTAACAATTGATGCGCAAAGACGGATGCCAGCAAAAATCGCTTTTGCTATAGTAAGGCACTTTTTTTATTCCTATCATGGATGTCGTTGTTCTAATCATGAATACAGCCCCTTCTTTTCGTTTTGTTAAACGCCTGGCGCTTAGTACAGCCCTGACTCTTTCGGCGATGGCTGCTGCACACGCTGACGACCTGAACATTAAAACCATGATCCCAGGCGTTCCGCAGATTGATGCTGAAGCCTATATCCTGATTGATTACAACTCCGGTAAAGTCCTGGCTGAATCCAACGCCGATACTCGCCGTGACCCCGCTAGCTTGACCAAAATGATGACCAGCTACGTCATCGGTCAGGCAATGAAAGCCGGGAAATTTAACGAAAGTTCTATCGTAACCGTCGGACAGGACGCATGGGCTACAGGTAACCCGGTCTTCAAAGGTTCCTCTTTGATGTTCCTGAAACCAGGCATGCAGGTGCCAGTATCGCAATTGATTCGCGGGATTAACCTGCAGTCCGGTAACGATGCTTGTGTGGCTATGGCTGATTTCGTGGCGGGTAGCCAGGATGCATTCGTCGGACTGATGAACAGCTATGTTTCCGCTCTTGGCCTGAAAAATACCCATTTCCAGACCGTACACGGCCTCGATGCAGAAGGTCAGTACAGCTCGGCGCGTGATATGGCGCTGATTGGTCAGGCACTGATTCGTGATGTGCCAAACGAATACTCTATCTACAAAGAGAAAGAATTCACCTTCAACAATATCCGCCAGACAAACCGTAACGGCTTGTTGTGGGATACCAGCCTGCAAGTTGATGGCATCAAAACCGGCCATACAGACGCTGCGGGTTATAACCTGGTGGCTTCTGCAACCGAAGGCCAGATGCGTCTGATTTCCGCAGTACTGGGTGGTCGCACCTATAAAGGCCGCGAAACTGAAAGTAAGAAACTGCTGACCTGGGGCTTCCGCTTCTTTGAAACTGTTTCTCCACTCAAAGCAGGTAAAGAGTTCGCTTCTGAGCCAGCCTGGTTTGGTGATAACGACCGTGCATCACTCGGTGTGGATAAAGACGTTTACCTGACAATCCCACGCGGCCGCATGAAAGATTTGAAAGCCAGTTATGTGCTCAACACTACCGAACTGCACGCCCCGCTGCAGAAAAACCAGGTGGTTGGGACCATCAATTTCCAACTGGATGGCAAAACTATCGAGCAACGTCCATTGGTCGTGCTTCAGGAAATGCCAGAGGGTAACTTCTTCAGTCGTATCATTGATTACATCAAACTGATGTTCCACCATTGGTTTGGTTAATAATTGAACACTTGAAAGAGTGGAAGTCATCCCCATATACTATGAATCAAAGCAACTCCCGCCGGCTGGCGGGAGTTATCATTTTTAATGCCGTAACGCTGGAGCTACCATGAAAACCAATCTGAAAGAATTGCTCGAATTCCCGACTTCCTTTACTTACAAAGTAATGGGTCTGGCGAAGCCTGAGCTGGTTGATTTGGTCGTTGAGGTGGTGCAGCGCCACGCACCTGGTGACTACACTCCGCAGGTAAAACCGAGCAGCAAGGGTAACTACCACTCTGTCTCAATTACCATCAATGCGACCCACATTGAACAAGTTGAAACTCTGTACGAAGAATTGGGCAATATCGAAATCGTTCGTATGGTGTTGTAATCTGCGCCCGGCCTTCTGGCCGGGTACTCCCTTTTCTCGCTGTGATATACTCCCCTCACTTTTTAACCTGCCGGAGACGATGTTTTGTCTCAAGATACTATTCAAATCCGCCAACTTGGCCTGCAGCCTTACGAACCTGTTTCGCTGGCAATGCATGAATTTACAGATACCCGCGACGAAACCACTGCCGATGAAATTTGGCTGGTAGAGCACGAGCGCGTATTTACTCAAGGCCAGGCAGGAAAAGCCGAACACGTACTGGTTCCCGGAGATATCCCTGTCATCCAAAGCGATCGCGGTGGCCAGGTGACCTATCACGGGCCAGGCCAGCAAGTTATGTATGTGCTGCTTAATCTGAAACGCCGCAAACTGGGCGTGCGGGAGTTGGTCACCATCCTTGAGCAGACGGTGGTTAACACACTGGCAGAGTTGGGCATAGAAGCCTATCCTCGCGCCGATGCGCCAGGTGTCTATGTTGATGGTCGTAAAATTTGCTCTCTTGGTCTGCGCATCCGCAAGGGATGTTCCTTCCACGGTTTAGCATTGAATATTGATATGGATTTGAGCCCATTCTTACGAATCAATCCCTGTGGTTACGCTGGTCTTGAAATGACTCAGGTGAGTTCTCTGCGTCCAGGCGTGTTACCTGAAGATGTGCAGCCGTTGCTTATCAATAATTTTATTGTATTACTCAATAATCCATCAGTTAAATATTTATCCGCATAATATTACTTATTCCTTTAACTGCACCTTAACCGGTGCGGTTATTAAATAATATATTAACCAGCAGTGCTTTACTTTCCGATAAGTTTTCTATACTTTCCCTTTGTTAAACAAAAGGTAGTCATTGTTATATTCATTTGCCAGGGATAAATCCCGCACCCAATAATATCAATTTATAATATTGATGTAATGAATGAACAAGCCTATTTACTGCCCTCCTGATATTATTAGCCATTGCTAAATTTAGAGTTTAATAAAAATTAAACGATAAACATTTGAAAATACATTTTGAGTGGATTCCATTATAAGTTCACCAGGGAGAGAATTTGCATGGAAAGAGATGAAAAAAATAACTATCCAACTTTCAAAACACTACGTGGCATTGATCTTAATTTATTAACTGTTTTCGAAGCGGTTTACATCCATAAAGGGATCGTCAATGCGGCTAAAGTGTTAAATCTCACACCTTCAGCGATTAGCCAGTCCATCCAAAAATTGAGAGCCACATTTCCCGACCCGCTGTTTATCCGTAAAGGACAAGGTGTCACACCTACGGCTTATGCCGCTCATTTGCATGAATATTTTAGCCAGGGACTGGAGTCAATTCTCTGCGCGTTAGATGTCAATAATCACTACGATAAGGAGCGTATTATTACGGTTGCGAGTACCCCGTCCTCGGGGGCATTATTGATGCCACGAATCTATTCAGCCATTCAGAAATTCAACCCAAAATTAACCGTTCGCAATGTGCCTGTCGCTGAAAGTCAGTTATCACAATTCCAGGCTGATATTGCCATCGACACCCGTCCTCATCTTGGCCCGGGCATCAGTAGCTATAAATTATATGATGACCGTCTAGTTGCGGTATGCCGCCGTGACCATCCGAATGCAGAATCAATATTCTCCACAAATGATAATCACGGGATGAATTTCACCTTTTTGATTATGCAGGATGATCTGTTCACCGATACACGCCATCTGATTAACGAAATCTTACCGAATCGCCATATTAGGTTTAGTAGCTATAACCTGTTAGTTATCGCTTCAATGCTCAGCACCAGCGATCTGATTGGCTTTATGCCGTACAAAATTTTTGAAATGTTTTCTCGTCCGTTCCAACTCAGAACGGTGGAGAGTGAGAAGTTTTCAGCTTTAACGCTTGCCACTACCATGCATTTCAACAAACTCAGCTCACGTGATCCGATATTGCAGGAAGTCATTGAGGCTATCATTCACGAATTTGAGGAAGTGTAGTTATTTCGACCTCGTAGTCTGCGCTACGAGGTGATTTTGCCATTTGTTAACCTGAGAAAGCGCACAAACCAACAACTCATTTACAATTCTTTCCCCGTTTCCTGCTCTGCCAGGCTGATTTATCCCCTTCAGTGATGGTATACTGCGCGCGCTATTAAAAAATAGTTGATAAATAAAACATTCGATTAGCCTGACTTCGTTATCAGCAACTGGAATACGTACGATATGAGTAAACCCATTGTAATGGAACGCGGCGTTAAGTACCGCGACGCCGATAAAATGGCTCTGATCCCGGTTAAAAACGTGGTGACCGAGCGCCAGGAGCTGTTAAGAAAGCCAGAATGGATGAAGATCAAACTTCCATCTGATTCGACCCGAATTCAGGGTATCAAAGCGGCAATGCGTAAAAATGGTCTGCACTCTGTGTGTGAAGAAGCCTCCTGCCCTAACCTGGCGGAATGTTTCAACCACGGAACCGCAACTTTTATGATCCTTGGCGCCATTTGTACTCGCCGTTGTCCGTTCTGTGATGTTGCCCATGGCCGCCCAGTTGCACCAGACAACAATGAACCGGCTAAACTGGCGCAGACGATCGCTGATATGGCGTTGCGCTATGTGGTTATCACCTCTGTTGACCGTGACGATCTCCGCGATGGTGGTGCACAGCATTTCGCAGATTGCATCAGCGCTATCCGTGAGAAAAACCCAACGATCAAAATTGAAACGTTAGTGCCGGATTTCCGCGGGCGTATGGACAAAGCGTTAGAGATCCTTACCGCTACGCCACCAGATGTGTTCAACCACAACCTGGAAAACGTTCCGCGCATTTATCGTAAAGTCCGCCCCGGTGCTGACTACAACTGGTCTCTGAAACTGCTGGAACGTTTTAAAGAAGCGCATCCAGACATCCCGACCAAGTCAGGCCTGATGGTAGGTTTAGGCGAAACGAACGAAGAAATTGTGGAAGTTATGCGCGATCTTCGCCGCCACGGCGTCACAATGCTGACCCTGGGCCAGTATTTGCAGCCAAGCCGCCACCACTTACCGGTGCAGCGTTATGTTAGCCCGGATGAGTTTGAAGAGATGAAAGCAGAAGCATTGGCAATGGGCTTTACCCATGCAGCCTGTGGCCCGTTTGTTCGTTCTTCATATCATGCAGATCTGCAAGCCAAAGGCATGGAAGTCAAATAACGATGTAACAAATTGTTACTTTTGACTGGTACTTTATGCAAAAAAAAACCGGCTCATTCAAGGCCGGTTTTTTTATCGCTATTGGAAGCGGAAGTCTTGATCAGTCTTTGTGCGTAATACGGTCAGTTGTTGCATCCGTATTGTTGGCAGACTTTGCCACGGTCTCGTCATCATTCATGGCTTTTTTAAAGCCCTTAATTGCCGCACCGAGGTCGCCACCGAGGGTACGCAACTTCTTGGTGCCAAATAACAAAACAATCAGCGCACCGATCACCAACAACTTAGTAATACTAATCTCACCCATAGCAACCTTCTTTAATCATGCATGCCGTGAATACGGCGAATAATACACTGAGACAATTAACGGTCATTTTCTCTCGCGATACAATAGCAACCTGTAACAAGTTGAATCAAGAGCTGCTCAAAAATTAATCACATTAACTGCGGCGATACGAAACGGCGGTTTTTCAGAACCGGAAGCATAGCTCGTACCTCGTCAAGATGCTGGCTTTCCAGTTCTGCGTAAATCAACGCCTTGCGCTTATTTGCCGCCGCAACCACCACTCCGAGTGGATCAACCACCTGGCTGTGGCCAATGTTTTTATTACCGCACTCGCCCGCAGCCACAACATAACAGGTGGTGTCGAGCGCTCGCGCGGCGAGGAGTGTCGACCAGTGCATTTCTTTGTTGGGTCCCCGTAGCCAGGCGGCGGGCAGAACCAGAACTTCTGCGCCGGCTAAAGCCAGACTTAATGCCATCTCGGGAAAACGCACATCGTAGCAGGTCATCAATCCCACTTTAAAGCCCGCGACATCAATCAAAGGTGGCAAACTTTCTCCCGCATCAACCAGCCGCGATTCCTGCACGTTAAACGCATCGTACAGATGAAGTTTCTGATAGCGGGCAATAACCTCACCACCACGAATAGCCAGCAAGGTATTCGCCGCCCGCCCTGCTGTAGTTTTGATATGCAGCGTCAGAATTGTCGTCAGTTGATTATGGCGGCTTTGTTCACACAGCGGCTCGATGTACGCTTCATGCACCGTTTGTGCAGATTTGACCGATAAATCTGGATCATTGTCGTCTCGCGCCAGCAGCGCTTCGGGAAGCACCAACAAATTCGCGGCTGCGTTATTGGCCTGTTCCATAAACCCGAGACAGGTTTGTACGTTTTCCTGCCAGTCCTTACTCACCGCAAATTGCCCGACTGCAACTTTCATTGTGGTTTCCCAAAAGGTCGCGAATATTTTCAGTATACCCGGTGTGAAACGCTCCGTGCTGACGTTACACTCATTCTCTTGCGCATTATAACGAACAGGAAAATATTGTGTTGCAGATGCTATTAGCCGTGTTTATTGGCGGCGGGACGGGGAGCGTTGTGCGCTGGTTGCTCAGTATGAAACTCAATCCTGTACATGGCGCCATTCCAATTGGGACATTGACGGCAAACCTGGTGGGTGCATTTATCATCGGTCTTGGTCTTGCGCTGTTCACTAAAATGACGCATCTCGATCCCGTCTGGAAACTATTGATAACCACCGGTTTTTGCGGCGGCCTGACAACGTTTTCGACCTTCTCCGCGGAAGTCGTGTTTCTGCTTCAGGATGGGCGTCTGGCATGGGCGGGACTCAACATGCTGCTGAACCTCGCAGGTTCGCTAATCATGACCGCCATCGCATTTTGGATAGTTTCTTTATCCTACGGCCAGTGATTCGCCACGCGTTAAGGTTAGCTTAATTTTTGTCTGCCACTCTGTGTGAAAAATAGCATGGGATAAGATGATGAAAGAACTTGTAGCTGGGTGGACAGCGGTGATGGTCAGCACTTTGATTGTGGCGTGCTTTGTGAAACTGTATTTATTTCCTTGAATTTGAAGCAAAAAAAACCCGCCTTGGCGGGTTTTTATATTCTACTGGTAATGACTTAGATAGGCATTACGTTTGCAGCAGATGGGCCTTTGGCACCGTTAGTGATTTCAAACTCAACGCGCTGACCTTCAGCCAGGGTTTTGAAACCATTGCTCTGGATTGCAGAGAAGTGTACGAACACGTCTTTGCTACCATCTTCCGGAGTAATGAAGCCAAAGCCTTTTGACTCGTTAAACCACTTAACGTTACCTTTAATCTTAGACATCTAAATTACCTTTACATGAAAAACGACACAAATGCTGTGTCGAACACCAGTACACCAATTGTCATGGATTTTGTCCAGCCCCGATTTGCTAAAAAGTGAGAAAAATTGCTACCTATTTTAAAAAGTGTGCGGCAACCCGTATTTTCAAACAACAGTTAGCAAGCATCTCGGTTTGGATTGATTTCAGCCTGTGCAGATTAACAAATTTGGAAGCGTAGCCAGGGCAACCTACTTTTATTTATGCCTTTTTAGTAATACATACATCGCAGGGATCACCAGCATCGAAAGTAATGGCGCTGTGATCATGCCGCCAATCATCGGTGCTGCGATGCGGCGCATCACTTCTGAACCGGTGCCATCACCCCACATAATCGGCAACAACCCCGCCATAATCGTCGCCACCGTCATGACTTTTGGCCTGACGCGTAATACCGCGCCTTCATGCAGGGCGCGCATCAGCATGGGTTTTCCTCCCAACGGGTCGAGCGCTTTATGCCTGGTAATGGCTTGATTGAGATAAAGGACCATTATCACACCAAATTCCGCCGCTACCCCTGCTAAGGCAATAAATCCAACCGCTCCCGCGACGGATAAATTATATCCAGGCAGATAGAGCAACCAGACTCCGCCTATTAACGAGAACGGTAGTGTGCCCATGATTAATAAGGCATCACTGACACGCGAAAATGTCACGTAAAGTAAAACGAATATAATCACCAGCGTGAATGGCAGGACGACTCTTAATTTAGCGCTCGCACGTTCCAGATATTCAAATTGACCCGACCACGATAATGAAACACCATCCGGTAATTTGACCTGTAGGTTCACCGCGCGTTGCATATCCTCAACGGCAGATTTTAAATCTCTGCCGCGCAAATCCACATATACCCAGTTTGATAAACGGGCATTCTCGCTTTTCAGCATCGGCGGGCCATCGGTAATGCTGATATCAGCTAATTCAGATAACGCAATCTGGCTGCCATTTGCCGTGATAACAGGCAAGTTTTTCAGATTTTGGACGTTATCTCGCACTTCTCGCGGATAACGAACATTGATGGGATAGCGCTCACGCCCCTCAATGGTTTCGCCAATATTCTGCCCGCCAATCACCGACGCCACCAGCGACTGCAACTCTTTAACCGATACCCCGTAACGCGCCGCTTTCAGCCTGTCGATATTGATATCCACATAACGTCCCCCGCCCAGTCTCTCGGCGAGTGCAGACGTCACACCGGGTACCTGCTTTACCACCCGTTCGATTTGCTCAGCCACGTGTTCGATGGCAGCGATATTATTGCCATTCACTTTGATACCCACCGGGCTTTTGATCCCGGTTGCCAGCATATCCAGGCGGTTGCGAATAGGCGGAACCCAGACATTGGCGATGCCTGGTATTTTGACTACGTTATCCAGTTCACTGACGAGTTTGTCCATGGTCATACCCGGGCGCCACTGGTCGCGTGGTTTAAAACGAATCGTGGTTTCTAACATCGTCAAAGGCGCAGGGTCAGTGGCCGTATCTGCCCGCCCTGCTTTTCCAAATACCGTTGCCACTTCTGGAACGGTTTTGATTAGGCGGTCGGTTTGTTGCAGCAAGCGTCCGGCTTCCCGCGCCGAAATCCCCGGCAAAGTAGACGGCATATACAGCAAATCGCCCTCATCCAGCGGCGGCATAAATTCGCTACCAAGGCGGCTAAGAGGCCACAATGTCGCCAGTAAAACCGCCCCCGCGATCAGCAGTGTGGTTTTTGGACGCGCCAGCACTTTATCTAATAGCGTTTCATAAGCAGCAATCAACCAGCGGTTAATCGGGTTAGCCTTCTCTTCAGGGATTTTTCCGCGAATGAAATAGCCCATCAGCACCGGCACAAGGGTAATCCCCAATCCCGCAGCCACAGCCATCGCATAGGTTTTGGTGAAGGCCAGCGGCGAGAACATCCGCCCTTCTTGCGCTTCAAGGGAAAACACCGGAATAAAGGACAGCGTAATGATCAGCAAACTACAGAACAACGCAGGCCCGACTTCGACCGCCGCTTGTTCTGAAATGCGCCAATAATCTGCCCCCGTCGGTTGCTTATCGGGATTGTCGTGCCGCCATTGCTCCAGCACTTTGTGCATATTCTCGATCATCACAATCGCCGCATCGACCATCGCGCCAATCGCAATCGCAATCCCGCCCAACGACATAATATTGGCGTTCACCCCCAGGTAATGCATCACAATGAACGCACCCAGAATACCCAGCGGCAAGGTTATCATCGCCACCAGCGCTGAACGGAAATGGAACAAGAACAACGTGCAGATAATGGCCACGACGATGAACTCTTCGAGCAATTTATGCGAGAGCGTTTCTATCGCGTTTTCAATAAGGTGTGAACGATCATAAACCGGTACGATCTCCACTCCCGCAGGCAGGCTCTTCTGAATTTGCTGAAGTTTCGCCTTCACCGCATTAATGGTATCGAGCGCATTTTTGCCATAGCGCATCACGATGATGCCACCTGCGACCTCGCCTTCACCGTTAAATTCAGCGACTCCACGGCGAATTTCTGGCCCCATCCGCAGGGTTGCGACATCAGAAAGTAATACCGGCACGCCTTCTCGCGAGGTGATGACCACCTGCTTAAAGTCATCGAGGTTTTTCAGATAGCCCGCGGTGCGCACCATATATTCGGCTTCGCCCATTTCGATAACCGAGCCACCGCCTTCCTGGTTGGCGATCTGCACCGCATTGATCACCTGCTCATGGGTGATGTTCAGCGCACGCATCCGTTGCGGGTCGAGCACTATCTGATATTGCCGCACCATGCCGCCAACACTCGCGACCTCCGAAACGTTCGGCACGGTTTTCAGCTCAAACTTCAGCGTCCAGTCTTGCAGCGCCCGTAAATCCGCCAGACTATGTTTGCCCGTTCGGTCCACCAGCGCGTACTCGTACACCCAGCCCACACCTGTCGCATCTGGCCCCAGCGAGGCTTTTGCCTCCGCAGGAAGTTGCGACTGTACCTGGCTCAGATATTCCAGAACTCGTGAACGCGCCCAGTACGGATCCGTACCATCTTCAAACAAAATGTAGACATAAGAGTCGCCAAACATCGAAAAGCCGCGCACGGTCTTCGCCCCTGGCACTGAAAGCATGGTCGTGGTGAGCGGATAGGTAACTTGATCTTCAACCACTTGCGGCGCTTTTCCCGGATAGTTGATACGAATGATCACCTGCACATCCGAGAGATCCGGCAACGCATCCAGCGGCGCGCGTTGAAGTGACCAAATCCCCCATCCCGCCATCATGATGGCCGCCAGCAGAACCAGCAGCCGATTTTTAAGCGACCAACGAATCACGGCGGCAATCATTTCATCGCCTCCGTCATTGGCATCAGGTGAGTAATCACTGCACCGTGTTCGTCATCCAGAGTAAAGCTGAACATCACATGGTCACCGACTTTCACGCTTTGCGCGTCGGCTGCAGATTTCAGCGAGAAATCCATCGTCATCGCGCCCCATTTGAGTGCCGCAATGGGCTTGTGAGAAAGCGTAATCGAATCATCGGTTATCTCTTTCACCACCGCGTCTCCCTGATATTGCGCAGTGGCAGGTGCGACGGTATTTTCCTGTGGCAGCGCACTACGCAGACTCGCCTCTGAATCAATCAGGAATTGGCCGGACGTGACGACTTTATCGCCCTCCTTCAATCCTTGTTTAATCTCCACCCAGCCGTTTTGCGCCGCTCCAACCACCACGTTGACAGGGTTAAAATGGCCGTCATCCTGCGTGACTAACACCCGGCTCGCATTTCCGGTTTCGATTAACGCTTCTTCTGGCATCGCCAGCACCGGTGGCAGAGTGAGCAGATTCGCCAGTTTGACCCGAAGATACATCCCCGGCTTGAGTTTCATGTGCGGGTTTTCCAGCACCACTCGGGCTTTGAGAGTGCGGGTGGAGGTTTCCATATTCGGCAATAATTCACTGATGCGGCCAGGGAAAGTTTCCCCCGGCAAGCTGTTGCTTGAGGCCACAATCTCACTTCCCACCTGCAGCACTTGCGCCTGAGATTGGGGATAATCGATAACAATCCACACCTTATCGAGGTTGGCAATTTCAAACAGCGGCGCGGTTGCCACCACTTGCGCCCCTTCACGCGTCTCCAGTTTATTGATATAGCCAGCCTTGCTGGCTCGGACCGTCACACGTGTTTGGGGCTGACCCGTACGCTCAACCTGACGAATGATTTCAGCAGGCATGAACTGGAGTTGTAGCCGTTCGCGTGCAGCGGAGCTTAACGCACTGTCACCCAGGCGACGTACCGCGAGATATTCTTGCTGAGCCGCCGTCCATTCAGGGATCCAGAGTTGTGCCAGCGGCTCGCCCGCTTTGACAAACTGCTGAGGGGCATTAACAAACAACTTCTCCACTACGCCGTTGGCGCTGGCGGGAATCATCTGCACGCTGCGTTCATCGGTTGAAACGGTGGCAAAAGCATCAAATTGATAATCCAGCGCTTTCTTCACAACCTGTGCCGTTTTGATCCCCAGGTTTTGCTGCTGACGCGAGCTGACCGTCACCCCGCCATCTTCGGGAGTTTCATCTGCATAGCGCGGCACCAAATCCATATCCATAAACGGTGATTTACCCGGTTTGTCAAAACGCTGGCCTGGGGTCATCGGGTCATACCAATAGAGAACGCTTCGCTCAGAGTGAACCGTCGTCGTCGTAGTGTGGCTCTGTTTTCCCGCGTAATATCCCAGGCCAAGGGCGGCTGCAACAGCGAGCGCCAACAGAGAAATATGTGTGATGGTTTTCATGATGGGTTATTTTCCTGTGGCGTCAGGTAGCGGATGGCGGCCCAGGTTTCAGCCACGGTTTTTTCAGCGTTAAGTGCGTTAAGTTCGGTATCCAGCAGCGTGCGGCGGGCGTTGAGTAACTCAGAAAGGGTCGACTGCCCGGAACGGTATTGCGCTTCAATCAATGAAAGACGCTGGCGTTGCAGAGGTAAAATCTCGTCCTGTTGGCGCAACCAGAGAGTTTGTGCGGCCTGATATTGCGCGACCAACGTGCGGACCAGCGCAACATGTTCCCGTTTCGCGATGGCGAGTTGGTCGTTGGCTTCCAGTGATCGGGACATATCTGCGGCCAGGTCTTTGTCCTGGCGCTGGGTTTTGAAGAGTGGCATATCCACGGTGAACATCACGCCCGCCATGTCATCGTAATCATCCGCGCGATGGGCGTAATACACCTCAACACCGACATTCGGTTTCGCCGCCACCGCAGACTGTGCCGAACGCGCTTTAGCGACATCCGCCTCTCGCGCCGCTTCAATCACTTCAGGATGTTCCCCCACACCTTCTTCCAGCACGATTGGCTCAGCGGGCAAACGTTGGTAACGCGGTAAATTGCCACTGATCGTGTCAATATTTTTACCCGTCAGACGCAGTAAACGAGTCTGTGCCAGAACGACATCGCGCTGGGCGAGGGTCACTTTGTCCTGCATATTTAACAGCGTCATGCGGATATCCACGACACTTGAGGCGGGCGAACTGCCGCTGGCGACCGTCGCCTTTTGCACGGCAATCTGGCGTTCGGTTTCCGCCACCAGTTTGCGTGCGGTTGTCAGCACTTTTTCTGACAACGCCAAATCCAGCCACGCCTGCGCGGTGGTTTTCAGTAACTCCGCTCGAATGACTTCAGCTTTCGCCGCGCTACTGGCCGATTGCGCCAGAATAGTTTCAGCTTTACGGTCGCGTTTCTCCTCGCTGACGTAGTCCTGCATGATGCCAATGCGCTGCATGGTCATGCCTTCGCGAGTGAACCGGTGGCTGTTACTGCCCTGCACCGGAACGTTTTCAATACCAAATTTCAATTTAGGATCAGGTAACTGACGAGCAGAATCGGCCATCGCACTGAGCGCGTTGCTCTGATTGCGGTTGGCGGAAAGCTCTGCGGAATAATGCTCAGCGGCGATAAGGGTCTGTTGCAGGCTGAACTGGGCCGCATTCGCGGCAAAGACAGACACAGCAAACAGCACCCCACCGAGCCATAAGCTCATGGAATGTTGTCTCATATTGGCCTCAGTTACTTAGTCGGGGTAACGGAGATGAGTAGTACGGAAAGCGCAAAGGCTGAAAGCGAACGAAGAGAAATAATAGACATAAAAAAACTCCAGAACGTTAGTCAAAGGACGGCAAAACGCCGCAATACCTGAATCGAAAAGGCATAAACCAAGACAGTGCTGGAGTTATTCTCTAAAGCGACAAAACCGAATCGTGGCCGGAGGGCCGGTGGCAGGAGGCGTTATTAACGTAACGGACGATACCGTTTCATTACATTCCGGGACCACTAAAGCCAGTGTATTTGCCGCCGGTAATGCGGCTAAAGAGCTATGGCCATTATCTTTTTGCATGACCTCAGGAATACAGTGTTTTTCACACAGCATTCCTTTGGTTTTCGCTAAATCTCGCGTGTTATTCATCAGCATATGATCGCTATGCTGAATAGAAAGCGCCTGCAAACTGATGTTTACCGGGCAATCATGCGATGCCACTGCGACCTGGCTGTTGACAAACAGCCAGCCAAACGCCATCAGCAGCATCAAAAGATGCTTTCTGAAAAAACGTAAACGGCTTGTCGACCAGAAAGTGGATGGCAAGATAGTAGTCTCAAATAAACGAACCGGCAGTATAAGCATCAGGCCTTTATATTTTAAAGTGATTTTTATTGGCTTTACATTAAGGGGATTAATTAACAATTACGTAATATATTTTTAATTAAATAGCCTTCGAATGGTTATTAATAGAACGATCGGCTGGACAAATAAATAACGCATATCAATAAGTAAATGTCATAATTGCAACACTGCCTACAAAAGTATCAAGGCAGTCCCACGAAGCTTGCTTAATTTGATGCTTATCAGAAATCACCGCCTGTGATTCAGGCAGATTGGCACCGCTTTCGCAGACGGCTTTAAAGTCGTTCTATTAATTATTTTTCTGGCATGGCGTTACGTTCAGGTGCGGCCCATAGATGCCGAATACCAAACGCAACAGGGGGCTTTAATGCTGACAACGATTGAATTACTTATTGGGGTTGTGGTGATTGTTGGTGTAGCTCGCTACATCATCAAAGGCTACTCCGCTACCGGCGTATTATTCGTCGGCGGCTTAACATTACTGATTATTAGTGCCCTGATGGGTCACAAAGTCTTACCTGCCAGTGCTGAAAGTACCGGTTACACCGCCACCGATATTGTCGAATATGTCAAAATCTTGCTGATGAGCCGTGGCGGCGATCTCGGCATGATGATCATGATGCTGTGCGGTTTCGCCTCTTATATGACACATATTGGCGCGAACGACATGGTCGTGAAGCTCGCATCAAAACCGCTGAAACTCATTAACTCACCTTACATTCTGATGATTGCCGCGTATTTCGTGGCTTGCCTGATGTCACTGGCGGTCTCCTCTGCAACGGGCCTGGGTGTATTGCTGATGGCAACGCTGTTCCCGGTGATGGTGAACGTCGGGATTAGCCGTGGCGCTGCGGCGGCAATTTGTGCCTCCCCTGCGGCCATCATTCTGTCTCCAACTTCTGGCGACGTGGTGCTGGCGGCGAAAGCGGCTGAAATGTCACTGGTTGATTTTGCCTTTAAAACCACCGTGCCTATTTCTATTGCGGCCATCATTGCGATGGCGATTGCGCACTTTTTCTGGCAACGCTATCTGGATAAAAAAGAGAACATCAGCCATGAAATGCTCGATGTCAGCGAAATCCAGACTACTGCGCCTTCTTTCTATGCCATTCTGCCGTTTACGCCAATTATCGGCGTGTTGATTTTCGACGGTAAATGGGGCCCGCAGCTGCATATCATTACTATTCTGGTCATCTGTATTCTGATGGCGGCAATCATTGAATTCTTCCGTAGTTTCAATACACAAAGCGTCTTCTCCGGACTGGAAGTTTGCTACCGCGGTATGGCAGATGCTTTCGCAAACGTGGTGATGCTGTTGGTCGCGGCGGGCGTATTCGCTCAGGGCCTGAGCACCATCGGCTTTATCCAGAGCCTGATATCCATTGCGACGTCGTTTGGCTCCGCCAGTATCATTCTGATGCTGGTATTAGTGATACTCACCATGTTAGCGGCAATGACCACCGGTTCAGGTAACGCGCCGTTCTATGCCTTTGTTGAGATGATCCCGAAACTGGCTCACTCTTCTGGTATCAACCCTGCGTACCTTGCGATTCCAATGCTGCAAGCTTCCAACCTTGGCCGTACCATTTCTCCGGTGTCCGGCGTGGTTGTAGCGGTAGCGGGTATGGCGAAAATCTCCCCGTTCGAAGTGGTAAAACGCACTTCAGTCCCGATTGCTGTAGGTCTGGTGGTGGTGATTATCGCCACTGAGATCCTGGTGCCATCGGCGGCGATTCTTCCTTAATTTTCAGGAACTCAATAAGCGCCTCATCGGGGCGCTTTTTTTATGTTTAAATAAAAAGACTTCTGGAATTTATTACGGCTCCCGAGCGAGAAAAGCATGAATAAGATGTGGCGAACAACGCTAATTTTGACCTCCCTGATGACCACCAGCCCGCTGCTTCACGCAGAAGATCTCAGCGCAAAAAACTATGCCGACTTCGACCGTTACGTACTCGCCCTTTCCTGGCAAACCGGTTTTTGTCAGAGCATGCATGAACGTGATCGCAATGAACCAACGGAATGTAAAACCCAACAGGAACAAAGCGATAAACGTGCGTTTTTAACGGTGCATGGGTTGTGGCCAGGGTTGCCAAAGTCCATAGCCTCACGCGGTGTAGATGAAAAACGCTGGATGCGTTACGGCTGCTCAACGCGCCCGGTGCCAAATATGGCGGAAGTACGCGGTTCGCAAAAGTGCCAGGCTCCCGCACCTGAATTATCCGCAGACGTCGCCGGCAAACTCGCGGGCGTTATGCCTGGTGCGGGCGGCAAATCCTGCCTTGAACGATACGAATATGCTAAACATGGCGCCTGTTTCGGCTTTGATCCCAATGCATATTTCGCGACGATGGTTCGCCTGAATGGTGAATTCAAACAAAGCGCATTGGGCACTTTCCTTGCGGAAAACTATGGCAACGTAGTCACCCGTAAAGCATTCAATAAAGCGCTGGAAAAGAGTTGGGGTAGCGATGCGGTGAAAGCAGTTAAGCTGACCTGTAACGGCAATCCGGCTTATCTGACGGAGATGCAAATCTCACTTGATGCCGGGCAAATTAACGGCCCGTTAACTGAAAGCTCATTCGCCACGCAAAAAAATCCCGGTAACTGTGCCAAACAGTTCCGACTTGATGCGGTCGGCTACTAACTCGCTTAAATACGGAAGTCAAAAAACAATCAGTTCACTATTAGTTCCGCATTTGTAGTCATATGCTTTGACTATCGAAAACGGAGGTAAAAAATGAACACGACAAAAAGCTTCTTGAAACAGTTAAAAACCCAGTTTGAGCACGAAGGGCAGGCGCATAAATTGTTAGGTTTGATTTGGCTTTCGCCGCAGCAGCGCTACGAAATCTTAAAAGAGATTATGTTGCCGGTTGCGGGCAAATGAAGAGGTTAAATGGCGGGTGAAACTTCGCTCACCCGCCCGGATGTTACCCTTTCAGAAACTCCAGTAAATCTGCATTCACCCGGTCTTTCTCAGTGGTACAGATACCGTGGGAGCCGCCCTGATACACTTTGAATATCGAGTCCGGCAAGGTCGCCGCCGTGACTTTTCCGCAGGTTTCAAACGGGACTATTTGATCATCATCGCCATGTATAACCAGCGTTGGGATGGTCATTTTCTTCAGATCTTCGCGCAAGTCGGTTTCAGAAAACGCTTTAATACAGTCGTAAAGCGCTTTAATGCCCCCTTGCATGCCCTGCTCGACAAAACTCTCCCTTACACCTTCCGAGGGGGTCGCTCCTGGTCGGTTATAGCCATAAAATGCCAGAGTCAGCTCTTTGAAAAAGTCTGCCCTGTTGGCACGCACGCCTTCACGGATCCCATCAAACACATCAATGGGAACGCCGTCTGGATTAAAATCGGTTTTCACCATGATCGGCGGCACGGCACTAATCAACACGGCTTTTGCCACACGGCTGGTACCATGGCGGCCGATGTAACGCACCACTTCGCCACCGCCCGTGGAATGGCCCACGTGGACCGCGTCTTTCAGATTTAAATGCGCGGTTAATTCCGCTAAATCATCAGCATATTGATCCATATGATTACCTTCCCAGGATTGCGATGAGCGACCATGCCCGCGCCTGTCGTGTGCAATTACGCGGAATCCTTTCTGCCCCAGGAAAAACATCTGATCTTCAAACGCATCTGCTGTTAACGGCCAGCCATGGCTGAATACTACCGGTTGTCCTTCTCCCCAATCCTTAAAGTAAAGAGAACTGCCGTCCTTTAACGTGAGTTTGTCGTAATCGCTCATGATATCTCCTCTACAGGTGATGATCGTACGAAGTGCCCGATTGAATGGTGCATATACAGCGTAATGCAATTTTTTCAGATGGCGGGTTGATTTACGGTCTTAAATTCGTCAGCGGTGTGATTATGTGTTTTTTTGGATAGTTTGACCTTGCTCCCAAAATGCCAATAAACATGGTCAGGTCCATTCCCGAGTAGCTGATGTTACCAGTATCATGTTACCGGTATCAGAAATCTGGTGAATTATGCCTTAGGCCTTTTTCACTTATAAATTCGGCGCAGAGGACAATCAAATGACCGAAGTAACAACACATCTTGGTGCAGGAACGCTGCTAGGGATCGCAGCCTGTGCTGTTGTACTCCTACTTATCCTTATCATGCGCTTCAAAGTGCATGCATTTTTAGCTTTAACACTTGTGAGTGTCGTCGTCGCCCTGGCGACTGGCGTGCCGTTCGATAAAATTGTCCCAACAATTTTGGGCGGTTTTGGTAGCACCCTGGCAGGCGTTGCGCTGCTGGTTGGCCTTGGCGCAATGATTGGCCGCTTGCTTGAAATTTCCGGCGGGGCAAAAGTACTTGCCGACACGCTAGTCGGAAAGTTTGGTTCGCATCGTGCTCCACTGGCGCTCGGCGTGGCTTCGTTGCTGTTCGGTTTCCCAATCTTCTTCGATGCGGGACTGGTGGTAATGCTGCCGATTATCTTCAGCGTGGCTAAGCAGTTCGGCGGCTCTACGCTGAAATATGCGCTGCCAGCTGCCGGTGCGTTTGCAGTCATGCACGCCCTGCTGCCACCACATCCAGGTCCGGTTGCTGCCAGTGAATTGCTGGGTGCAAACATCGGTCTGCTGGTGATTGTTGGTCTGGTTATCGCGATCCCAACCTGGTATCTCGGTGCATATCTGTTTGGTCTGTACGCCGGTAAAAAATTCCACGTTCCATTGCCTTCTTCTTTCCTCGGAAGCCTGGAAGCCGACCCGAAACACCAGCCACCAGCATTTAGCACCGTATTAGCGATTCTGCTGCTGCCACTGGTATTGATTTTCCTCGATACAGGGCTGAACACCGCGACTGTGCTCGGTTGGGTGAGTGCCGATAACACCGTGATTCAACTGCTGCGGATGTTGGGTAAAACCCCTATCGCACTGCTGATTACCGTCTTCTTCTCCCTTGCCGTGTTTAGTGGCCGCCATAGCCGTCAGCATCTGGAAAAAGTGTGTGATGGCGCGCTCGGCCCGATTTGCGGCATCATTTTGGTGACCGGTGCGGGTGGTATGTTTGGTGGCGTTCTGCGTGCAAGTGGCATTGGTGATGCACTGGCAGGCGTGCTCTCCGATACTGGCATGCCAGTGATTGTGGCCGCGTTCGTTATCTCTACCGCTCTGCGTGTGGCGCAAGGTTCTGCAACTGTTGCACTGACCACCACAGCGGCGCTGATTTCCCCAATGGTTGCCGTCACCCCAGGCCTGAGCCAGTTTGACCTGTGCTTCATCGTGGTAGCCATTGCCGGTGGTGCGACCGTACTGTCTCACGTGAACGACTCCGGCTTCTGGCTGGTTGGCCGTTTCCTTGAAATGGACGAGAAAACCACTCTGAAAACCTGGACCGTGATGGAAACCTTGATCGGGACAATCGCCTTCCTGTTCGCGCTGGTAGGCAGCATTATTCTGTAAACTGTGCTGTTATTAAAATGTGACTGAAGTCGCTTTAATCTAAGCGTTAAGCTCAGTATCATCATCACAGACCAAACCCTCACTCATATGAGTGAGGGTTTTCTTTTGTAAGGTCCGCCATCAGACACAAGAGTGCCTGTTTTTTTACATGGAGAGAAATATGTCCAGACCAGCCATTATCATTAATGAACTTGATGCCGAGCGTATCGACCGATTGCTGGAGCAACCACAGTTTGCCAACCAGCCTGTCGCTCAGGCACTGAACACCGAACTGGACAGAGCAGAAATGCGTAAGCCTGAAGATATGCCGGCTGACGTCGTGACCATGAACAGCCGCGTGAAATTCCGCGATCTGGCCTCAAAAGAGGAGCATGTCCGCACGCTGGTGTACCCGGTCAACCTGACAGACAGCGACAACCAACTTTCGGTGATGGCCCCGGTTGGCGCAGCGCTGCTGGGTTTGCGTGTCGGTGCAACAATCAACTGGACGTTACCGAACGGTAACCAGACGCATCTTGAAGTGCTGGAACTGCAATACCAGCCAGAAGCGGCAGGCGAGTTCCATCGTTGATGATTTATCCCCCTTCAAGCGGAGGGGGAAGAATTACGCAGACTCGCGCGGCACTAACTCCCCAGAAATAATAATCTTCTGCGACGGCAACGTCGGGGTTTTAATCTTATTCACAATCAACGTGGCTGCCTGTCGACCCGCTTCTTCGCTGGATGACGAGACATAGGTAAAGCGTGGAGAAGTGAGATTAATGTGCATCATATCTTCGAAGCCAATCAGTGAAACTTGCTGAGTCAAAAACACATCTTTACCGACGGTTCGCCCGACCTGCTGAATACCATTCAGGCAGCCAATAATGGCAGACGGCGAATGGCAAAGCATGGCGGTGATTTTGCTATTATTCTCAAGCAACTGTCGCGTTAAGCGAGCCGCAGCCTCGGTGTTGTTTTCACACACAGGCGCCCACTCCTCACGAAATGGCAAATTGTATTGGGCAAGTGCATTGCGATAACCGAGTAAGCGTTCTTCGCGCATCAGGTTATTCGCCGTACCACCCAAATAGGCGATATTTCGGTGGCCACGGTCAATCAAATAACGCGTCGCCTGGTGTCCTGCCTGGCGATTATCCCGCCCAATCACATCCCGATGACTACTCACCGTCGATTCAGAAATGATAACTGTCGGTAATGTGCATTCAGCAATCAGGCCAGGAATGGAGGCTAAACGGTGATTGGCATCCAGATAAATCACCCCTGCCACGCCTTGTTGGGTGAACGAGGTTAAACACTGTTGTAATTGTTCTTGATCATTTTGTGGATGGCCAAGAAAAACCATATAACCTTGTTTTTCCAGATAATTAACCACGCTCGCCATCACGTTAACGCAGAAGGAATCGTTGAAATCCCTGATAATCAGGCCGATAAGATTGGAGGTATTGGAACGCAGATTGGCGGCCGCCACGTTATGAACATAGCCAAGCTGTTTAATCGCAGCATTGACCTTTTCGATGGTCGCATCCGAGATCTTTCCTTTTTGACGCAGCACCAGTGAAACGGTGGAGACAGACACTCCAGCCAGTTGTGCCACATCAATAATATTGACCTTTTTCATCCTGCTCCTTTACACCAAATATCCTTGTTATCAATACCATAAAGCCCCCAGTAAACATACCGAGTTTTGCTGCCCTTTCCCCTAAAGCCTTCAAGCTACAGGCGTTGGCTGCAGCCTGAAGGATGACAGGGAAAGTTACTTACCGATCATCGTGGACATCGTCTGGGCAATAAACTGCGCGCGCGCACCGAAAATCACCTGAATCCCCGAATCACCGACAAACACCACACCACGCGCACCGAGGCTGTTAAGGCCATCTTTATCAACGTGTTCGCTCTTCTCAACTTCCAGACGCAGACGTGTAATACAGGAACCGACAGAGTTGATGTTCTCCGCCCCACCCAGCAGGCCAATGATATCGCCAGCCAGTTCGGTGTCGGTTTTGTCATTCGCATTGGCCGTCACATCTGCACGGCCCGGCGTTTTCACATCAAAACGGCGAATCACGTAGCGGAAAGTGAAGTAGTAAATCAGCGCCATTGGCACACCGACGATCACCGCCGACAGGAAGTTAGTCTGGTAGCCGTTGAACGAAGGCAAAATACCGAATGAAATGTAGTCAATCATCCCCGCCGAGAACGACTTGGCGATGTGCGCATGCAGCAAATACATACACATATAAGACAGGCCAGCCATAATCGCGTTAAAGACATACAGGATTGGCGCGACGAAGATAAAGGTAAATTCTACCGGTTCGGTGATGCCCGTCAGGAAACAGGTCAACGCCGCAGAGAAGAGAATACCGGAGGCAATTTTCTTATTTTTGGTGTTCGCTTCGTGATACATCGCCAGACACGCCGCTGGCAGGGCAAACAGCATCAGCGGGAACTCGCCCTGCATGAATTTACCGGCGTTCTGGTAGCTGTCGCTGCTGAAGGATTTGGTGCCCTCTTCGAGCATTTTGAACCAGATAGTCTGGTCGCCGTGGATCACCTGACCGGCTTGCGTGGTGTATTCGCCAAACGAATACCAGAACGAAGGATACCAGATGTGATGCAGCCCCAGCGGGATCAGCGCACGTTCAACGAGGCCGAAGATAAAGGTGGACGCAGCCTGATTATCGCCGTTGACCACAACGGAGAGCGCATCAATGCCCGACTGAATGTGCGACCAGATATAGGGCAGCACCATCCCGAGCAAGAAGGATAAAAATGCCGTCGCAATAGCAACAAAGCGTTTACCCGAGAAGAAGCCGAGGAATTCAGGCAACTGCATGGTGTGGAACTTGTTATAACACCAGGCCGCGAGAATACCGGAGATCAGCCCACCAAAGACGCCCATCTGTAAGGTCGGGATGCCGACCACCATGGCGTACTTCCCGCCTGCCGCCGCCATTTCTGGCGTGATACTCAAGACCGTACCAATTGTCACGTTGATGATAAACACTGACACCGCTGCCGACAGCGCCGCAATCCCCGACTCCGCCGCTAACCCAACCGCCGAACCAATCGCAAACAGCATCGGCAGGTTATCAAAAATCACCCCGCCGGCGTTCATCATCAGTGGTAGATGGAATTTATCGCCAAAGGCCAGTAACAGGCCCGCAGCAGGAAGCAGCGAGATCGGCAGCATTAATGCACGCCCTATCATCGACAGCTTAGATAACGATTTCGTAACGCTCGATAACAAACTCATTGATAATCCCCCGGTGTTGACGCCGCCATCGCGTTTAATAGATTTACGCGTTTTTATGGTAAGTAGAACGTTCTAGTAGAACGTTCTACTTATACTGACGAAACGAATTTTTCCCGGCAACTAAAATCTGAGTTGTAGCCATACTGTTATCGAATATTTGAAGTTGCGCAGGTTTTAACCTGATTTTTGTGGGGGATTAGCGGAAGTTTTTACGCAGTACGAATAATAAAAATGCCATCAGTAAACCGGGTAACCAGACCCATTGCCATTCAGACCACATCACCGCCTGCCCGCGCGGTTCGAGGTAGCTTGAGAGCGCAAATGGTGCGACGCGAATGACTTGCCAGGGGGCGAAAAACCGGTCGTCTGACCACGGCCACAGCCAGCCAACACCTTTGCCACCCGTAGTGACCGAATCCAACAAACTATGTGAAAGCAGCGAAACCGTGAGGAATAACCACACCCGAATAAAGCCAGCTCTGAACCAGCGGTAACCCAACAAACACAGCAACGGCACAACAAATGCGAACAACAACGAATGGGTAAACCCGCGATGGCCGAACGCATTTCCGTAAGCCACACCAAACTTAAACGCCAGCACGTCAGCATCCGGCAACATGGCGAGAACGACGCCGCCCAGCATTAAACGCGCAGGAATGATTTTTCTGCCAAGTCCTAATCCAAGACAAAGAGGCACAGCAGCGTGAGTAACGATAGTTGGCATGGAAAAACTCTGTAAGTCCCTCTCTCCGAAAGAGAGAGGGTTCGTGCGAAGGGAAGCTTACGCCTGAACCGTAATGCTCAGACTTTCAAAAACAACCGTCTGGCCTGCAACGATTTTGCAGCGTTTACGGGTTTCGACTTCGCCATCTACCTTCACCAGTCCTTCGGCAATCACCGCTTTCGCCTGTGCGCCGCTTTCACACCAGCCTTCCAGCTTCAGCAGATCGCATAATTCAACGTGTGGGTGTTTACCTAATGAGAAGGTCGCCATTTTACTCTCCATCGACATCATGATATTCCTCGCAAGCCTGCAAGGTATTCTGGATAAGAGTGGCGACGGTCATTGGGCCAACGCCACCCGGAACCGGCGTAATATACGAGGCTTTGGCTGCGGCTTCATCATAATTTACGTCGCCGACCACTTTGCCGCTCTCAAGACGGTTAATCCCCACGTCCACGACAATCGCCCCTTCCTTGATCCAATCCCCTGGAATGAAGCCAGGTTTGCCGACCGCGACAATCACCAAATCGGCGTTCTCGACGTGCTGACGCAGGTTTTTAGTGAAGCGATGGGTAACGGTGGTGGTGCAACCCGCCAGCAGCAGTTCCATGCTCATCGGGCGACCAACAATGTTAGATGCGCCAATCACCACGGCGTTCAGGCCGTAGGTATCAATGCCGTAACGCTCAAGCAGCGTCACGATGCCACGTGGCGTACAAGGACGCAGACGCGGCGCACGTTGGCACAAGCGGCCAATGTTGTATGGGTGGAAACCATCCACATCTTTATCCGGGTCGATACGTTCCAGCACTTTTACGTTGTCAATGCCGGCTGGCAGCGGTAACTGAACCAGAATACCGTCGATTTCGTTATCTGCGTTGAGCGTATCAATCAGCTCCAGCAGCTCTGCTTCCGAGGTGGTATCAGGCAAATCATACGAGCGAGAAATAAAACCGACTTCCTCACAAGCTTTACGTTTGCTACCGACATAAATCTGCGATGCAGGGTTCTCGCCAACCAGTACAACTGCAAGTCCTGGAGCACGTTTTCCAGCGGCAATTCGGGCTTTCACTTTTTCAGCAACTTCAAGCCGTACCTGCTGCGCAATCGTTTTACCGTCAATAATCTTTGCTGCCATCAGTCAGATGATTCCGTCTGTAATCGAAAAGGGAGGGGATTGTTTCTATTTTGTCAGAAGCGCGGCTCGCTGTCAGGCATTGTTAAGCGTTTATGCTTAATAGTCGCGCAGGTAGATGAAAAGCCATTGACTAGAAAGGTACTGACCGTATAATCCGAGCGTTCCGAAAACATGGTACGATACAAAAAGCACTTTCAGTGCGCCCTTAGCTCAGTTGGATAGAGCAACGGCCTTCTAAGCCGTAGGTCACAGGTTCGAGCCCTGTAGGGCGTACCATTTAAATCAAGTAGTTACGTATATTTTTACCGTCACACCCTCCAATAGCGTCTACATAAGCGTATACATAACGCATTTTCGTAGCACCAATAAAAAAGGCCGGGTTTCCCCGACCTCTACACTAATTAAGACTCTGTTTGCTTACCCAATCCTCATAAACCGAAACAGGCCAGCCCAAAAAAGTCCCACCCTTCGTCTTGTGGGGGCGTGGAAAGTCGCCCGTTTTCGACCACATCCACCACAGCGACTTATAGCTTTTACCAGTTAACGATGTCATTTCCTCCAGGGAAATGTAGCGCGTTGGCGTCATGCTACCCCCCCTTGCAAGCGTTGGCCTCAAAGACTGCACGAGCAAACCCGCGCGGCGTAAGGCTTCTCAACTGCTTTGTCTTTGGTGACTTGCCGCCCAGGTAAGCCCAGCCCCAAAACTTACCGATGTGATCCACCGGTTTATGCTCTGGCATCCTGAAACCCCCACCAGCCCAAATACACGTTTTTTTCGTGTACCCGTCACGCGGTGGCATTCGCGGGTGATACTGCTCCTCCTCTCCGGTCATGTAGCCCCCGTACTGGTACGGGTCAAAGTAGTGATCCGGCTTGCGCCATAGGGTAGACATTTTTCCTACTGGGTTTTCTACCATCCACGCCGCGTTATATCGCCTGCCTAGCTCCTCAACCCGCTGCGCGTGACCGATAACGGCGTTCATTGCAGACTCGGAACGCTCATGTTTTGCGCCTGCCGCCGAAAGCGTGGTGCAATCGGGGAAAGCGAAAATAACATCAGGATCAGGTACGCCCATATCGAGGCGGCGGGCATCAAATCCCCTTTCAATCCAGCAATTTACATAGTGTAAATTTTCATGCTGCATCTTGATTTTATACGTGCCGTGATTTGCGCCGTCAGCGTTAAAGCAATAAACCTGATGACCAGCTTCCGCCCAGGGCAAGCCCATAATCCCCGAACCATCAAAGAGCGACCAAATTACCATTCTCAACCCCCAGGCGAGCGCCGCCGCCGAAAACCTTGTGTATCAGATAGCCTTGCCAGTTCTGGCGGCACTCCTCCGCAACGCTTACCGCTGGGATCAGGTGCGCATCCTTTAGCGCGTAATACAGAACTTTTGCGCCGCGCTCCTCTGGTTCGTAGGAAATAGCGGTTCCATCCTTAATCATTCGGCGGATACCCCAATCGACCTGTTCCGCAGTCATGCCCATTAACTCAGCTATCTGGTGCCGGTTGTTCCCTGGGTTGTCCTCGATTGTCTTGCGGACTAACTGACTACGGGCGCTAGGGATGTCAGGGCGTGGTTTCTTCGCTGTCATCTTTGTAACAGTGCCTCCACGTAGCCTGGCGTTTTTAACTCGCTGCGGATGCCATCCATCAAGTGAGTGGCAACGATCATCTTGTGACCGGTTACGCGCTGATATTCGTGCATGGCGTCAGTGACGCGAGTTAACACGGCGTGGGCGACTTCTTCCAAATCCCCCTTGTAGTATTCCGGTTCGGGGCATTCTGGCTTGCAGACAACCGCACCAGCGCAAGCGGCGGCACATTTACTAACCTCTGCGGCGGGGGCTGGGGCTGGGGCTGGGGCTGCGGTGATTGTTTCGCGCTCCTTGCGGATTGCAGTCATGTATTCATCAATCACTTGCGGTGACATATCAAACTCACCACGGTGTGCGGCCTGGCAGTGAATTAAGAAATCGCGTTCGGTTCCCGTCATGCCGTGGGATTGAATGCGGCTGCGGAGGGTGTCAGCAATTTTGCGGAGGCTATCGCGCTGCGTTGCCAGCCCAATCACCTCAGCGTTAAGGGCGGCGATTTGGTCGCGGTTAATGCGTTGAGCGGACGCTTCCTTTTTCAGCGCTAACTCTAATTCAGCAATGCGGCGGTGGCCTTTGAATATATTAAACATCGTTGTAATCCTTGTAACCTTCGTTATTCTTTATTGAAAATGACGAATATCTTAATTTAAGGTTTCCAGCTTCATTAAATAATGAAACGGTGTGAACTTTTGGGTGCGGGGCATTATCAAATAACGGTTCTGATTTATAACCCTGGCACCACGTCGCCCTATTTGGCTTTATTCTCCGCTTCATTCGGCACCACCCCCCGCGCTGCTAACTCAGCATCAATTGCCTGATTTGCAAGGCGGTTAGAGCGAGCACTAGTCTCATTCCAGGCGCGTAACTCTACTAATTCTGCTGTAGAGAAATTCTTAATGATGACTTTGAAACTTTCCGGCATTTGCATTTTTGTTAATCCAGTAAAATAACGACATCTAATCCTTTAGATATTATTGAGCGTTAGCGCTAATAGTTCGCGCTCGTCGCCATAGGTTGCCGCAAACGTTTTATAGGCGGCGTGAACTGCTATTTTTTTTGCTGCTTTGTCGTTGTGGCGGTGATGCCCAACACACAAACAAATCACTTCAAACCATCCAGCGCGTTGCGCCGCGCCCTGCCCCTCCCTTATGTGATGAATCTCACCAGGCGTGAACCACTCACCAGACTGGACGTAACAGGCAACACAACCCAATCCCGCCACGCGGTTAACGTGTTCACGCTCTGCCTTTTTCATTACGCCACCACCTCAAAGCAGCGAGCCACAGTCTCAGACTCAGCCAGCAACCACAGCCGACCGTATACCTTTTGGGTGTCGCCCATAGACTGGTTGTGAGCGTGATTTGCAAAGTTAGCTAACTGCTCAGTAGTCGCAACGGTGCGGAATTGCTGGAAATACGCCGCTGCTTTCTTGTTAATTTGCTTGCTGGTTACTTTCATATTTATTGCTCCTTTTGGTGGATTTTGGGCAATAAAAAGCCCGCACGAGGCGGGCTATAAAATGTAGCTCCAGCGTCGTTTGTTATTTTTGAAGTTCTTTAACTTTCAGTTCACGGCGGGGACTGTATAGAACCCCATCAATTACGATAAAGCCCTTATCTATCCACTGATGCACTTGAGGTGCCAGAACACCCTCGCTTTTGGCAAATGCCGCTTTGTTTCCATCAAAGTATTTTTCAATATATTCAGTAAGTTTCATTCTTCCTCGTCTCGTTTCGATGGATTTATATTAAGTGTTTTACTTACTATCAGCAAGCATTTTATTAAGTGTTTTACTTATTATTTTGATTCACCACTTTTCACACCACGCGTTTCACCTCACTGGTGGGGTGAGTGCATTCTGCCAATCCCACCCCAATGACGCTACAATTAAAATAATTCTTAATAAACAAGGTGTTAAGTGAATTGCACCCACTGTAAGTGACTATTTTACAATAGATATAATCACTATTATTGGCTCTGTTCTTTCATCGCTTTTGCAGCCTTAGCGATGGTGGAGCGGCTAACGCCCAGCGATGCCTCAATCTGGCTGTAAGACTTTCCACCAGCTAACAGCGCCGTTATAACTTCTCGCTTTTTCTCGTCAGTCTGGCGGCCTTTATATTTGCCTTCATCCTTAGCTTTGGTGATACCTTCTTTTTGGCGACGGCGGCGGTCGGTGTAGTCTTTGCGGGCAATGGCTGCGAGCATGTCCAGCATCATGCCGTTAATGGCTTCCATCATTCGAGCGGTGAACTCGTCTGCTACTGTCATGAACATGTGCGACGTTGGCAAATCAAGCGCCACAATGCGCACGCCTTTTGACGTAATTGCATTTCTGAGTTTTTGCCAATCCTCGGCGTTTAAGCGGCTCAAGCGATCCACCTGCTCAAGCAAAAGAATATCGCCCGCTTGCGTGTTTTCTAGTAGGCGGAAAAGTTCAGGCCGCTGCATTGATGCGCCGCTTTCGTTTTCCACATACCAACCCGCTATACGCACACCATTAGCAGATGCGAATGATTCTAGTGCGCCCCTTGCTCGACTTGCGTCCTGCTCTGATGTCGAAGCTCTCAAATAAGCGTGAATGTAATTTTTCATCACTTTCCTTTGCGTCAGTTCGTTTTAGGTGGTTATGTTCGCACTAGTTCGCTTTAAATACCAGAACAACACTAAAACGAACCGATAGCCATAGTGCGCTAACGGTATACCTATTTCGAACCACCATAAAAACAAAAAACCCGCTGTAGCGGGTTAGGTGTTTTACTTAATCGGTAATGGGGAGGTAAGGGGTTCAGGGTTGTCAGTTTCCTTTCAAAATTCCGACAATAAGCCCCACCCACTGGCAAAGCGCCGCCACTGCGAACAAGGCAAGGATGCCACCCGCCACGCGCAACAAAACCCAAATATCAATATACACTCGCCACCCCCCTTATTTGATGGCAACAAGCCTACCCGAAAAGAACAGGCAATAATGGCGCGAATCGTGCGCAAGAAAATCAATAAGAAACCCGCCGTAGCGGGTTAGATGTTTTGTGTGGGCTGTTCTGGTAAAAGCTCTGGTCTGGGTTTTGCGGGTTCGGGTTCCGCTGCCGTTCGCATTGCAGCGCGATTTAACGCGGCGTGAGCCTCTGCGGTAATCACTCTCGCCTCTAACAGTTCGGCGTAAATTTGTCTTTTAGTGATAACGGTCGGTTCGTGGCGACTCCAGCCCTTAGATGTACCGGCGTAGGCGGTGCGAACTGAAATACTCCCCGTATTGTCATTAAACACCACTTGCGTGTTAAATAAGCCCTCACCAAAAAATAGGGCAGTACCATATCCGCCGCCTGGACTATTTGCCCCGACGCCGTTGCCGTCATCGTACTGGCGTATCTCCATATGACCAATAGAGCCGGCGTCACCTTGCCGCGTATGAAACCCGATTCCGTTCCAATCCGCATATGACGTAGAGCCACCAGCGTGGAAATGGTTAGCCGTCCAAGTGTTCCAGTTGCCACTATCGCCGTTTCGTGTTCGTTGGTAAAACTTGTTCGCCCCGTAGAGCGCTAACATGTGGTGTTGATAGCCGCCACCTAGCGCGGAGTGACTAGTGAGAACCCCCTCGCCGATGCCGTTAGCTTGCGTACTCCCATAGGCGAAAATGGTCGTGTCTGCTGGGGCGTTATTCATGTGAGCGCCAAACGCAATCCCCCCACCCTCACCATCTCGCAATGCGTAATCCACCAGCGCTACATGCGGATCACCATTCCCCCCAGGGAAGGAGAGTTGAGTGTTAAACGATCCGTCAAAGTAATAGCGACGCGCTGCCCCTATAGCTACTGCACCATTAGCGCGAGCGGTTATCGAGTTGCCGCCCAGGTTAGACCATATTGAAACATCGTTTGACGCGTCAGCGTTACCCATGCCCCCTTGCAGTATCTGCCCCTTATATAGTCGGATGTAGTTTGCTTGCGTCGTGTCAGATTGCTCAATCTGTAGCGGGTATGGTCTATCCTTTGGCGCGCGAAACACAACGGTTCCATCTACATAGCGTAAGCCGTCATTGCTGGCGTTAGCCAGTGACAAAAGCGCGGATTGCGCTTGCTCAATCTTTAGCAATTCAGCACGTATTAAAACAGCCACCTCATGTAGCGAGCCAGGCACGTTGATTTGCGGTGCCTGATAGAGCGACGGTGCCACCTCGTTTACCTGGCTGGGTGCGGCGGCGGCTGCGCGGGCGGCGGCATCACTCTTTTGCTTTTGCTTGCTTAGCTCTGGATTCATTCGCCGTTATCCTCAAAGTAGATAGTCAGCTTGGACGGGATTGAACCAAAGCCATTGAAGCCCAGGCGGTAGCCGTGAATGTTTCCATCAACTAACCATGTCAACCGGCGTTGTGTGGCCAGTGACTCAATTCCCTGTTTATCCCATGAATAGCCAGCCCCCTCTGTTTCAGCGCCAGCCATCGCCAGTTCTATGCGCCCCGATCCGGTGCCACTCATTTCTGTACGCGTAACCAGTGAGCGAACGCCGTCGCCCAGGTCAAGCCCCCGCCTTTCAATGAAGCATTGCAGCGGCTGCGACTGCATCGACCAGGCACCCGCGCTGTATACGTGTCGGTATTCAACATCGCCGGTATTCAGGTAATAAACGCCACCAGCGGCACACAATCCGATCATTGTACCTTGCGCGATGTGTAGCCCCGCACCTCCCCATTCCTGCCCCGCGTCATCCCATGCGCCTGGCATTGAATCCCATGTCGAACCGGCAACGGATGAATCGGGGGCTATCGGGGCAAAGACAGCCTCATTGATGTAAGGTAGGCTTTTGCGTGACCAGGTGTTAGTGATGTAGTTGAACGTCAGGCATTGAGTTTTTGCGCAGTCGTCAGCCTCCTGATCATCGCCTTTGGTCATTACCCATATTTCGTTAAGTTCTGGGTAGTTCACCAAGCGAACGGCACCAGGGCGCGGGGTACTGACAACCTCGTTAAGCCAATCCCTACACACTCCCTCCGCTACACTCTCCCAGCGAACGGAATCATGCCGGACAAAATCAGAGCCGGTAAAAACGTAGTTATAGCCTTTGGCGTTAACGACGCACCCCAGATCCAAAACGCCGCAATCAGAATAAACCTGCTTAGTCACGAACGGGGAATTGGCGTTACCAGACGGCGTGACGCTGAATGTTTCGCGCTCGCTGTACACAAACAAGGTGCCGCCATTGTTGCAAGCGTCTATCAGTTGTGTATCGCTGGCTAAATCCATCCAACCAGCGTAACCATCAATGACGGCGGCGGCGGCCTCCTCTGGGGTTCGGTTTAGTGCGGTATCATCCCAGTTGATTGGAAATGCGTTTTGCTGTGTGAACCCAGACCAGCGCAAGCGGGTAGGGTATGGCAAATCAACGCCGCCGCTGCTCTCCTCGCTTGTATTCATCATGATCAGGCGGTTGCCGAAACTAATCAGCTTCTTGCATGACCATCGGCGGGTAACAACGATCTGGTCGCCTCCGGTCTGCTCGCCCCAGCCTGGCAGTGTGCTAACCCCTTCCCAATCGTACTGTTTGCCATACGGCTGGAATCCCTGCGCCCCAAAGAACGGACAGTTATTTATCTGCCCTTTGTATGCGCTCCATCTTGATGATGAAGGCCAATCGGGGATCGTAGTCAGGCCGGTAAAATCTGGAATGCTCATATTTTGGCTGTATATCGCCATCGCGCCAGGCTCCCAACTTTCACCCAGAAAAAATACCAGGCGAGCGCCGTCGCTGAATCCATCGTATATAATCGGCTGCGCCAGATACATGGGGCAAACTTCCGCCATCCCTTCAATCATCCATGTGTAGTACGGCTCGTACTGACTGCCTAGCCCCTGCTCGACTTCACGTCCGGCGAACCGGACGTTAAGCGCATCAGTGACAGCGTTAATTGGCATGTCTGCGGGGTCAGCGTCATACATCAATCCCACTTTCCCCAGGCCACTAATAGCAAGTTTTGGCATTATGCGGTGCGCTCCCATACGTGGATAGCTTGAGACGGTGGTTTAAAGTTAAGGCTATTTAAACCAACGTTAATCGAGCCTTGTACGTCGTGAACGTGAGCGCCGCCGGTTGATGTGTAGCCGGTGCCGGTTTCTACCAAATAGTTATTCGAGCCGTCGCCGTCAGCATCAGCCCAGTAGCCAACCGGTGCGCCGGTAAAACTATGGTTGTGGTCGCCCTGGCTATCGGTGTTCAAATCCCACGACGCTGCGAAAGTTGAGACGTGTTCGGAGTGAACGCGGAAATGCCCCGCCACCGTGCCGATGCCGTATTCCTCTGTATATCCATCGATATCGGTAATGATGCCGCCGCCGCCAACAATCCAGCCCAGTAGCGGTACCCACGTACCAAACCCCAGCCATTCAACTGGATTGCCAGCCCGCTTGGTTGTCAGTACATGACCGACCGGATAAATCATGTTTTGCAGCGCCGAGCCGGTTAGCACAAACGCGGCATTTTCCGCATATTGCGCAGGTGATGGTGTCTGCGCCGTGATGCAAATCGCTGCTGTCCATTCATCATTATGCGCCTCCATTCGCGGAAGGTTCGCCCCGATGCCGTCGCCTGCCACGTAGTTAAAATGGCCTGTAATGCCGTTGATATTGTTAGCGTCTGCCAGCATCGGCGCGGCAAGTGCGGGGAAGGTGTTTTTTAGTACCTGCTTAATCACACGGATGTGATCATCACCAGCATTTAACGGGTCTGCGCCAGTAGGCCACTCTGGGACCAGGGTATCTATATATTGCGGAGTTTCTAACGGCATTTATCTAGCCTCCAGCTTTGCTAATCGCCTATCAAGTTCCTCGCCAAACTGCTCTTGTAGCGCACCCTCTTTGGATTGTTCCGCAAGCTCTTTTTTTATCGCTGCGGTTTCTTGCACCAGCAAATCAACATCATCGCCAATATCTGCTATCTGCTGCTTATAGCCGCCAACGTTCACGGCGATTGCAATAACGGTGCCTAACACACCGCCGCCAATAAGCCGTAGAAAGGTGTCAGAACTTGCGGACTGGTTCGCCATACGCCACCCCCGATCCAGATTTGAACTTGTCAAAGGCGGCATTGATGTTTGCTATCTCTGCATCAGCCAGGGATTGATATCCGTTAGCGCCTTTGGTGTCTTTGGTGAATACAGACAAAAACACCAAGCTTTGCCATAGCAGGGCGTTTTCTGCGTGGTCGGTGTATGCGTTTGTCTGGACAGCGTCCGATAGGCGCGGGGGCTTTTGATATCCGGTCACGATGACTTGTGCCGGTGCTACCAGCTCAATGCTATTCCCGTTAATGGCGTACACGTTGGAAGAATTGAAATCAGCAATGCGGCGGCGGAGCACACTGTCATAAGGCATCAGGCTAGAAACGAGGCCACCAATAACAACCGTTTCAATTTCCATTACGTCGAGGGAAATACTTAGCCCTGCGGCGTCGTGGGTCGTTGTTCGCGTCATTAGTGGAATACGCATCTCGCCGTCTAAGCGGGTCTGCGCTGCTGCGATGAACATCGGGATCGCTGCAATAGTTTTGGTGTCGGTGCGGTTCGCAAATCCTTTTACCGCCTCCACCAGCTTTGTGTAAGTTGTGCTCATGGTCTATTCCAAAGTCCGAGCCATAAATTAGGCCAGCTTTCGCCAGCCCATGGATTAAGCGTATTTCAGCGTCTTTTTTTCATCACGCAGCACGTTGCAGATTCGGCGGATTACCTCCCCTTCTGGTGTGTCTGGTGTTGGGCGGCCTGTTAACACCAGCACGATGTAATCAATAATTTTGCCCTGCGCCTCCGGTTGAAGCGCGTCCCATTCTGGCTGTGGCTCCTTGTCCATCGCCTCGCGTAACGCGGTTACACCTGCGTAGCAAATCTGCGCAATGGTAGTCACGGCAAAAACTGCCTTTGTAGTCATTTGAATAGCTCCACAATAAAAAACCGCCCGTCATGGGGCGGCTTTGGGGTTATTTTTTCTTAGTGTTTTTTGGCTGTTCAGCCTGGTTAATTGCTTCTACCGGCTGGTAGTGGCTAGGCATTGCCGCCAACGCCGCTGCTGCTGGGGTAACGGTTAGCGTTATTCCGCTTGATACCGTATTTCCCAAGCTATCCGTTACTGACAAGTTAACTGCGTAATCACCCGCCGCCGTTGGTGTTCCACTAATCGCGCCTGTTGCTGCGTCGATAGTTAAACCCAATGCGCCGCCCGATGCCGTCATGCTCCATACGTTTGTGTATGTGCCATCGTCTACATCCATCAGCGTGGCTGTTGCCGTCGCTGAGTAAGCGGTATCAACCGTCGCACCTGTCAGGGGTGCTACGGTCACGGTATTAATTACGCTGCCGCGAAAGGGGCGATAACTGCGGATGCCCACGGGTTGCGGTGGCGTAAGCCAATATCGACCATAAACACGACTTTTTTGTAATCGCCTGTTTTGGCTACCGGTACGGTTTCCGGTGCGCGGAACATTACCGCTTCCCAATCTTTGCTGTTAAACAGGTAAACAGTATCGGCTGGCATGTGGCGGTTATAGACGACGCGGACGGTTTGACCCAGGGCGTCCGTGATGGTGTTTACTTCAACGCTCAATTCAGCGGTATTTTCGAAGATGCGAACGCGAGCGCCGCCAGCTTCCTGCGCGTCAGAAATCACATCCTTCATGGTTTCGGAGCACATCAGGACTTCTGGCTTGCCGCCTGTAGTCCACAATGCCGCCATACCTGCAAAGATGTCGGTCATCTGTGGCTTGCCAGCGGCGGCTGCGGTGATGTATGTCGCTGTACCGGTCAGGGGATCACCGATGCGAGTTGTGCCGCCGTCAATGGTTGATACTTGAGAATCGAAGCCACCCAAGCGGCGCGGGGTCGTTGGCTTGACTTCGGCTTGCGTCTTTGTGGTGCTCAGGAATGCGTTTTCAATGTCGCGTTTCAGTTCAGACGCTTTCTTGTGGGATTGGTGATCAGATTCAGTGCCGCGCCCCCAGGCTGCTTGCGCGTCAGCATCGCCGGTAACTTTGACAGCTTTACCCATTTTCTGAGTGTATCCGGTCATCGGGATGGTTGCGGCGAAAGTGTCGTCGAGATCAGCAAATTCGAAAGATTCCATCAGCGCGTTATTTGGGTCTACAGGACTGTCGCTGTCGCACTGCCATTCGAATTTAGATTGTGTGGCGGTTGTCTTGCCGATCATCGCCTGAAATGGAAAGTCTTGCGGGGAAATGTTAGAAATCCACTCTGCGAATGAATCCTTAACACCGTTTAATTCATAAGAATTTAAAGCTGGCATGTCGTTTAACCTTCATGGTTAATACTGCGTTTGCGCAATCCTTGCGCCGATATTGGTTTTCTCTTTTTTAGTAGACACTAAAACTGCGGAACTTCTGAAACGCGCGTGAGCGCGGAAAGCATTAATTGCTAATTTGTGCCCCGCTATCGGTTCCGAGTAGTGCTTCGATATCATCCACTAAATCAGGATTCTGGTTTGCCACCACCAGCAAGCGGATAACGTTTTGCGCGTATTCTGGGTCGGTTGCCGTACTGTTCAGGAATCGTTTTGCGGCGGCTGCAAACTGTGGATTGGTCAGCGCCTTAGCTGCTACTCGGTCAAATACCAGGCCGGAAACAATCTGCTTACCCATATCTACCGTCGAACGATCCAGGAAGCGGCGCGGGTTGTTCATAAGGTGCGTGGCACTATTCGAATGGTTCCCCGCGGCATAATACATTTTCATGCGGTCGGAAATTAGTGCAAGGTCAGCAAGGTCGCCAGAATGTCCAGCGCCGACAAGCTCCCCGATACCATCCCTTTCCAGCTTGTTCCAGTTCGTCAGGAATCTGGCGGCGCTGAATTGTGCGCCTTCACTCCCTGCAACGCCTGCGGCCTCGCGCCCAGCTCGAAGAATGTACTCACCTTTGATTTTCCCGCGTACCGCCTCCGGCATGAGTGATAGCAATAATTCCAGCTTATCGGCTTTCAGCCCCCCGATATTATTGGCGCTAGCTGTGCCGAAAATGGCGTCATACAAAGCGCCGCCACCCTGGATATCAAACAACCGGCGCAACCCTTTTTCATTCTGGGCAAACTTCGCCCATTCTTCCGTCGCTTTGTTGTAACGGGCGTATACACCAAAGGCGGCGCGGTCATTCAGTTGCTGACGAATATCGCCATCAATGGCGGAACGTAGGCGCAAAAGCTGCTGCTCGTCTGCCTTTTTCAGCCCCAGCCCTAGATCAGCAATCATGTTATCTACTGCCAGTTTTGCACCAATAGCCCCCTCTAGTGTCATGCCGTCTTTGGCCTGATCATTCAGCATTTTGATGACGCTGCGGAGTTCTGGTGCTACCAGCATTTTAGCCATTGCCTTGTTGTCACGGGCAACGCGGGTTAGCTCGCGGATAGTCTCGCGCACCTGCGGCATTTGAATACGGAAATTACCTGCAGCGCGGTAAACGTCTTTGTAGTTACGCGTTCCAGCTTCACGCCCTTCTTTCAGGAAGGTTTCCCAGGCTTCACGGATTGCCTGGCCTGTTTCCTGCGGGGTTGCATCGGTGCGCTGTCCAACGGCGTTAACTAAATCGTCGTGGAATTTTTGCATCGCTGCCTGGTTGGTTTCGTTAAACCGGCGCATGGTACCGCCGCCCATAGCGGAACCCTCCAGCGCTCGCTCTCTGGTCAGTGCAAAGTTGTTTTTTGTTTTCATGCCGTATGACGGAATAAAGCCCTCAACGTTTGCCGCCGCAAGGTCTAACCGACCATCGTCAGCTCCACGCATTTTGCGAGCAATAACCGCCGCCCACTTTGGCAGCATGGCGTTCAGACCAACATTCAGACCGGTATCAACTCCGGTTTGAGTTAGGCTAATTTCGCCTGTGTCCGCCAATTGAGCACCCAGGGATGAAACGGCACCATCTGCCGCCCAAATGCCGTATTTATTGCCAATCGTTTTGACCAGTGGCGCAGCAAGGCGCGAAGCCCCCACGCCACCAGCCAGCGCGGGTGCAAGGTCGCCTGTCAGTTCACCGGCTTTGAATGCCAGGGAATTGCGCATTTTGATGCCGTCAGCAAGGCGAGACGGTTCGTATGTTCCATCACCGATACCAAACTGATTACCCAGCCAGCTAAATCCAGATTTTAGATGGTTTGCTCCTGTATCAATTGCGGTGTACAGCGATTTATCAATGCCGTCGCTAAAGTCTTCAATCACGCCGGTTTCCTTTGGCATGGCTTTGAACTTCGGCGCGGCTTCGATTTCCCTGATCCACGCGGCAATAGCTTTTGCGTCGTCAGCATTTCCGGCTTCGTGGGCTGCTGCCAGCATCTTCCATAGCTCGTCTACGGTAGGCATCATTTAATCCCCCCGTAGGTTTCCATGAGTTGTTGCTTATAGGCTAAATTTGGATTGCCAGCCTTGTCTGTTGCTGGCTTCTCCTGTGCCTGTTTCTGGCGTGAAGAGCCGGATAATTCAGACACATCCTGCCCAGCAAGATAGGCCATTGGCTCCAGGATTCCCCCCGCCTCCGCCTCAGAATCCGCGCCACGGTCGCGCATGAAGTCAAATTTCTGTTGGATGACTTCCGATTCATCGCCGTAAAGCGGCATGTACTGGGCGCGAGCGTTCGCCCACTCACTTTCTGTGACGGCTGCCCCTGAGTCCTTACGAACGATAGCGGCGACAACATCCGATAGGGCGTTAACATAGCGCTGTTCGTTGGCGTCCAGCCCCATTGATGCAATTGAGCCAGTACCGATTGCTTTTGTAATTTCCCCTACGCGCCCTGGGTCGATTTGCCCTTGCAGTGACTCGACCACATCCAGCCCACGGTAAATACGCCCCGCAAAAGCTGCGGCTTTGCGCTGCCCGTCTGTTGCTTTCATCAGCGCCTGTTGTGCCATCTGGCGAGCGTTAGGGGCGGACGCGTCAAACATAACGGGTGAACGCTGCGCCAGTGCAATGCGGTTGCGGGCGTCCAGGTTCTCGCGGCGAAATTCCATCGTTTCACCGTGGATGCGGTCACGCTGGTTGCGCATTGCTGTCTGGTTGTATTCGCGGGATCGTAACGACTCCTCGCGGTAATCGGCGTTCTCGTCAAAGCGACGCTGCCCCTCGACAAAGCTTCGGTCATCGGTTCGGACTTGCTCTTTAAACCGGCTACTGTCGAGCATGTCGTCACGCTCCTGATTTAACAGGGTTTGATTGCCGGTTTTGTAGTAGTCCATTATCGCGGCGTTTGAATAGCCGTCTTTTTGCATCTGCGGGACGTATTCGGAGCGCTGGCGCAGTGAATGCCCATAGTCATGAATGGCAATAGAACCCATCAGACCGCCAGCGATAGCGCTGCCCAGGTCTTTGGTTGTCAGGCCAACAATCAGCGCGGTCATGAAAGAACCCGTCCACATTTGTTTGTTGATTTCCTTCACCGATGGCGGATTAACCAGCTTTCCTGATTGCGCGGCTTGCTGCCATAGTTCGGGCTTGTCGTAAATCTGCGGCGGTGCGGTACTCTGCCCTGGTAACAGCGCCAGTGGGGTAGCGGCTTCAACGCTTGCGGCGGCGTCTTGCGTTTGTAATTGGTTATCCAGTTGCGTTGTCATCCTGCCACCTTCACTGTTTTGGTTGTTTTCTCGATAGCCTGTTCAAAGCTGGCGGCGGTTTTGGCTGCGCCGGTTGGTGCGCCCTCCTTCCATGCTTCATCGAACGTATCAAGCGCAAACTGGTAGGCCAGTTCTTTGGCGCGTTGCGTGGTGATTTCACCGGAAACAGCCTGGCGGATTATCTCCTGTAGCGTTTCGTCGAGATTCGCCGCCTTATACGCAAACGCGGGGAAAGATTCGGTTAAACGCTCAGGTGACATTGACCCCTGAATGTTTTTTATGTGGCTTTGTTGGTACACCGGTTCAGGGCTTTTAACCCACGTCACATCATCTGTATTCGGGTTGTATTCCGGCCTGAATCCTTCCTGCATAGCCCATTCACGTTTAGCGGGTGACAACAAAACATCCGTAGACGGCTGCGGGGAAATACGGGCGACCATCTGATCATAACGGGCAGTGATATTGTTAAAGCGTTCCTGCATTTTCAAAATAGGTTGCTCCACTTGTTAATATCATCCAGCGGATTGTTATTTGCAGATTTACCAATCATGTCGGGAACCTGCATAGCAGACGCAGCGGAACCGCCACCCATACCACCAACACCTTTAGCGCCACCAGCGGACGGCGCGGAACGTGAGCCACCCTTGCTGTGGGTCATGCCTAAAATCTGCGGCAATGCCTGGCGTAATGCGGTATCTACCCAGTTTTCATCTGGAAGGTTTGCGGCGGTTGCATCGACGGCGGTCATGCCGCCCCCGCCCTGCCCTGGAGTTAGTGGGACTGCTTCGCCTACTGCGCTTGCTGCGATGGTTTCACCGCCAAACCACGACATAACACCCATTAGAACCACCCCGTATCACTGCTTACGCTGCTTTCGCTGCTGGATTCAGTCTTGAGGCCAGCGCCAGGCATAGTGACCGCCATAAGCGCCGCCATATCAATCCACTCCATGTTCCCGTTAATCATGTCGTTTTTGCGGTCGTTGTTGATGTTTTCCTGATTGAACATCTGCTCAAACAATCCGGCGTTAAACATGTTTTTGGTGCCGCTGGAAACCATGCCGCCGCCAGCTTTGAACATGTCGCCCCCCACGCCCAGAAGATCGGAATTAATACCGGCGTAGGTGCTCAGCGCGTCAGTAGTCAGGCCAATGGCACTGGACAATACACCGGCTTGCATTTCTGCAATCCCCTGCGTCATAGCGTTGGCACCGGATGCCATAACCGCGTTGGTTGTCATTTCCGCGTTACTGCTGTTGGTTACTGCCGTGTTGCTCATGGTGCTTTGAGCGGCACCACCGAAAGCCCCCGCCATATCTGCGTAAACATCGCTTTGAATGGCTGCGGCCTGATTCTCCATTGCTGGAGTCATTGCGCCCATGATGCCGGACACGCCGTTAGTAAAGGCGGCTTTTGTGCCGCCGCCTAACATGTTCTGCATATTGGCGATAGAGTCGCTAACCAGCCCCGCGCCGCCCTGCATAATGCTTTTGCCAGCATCGATGGATGCACCGGATTTGTAGGCATCAAGGGCTTGCTTTTGTGCGTCTGTCAGGTCTGCGACGCCCGATTCGATGTAATCAATACCTGGGTTTGACTCGATGAAATCAATCATCACGGGGCTTAGGTATTCAAAGAGCCAACTTTCCGAGGTGCTGCTACTGCTGTTGGTGCTGTCCTTTGACGAGCCTTTGAATAGCGCCATTAGTTACCACCCCAGATATTTTTCTTCATCCAGTCAGAAGATCCCATGTTTGCGCCTTTAGCTGGCGCTGGGGCTTGCTGGCGCTGCTGCGGGGTCTTAGTCACTTTGCGGACTTTATCTTGTAGCTTTGCAGCGGCGGCGGCTTTCTGACTGCGCAGTTCGTAGGCATCACGCAAGATTTCCATAAAAGCCGGTGATACGTTATCCGCAAAGGCTTCCATGCTCATTACGCCTTTGACGACGCTTTGCGCCTGGTTCATCTGCTCCACTGTCCAACCCTGTTTTACCAGGTTGGTGGCGGTTTGGCTGGCGTTGTGGCGGCGGGCGTTATTCAGTGCCTCAGTGCGTTGGGCGTCTACCTGCTTTCCCGCTTCCTCCAGCATGCCCTTGCGCGTCTCTGCCATCTGTAACGATTGGTGGGCGCGTTGGTAATCAGCGGCGTTAAGCTGCCCAGAGTTAAGCGCGGTGCGTAGCTCCTGAATTTGCTTGTCGGTTTCCGTCACTGCCATAGCCTGGAAACGTGCGGCGTGGTCACCGAATGACTTGATGTTTTGCACCAGCGGAGTGATGGAGGTATTAAAGCGCGTGAAAGTCTCCTGATGTTTCAGGGCTTCGCTGATTTGGTCTGCGGTGAACTTACCGCCGTTGAACTCCCATTCGTCAGCGCTTGATTCAGTGCCTGGCGTAGTCTCGATGCCGTCGAGGGGTGCGGCGTTGCCGTCATCTTCTGTGACTGTAAGTGATGCGCCTCCGCTGATTTCTGGGCTTTGGCTATCTTTCGGTGCTGCGTCATTTGGGAAAAACAGGGAACCAGGGTTGAATCCGGTAGACGGGCTGGATGTAGTCGTGACATCTGACATTTAAAACCTCATGTTTTAGGGGGTAATGGCGCATTCCTTGCACCGTCTTTTTTAGTGCATCATTTACGCGGGGGCTTTGTCACTCTCCGAGGGGGTTGGCTCCGCACGATTTGCTAATTCAGCGGCATCCAGCAACATCTCTTTTTCTGATTTATCAGCGTCCAAAACCAAACGGGCTTTCTCAATGTCGATTCCCTGCATGATTTCTTCAATCTGCGCCAGGGCTTTGGCGGCTTCGTTAAACAACTTTTGTGTCGTACCGGCTTGCTCCTCTACTTTGCCCTCCGCCAGTTTGGTCGTGGCGATGGCGTGGCGTAACTGACACGCAGCCATAACTGCTTGTAGTTTCTTCTGAAACTCTGATGGTTTCGGCATTTCAGATGGCGGGGTCAGGTAGCGGGTAATGTCTTCATCGTTGGTTACGGCACGGAGAAAATCGGCGTAGATGTTGTATATATTTTCCGGCTGGAAGTTCTCCGGCAAGGTGCCTTTCTGGGCTGCGTCCTGGTACACGGTCAGGATATTGGCAGCAGCCTGTGCGCGGTCTGCGGCTGATTTAATGTCTACCTTTAGCCCGATATCGTCACGTAACAGCTTGAATGGTATTTTCACACCCTCAACGTCGAGAACGTTACCCATCTCCTGTAATACCATTAAGAAAACGCCGTAAGCGGGCTTTATGAAGGTTTCCGCAAATACTTTCGCAATCTGGTTTTCGTTGATTTCCTCTTTGGCCTGAGTCAGCGCGATGGCGATCCCCGATTGATTGGTTTTACTCATGGCTTGCGCTTGCCCTGCGGAACCCTGGCGAACGCGTTCGGCGTCCTGATTTAATTCCTGGTTAAGCAGTTGCATAGCTTGCGGAACGTCGGATGTTGGGATGCGACTGATTGCGCCCTTCTGTTTCACAACGTACACGCGCCCAGGTTCGCTACGGTCATTCAGTGCGGCGCGGGATTCTGACGTTAAAAGTGAGTCTGTCACCTCCATGTCAGGGTAAGCGGCAAAGTCTGCGGAGCGCTGAATAGCGCGGCGGGCGCGGGTTGTTCCTTCTTGTGCGGACTTACAAAAATCATACAGGCTCTCACCGTGGGCGCTGTTCGGTACGGCGCTCATTGCACCCCAAATTAACGGGCAATAGTTTACGGCCTCATGGCTGATGTATTCCGTACTGGTCGTGATGACGTGCCATAACTTTTCATCTGCGGAGTTGTAACACCCGCGCCAGTAGTGGTGATAAACGGTGATCAGGTCATTCATGGTGTCCAGGGTTGATTGTTCCAAATCCCTGCGCCCTTCGGCGTTCATGTCGCCCACAACCACCATCGACGTGTCCAGGCTGCGCCCAGCGTTGGTATCCTCAACCGCTCCGGCCTCTACCGCTGATTTCTTGTAGCCGCGCTTGTATGCCTCCGCGTTGGTGATTTCCTCTGCATAGGCGCTGTAGATTGAGTCCTGCGGGTTGGTTGCCTTTGGGTGCAGGAAGAAGTTTTTAAACTCAATCAGTGAAATGACGGGGAATTTAACCTCCCGTATGCCCTGCATCCATCCAGACACCAGCGCCACGCCGTCAACGTCCTCAAACGACAGGTCAGAATCAACGTTATAGCCAGCAGTGGTGATGATTTTTTGTTGAATAAGCGCAGCTTCCGCTGGCTCCTTGTCGAAGGTGATCTTATCAGTGGTGTATGTCTTGCTGTCATAGCCAACCAATCCGGCCTGATTGCCAGTGATCAGGCACTGTTTGAGCGCCAGATAAATAATCATATCCCAGCCATTCACCGCCAGCGCTGCGGCGTGGACTGCCTTTGTCACGGCTGCGGCTAGTTTATTCTCGCCTTTGGTGTCATTGGAAAACGCAACGGGCGCTTTCTGGCTGTCAGTAAACAGGGCGACGAGTGACGGGTGAATGGTTTCGAAGGCTTCCCACATCACGTTACGGGCTGCAACGTCACCAGGCATCATGACGGCTGGCAGTTCGCCACGGTAAAAACCCCACGCTTGCGTAAAGCGTTCGGCTAACGCGTCTTGTCTCAGCTTCGCGGCGTCCTTGTGGCGTTGCATCTCTTTGTACAGATCGGTTGTATTCACTTAGAAAAAGCTCCCATTGCTTTGGTGTAGTCGTTTCGCCTTGCGTAGTTCTGCATGGTTCGGACGTTGATTCGTGCCGATGCCATTGATTCCCCGTCATCCCTTACGCGGATTGCAGCAATTCGCATTGCGTCCATAAAGTGGTTGTTTTTGTCGATTGGTACTGTTTTTTGCCCTTTGCTAACCCATTGATAACCACGCCTTTCCTTGAGTGTTTGTGTACACGTTGTGAATATCTTCAATTGCCCCAGGCGGAACATTTCAACCACCAGCCCGATGGATGCGGAGAGCGAGTTACGCACCTTTGCCATAGGTGCCAGGTCGGGTGGAATCTCAAATACCTGCGGGTGAACGTTAGCGCCCAGTGCCTCCATGGTTTCCATTCGCGTGGCGTTGGTTCCGGCTTCCGCGTTACCGATGGCGTTGCGCCCATCGTGGGGCGACTTCATGACAATGCCAGGGTATCCCAACGGTTCAAAATCTGCGTTGTTGGTCAGTCTGTCCCAGTTGTCAGGCGCTTGACCGGTGACTTTGGCGGCTAGGTAGTGCTCCATGTGGGCGTTGGCGTACACGTCACGATCCATGATGCTTGACCATTCTTGAAACACGTAAGCGGTGCCGGTATCAGGGTTTTGAGCTATCGAAAGAATGATTGACGGGTCAGCTCTGCCCGAACCGCCATAGTCCAGGCCAGCTAATACCTTCCAGTGATCGGGGATCTCAAACGGGGTGCAAGTTACATCGTCGTCAGCGAACGGATAGACGGCACCCACGCCAGCGACGGGAATCCCTTTTGAACGCATATCTCGCTCATGGTAGGGAAATGCCGCTAACACTTGCTCGCGGCGTTCGGGTGTCAGGTGCGGGGCGTCATCCCAGGTAGCGGTTTGAAAATGGACGTGTGGGCTGTCACTTTCCGCGCATTGTGTCCAAAGGTCTGTAGCTCCCTTTTCGGGTGTTGCGGTGATAGCAACCATGCCGCCGGTGTTAAGAGTTCGTGCCGCAAAGATGCCGGATAACTCAAGTTCGTTAGCGGGTTGTTCATCAAGCCAAATATATAAAACTTTCTGGCCGTGCAAAGTGGTTGTGTCTTGAGTGCTTGCATAGAAATACAGTTCAACATAGCCGCCGCCCACATGTTCAATGGATACCGATTTAAGGGTTTCACCGTCACGTATCACGGTGTTGATTCGAATCATTTCGCGGGGAATTAACCCGCTGCCGATTTCGTTTGTTTTCTTCGCGTTGTCAGTGCCTATCAGATAGTTTTGCAACACCTTGCGGGTTGATTCCAGGCTTACACCCATAGCCCACATCACTTGTTTTTCGGTCACGTCGAAGCGGCGACCAGGCCACCAATCTGGATATAAGCCCGTCAGGTGATAGGCCATCTCAACCGCCGCGCCAAACGTCTTACCTATCTGGTTTGCTGCGGATAAGTAGCGGAGCGTGGCGTGAGTGCCCGACCAGTACCACTCGCGCTGGAATTGGTGCGGCTGAAAACTGTCAAGCTTGTAGAAACGGTTGTAACGCTGGGCTGCTGCGATCAGCTTCGCATTCCTGCGCATGCAATCGAATCCGGCATCACATACAGCCAGCGCAAGCGCCCTGGTTTCGTTCCGCTGCTTTAGCGTGGTGCGAGCCATTACGCCGCGCCCCGCTGTATTTGCTTGCGGATTGCTTCCAGTTCGTCATCGGTCAAATCATCCACGGTTTCTGGCGGTTCAGCCTCAAATGTGCGAGTCAGTGGAGCGCTTGAGATTTTGAACCACAGGTTAGCCAGTGACGCGTAAGCAGAATCCTTTAGCTTTGGATCGGATAGGCGCAACTCTAGCCCAGCCAGAACACGTGACCGGTTAGCCAGAATAATGGCGACATCATTGGATTGGTTTATTGCTGCGGTGGCGTTGGCATAGGATACCTCCGCTTCGGCTAACTCTTTGAAATGGTGAGCGCCAGCCTTTTGGCCTGGCTTGATAATTTTCAGCGCTCGCATTCTGGCAATGACTGCCTTTTCCGTTGCGGTTAATGCGCTTGCTACATACTCGTCGAGATCGGCATCCGGTGTTAACCGTAGCACTTTCGACGCTTTGAGCTTCTTGCTCATGCTTGCCGTTCCGTTGTTGTGATTAAAAAACGTCCTGTTTTTTATCTGGGGGTTAATGTTGGCGCGGGTTGTAGTGCCGCCTGGTTAAGAAATCGGTGAAGTAGGGGAATAGTTCCCCCCTACCCCACACAAAAAGCCTTGTCGAAGGTTCCCGTATGTTGCTCGCTCGGGTGAGTATCCCTTGCGGTACTTGCATCTAATTCGGGGCTGCTCTACCCCTGCCCAGGCCTGCATTAACTACGACAGAACTCCGCGAACTCAATCACTCTCATGTCGTAGCGGTATCGCCTACCGGCTGCGGCGTTCCACATGTAGCCGGTTCCCTTATCCGCTCCTTGTCGAATCCCTTACGGGCAACGCTTCGGCGGACTCTACCCGCAGTTAGTTAGACGGGCAGCAAGCCAAATCCTTGGCTCTTTTTTAGTAAACACAGAATATTGGCGAGGCGAAAAGGGGCGTTTTGTGTGATGGAATCAGGCGGAAACGGATGTAATTAAACGGAATGCCGCACCCGCACTAATTGCTAAATTATTGACGTGAGACGAGGCGACTACACCATACTTCCAGGGCTTCCCGCTTCTCTTTTAAGTAGTAATAGCGGTCATAATGCTTACCCGATACCCCTGGGCGCTTATGGTTTTGCAGTATGTCGCGGATTTCAATATTAATACCCATCTCACCCGCCAGCGTTTTGAATGTTCGACGCAAATCCCTGGGGGTGAACGGGGCGAACTCCTCCCGCTTACAGTATTTTCTTACCTGCTTTGAAAGCTCCGCAGATAACACATGACCAGCTTCGGTAGGGGCAGGGAATAACATTTCGCTATCTGGGTACAGAATTAACTGTATACGTATGATTTCCAATGCCTCTGGCATCAAAGGCACAACATGAAAATTAAGCGTCTTTGATATTTCAGGTCGAATTGTGAGTGTTTTTTCTTTCTCATTCACATCTGATTTTTTGAGCGTGATTATCTCCCACGGCCTCTGACCTCCCGTGTAAATACATAACATGAGCGCTCTGGCATATAGCGGCGTCATCGGGCAAGCCATATCCGCGACGGTCACGGAATCAATAAACTGATACAGCTCACCCCATGACAGGTATCTATCCAGCGCCCGCCCTCCTCCGGTCTGCTTCGGAATTACCGTTACTGGATTTAACTGCATGTTGTACCGTGCCGGAAAGCCTCGCTTTGCTGGGTCGTGATCAGCAGATAAGGCGAAATTAAATAGGGCGTGAAGGTTGCCGCGCACCTTGTCAGAACCCGCCACGGCTCCGCGCTGGATAAAGTCTGCCAGTACGTCAAAAACCATTCGCGTTGTGATGTTTGCTGCGGGGGTGTCTGGGTTTATATGGGGGCTATCTAGCACCTGATTCAAACGATTCTCTGTAACCTTCCAGCTACGTTTGCCCGTCTGCTTCTGGTTATCAATGTAATCGCGTACAAGCTCTTTAAACGTCGCACCCGCCGGACTTGTTGCGCTGCTTTTGTCTGGAGCCGCAGAAAGCTCGCGCACCCGCTGCGCGGCGTCAGCCAGGGACATTTTCGGATACTCCCCTATAACAAGAATTTTGCGCCTTCCCCCCTCGGAGTGTTGGTATACAAACCGCTTTGAGCCAGAGGGATAAATCCTGATACCCAACACACCGCCGCCCCGCGTTCCGGCGTTGTGCCACACGTAGTAATCCTTATCTTTCGCTTTTAGCGCTCTAATCTTCGAATCCGTTAATGCCATAGTCACACCGTCTACACAGCCGTATACATAGCAAAGGAATAGCATGGAATTAAACAGGATAAAACATAATGTTTTTATCTTTAGTTATCATCAAGTTGGTAATAACAAGGAACCATTCGTAATGCTATGGGATATTATTTCCGTGGACTTCTAAGCCGTAGGTCACAGGTTCGAGCCCTGTAGGGCGTACCATTTAAAATCAATGAGTTATGCAAAACCCCTCACCAAAAACCACGTATTCAAATAGTTTATGTAACGGCTGGTGTAAGTAAATTTTCTCAACGCCCATCAACGTTAACGCGGATTAGCCAGCATCCCCGGATAGTGCTTCGCCACAATATCATTCATCTTTTCTGTCAGATCGTACCGCTTAAAAGTGATGTGCGCTGTTCCTTTCTGAAAGTAACGGATACTGAAGAAATCATCTTCGTAAACATCCTTCGAAGGGTTGTCCCGAATATGCTCCATCAATCGAGTAGTAACATCGCCACGATTGTCGGGTATCGGTTTACCATCCAGCAGAAATAGCATTCGCTCCAGATCCGCCAGTTGATCCCTACGCCAACCCCAGTTCAGACTAAATCCCCAGCGGTTATGCGTCACCAGATTGGTGACGATGATCTTTTTACCAAAGTTGCAGGGACTATTGGTTTTGTAATCCCACGACAACCCTTTGAAGACATTGATAATGCCACGTTCAAATACATCCATTTTGTTCAGATGTAGCTGCTCAAAAGTACTGAGGATATTCGCCTCGCTGATGGCAGGCAGCTCCCCCTCCTCCAGGTTCTTATGCCACTGGTCACGGGCCTGAGCATCCATCAAGGCCATCATGCCAGACTTCAACATCAAGTCTCGCCAGATACTACGGTCAATATTGCGGGTGACGGCAGGCAGCGCTTTATCTACCTTTTCGGTCATCCAGCTATCGTAACGGTGCCCTGCTTTCATCGCCCAGTCTTGCGCTGTACCACCGCCAATTTCTGAGGTTAGCCGTGAAATGGCATCAAGCTGCTGAATAAGTTGTTCAATCTGTTTCAGTGCGGAATCGCGGCCAGTGACCACACGTTCAATATTGGTCGAAAGGATAAGTTCGTTGTGATCTGTTAACACGTCGGGTTCTGTTTGCATCGTTAATCGTCCGTAAAAGCAAACACGCCTGCCGAAAGTGGCAGGCGCATTATGCGATGAATAAAAAGGGTGGAAAGCGCAGAGGTAAAAATCAGGAATGAAGCTCGAAGAATTTATGTATTCATTAATCCGGTAGCTTGCCTGGCTCTGATAATATCGGTAGCGGTCAGGAATGGCGTCTGCTCCTGCCAGGTGAATCCCTTGCGGTCGGTGCGTACCAGTTCATAGCGTTCCACCAGGAAATTCACCGCATCAGCAAGCGTGATACCCGCCTCGATATGTTCCTCGATAGCCGCATCATCATGGAATGGTGTGTCGTTGAGTGTGAGGCCGTAATGGTGTTCCAGTAGATACGTTAATAGTTGCTGCCAGACCTGCACAGGTGACAGTCGTGACGAAACCGGCAACGTGGCCGGTACAGTTGAGATTTGCATGTGTTGAGTCTCTTAAAATAAAGGAAAGGAAGATTTGAAGGCTTACAACGCTGAGATGATGCTGAGGATTAGTCTTTAACCTGATTTGAGGGATAAATTGCGATATACACATATCCATGACTGCCCAACGTATCGGCTTCACAGGTCAGTCCGTTACGGTAAAGCATGACCCGGTGCGCGCACCGGGGATTCAGCTCACCGGAGAGCAGCATCAGTTCCATATGCGAGACAAAATGCGGGAAGGCTTCATCCAGATCTCGGGCCTGCATCTCGCTGAACGAACCGTTAAATCCTGCCCGGTCTGCCAGAAAATGCAGATGACGACCTTCCTGCACCAGCCGTGCTCCAAAACACGGTGTTATATCTCGTTTAAGACCCCAGATTTGTATAACGTCTTTATTCATAATTTTATACCTGTTTAAAGAAGACCATGCTCGGCGAATGAGAATATCTGCCTGCCGCCGACAATCAGATGGTCTGGCACCCGGATTTCCACCAGCATCAGCGCCTGTACCAGTCGCTGGGTAATGGCCTTGTCTGCCTGGCTCGGGGCAACCTCCCCGGAAGGGTGGTTATGGGCAAAAATCACTGCCGCCGCGTTAAAGTACAGGGCGCGTTTCACTACTTCGCGGGGATGGACTTCAGTGTGACTGATGGTGCCGCTGAACAGCGCTTCGTGGGCAAGCAGCTGGTTCTGGTTATTGAGATACAGCACGACAAACTCTTCCCGCTCAAGGGTTCCCATCTTCAGCCTGAGCCAGTCGCGGGCCACCTGCGTGGAGGTAAATGCCACACCCGGTTCACGCAGGTGCTGGTCAAGCAGACTCAGGGCTCGTTTAATGGTGCGCTGTGAGGTCAACGGTAGTTCTGGCGTAAACAAGGTCAGTTGTTTCTCCATGGCAAAACTCCTTAATCAATGGTAGTAAGGATGGCACTGGATTCGGTACGGCAGACGTAATGGCTGTATTCGAGCTGGCAAATGGCAATACGAGTGCGAAATACATGGAAACGAAGCCAATAATGACCCAGTGGTTCATACCCAATCACAGTTTTAAAAATAAAAAATCCCGCAATCCAGTGAGGATGCGGGAGGATGCGGGAGGATGCGGGAGGATGCGGGAGGATGCATGGAAATAATATCTATCTAAAATAATTTAGAAAAATGGATTTTTTCCGAGATCTGTTATGAGATTAATTCGTTCAGACACTTCCTGGATATGATCGTCTGCTGATGCCAAAAGCGGACATTGCTAACTACCCACCATAATAATTGTTGGGGAGCCTCTCAAGACCAAGTCATCGCGAAAGAAGTTTGATGATCCTTGATACACATTCATCGCTGGATAAACTGTACGAGTCTAAAATGAGGTGTTCTCTGTTCCATGGTTCATAAGTCAAATCGGTAACATATTTCCAATCTGGCAGGGTTAACCCCTCGACTTCTGACACCCTTGTTTCCACTCGTTTACGATGCTCAATCATATCGGAACATACGATCTCAATTTCTAAAAAATCGGTTCTTGCCGATAAAGCTATTTCTCGATAGGCATCACGGGTTAACGCCAGTGGGTTCACTGAGTCAGTGATTACTGTTGCTCCTAATAGCAGATTTTCTCTGGCGAGTGAGTAAGCGACAAAATAACCAGTAGGCCCCATTTCACGGCCATCTTCTTCGGCTTTAAGTATGGCCTGCTCAATCGTGTCGATTCGCAAGTAAAGAGCATTTAACTGTATTGTCAAAGCCTGAGCGATAGTGCTTTTCCCGCTTCCAGGCAAACCACTGAAGATGATTAGCATAACTTGTCCTAGAACGATGAAATCCAACAGTATTAAAACACACTGGGCCATGAATTGTGGGAATTCATGCCGCAGCGATATGACAACAGAAGAGTATTACTGCTACTGCTAGTATTAATACTTGGCGTGTCCGCTCCTCGCTCATGAGGGACAGTCATACTTAAATCTTCTACATTGCAGGAGGTCACGTCACCGTGGAACAAAAATCGTATCATCGGACAAAAAAGACCGCTTCAGATATCTCATATCTGGGGGATTCGAATCAGACTTGAACTGGAAGGCAAAACGCGCGATCTAGCCCTGTTCAACATGGCTTTAGACAGTAAACTTCGGGGCTGTGATTTGGTAAAACTCAAAGTATCAGATGTTGCACATGGCAATTCTGTTTCAAGCAGAGCAACGGTGTTACAACAGAAAACCGGCAGCCCTGTCCAGTTTGAGATAACCAAAGGGACAAGAGAAGCAGTGGCAGCGCTTATAAAGCGGGACAATCTGCACAGCAAAGACTACTTGTTCCAATCTCGGGTCGGTTCCTGCCAACACATTTCAACCCGGCAATACAACCGTATTTTTCATGGATGGGTAGAAAAACTTGGACTCGAAGATTCGCTGTACAGCACTCATTCCATGAGAAGAACAAAACCTTTCCTGATATACAAGAAGACCAAGAATCTCCGGGTGATCCAACTTCTGTTGAGTCATAAGAAACTGGAAAGCACAGTGCGTTATCTCGGTATTGAAGTCGATGATGCGTTGGAGATCTCTGAGTCTATCGAAGTCTAGGGTTGTCAGGGCTGCAACTGCAGCCCTGTGCCAGGAGCGGAAGTTGCCTTACTAGAAAACAGCATGCAGGAAAGCGCTTCATCTATGGGTTAAAATGCCTGAATACATGCCTATTTCCCACTTTGATTGTAAGGATGTTAAAGAAGGCTTTATGGATACGTTCAAGTTAAAACCCTGGCTAAATCGCTGGAGCCTCATTCCTGATGGCACTCCATTTATAACTCATACATCCCAGTTATATCCGGTCAAAACGGCAGTACATGGTGTTAAAGCTATGTTGAAAGTTACGGATGATACTGATGAACAAGCCGGTAATGCACTAATGGCATGGTGGGAAGGGAATGGTGCGGCACAGGTGATTGCACATGAAAATGAAGCAATTCTTCTCTCAAGAGCAACTGGTTCCGCGTCTTTATCAGTAATGTCCCGTGGAGATAAGGATGATGCAGCTTGCCGTATTTTGTGTATTACTGCGAACCGACTTCATACATTCGCAAAAAGACCGTTGCCCCAGCTTACGCCATTACATGAATGGTTTAATCCTCTAAAACCAGCAGCCTTGAAGTATGGTGGTATTCTGACACGTTGCGCAGAAATTTCAGAAGAATTGCTTTCTTCTCCACGAGATGTGGTTGCATTGCATGGTGACTTACATCACGAGAATGTGCTTGATTTTGAAACGTCTGGCTGGCTTGCCATTGACCCTAAAGGGCTAATAGGTGAACGCGGATTCGACTTTGCTAATATTTTTACTAATCCGGATCTTGGTAATCCAGTACCTCCTGTTGCGACTATACCGGAGACATTTAAACAGCGTCTAAGTATCGTCACCAGGATGGCTGATCTGGACAGAGAACGCCTGCTCAAATGGATAATTGCATGGTGTGGCCTTTCAACCGCCTGGTCCCTATCAAGTAACGATACGGTTTCAACAACTATAAAAGTTGCCGAGTTGGCGATGACTGAATTGGAACAGTGAGTGGGATATCGACAATGGGTGTAGTGATTTCCCGTACGTCCGTTGTACGCTCACAGCGGACCTTCAGCTCAGTTAGTTAGTCCGCTCCGTGCCTGGAGCGGACGTTTGAGAGACATCCAAACCCATCTCCTGTACGCTATTGTTCATAATTTGTAAGGTCGATAGGTGTTGGTTTATGGTTAGCCCAAAAGAAATAATGCAGCATTATGTCATTGATCCTCAGGATAGTTATTTTGTTAATGGCGTACCGCCGATTGAGAATGTTGCGGTCGTTGCTTATGATCCCCTGTGGCCGGAAATATATTCATCGTTAGCATCCACTATTAAAAATAAATTAGGTTCGAATTTACTAAGAATTGATCATATAGGTTCTACGGCGGTACCTGGTCTGGCTGCCAAACCCGTTATTGATATTGATTTGACAGTTGCTGATGCTACAGATGAAAAAACTTATGTATTAGCACTTGAGAGTCTTGAGTATAAACTAATTGTGCGTGAGCCTCGCTTCCATGGACATCGTCTTTTTCATTACGATAATCCCAGAGTTAACCTTCATGTTTTCACTCAAGACACTCCTGAAACAATCAGACATGTGCTTTTTCGAGATTGGTTGCGACAGTCAAAGAAGGACTGCCAGCTATATGCTGAAGTTAAATTAGATGCAATTAAAGGTTGTAGCTTAGATATTCAACAATATCACGAAAATAAAAGCAAAGTGGTGCGTGAAATCTATCAGAAAATATTCAAACATTTAGGCTACATCTAATATGTTTCTTGACCGTTATTGTTTGATATTTACACCAAATATTATGGTTGAAAATCAAAAGCTGAAAAATACAGATAAAGAGATGTAGGGAGAATGATGCAAATTTCTTTAAGAATCGCCACCAACGCTGATCTCGCCATCGTTAACGAGCGCTATGCTGAGATTGATTTTGTTCCGTCACTTGCAGGGGAACTAATCGTATTGGCGACTGATGGCGATAATATTGTTGGTCAAGGTAGAGTTGTAACAATCGATACAGAAAGCGGCGAGCTTGGGGGAATTTATGTTTTTCCCGGCAATGAGGGTCTGGGGATCGCCCGTAAGGTGGTAGATTTCCTGATTAAGAACTCAGGTCTGTCAGTTCTTTACTGTTTACCTTTTGCTGAGCTTGAAGGTTTTTACGGGTCAATGGGATTTGGTACCGTCAAAGATATAGAGAAAATCCCACCGGCGGTTATCAAAAAGCATGAGTGGTGCCTGAGTAACTACGATAAAACCGTACTCCTTCTGAGTAAGGAGATGAACGTATGCAGATACTCAGACTAAAAACAGATCGCTTGCTGTTAAAACCATTAGGCACCAGAAAGTGCTGTACTACCGACAGGTTAAAAAACTGAATATCCGGGAAACAGCAGATGCCACAGGCTATAGTTGCTCTCAAGTATGTAGCATCCAGATCCTTTACCGGCAGGCAGAACGCGTTACGACTAACGAGGTTTTATGAAAATCAGAAGGTTCACTAATGGGGATGAAATTGCGTTATTCAGGGTCTTTTTATCTTCTGTACATACCATCGCATCACACTACTACACACATGAACAAATAGAGGCCTGGGCTCCACCAGATATCGACCCGGAACAATGGGCCAATTACATGAAGGAGCTGCGCCCCTTTGTTGTTGAAGTGGATGGGGAAATAGTTGGATATGCAGATGTTCAGCCGAATGGGTACATTGACCATTTCTTTGTCTCAGGAACCTACCCGAGACAGGGAGTAGGGACGCTACTGATGAATTACATTCATGAAGAAGCTAGACAACTTGGAATTGCTGAACTTACTTCAAATGTGAGTAAGGCTGCGGAAGAGTTCTTTCTACGGCACGGCTTTCATGTAGTGGAACGGGGTTTTCCTGTCCGTCGTGGCGTGACACTACAAAATGCATTGATGCGGAAATATTTGGAGAAACAATAGAAAGCTGGTTGAAGGAAAGTATTGACCTTTTCGCCTGATTGAAATCAGTCAGTACAGAAAACCATCATAACGTACAATATTTTCCGTTTCCCAAACGGAGCCCAATTACGTCGGAGGGGGTATGCAAGGTCCAGATCCACTGAATAAGCATCCATTGGAGGGCTTTCCTCAGGTTTGTTTCATTAAAAATACTGTGACGAACCCAAACATTATCATTGGCGATTTCACATATTACGATGATCCAGAAGACTCTGAGGATTTTGAAAGGAATGTTCTCTATCACTTCCCTTTCATAGGTGACAAGCTGGTTATCGGTAAATTTTGCGCTATCGCAAAAGGTGTCCAGTTCATAATGAATGGTGCAAACCATAAATTATCTGGCTTCTCTACGTTTCCATTTTATATTTTCGGTAATGGATGGGAAAAGGCGATGCCAAAGCCTGGAGACTTGCCATACAAAGGCGATACGATAATCGGGAATGATGTCTGGATCGGGTATAAAGCGCTTATCATGCCTGGTGTGAAGATCGGCAACGGTGCGATTATCTCCTCCCAGACTGTTGTCACAACGGATGTGCCCGCTTATACGATTGTCGGTGGAAACCCTGCAAAAGTCATTAAATCACGATTTTCAGATGAAATAGTATTCGAACTGGAAAGATTAGCGTGGTGGGATTGGTCTGTAGAAAAGATCACTAAACACCTCGCTGCAATAATGTCTAATGACATTAATACGCTTCGTACAATCGAGTAATCTGGTTTGTAAAGTCAGAGCCGCAAACACCTGCACAGGCACGGCTTCTCGTTCATAGCTTACAGAGATCAACCCCCACTGTAATAATCGTAGGAGAGCGGCGCATAGTGACCCAAACAGCTGCACCGTTTTTCAATGGACTATCGGTTTTGTGATTGAGAAAGAGATTCTATAATCCGGGAGACACATGTTACCATAAGCAATGAATCCAATTATTTAATTTATTAAAAATAATTTTTTGAGGTGTGCATATAGATTGTATTGAGGAGGAGTACTGACCTATACCTTCATTTTGGGTACTAATAAAAGCGGCCTCCCATTGCTGAGAGGGAGGAGTATCTTACCGGTAAAACATTCTCAAATCATTGAACATAACAACCTCACATCATTAGCTACTATACCCAAGCTACTTCAAGATGCGGGTAGGCGGCAATCGAATGAGTCCCGCTGAGCTTACTCAAGTAAGTGATGCGGGTGAGTGAACGCAGCCAACAAAGATGCAACTTGAAGTATGACGGGTATAAATCCCATAAAGCGCCCGACCCGTAACACAATCTACTTTTCACAATCAATTGAGTTACTTTAAAGAGTTACAGGAGGCGTCATTGAAAGTACATGTTTTATTAATTAGCATCATTTCTAATTAGCTATTATCCTTATAGACCTCTATAAAGAGTTTCCGCCAAAAGGTGATTCACTGCGGCCCATTTGAGTGTTGTCATAACGATAATATCTGCCTGAATTTTTTCATTTACACGAATGTATAGCAACCTTATTCATTTAGCTAGTAACAAGCAATATTTTTATATAATTAAAAATAACTTTTTATATATGACATATAAACTCATCGATTCAATACACAGATCACAGTATTCATTTACACAATATGATATCATATTATAATAAATGCAGAATCATAAATATATTGCAGGGAGGATATATTGAAAATACATAGTGAGAGATTAAAAAAAATAATATATACATTAACGCTCACAAATAATGTTTTGACCTCAACTGAATTAGCGAAGAGTATAGGGTGTAGTGAAAGAACAATAAAAAATGAGTTAAAAGAACTCAAATTAGTTGGCCCCCTCCTTGGCCTTGAGTTACATTCAACTAAAGGAATTGGATTTTGGGTCGAAATAAAGGATGATAAATTATTTTCAACAATAAATAAAGAATTAAACCATCACTTCTCTAACATGACATATACGATGGAACATGAGGACCATGCAAACAATATTGTTCAGTATCTTTTGCTTCAAAATGATTATATTACGCTAGATGATATTGGGCATGCTTTGTTTTTATCGGCAAGTAGCATTAATAAAGAAATGCAACGAGTAAGAGATATTTTTTCATCTTTCAACATAACAATTCTCAGCCAAAATAAAAAAGGGTTAAAGATTTGTGGACTAGAGATAAACCGCAGATTGTGTATGACTGAAATGATTTTAAGTCATGATGTCAGATGCTTACCAGAAACAAAAGTCGATGGCTATAAAAATATTTTTCAAGTAGAAGATATCAATAAACTTGAGATAAGAAAAATCCTTCTTAGTGAACTTAGGCTTAATAATATCAGAATTATTGACAGTAACACACACAAAATAACATGTTATATCCTCTTGAGCATAAATAGAATAAAACAGAAAAAAGACATTGAATTATTTCACAATAGAGCTATTTTGTTGAACTATCACAACGAATATAAATGCGCAGAACAGATCCTTCAAAAAATAAAAGAGTTATATCCTTATATTACATTTGGCCTCGAAGAGGTACTCAGTTTAGAATTATTAATCCTATTCTTTATTGATCATAACCAGCATGCGCAATATGATGCCAACTGGAGCTCAATAGTATCTCAATCAGAATCTATTTCAGATGAAATATTTCACCACCTAGATTTAACATGGGGGATACACATCCCCTCCATATATGGTTTCAGAAATATCATTAACGCAAGTATCATTCCAATAGTATTAAGGAATAGTTTCAATGGGATTGGATACAATCTAATCCTTGGAAAGAAAATTGAAAACAATATGTTTAGCGGTTGTGGCTTTTGCATGGCTTTGGCAATTGACATTTCCAGATTTCTAACTAATACAAAAGATATATGTGTTAATCCTGCTGAGCTTATAAAGCTAGCCATTTGCCTCTACTCATGCTTAGATGGAATTAATTATAACTACACTCCGAGAAAAATAATTATTACTGCTCAGAATGGCTTGGAAAGTAGCGAGATAATAAAAAATAGAATAATAAAAAAATACGGCTCAGTATGGTTCTCAAAAATATCCTGCTTAAACTCTTATGAAGTAAGAAGCATTAAGCAAGATGACTATGATTATCTAATATCAAACTTTGAGTCTTACTACTATAATTTCGAACTTCCATTCGTATATGTTGACTCAATTCCAAGTAGTTCACAACTCAATATGATATATGAAAAAATCATTCTTGATGGATACCCCATACTAGAATCATTAACAAAACTAAAACTAACTTCATATATACTACATGAGAATTACAAATATAATAACCGAAATGATTTTTTAAATTTTTGCGCATTTAAATACTGGACTGACAATGCTTCTAGAGAAAGTTTCTATAATTATATTAATGATTTTGATGACTTATGCATTTGGAGTGAAATGTTGATAATCACATTACCAACTAGCTTAGTCACAAGTAGCATATTCGATATTTACGAGTTAAATAAAATCAGTAAATGGAATAAGAAAAACATAAAAATAATAGTTATTATCACAATGAACTTCAAGGGGGATAATACATTGGCAAAACTTTATTCGCAATTCACCTGTGCTTTAACAAATGACAGAAATAAAACTGAAAAAATAATCCGACAGAAAACAGTAAACCAATTTAAAGAATTAATTAAAATTGAACTCGCAAAGTGTTAGCGCATAAAAAAATGATTACTCTACAACCAACTTCTGGATTAAAAAAGTTAGTGTTATATACAATGATCAGCAGATATATTTATATATCAAGAAAATAATATTCGGCTCTATCTAGAATGGATATGTAATTATATTAATAATGAACTTGTGAAATCTGAGCTAAGAACCAAGTAACTATCAGCAGGTCGGCGCAACCTCCGGGACTGAGGTTACGTTCAATGCACTGTTTGTCGAACTGACGCAGGTATTCTAGATCGGCGGGGGTACGAATTCCTCCCTGCTGCAATAGTTTGGTGGCTTGCTTCTGTAACCAGCGCAAACCTTCTGCGCCGCCGCGGGAGGCCACATTGGTATCGCCATTTACAGACATCAGCAGCAGTAAAGTGTCCAGTAAGGCCAGTTCAGGATCGAGATCCTTTGCCAATAGGCTCCGATAGTGTGGCAGAGCATGCTGGATTACTAATGAGTATCCCGATTCGGCTTCACCCCGTGCGCCGGTTAAACCCATTTGTTGATAAAGACGTTGACCAGACGTTAGTTGTTGATTGTTCTGGCGCAGTTCGCGCTCGGTCAAGCCACGGCAAAATGTTGCTACCGTAGAGCAAATAGTTTCCGCAGTGACTGCGAGGCGGAGCTGAAGCAAGCGGCCAATAGCGGCACACAGCAGTCCCAGTGAAAAGATGCTGCCTTTGTGGGTGTTTACCCCAGCAGTGGCGCGGAACATCTCGGCTTCGCAGGCCATACCCAGTGGACGCAGTCCCTGCAATACATCTTCAGGCGAAAGCTGCGTGCTGAATCCGCCGTATTCGATAAATCTTGGCAACCAAGTTTGGATAGCCTCCGCACTGCGGTGAAAATCATCCAGCGCCATATCTTTATGTGCGCCGCTGTTAATACGATCCACCAGACCCGGTTTGGGCGACAAGTTGACTTCAGTCAACATGGCCCGCCACGCAAGCGTTGCGTAAGCATCAGGCAGAACCAGAGGAAGGGCTGCGTTATTGGTTGATGTAGCGAGAATCGGCATCTTGCAGCAGTGCCTCCATCTGAGAGAGTAAGTCGGAAAGCGCGTGGGTTTTACCTCGCGCACATTCGGCAGCGCTTTGCTCGCACAGCAGACAGCGGCGGGCAGGGAGCGCGAAATGACTCCGGGACAGAATTCCCTCCTCAAGAGTAAGGACATCGATGTCCCATAACCGTCCCAGCGGATGTGAATTCTCAAGCCCGATTGTGGCAAACTTGAGGTCGTAGGCTGGGGCTTCAATGGACAACAGGCCTTCCGGCCCGCTGGCAGAAACCAGCGTAGTTTGCGCCCTCACAATCCAGGATGATTTTTCAGCCAGTTCGAGCAAGGCTGTCATGCCATGATTAAAAATGCGACGTGTTAACTCGCTGTCTTTAATCGAACCTGGCGCTACTACTGTATAAGAGATCAGTGGCGAAGAATGACTCGCGAGGCAAGTAAGTTGCCTTGCTTGTCTCTCATCACGGCTGGTTAGCAACTCGGGAATTGAAACCGCGTGTTGAGTGGCGTGTTCAGGGAGCAGGTGCATGGCTTATTCCTTCACCTGATGCACAACGTCAATCACTGAACCATCGCGGTAACGTACAACGGCAATCACGTGGTCAGTGAATTCGATAGCGCGTGGCTGACCGGTGAGTTGCTGTGCACGTTCGCGCAACCATTCAATGGACACCACTTTCATACCGGTTTCTTTCAGACGTTCTGCCAGTTCAGGACGTGCAGGGTTGACGGCGATACCGTGGTCAGTGACCAGAATGTCAATGCTGGAGCCAGGGGTTACGCAAGTCAGCACGTTGTCAACCAGCGTCGGGATGCGTCCGCGAACCAGCGGCGCGACGATGATAGACAGCGCAGCGGCAACCGCGGTATCGCAGTGACCGCCGGATGCGCCGCGCAGTACGCCGTCAGAACCGGCCAGTACGTTCACGTTGAAGCTGGTATCAACCTCCAGCGCGCTCAGTACTACGACGTCCAGGCGATCGACGGATGCGCCTTTTGAGCCCCAGTTGGCATACTGGTTTGCACTGATTTCGATATGGTTCGGATTGCGGGCCAGCGATTCCGCGGCGTTACGGTCAAAGCTCTGAACGTCCAGCAGTTTGCGAATCAGGCCTTTTTCGTGCAGGTCAACGATGGTAGAGGTAATGCCGCCCAGCGCGAAGTCGGCACGGATATCACGGCTGCGCATTTTGTCTTCCAGGAAACGCGTAACGGCCAGAGAAGCACCGCCGGTTCCTGTCTGCAGTGAGAAGCCTTCGTTGAAGTAACCGGAGTTAGCAATGACCTCTGCCGCGCTACGGGCGATTAACAATTCACGCGGGTTAGTGGTCATGCGGGTCGTATCGGCACCGATTTTGTCCGCATCGCCGACCTGATCGATCTGTACGATCAGATCCACCTGATCCTGTGTAATGCTGGCCGGGTTATGCGGATATGTCAGCAGCTGTTCAGTCAGCAGGACAACCTGTTTCGCGTTTTCGGCGTCTACGCGGGCATAGCCCAGTGAGCCGCAGCACGCTTTACCGGTATAACCGTTGGCGTTGCCAAACTGGTCGCAGGACGGTACACCGAGGAACGCCACATCAATGCTGAGCTCGCCACTTTGCACCAGGTGTACACGACCACCGTGGGAATGAATCTGTACCGGTTCGGCCAACAGGCCACGTGAGATTTCTTCCGCCAGCGGGCCACGCAGACCGGAGGTATAAATGCGGCTAACCACGCCCTGACGGATGTGCTCAACCAGCGGAGCATGGCAGTCGCTCAGGGAGCTGGAGGCCAGCGTCAGATTTTTAAAGTCCATACTGGCGATGGCGTCCATCACCATGTTAATCGTCAGATCGCCACCGCGAAAAGCGTGGTGGAAAGAGATGGTCATACCATCCTGTAAACCTGAACGACGAATGGCGTCTTCCAGGTTAGCGCACAACTTTTTGTCGCGCGGTTTTTGCGCCTGCAATTCTACTTTTACGGTGCTCTGATAGGCGGAAAGCTCACTTTCTGCATGACGGCTCCAGGTCGCCACGCGATCCTGATGTTGAGACGGTTCGATTTTCTGCGTCATTTTTTTGCCTTATTCTTCGCGAATGCCGGAAAGTTCTGCACGGGAGATAACCAGAAGGGCGCGCTCGATAACCGGGCTATCGACCATTTTGCCGTTCAGGGAAACTACGCCACGACCTTCGTGAGCGGCGGCTTCAGCGGCTTCTACGACCAAACGGGCGTGAGCCAGCTCTTTGCGCGTTGGGGCGTACAGGTTATGCAGGAGTTCGATCTGGCGCGGGTTGATGAGCGATTTGCCGTCAAAACCCAGCTGCTTGATGTGTGCGGCTTCATGCAGGAAACCTGCTTCGTTGTTGGCATCGGAATACACGGTGTCGAACGCCTGAATACCGGCAGAACGTGCAGCCTGCAAAATAGAGCAGCGGGCAAACAGCAGTTCAGTACCTTCCGGTGAGCGCTCAGTGCGCAGGTTACGTACATAATCTTCCGCACCCAGGGCAATACCGATCAGACGCTCGGAAGCATGGGCAATTTCTACCGCGCGGATAATTCCTAACGGCGATTCGATGGCGGCTAACAGACCGGTGCTGCCAGGCTCACGGCCACAGGCGTTTTCGATACGCAGGATTTCGCTTTCGATGTCGATGACATCCTGCGCGGTATCGGTCTTCGGTAAACGTACGATGTCAGCACCGCCGCGTACCACGGCTTCAAGGTCGTTGATACCCCATTCGGAGTCGAGGGCGTTTACACGCGCGATGGTTTCAACGTTGTGATACAGCGGATGCTGCAGCGCGTGGTACACCATGCGGCGAGCGGTATCTTTTTCACGCAACGCGACGGAGTCTTCTAGGTCGAACATCAGCACATCTGCCGGGTAGATGAACGAGTTGCTGACCATGGCGGCATTGGCGCCCGGTACGAACAACATGCTGCGGCGAGTACGGGTTTTACGTTGTTGCAAAGATTCGGAAATCACTGGCAATCCTCCCATGGCAGTGCCGGAATACCGCCAGCGCGGGCCAGTAGTGCTTCCAGTCGCGCACGTAAAATGCAGTCCAGTGCGCCTTTATCATCAACATTCAATTGCACGCCGCGTACGTTGCAGCGGGACAGAACGTCCAGAATGGTGGCCCGGATGGCATCACCGAACTGCTTTTCGACGCTACTGTTAACCTGCAGGTCAATATCCTGCGAATCGAGTGGTGCGATGCGAATCATCACATCACCGGACTCGAGTGTGCCTGCGACGGCTGCCTGGTTTATTTTCATTTTTCACCTGTTGCTAATGCGGGGTATTTTGGCGGACCGCCGTACCCGATGAGGCTCGTTCAACCATGCTTTGCAGATACTGCAGCGTGGCGTCAGGGACCAGGGATGCGATAGCCGTGAGATCTTTTTTAACCAGCAGCTTGCGCACCCAGGAGGCGGAAATCGGCATCTCCTGGAAGCACAGCCGCTCAATTTCCACCAGTTCAATCGGTGGAGCGGGAAGCGTTGGGGTCTCCAGCCAGTAACGCATATCGTTGTTGTACTGGGAGGTGACGGTGCAATATGGTTCAGTACCGACGAAGCGGCGTGTGACGCCGAGAGCCGGAGCCAGATACTGGCGGAAGATTTTCAGGTCTATTTCGGTGTAGCATTGGTTAATAACGCTCTGCTCTTTGATGAAGTAACACGGGAACGTGGCGCGAGAAATGATGTATTCCGAACCGCGATGAACGGTTAAACGAGGAATATCTTTTGTCCCTTTAAGCACCAGATGCAGGCGGTCTTCATACGGAAAACGCGAGGTATCTTCTTTCACCAAAAACAGATGCAGCCAGTCACATTCCGCGGCCGCCTGTTGGATCAGAAAACGATGTCCGTTAGTGAAAGGGTTGGCGTTCATGACGATACAGCCAATTTTTTTCCCTTCATGGCGCTGTTTTGCCAGTGATTCGGCGTAGCGTTTCAGGCGTGTGGTGCTGTTTTCCATCAATACCATAATGCCGGGAACGCTGGTGAGCGTAGAAAAACCGCACTGTTTAAACAGCGATTCGTACTCGGTTTTGGTATAGATGAAGAGGTGCGTACAGTGGCGTTCATACGCGAGATTGATTAGTTCGGTGGCCAGAGTCAGTGCCAGGCCTTCACCGCGCACGGATTTGCTGATGGCCACGCATTTAATGATATTTCCAGCAATACCACCGCAGGCAATCAGGTGGTTATCACGGCTGACGGTGATAAATATTTCGACAGTTGTATCAACGCTTAAATCGTTCTCTTTCAAGAATAGAGTAATAGCAGCCATCTTTTTATTTTCTGAACGCTTAACTTGCGTGAATTTATTATTGCCAAACATAATGCCCCCTGGAGACAGGCGCTATTTTCAGAACCCTGAGATTTCCATGTAATATTTTAATGGGTTTCTATTTTCTTTCATCCGTTGTGAATTTATAAAACAGGAAGCAAATAATACTTAACTGGGGAAAATCATTAATTTAGAAAAGATTGTCGTGACGTTCATTTCATTATTTATAAATTGATTTATTTTGCCATGAAAATATAGAACCACATGCAATATATAGCATTATTATAACAATAACACATTACTACAGCTAAATGAGCGCCACGACTTAAATCATTACACTACCTATCTTTAATATAAACAATAAAACCATCACACTAAATACTCAGAAGACGACCTTTTATATGAAAGAAAAAAATTTGATTAAACATCACAATCACTTTGAAATAAAGAATATTCATTGTATGCATTTGTGCACGGACATCCTTTACTGACGTAAAGTTTTTTTTCAGTTAAATCGAAAATCATAGATGCAACAGTGGTTCGACCCTTCATTGGATCTTCATGTACTGGTTCATCATGCCCACATAAAGAGAGCGGATAAAACTCATGGTCTTGTAAAGCTGTCTTAATAGTTTCCAGTTCTATATATTTATACTTTTTCCCCAGTAAGTATCGCAATCTGGTATCCCTCATAAAATCATCTGATTTTTTGGCATTTATTTCAGGATTAATAGTAAAATGATTTGCATGGGTTATAATTCCGTTAATTGGCTTGACGAAATCACACCCTTCTGGATATGCTTCGATGTCAACAGCCTTATCTTCATCAGAAACCAGCATCATATTTACAGAAACTGTTCTCTTTGTAGAGATGGATTTTTTCAAAGCATTATCATATGAATTACAAGATAAAATGCTACGTCTCAGGAAAGTTGAAGGCATTCCTGGCAGTTCTGTATCATAAATTGATTTTAGATTATTATTTACAATGCCAACCCCATGATTATTAATCCCATCTCTAATTAACTGCCCAGCTTCAGCGACACCAAGAATTTGAGTGCCATTACATTCATCTATATGTATTACCACGATATTTTCAACGATCCCTGGTTTATAATCCCAGTTTTTAATCATGAAAATATTATTATTCCTTGTTGTGTCAGAAAGTAATGCCCCAGTAGTACACTCATGTGTACTTGCAGCGTTACTTGAAAATTTTGTGATTTCGTAACGGCAGTTCAAAAGCATAATTTCATTCAGATGTACTCCAGCCCCATTTGCGATCCCTGAAGCTTCGGTCAATAGATCAGGAGCATTCTTTTCTATAAACTTACTATATGATTCAATATATCCTTGTAAGTGTTCCCAGGATTTCCCTGTTGTTTCAAGAAACAGTTTTTTATACTTTACCACCCCGTCGATAATTTTGCTTTTGGCTTGTGACCCATACTGAACTCCACGTTCGTATGGAGATTCTGAACATACTTTAATAAATTGGAAGTTATTCATTAAAACCACTCCTAGTAAATTTATTCAAAAAACCCCAAAGAATGCTAATAAAACACTGACTATTAAAAGCCCAATAACTAGTGTAATTGGTTTGTATCCTTTTTTCAGAAGATATACAAATGAGAATAACAATAGAATCGATAACAAATTGGGCATGATTGAATTAATTACATCCAGTACTACAATCGGAGATTTTCCTATATCTATGGTCCACTTTAATTTCACATTTACCATTTTGGCAACCATAGCACCAACCATGCTTAGTCCCAAAATGGATGCTGATTTAGTCAGCGAACTCATAAGGCCAGATGCAAATACTTTATCTATAAACGATGTACCCATAGTAAACCCAATATTTAAAAACTTCCATCGGGAAATCATTTGAGTTCCCCCATAGAGTAATATAAACAATATTGGGCCAAGTATATTTCCTTGTGCAGCAAACCCCATTGAGATTCCTGCAACAATTATCCTTAAGCTATTGAAAAACAATGCATCACCAATACCGGCACATGGCCCCATCAGCGAAACTTTAATGTTCTCTATGGCATCATCATCAACAGAACCTTTCTCCATTTTCTCTTTTTCAAGAGCGTAAGTAAGTCCTGCAATAAATGGGAACAATACAGCATTTGTGTTAAAGAAACCATTATGTCTCAGTAACGCTTTTCTTCTTTCATTTTCATCTACATATAACTTTTTAAGGCATGGAGACATTGTCGCACAGAACGCATTGCCCTCCATCTTGACCAAGTTAAATCCTGACATGACTAATCCAGAACGCCAATACATAGACTTTAGTATTTTTTTATCTTCCAATGGTATGTCTTTATCACTCTTATTTTTACTCATCGAAAAAGTCCTCATCCTTATTATTATCTGCTATACCTCTCTTGGTTTCACTTCTAGAATCTAAAATTTTCTTATCATTTACAAAATACATTAATGACACTACCCCCATTATTATAGCGATAGCCACTGTATCTAATTTAAAATATTGTGCCAAAACAAATCCGATAAAGAAGAAACCAATGAATATTTTATCCCAAATCATTGCTGCCAGGATCGCAAACCCCACCGCAGTCATCATTCCTGCAGCAGCATCAAAGCCGCTCATTACCCAGACAGGAAGATAATTAATCGCATATTCAAGTCCAGAAACCCCAAATGCTACAGATGCAAAAATAATGATAGTTTGTGGCAACCGGTCGACAATAATTCCGAAGAAAATCAAAGTGTGAAGGAATTTTTTATCATTACCACTTTGTGCCAATTTTTCCCAATAAGGAGCTAGGGATGATAAAAATATTTTCCATACTGATCCTGTAGTTGCAAGTAGAGTACCTATAGGCAATGCTAGGGCTATTCCTGTAGTCATGTTTGCATTCGTTAATACAGCCATACTTACTGAAATAATACTTGCAGAGCATGCATCAGCCGGAATTGTGCCTCCAATTGCCGAAATACCCATAAATATCGCTTCTAGCGCTGCTCCCATGACGATGCCTGTTTGTATATCGCCAAATGCCAGACCGGTTAACATTGCTGTAACTAAAGGTCTTTGCAGAGTTTGCCATGATAGTAATCTATCCACCCCCTGAACAAATACCCAAACTATGGCAGCAAGTATTCCACTAATGACCATGCTTACCTCTCTTTTATTTAAAAAATGACACCATATCCTCAGCACTATCTTCTGGTGTCGGCTGATAAATACATTTCAAACCCATTCTCATCAATTCTTGAAAGCTCCTAACATCCTCATCATTACAGTAAAGGTTACCTGCATATCTTGTTCTATTTTCATTATTTTTTTCTTGTATTACACGCCCATAATTCCCAACATTTACATATGGTACTCCCGGTATATTTTTAATTACCTCAACTGCGTCATGTGGTGAAGCGACTAAAACAAGAAGCTTCATTTTGCTTACCCTAGGATCATTTAATAGATCAACTGCGCTATCGATTGACTTAATGGCAGTTTTTATCGTTGCTGGAGCTGCCATTTTTAAAGTTTTCTCGACAATTAAATTATTTGCAGCATTATCATTTGCAACAACAATATGACTTACATCTGAATATTTTGACCATTTTATTGCCACTTGGCCATGAATCAAACGCTCATCAATCCTGAAAAGGTTTATCATAAATTATCCTTACAAAAAATCATCTTCGATCTTAAAATCGAGTGACTCAACTTGCATTGAGTCTCGATGCTCTTCTACTACTTTAGAAAGCTTTTGCTCATCAATATCATCAGAGTAATCAACCAACAAAGTCAATAACAGAGCTAGGTTCAGCCCAGTAACTAAAAATATATTATCCCCTCCTAAATACCCCATCATTTTCTGGTTTACACTTCCCCCCCGCATATCTGAGAGCATTACTATTTTCTGATTTTCGTCAATAGAACGAATGATTCTTTGAATACCAACACTTATATCTTCTTCGTCAACGTATGCATCATAAACTGAAAGATTATTTGTAGGGCCCAATAGCATCTCAGCAGAGGACTTCATCCCTCCGGCCATTTTCCCATGAGTCGCTAATATATAATGCACCATTTGCACACTCCTCTAAATAATTACCATAACAAGATGCTAGCATGATGCTATCTACGTGATATAGATATATATACACCCTCAAAAATGAAATATTCTATTTTGCACTTATTATCGTGCAAAAAAATACATGAAATGTACCCTTGACATCCGCAATCCGTTACATCCAACGATAGTCAATCGCTGGAGCATCCCTGGAGCATCCCTGGAGCATCCCTGGAGCATCCCTGGATGCATAGTTTGATTTTTTCTCCAATATAATATTTATCTAACAAAAAGTTATATTTTAGTGATGCGATGAACTCAACTTCATAATGTAGTAAATGCAATACTTTTACAGAAAACTGCATCAATCTTGGTGTAACCTCACATGAACACGATCAGCGTTGTTGGTATCGATTTCGCAGGTCTGGTATTAAAGCATGTATATGGATGACTGATAATTCTGTTATGCGGAGTAGAATAATCTCGCGTAATAAATGGCTTAATACGCTTCGCCAGTTTGAATCGGGTACGTTTTTTTGCGTTAGAAGATCATACAATCTCTCATTACTGAGACCGAACCTTCATTGCTACGGGATACAGCGTAAGGCTTATACGTGGCATTCATGTAACAAAAAAAGAAAAACCCGGCAGCCTGATGGCTGTCGGGGCTGGATTGCATGCGAAATGAATGTATCAGTCGTTACCGCAGTCTCCGGGCGTGGGCAGGACCTTCGCGGCATTCTTCAGGTCAGCACTGAAGTTACCCGCTTTGCGGTCATTGACGTAGACCTCGAACTGCGAGGCCTTACGGATATCCATGATGAAGCCGTACCAGGCGTTATCCCCGTTACGCCAGCCCAGGCTGGACGGAATTCCGTACTGCTGGTGGTTCATCACTACCGTGATATCGGTACCGTCATCATGCGAACTGACCGTTTTGTCTCCCGCGAGGGTAAGAAAAACCGAGTGCTGGTAGATACCGTTCTGGTCCGGATTGCCTGTACAGTTTATGGTAAACATCTTCCCACTGGCGTCCGTCACGCTGTATTCCGCATTGCCCTGGCCGTAACCCTGCTGCCAGAGTCCGGGAACCGCAGAAGCATTAAAGCTCGCGAGCAGTACGCCTGCCAGCGCAAACCGGCTGAGCGAATGTGTTTTCATTCCTGTCTCCTTTATCTTTGTTTTTATTCCTGATTATCAGGATTTGATGGTATCAGCAGCCGCCCCATCAGTTTGCCGTCATGGGAGTATTCGAAGTATTTTTCCTTCGTATACGGGTCCGTGACCTCGTGGTATTCCAGTTTGATGTTGTCAGCAATACACAGCGCATTCATCAGCGGCTGCACGGTTTTTTCCTTCATATCCACCAGATAGTAGTAACTGCCACCCTCGCAACCTTCCGGCGACTGGCGGGTGCGTAAGACCTGCAGGGTGAGGCCGGTGGAGAAACCAATCTGTGTCCATTCCTCACTGACATCATCCTGGCGGCTCACCACGTCACTAAATCGCGGAGGTGTGAGGTCCCTGAATTTGCTGATGGCTTTCAGATCATCATTCCTGTCATCGCAGGCGCTCAGCAACAGGGTGGTGGCAACCAGTGCCAGCAGAGGGAATGTTTTACGTTTCATTATTTTTTTCCTGAAATCAGACGAACGACTTTGGCAAAGACATAAATCCCCACGAAAATGCCTACCGGAACACCGATGAACGGCGTCAGCGCAACACTGGCGGCACCGGCTGCGCCACCGCCCGTCAGCAGTGCAGCAACGGTGCCAAGTGTCAGGGCCGTGAGGCTGTCGGACACCCCGGTTTTGTTGAGAATGATGACGATGACAACAATGGCGATAATGACAATAACGGGCATAGGGCTCCTCCCTGTTGCCGGGTTGTTAACAAAGCCTGTGCTATTCCGGTGAGTTGTCAGCCGGAATAAACGCAAGCAGTGACTGCTGGATAAAGCGAAAATGGGGCAAGGCCTGAATGAACACCGGGTCTTCAGCCAGGCGGCACAGACTGTCATTACGGCGGAACGTCTCCTGCAGGGGCTGAACCAGATGGATTTCATCCAGGGTGAATACGGCGATATGTCCGCCGTACTCACCCACCAGGTACCAGGCCTGCTGGTGGATGAGCAACCGACAGGGAGCCAGTCGCTCACAGCGCTGTCCATCCGCAATCAGCATCACCCGCCTGCGCCCGGTAATAGCCTGAATCAACCGCCAGAAAGACAATGAGCCAGACGGTGAAGGGAGCGGATTGGCGGGCGATATCACGCAGGGAGACTCGTCACACATCAGCAGTGCGTTCACCAGGCGGCGGTCAAGGCCAGGGAAAAGCCCGGCCAGCCCGCTCCGGTGGGCAAAGATAAGCACATCTGGCACCATCTGCATCTCACTACCAGCAGTACGTAAGCGGCAGTAGCCGGACTGATATTCCAGGTCCAGATACATCAGCCGCTCACGAAAATCCCGCCGCAGTGTGCGCACCGACACGCCAAACTCAGCGGCCAGTTTGCGTACGCTCAGCGTTTCCCCCGCCACCAGACGGCTGATTATCAGTGACAGCCTGACAGCCAGCCGGTCATGGCGGCGTTCTGCCTGTGTCATGAATGGTTCTCCGTGAAAGTTAACTGACTGAAAATGATGTGAATACTTTAAAGAGGGGTGCGGACAGGGTATGGACACTGCAGAAACTATTTTTCATTTCTGCAAAAGTCAGATGTGGTGGGGGTTACAGGTCATCTTCGAGGGAGTGAGATCTGTCAGTACGTTGCAATGCGGACAGGTGGTGTCCGATATTAACAACATGGCAACAAAGGTAATGACTACTGCAGTTGTGTAAGCAATGTTTCCGCCATCACCCACAGTGCCCGGTTAAGCTTCACATCCCCGTCAATGCCACGTACGGCACGGGTGTGCGTCCGCCCGCCTTTAACATTACGTCCACTGAGCCCGCCCTTAATCAGGTTTTCCTGCACGCGCTGATAAGTGGTCCACAGGTCATTGCTCTCATCCTGCCAGCGGCGCGGGGAGAGTATCTGCGATTCGGTCACGGGCTGGTGGTCCTCACCAAAGCGGTAGGTGAGCGCAGCCTTTGCCAGTGCCTGCTGCGCAGGTGGCGGCAACAGCAGAGACTGCATGGCATCCCGCTTTTCTTCCACCCCGTCAAAAATCCCCAGCACCTCATAGGCCCCTTCAATCACCTGACTCACCACATCGCCTTTGTGCGGCACTCTTACTTCACCAAATGACTCGCCGCAAACGAGGCCGTTCTGACACACGGCACGAAATAACCCCGGCAGCATCTGATACGAACTGGTGCCATCGTGAGAGTTGAGCAGGATAATTTCCGGCACCTGTTTACCGGTAATCTGTCCCTCCCGACGCAGGCGCAGCATATGCTTCGTATGCTCCCGACGCCCCGGGTCACGCACCCGGGTCTGACAGGCAAAGAACGGCTGAAAGCCTTCCCGCTGCAGACTGTCCAGCAGAGAGATGGTCGGTATGTATGTGTATCGCTCACTGCGGGATTCGTGTTTGTCCTCGCTGAATACGCTGGGCACCACCCGAAATAACTCTTCACGGGTTAACGGACGGTCACGACGAATAAGATTTGCTGCGCCAAAGCGCGAAGCCAGACGGGTCATAAGCAGACTCCTCATAACGGGAAAATATATAAAAGAAATCCCCGTCGCATGAAGGCGACAGGGCTAGGAAATCAACTGGCAGGATTAAATACTCAGAAGAAGAAATTCCAGACGCTACGGGCAACCGACACCACGGTATCGCGCACCGCGCGTATGACTGCCCGCACCGGGGCGGGTATCAGGGGAAAGGCACTGATGCTATCGAGTACAGCACCGACGGTTTCACCAAAATCGCTACGAGCCTGCTCCTGGACTACCGTTGTGCGAAAGGAAGACTGGAGTTGCGACACCACCGGGCTGGTGGCCTCACGTGGCAGGCACTTAATCATTCGCTCAGCCATCACCCGCAGTCCCCACTGAAGACGGACCGACACGGCACACACCGGATGTACGGGCTGGAACAGCTCATGCAGCAGACAGATTTTACGGCTGATATTCTGCTTCTGCTCTTTGGACAATGGCCCCCCACCGCTGGTGGGCTCGGCCTTATCCGACTGGCTGATAACAAACAGCACCTTATGCCGGAATGCCTCACCAATCACCTGATGATAAAAGTGTTCATCCACTGCCAGCGCCCGGTCATCGGCCTTAATCAGCCACAGCACCAGGTCAAGCCGGGGAAGCTGTTCGCGGTACAGCGCAGCATATTCGTTATCGCGAGCGCCACTTTCGCCCACGCCGGGCAGGTCCACCAGCGTCATATGGCGGTCACCAACCTGCAGACGAAAGCGTAAAGGTTCACGGGTGCAGGCCGCCACATCGCTGACAGGTGATACCTCACTGGCAAACAGTGCATTACACAGGCTGGATTTCCCGGCTCCGGATTTACCCATAACGCCAATAACTGGCTCGTAGTTTGTTAACTGGTTTATTTGCTGCAGAATCCGCTCTGATACCCACTGTGGCAGACCAGCAAGCGATTGCTGAAACGACTTCAAACCTTCAGAATTGTTCATTACTACTCCTCTGAAAAATAATAAAAAAACGGCAGAATCGTGAGATTTCACCGTTAATCGTGTATGTTCAGAGGAATGATATATATCTGAATACTTTTATAATGCTGACAGGCTGTTCTGCGCCAGATATAGTCATTCGAACCCTGAGAGTTACACTTTTAAGTGATTCAGGGTATGCGCTTACTGGTTACGAATATTGTGCCAGAATCATGTGATTTGATGATTGCCGCTTTGCTTTCGAGCCAGTAAGTGCTCCACGTTCGCTAACGAATACTCAGGTACTCAGGGCATGCAGAAAACTGCTGTCTATATTTCTTTCGAAGAACGTCCACTTATCTCGTCCTGCGGAAATCATCCACTAGCAAACAACAAAATGGTAAGCTAGCGTAATCCAATCAGAGTGGGAACTTAACCAGTACCAAGCGAGCCCCTCGCTTATCAATACGAGACATCGTTGATAGTGCCGTCTGCGGTGCGCCACGCCACTATCATTCTCATCAAACAGGGTACGGCTGCAAAGGCCTGATAACAGGCTTACAGCCTTTGTCATCACTTCCAGCGAGTCTTTTGCTCTATGTCCCTTTCCCAGCACACCAGCACAGCACCCGACCTATCAGATACCCTTAAAGGGAAAAATGCCGCCCGACTTATCATTGATAATGATCCTGCAGCAGCACATATTCACGATCCCCGAACCACTGAGTTTGCGAACGCCATGATGGATACTGCGGCCAGCGAACTTAAAAATGCGGCCGGCATATTTAAAGATCTGGTTGAACGCGCAACAGCAGGCGCAGAAGATCTTGCCGTGGCCACCTTTCAGGGGATCATCGAAGTGATACAGAACGCCGATGATGTCAGGGCCACACAGGTATGGTTTGCACTCAGGCAGACGAAAACAGGTAAACAACTTTTGCTAGTTCACGACGGTGCCCCGGTTACCTGTCTTAATGTGCTCGGCATGGTCCTCCCCTATCAGACTTCCAAGACTAATCGAACCGATCAGCGCGGGCGTTTTGGTATCGGTATGAAAACCCTTCTCCGTATTGCCGACACGCTTGCAGTGCACTCTGCCCCGTATCATTTCTCCTGTAATCAGTTAGATTTTGACCGCCTGCCACCAGAACCGGCCCTTCCCGGATTTTACGACCCGATGCAGCATACGCTTATTGTTGCGGACCTGAATTCTGCCTTTGATGAGTCAGAGCTCACCGCATGGTTTGATTCATGGCGCCACGACGGGTTGCTGTTTCTGGCTTCGGTAAGCCAGTTAACATGGTGCGAGCTCGATGGCAGCATAAAAAGCCAGCGTGCACTGACTTTTTCAGACTGGACAGATACGGGCTATACATTACACCACTCAGGAATGCACAAACTCCAGTGTCGATTCACCAAAGCACAAGAGAATGACTGGACCATCTGGCGAGCATCAGTCGCAGTTCCTGAACATTTACATCCAGCGCATAAAGCGCGCAGCGAAGTCACCGATATTTCCATTGCTATTTCGTCACAGCGAACCCAATCCGGGGTCTATATTGGTTTTCGTACTGACATTCCCACAACCCTCACCTTTTCACTGGATGCGCAGTTCGATCCAAGTACCTCCCGCGAATCTATTATAGAAAACGACTGGAACCGATGGCTCATTGAGCGCACCGCCGAAGTGGTGGGAAATATTGCAGCGGGAATGCTCGCTACCGTCCCGAAAACCGCCTGGCACCTCATTCCGCTCACCACCGAACTTGTCGATCCAGAGCGTAACTCGGTACTTAACCGCTGCTTTTCAACTGCACTGAATAAAACCCGTACCTGGTTAGCTCAGCATGCTGTAGTCCAGTTACCCTCTGGCCATTACCCTTTTTCAGCACTGAGTTATGAAGCGCAAACGTTGAAAGCATTTCTTAGCGAGGACGATGTCGAACGTATCCATCAAGGACAGCATGCCCTGCACAGAAGTGCCCGGGATACTCAGGACCGCTGGCGCGAAGTCATTAAGGAACTCAACGTCTCAAGTCTTGTCAGCACAGATGAGTTACTTGACTCCCTGGAGAACAAACTCTTCAATTTTAAACCTGCACCATGGTGGGTCCGGGCGGGCGCACTCTTGGTGGAACATCATGAAGAGAGTGAATTATTTGACCGCGCTTTCTTACTCTCACATCTTAATGAGCCGATTTCTTGTAGCTCTGATGATGTAACCGACATTCCCCTGGTGCTGAACCCACCTTCTGAATTTGCGCAACGCTGGCAACTTTTACAGCGCCTGCATGTGGCATACGAGGATGGGGATGCAGGCGAACAGGTTATCACCTGGTTGGATGCTAATGTCGCCTTTGTCAGTCAAGCTAACACGGTGATTGAGCTCTTAGCCTTTGCTGAAAAATTTGAACAAGACAGCATCGAAATATCAGAAGACGATCTTCGCTCGCTGCGGGACATGTTTGATAAACTGCGGGATACAGAAGCAAAAGCTTTAGGTATCAAAATAGGCGCGATTCTTAAGCTGGATGGTTATGTCTATAAAAACGGCAAGATCGTACGGCAAAAAGTGCGGCTTTCAGAAAGCTACCTGTGTAAAACTCTGGATAGCGAAAACTCTACCTGGCCTGATGCAGCAGACAACACGCCGGGTATCCAGTGGGTTGGAGCAAAATACGAAGCCATTTTAAAAACCAACATAACTAGAGGAGCGAAGCGCAAGCGCGAGGATGGAACACAATCTCGTGGTGCCAGAAAGTTCCTGCTACTACTTGGGGTTGAATATTCGCCTCGGGTACAAAAAATTGATGAACATCGTTACGGAGTAACTGAACGTCGGAGAGCAGAACTTCGGGCTAATGGTGCCGAACTGGTTTATTACGACTTCGAATCCCCGGATCTCGAACGCGTGATTCAAAGCATCAAAGCAACAAGCAAACAACACGCAAAACGGCGGAGTCCTGCCCTACTCACGACTCTCACCAAAAACTGGCAACGCCTGTATGTTCCAACCTCATCGGTTCCCTCCGCACACAAAGCCATTAAATACTTTTATCCTAAAGCGAATGTCACCGCAGCGTGGCTGAATACGTTAAGAGATGTAAGTTGGGTTGCAGTCGGTAAAGGGGATACGGTTTTACCCCATTCCGCCGTGCTGAAAACACCTGAAACTCAGACGCTTTATCAGACCTTCATCTGCGGCGTGAATGCAAAAGACCTCGATAAGGAATTTTTACGTGTTTTAAATATCATTACGGATGTCAGGATTGGGGACTTGTTGACCGCACTGGAAACGATACGAACGAACGAAGAAATTGTTATTCAGGCACAGACACAGCAAATATACAGGGCCATTGCAAAGCACTGCCCCGCAACGATTACCTTCGCAACACGAGTCGGCGAATTGAGTATCCAAGAACTCAGGACCCGATTTCTTGAGGGGAGCGGGTTAATCTATGTTTCTGGCAGAGGCTGGTCCAGACCCAATGAATTGTTCAGAGGACTCGATATTTTCCATGGAAAGCGGCCATTTGTACCTGGAGGTACGACATCGCATTGCCAGAACCTTTGGTATGCCCTGAATATTCCCGAACCGAGTCTTGCTGATTGTATTCAATACTGCCGTGAACTGTCTCACAAGCCGTATAGCACCGAAACAGAATCCCAACTGATGGACGTTTATCGTTACATGGAGACACGGCTCGAGAAGGAGGAGCGAGGCCCAAAAGATAAATTACGCACGCTACCACTCTTCTGCTCTTCAGGCTGGGTGACACAACGGCCCATTTACTCGCTTGATAACCCAGAACTCAGAGAGCAATTAGGCAAAGCGCTTCCCGACCTCCAGTGCTGGGTGCCTCCTTGCGATATCCAGTATTTTCCAGGACTGGTTAAAGCACTACGTGTTGTGGAACTGAATCCCCAGCTTCAGAGTGTCAACGATAACACCGACTCGAAAGAGCGTGGAGAGCAGGAAAGATTGCGCTTTGGCCACGCAATTGAGCATCTTTCAAATGAACTGGCAAAAAGTATGCCTGATCTGCGTGATAAGCTGCCTATCAGTTGGGATAAGTTCAAAAATACAACGCTCTATATTTACGATTCCCCCGCCACCATCCGCGCTTTAGCACCAGAATTCCCGGGCGGATTTGTTGACCTTTCGCTCAAAGCCGTGAGTTTAGATAATTCTCAGGCTTTCCATTTTTATCAAGATGCTATTGGCGACCGCGATTTCGGTGGCCGAGTCATCGCTTCACTGTTTCCATCGAAAGAACGTCGACGCATTGATGCCGAGTGGACTATTGCATGGAAAAAGAGTCTCGATTCAGTCGCTGAGCCAATCCGGCTGGCAAGTGATGAGGCACGTACTGAAGCCATGGAAGATATCGCTACAAATATTAATGCCGCTTTAAAACACAAAATTAACGTTACGACCCCCAAAAGTCGTTCTGCACAAGTACAACCAAGAACGCTGAAACCATCAGTTGGTGCGATGGTCCGTGCCTCGGTCAAAACAGGTACAGGAACGGCTAAGACAACCACCACCAGCAAAGGCGCTCGTGGACTGAAAACGACACCGCCCCCGGTAAAATCAGGAACCAACACGTCAATTTCCACTCCAGTGGCTTATACCAATGCGGATCTTGAGCAGAGAGGTTGGGAGCTACTTTCCCAGGCACTGGACACGACCAACGACCAGAAGATTATTGACTTCCGGCGCAATCATGGCGTCGGCGCCGATGGCGTTATTGACTGGAAACTGTTCATCGAGATGAAAGCCACTGGGCGTAGTCCTCAGAGTCAGATAGAGATGTCTAACAATGAGTATCAGCGAGCAAAAGAACGGGGTAATAATTTCATTCTCGCCCTGGTATCAGGGCTTGAAACCGGCCAGACCGATGAAATCAGGCTCATTTTTGATCCGGTTAATTGTGCCAATGTCATCCCTACCAATGGGATCAGGTTAGGTGGATTGCTTGAAGCGCCGTCCGTTGTCATACAGTTTGAGACTGATGTGAATGAATAAATCCAAGAGACTTACATAAGGATATTTATGTATTTAGGTAGACTAAAAATTTCGCGGTTTCGGTCTTGTGATGATGTGACTGTTAGTCTCCGCCCAGATTTGACTGTATTGGTCGGTGAAAACAATGGTGGAAAATCCAATGTTGTAGACGCAATCAGATTACTTACTCTACCATTGAGCGGACGTCGCGAACGATACCCAGAAGATGAGGATGTGCGTCGCTATTCGACCATCCCAAGTTTTCAAATCGAAGGGGCTTTCCAAGGTCTAAGCGATACCCTCAAAGGTCTATTGATATCTGCAGTTCCCGATCCTACCAAGAGTGAGGCTACCTTCGGTTATCGATATGAATCGCGTTCCGAACATGCTCCCCGTGGTAAGACTACCGTGTGGGCTGGACGTTTCGACACCAATGGACCAGAGCTTGGTTCTTCAGAGTTGATCAGACACGTTTATCTCCCTCCTTTAAGGGACGCACACCAGGTGCTTGGTACCAGCAGTGGCACTCGAGTGATGGCATTGCTGCGTAATTTCTTGCCAAAAGAGCAGGAACAGGATTTCCTCGCTGGTGTCAGGCGTGCGGATAATCGGCCTGAGATATTAACTACAATGAATACTGATATCAGTGCAGCTCTCGGACTACTCACTAATGGAGTTCGTCCGCAGATAGCGGCATTGGATTTTGGTAGTGAAACCTTATTCGATGTAGCTCGTGATTTGAGATTTCGTATGGCCGATACAGGTTTGATACCCGAAGATATTCGATCTTCTGGTCTGGGGTACTCAAATCTACTCTACATGGCCACTGTTGTTGTAGAGCTGACTAAAGCCAAAGAGGCAGACCTCACGATTTTCCTTGTTGAAGAACCTGAAGCGCATTTGCACCCGCAATTACAGGTACTTGTGCTTGAGTTCCTCTTAGAACAAGCGCGTCAATCAGCATCACGCATCATAGAGCCAGGAAAGCCTGAAGGTCGCATCCAAATTGTAGTGACAACCCATTCCCCCAACCTGACGGCATGGGTTTCTCCACGCCACCTAGTGGTCATGCGTTCGCGACATCGTGAGCAAGATGGAATAGCCATCTCAGAATCAGTTAGTGTGCCTATTGCCGAAATAGGGCTAAAGCCAAAGACATTAGATAAAATTAGCCGATATCTTGACGTGACTCGTTCCGCTTTGCTGTTTGGTAACAGAGCTATATTGGTGGAAGGGATCGCGGAAGCACTATTGTTGCCCGTACTAGCACAAAAGCTTGTGCTAGCCGATGACTTAGATGGGTGGCTTAGGTTCAAGGGGGCTGTAATTGTGCCGATTGAAGGTGTGGACTTCCGCCCATATGTAGAGGTGCTGCTACGGCCATACGGTGATGCACGTATTGCTGATAGGCTGATAGTGATCACTGATGCGGACCCAACCGTGTTGGGAAATAGGAAAGTTGATCTGGAAAATCTGGCGGCAACGCATGGAGCTCCAGATGCTCTGATCGTGCTAACCAATCAGCACACACTGGAGCACGAAATTTTTGGCGCTGGAAATGAAAGTTTCCTGAAAAGCGTGTTTCTTCGTTTGCATCGTAATTCACGTAGAGACTGGGAAGCGCAAATAGAGGCCATTCCAGAACAAGATCGCCCTAATGCATTTCTTAAATTAATTGAGGCGAAAAAGACTCGTAAAGGCGATTTGGCGCAAGCTATGGCTTCGCGCATTGAGGCGGGTGAACCATTTGTTGTACCTCCTTATCTCATTGATGCAATTCGTGGAGCTTCACGTATATGACTGGCATCAACAATCTAACCCCAGAGCAAGAAACATTTGCTGCCCACATTGGCGGAGCCTTCGTTAATGCTTGTCCTGGAGCCGGAAAAACACGCACTATCATTGCTCGGCTAGCGAGGATCGCCGCTACGTTGCCTCCTCGTCAGGGCATAGCGATACTTTCATTCACAAACTCCGCTGTAGACGAGTTTCGCGAACGATGCCTGGCTGCTGGGCTCGATACGCTTTTGCAATATCCTAGTTTCATGGGAACACTTGATGCTTTCGTCAGGCATTTCGTTGTACTACCAAGCTGTGCGGTATCAAACCAGATACGACCAATCATCCTTGATAGTTGGGATACTCTTGGCATAGAAATTCGTTTATCAGGTCAATTTGCCTTTCGAGGTGAACCGGTAAGCCTAGATTTGTTTGATCCAGAAACCAATATTATTGATCCTGATAGGATCGGACATGTAGGTTTGCAAAATCATGTCCGTCAACATCAGCTTCGATACCAACAAGCAGCAGCACATCGGCGAAGATCTTTGTTACAAGCTGGCTATATGAGTGCAGGAGATGCACGTGCTCAAACATTGCGGTTGATTAGAGATAATGTAATTGGTGGGGCACTTGCTCGCGCATTAGCGGCACGTTTTCAAGAAGTTATGGTTGATGAAGGGCAAGATTGCAATCCACTCGATCTACAAATACTGACATGGCTCAGAGCACATGGGGTAAATGTTACGTTCGTCTGTGATCCTGACCAAGCAATCTACGAATTTCGTAATGGTAATCCTCAAGGAATACAGGTATTTAAGGATACATACCCTATTGCATCACATAAGGAGTTGACGGGTAATTTTCGTAGTAGTCCCGCAATTTGCCAGTTAGCAGCCTCTTTAAGGCGAGAAGGTCAGGTTGATCGGTCGCTTGGTGAAAGTGCGAATGTTGACTATCCAATTTTACTTCTTACCTACGGTGGCCGGGGTCCAACGGCAATGATTGGTCAGATATTCCTTGAACGGATTACGGAACTGGGACTGGAGTCAACCAAGGCGATTATTTTGGCTCACTCAGGCAAAGTTGCGTTACGCGCAGCTGGTGTCACTTCCAGCAATTCAACCGGAAACTCGCGAATTGAGACGCTGGCTCGTCAAGTGTCAAAGTTCTGGTCACCTGCCGCAACCCCAAAAACGAAGGAGAATGTAGTCCAGTCAGTCGAAATATTATTGCTGGATTTAATGGGTGTGCGTCAACCAAATGAGCATCTGATTAAAGCCATAGAGCGTCTTGGTATGGACCGGCGTGCCCATCGGAGATGCGCCCTAAGTTTCCTCATTAACCTTCCAAAAACGTGCAGAGATTCGGATGAAGAGCGGCTTGCCTGGATAGCCTGTGTTCACGCGGAAATGGAGAGGCTGCATCTGCCACTCCCAGCTGGTGTAAGCGTACGTCGTTTCTTCCGACAGCCACCTAATGCGCATTGGTCAAAGCATCTTCAAGTGCCCGCAGCTCTCGGTTTTTCATGTGGCAATGTACATGAAGTGAAAGGTCGTGAGTACGATGCCGTATGCGTCGTAGTCCCGCCAAATCGAGCCCCTGAAAACAGAGTTGAAGCACTCTTCGAGTCATGGCAAGCGCGAGTAGATGCTGAGGCAAAGCGTGTACTCTACGTTGGCTTAACCCGTGCTCGTAATTTTGTTGCTCTTGCGATACCAAACGCCTTTGCAGGGCGCTGTGTAGATTTGCTGGCCACACGCCAAGTGCCCTATACAAGAGTGGATTTGTGAACCAGAAACCAATAGTTTTCATATCCTATTGATATAAATTAATTTTAAATGGATTTTTTACTATGTGGCATGACAACGAGACAACTGTCGATTATTTGAATTTTGGTGTTGTTGCTGATGCATGTGCAAGCCTGCTGAAGCAGGCTAATGGGGAACCTATTTCTATAGGCGTGTCAGGTGGCTGGGGAGCAGGTAAATCTTCTCTGGTGAAAATGATTGCATCACGCTTGGAGGGGCCTTCATCAGAAGAGTCGTGTAGGGAGGAAAACAATCTAGAAAAGCATTCATTTGTCGTGCTCACTTTTAATCCATGGCTTTACCAAGATTTTGAGTCCGCTAGGAGTGCATTGTTACAAATTGTGGGAGACGAGATTGTTCGGCTTACCGATGAAAATAAAACTATCGCCGACAAAGTATCTGAACTGTGGCGAAGGATAAATCTTCTCCGAGTCGCTCAATTAAGTGGTGAAGCTGCATTGACTTTAACTACTGGCATTCCTATCGGTTCTCTTGGAAAAACCGTTAGTAAATTGGCTGGTTGGTTTACGTCGGATGACAAATCGAGCAATGAATCATCAGATACAGATAGTCTCGAGCTAAGTGCCAGCGGTCTTCTAAAACCGAGTGAGCCATTTTCGATGCCAGCCCATATTCAGGCATTCAGGGATACTTTAGAGAGTATTCTCGAAGAGTTGAAAATCACGTTAGTAATATTTGTGGATGATTTAGACAGATGTTTGCCACAAACAGCAATTTCAACACTTGAATCAATTCGTTTGTTGCTATTTATTCGCCGTAGCGCTTTCGTTATTGCTGCAGATAATGATTTCATAAAAGCTGCAGTGAAGGTTCACTTTGATGGCGCTGGAATTACGGGTGATGTTGCAACTAACTATTTCGATAAATTAATACAGGTTCCACTCCATGTTCCTCGCCTTGGTTTGAATGAGGCAAAAGCGTATCTGGTGCTTTTGTTGCTTGAGCGAGAAACCAACGCAGGCCATTTCAGTAAGGAAAGGTTCAATCATGCTCTTAGCGTTATCCCTGAGAAACTGCGTAATAGTTGGAAAGGTGAAACGATCAATCAAGAGTTTTTATATGAATTGGTAGAGCATGTTAATGCACTCAAAAGTTTAATGGATTTAGCCCAAGGTCTTGCGGCTCTTCTTCATAGCTCTTTAGCAGTAAACGCTAATCCCCGGCTAATGAAAAGATTTTTAAATACTGTTTATTTGCGTGATGCTCTTTCTGCGCCACAGGGAATAACTTTAGATATAGCCGCACTGGCAAAATGGCATCTCCTTGAAAGGTGCGACGAAAGCCTTGCTGAGGAACTTGCTAGTCGTGTTCATTCGGATAATGACGGTAGGGTACAAGTTTTGGCGGATGCTGAAGCTGCTGCAGCGGGTCAGAGTAGTTTACCTGAGCCTTTCAAGAATACGCCATTTACTCAGCAATGGCTCCAACTCCTGCCAGCCTTGGGAACCGAGGATCTACGCCCGCTTCTCCACCTCAGCCGCGACTCTGGAACTCGTGACTTCGGTGATGACAATATGACTCCTGATTCTAGAAAATTGAGAGACGCACTGAAGGTTGCAACTAATGGTCATGAGTCCTTAGTTGAACTTATGAGGAAAATAGGACCTTCGCAGACAGAGTTGGCGATGACGAAGGCCTGGCAGAGCAATAGTGCCTCACGTACCTGGAAGAGTAGCAAAGAAATTGTAATGCTGATTGAGTGCTGCAGGGTTTACCCGGAAATTGGGAATAAAGCGGTCAGCTTGTTGGATCAGGCTCCTCTGAAACTTATTGGCCCAGGTTTAATCCCAACTCTTGGTGCTCAGCCATGGGCACAGCAACTTTTAGAACGATGGAAAGATCTTAACGAATTACCAAAAACAACTAGGAATGCAATTGGGAACCTTGGGAGGAGGCGCTAATGGGAACATCAACTTCTAGTGGGGGAGGCCGCGCAGGCTCACCGTTTGATCCTGAATGGTTAAAACCTGAAAGTGACTCTACAACAGGTGGAGGAGATTCGCCTGATTCACCATCGGAGGAGAACGGTGGAAATGTAGTTCCTGATGGTGCAATAGCACCAGAACGACGGTTTGGACCTGCTCGGTCGCTACTTAGGGGATATCTGCAAAATGGCAGCCACGATAATTTACGTGGTGCGACAAAAAGCATGGTCTCCAAAGGAATGGGGGGCGCGCGACGAGCAGCCGCTACTATGCGAGGTGTTGCCAGTGGTGTCGGTAGTCTTGGTGAGTTCCTGACGTCTGTTAGGGATGGAAACGACCAGCGAGTGATTGATTGGCTTACTCACGTTCGTCAAGAGAACCTTTCGGCAACAGATCTTACTCTTGAAATTTTGAAAGAGGTTATTCCTGGGACAGGAAGCGTTGATGACGAATCGCTCCGTAATGCTGGCGCGGAGGCTATGGCGCAACTCTATGAACTTTATCCGGACGTTGACATATTTAATCTCACGGATGCGCAAATAGCTGAAGTCATGGGGTTGACCATTGCGAATGAGATTTGTAATCGAATAGATCTCCAGCTTGGACAGACTTACGAAAAATTAAAATATGATCCTTTATTAATTCAGGAACGGCGTTCTGATATTCGCGAGTGGGTCGGTGCTGAGGTTAGAGTGGTATTGGAAAAACAAACTACAAAAAATACAGAACCGAAAAGCTTGGCTCAGTCTATTCTCTTGTCTGCCTTAGAGGTATTTTCAGAATGATTAAAGTTATATGTGCTAAAGCAGAACTGATTCCAGCGCAGGTTCCTGCTGATGGGCGAGTATTCTCCTATTTTAAAGGCGCTAAGCGTGCAGGTGTTGGTACAATTGCGAATCGATGGCATGGTGCATTAAAACGGGGTGGGTTTCGACCTTCAACAGAGATTTGGGATTTTGTACAATTTTGCCTCGCGGTATGTAGCGCGGATCTATCAAGCCCTAGAAGAACAAGTGCAGATGGCTGGACTCGGAATATTCAACTTACGGTTGGATTGTGCGATCCAGATAAATGGCTACCGCTGAAATCTGATCTTGAAGATATGCTAAAAGTTCTGACTGGCGATTATTGGTTATTAAATTTCAATAATGCAGGCATGGAACCTCCTCAAGGAGACGGCGCTTTTCTCAGCAATGACTGTGTGTCTTTATTATCGGGTGGACTAGATAGTCTAATAGGTGGGATTGATTTGGTAGCTAAAGGCCAAAAACCTCTATTTGTTTCTCAGCTCGCACATAAAGATTCAGAGCGACAGAGGGCATACGCGGCTATGCTGATGGGAAATGGCTCACATTATCAATGGAGTCATGGTATCAGCTTCAAAGGATCGCGCGAACCTTCTACACGTGGTCGTTCATTAGCTTTTTATGCATTTGCACTACTTGCTTCAACAAAAATCAACCTACCGAAGCCAACAATATTTATCCCCGAAAATGGGGTGATCTCCATTAATCCTCCTTTGGTTCCAGGGCGTGTATCTAGTTTGAGTACTCGAACAACGCATCCTATGTTTATCGATATGTTGCAAAGAGTTTTGGATACTTTAGGTATTCATGTGCAGCTTCAATTGCCTTATCGTTTTAAAACTAAAGGCGAAATGATGCGGGAATGTCTTGACCAAGACCTCTTGCAAAAATGGGCTGCTGATTCTACAAGTTGTGGCCGTTTTCGAACTTATAATCGTCAGCACTGTGGACGCTGTGTTCCATGCTTGATCCGTCGGGCTGCCTTCCTTGCATGGAAACCTGAGGGGGATACAACGTCTTACCGCTTTGGGTCTGTTGTTGGCAGTGACAAATCAAGTGCACCCGATGACCCTATGGCTGTTGCACTTGCCATCCTTGATGTAAGGAAGAGAGGGCTTGACAGATTTCTTGGTGGCTCGTTGGCTTTTGCACCGATTAACGAGCGCCCTATGTACCGTAGAGTTTTGCAAGAAGGTATAAAAGAGCTAGAAACTGTACTCACTCAGGATAAATTGCTTTGATTGATTTTCACTGTCACGTTGATTTGTATCCCAAGGCTAGAGAAGTTTATGCTGGTGCGATTGAGCGTAATGTTTTCACTTGGTTAGTTACTACGAGCCCAAAGGCTTTTCAGGCTACAAGTCATGTTTTACAAAAACATGAATCGGTAATGATCAGTCCTGGACTTCATCCTGAAATTGTCGCTGATCGTTTCCAGGAATTGGAAATGCTTCTTGATTTGATTCAAAACGAAGCTGCTGTAGGTGAGGTTGGATTGGATGGTTCAAAACGATATTCCACTAGTTACGCGATGCAACTTCGAGTGTTTTCCGAGGTGGCCAGGAAGTGCCAGGATGTTGGGGGACGAGCAATGAGCATCCACTCAAGACAGGCCGTGCCGGATGTGCTGGCTACCTTAAAAGCATTCCCCTCTCACGGAATTCCTATTTTACATTGGTTCACTGGAAGTGTTACGGAATTGAGGGATGCTTCAGCGCAGGGATGCTGGTTCAGTATTGGTCCGGCTGCTTTCAACTCTGCTGCTGGGAAAGCTCTTGCTACTAAGCTCCCTAAAGACAGGGTTGTGCCTGAGAGCGACGGGCCATTTGCTCAATTTGACAATCGAACTGTGATGCCATGGGATTTCAATATTACAGTTCGATTGCTGGGTAAGGCGTGGTCAATGCCTGAAAATGATGTAAGGCTACAATTGTTAAGCAATACGAAAACGTTGCTTGGACAGATCGGGGGCAATCGAATTGCTCTCAACTTCTAACGAAATGGTATTGAATCACCAAGAGTTTAACAAACATTTTCGATACCGGATGGTGTAAACCGAATGCCGTTTGTAGGCAAAACAAGTGGTGCTACTTACTCACCTCGTAATCTATAAGGGGAACTGGCAACGAGAGCGATATCACCGATGAGTTTTTCTGGAGCATCATTATTGCGCGCGTTTGATCGCCAACACTAAGCATACTGGATTTTTGATTCTACAAAAGGAGAGAGTGATGGAATCTGCTCGCGATAAACGCACCGGAGAGATTGTTGAGGCTGAGGATCTTTGGTTGCTTGACAGCGTGGATACTGAGGACCACTGGCGACGCCGGAAGCGCTGAACCAGAGCTGGTCGATAGATTTTATGCACGATGCACTGGTCTGTGGAAGACGCTTCCGGACCTTCAATGTGGTGGATGATTTTAACCGCGAAGCGCTGGCAATAGAAATCGACCTGAACATCCCGGCACAACGCGTCGTGAGAGTGCTGGACAGGATAGTGGCAAACCGCGGTTATCCGCTAAAGATGCGGATGGATAACGGACCAGAACTGGTCTCACTGGCGCTGACACAATGGGCTGAGGAGCATGGTGTGCTACTAGAATTTATCAAGCCTGGCAAGCCGACGCAGAATGCCTTTATTGAGCGTTTTAACCGGACGTACCGGACAGAAATCCTGGATTTTTACCTGTTCAGAACACTGAATGAAGCACGGGAAATTACAGAGCGCTGGCTGACGGAATATAACAGCGAGCGACCTCATGAATCCCTGAACAATCTGACGCCGGAAGAGTACCGGCTGATGGCTGAAAACGCGGAACTCTCAAAAAGTGTGTGGAACTAAAACCGGGAGACTTACAGGTTCGCGGGCAGCAAAAGCGAGTCGTCACGCCGGGTCAGAATGAAAAATATTATCTTGCCGGAGCCTTACACAGCGGTACAGGAAAGGTCAGTTACGTTGGCGGCAACAGCAAAAGTTCGGTGCTGTTCATCAGACTGCTGAAACATCTTAAAGCCACATATCGACGGACAAGAACCATCACGCTCATCGTAGATAACTACATTATCCATAAAAGCCGTGAAACACAGCGCTGGTTGAAAGCAAATCCCAAGTTCAGGGTCATTTACCAGCCGGTTTACTCGCCGTGGGTGAACCACGTTGAGCGGTTATGGCAGGCGCTTCATGACACGATAACCCGTAATCATCAGTGCCGCTCAATGTGGCAGTTACTGAAAAAGGTCCGCCATTTATGGAAACTGCCAGCCCATTCCCCGGAGGAAAACATGGTCAGGCAAAAGTGTAGCGGTATTAGGCGCACCTATTTAGCACTGAGGGGATCTTGTTGAATAACCCGCACATTTGGTAGGCCAGTGCGCCAACCAAGACGGGCTTTCAACCATTAAAAATTGCTTATATCTAACACAAACAAATCGGGCCTTTCCATCCATAAGAAATGCCATTGTTGTAAAAAATAAATTACCCGCGACTACAGCCGAAATTACGGTCACCATCACCAAATACTTTAGTATCGAGCTTGGCTAAATAATCTAAACGATTCAGTAGGTTGTTGTATTCCATTTTAAAGCTGACATCATTGACATCTAATATATAACGACAATTTTCAGGATAATGAACTAATCCGGGATAATCATCCAGTTCCAACCCCAGTGCACTGTACCATGCCCTTGCAATCATCATTCGTAGATTATTTTCAGTTTCATAATCTCCCAAGTGATAATAGGCATCTTTATTAAAAAAAAGACCAAGATGAAAGTGACATTTACCCTCATCAGAAAACTCCCGCACCCAAACATGACGAACACGGTTTGGATATATTCTTTTACCGGGGACTGCTCTAGCTTTCTCATTGGCCTCCAGTATGGCATTTAACGCATTTCGGAAACGTGATATCGCGCCAGGCTCCAGATTAGGAAAACAGCAAATCGTATCACCTCTATCTAAAATAGGGGGGTAATGGGCATCAACACGTAATGCCATTGTTCTAGGGAATTCACTGACAGCATCATTAACGACTCGCTCAATATGCTTTCTATAGGCGAGCACATGCTCACCATGGGAACCATGATATAACTCCATATGTATACCCTTGTAGTTAGTTCTACGGTTTTCTAAAGCCGTATAGAGTAATATGATAAGACACAGATGAATGTCTGTAGTTAGTTAAGTGTTGATAGTAATGATCGCTATATAATACCTTTCCAACAATTGAACTTGTTATCAAGCCAACATCCATGCAGTAAAAAACTGAAAAAGTAACTCTGCAATTATAATCACCCAAAGATACCATTATCCCAGTGTCTTTTTACCGTGGAAATGCTTATTCCTAAGATCTTTGCCACCTTGGATTGAGAATAATGCTTAGCCTTCTCATTCTGAATTAGAGGGAAATATTTACTTCCTTCAGGTCTTCCCTGCATTTTCTTTGAGTTTGTATTGTTCCTGGGCATCTTTGTCCTCCTCTAGCTATTGAACACCAACTCCATACTGGTGAGATGTATGCAAACTAAGTGGTTATGCTTAACATTGGTATCAGAATGTATGGTTAACTTCACCGTTAAAGGGGTTAATGATGATGGCGTCTCTTCCTTTTATCGCCTTTTGAGGTGCATCGCCTTCGGCAATGACCGGAACCATTACCGCTAGATCATTTGTGTAATAAATTGGTATCCAGCAATAGCATGATTGTTCAGGGTGGATTTTATTTCGTTTCAACACTGCTTCAACTCCAAATGTAATAAGTTCAAAGGTTGGTATAATCACAATGCTGCTAAAATCAAAAAAATAATCATCATAAATTGTTTCTTTTATCAGAATGATATTCGATAACCCTCCTGCAATAAGATGTTTGTGATTCACGCGTCGATCTGTGTAAATAAAAATTGCTTTTTTCACATGAAAACTTTTTATAATGCATGAGAGCTTTTCATGAATTAATTTTTTTTCACTCATCCCCATCTTATCATGAGGTATTTTGTGTGCATAAAAATCCTGATCGATAACTTCGTTCCTGTGTCGAATGTGAGTGTTCCATACAGAGTAAAAAAACTCTTCGTAGGTTAATTTCGGCTCACTCCGTGCTGTTAAGGATTCCTTCTCTTCAAAAATACAGCCTAATGTTGACTCTAAAGTTTGAGCTATATGATATTGCGATGTTATTTTATTTAATACTGGGGCAGTAGCGTTTAACAAAAATGATATCACTTCTGATCTGGAGTATCCTTTTGCACGGCTATAGTCATCAATTGCATCAATAGTAGATTTTTTGTTTGCGCTGAAAGTGATGCGTTTTTTCATATGTATCCTTGAATTTCGTTAATGTAAAATGTGATAAACAGTGATGATTTATTCTATGCTATTAATGGATTGTTTATGTTAATTAAGCCAGCTATTCTTTAGAATAGCTGGTGAGTTATTATCCTGAGGCCTATGTTAGTTACAAAATGCTGAGAAGGTTAATAGGAATCTATCAATGTCTTTGCGTAACCAATAATGTCGGCTGTTAATTTTCTTTGGGCGCGGTAAACCATTAGGCAGTTTGTCTTGGCAAAGCCATTTTCTAATTGTTTGGGCTTTAAGATTTAGTAGATGTGCTAACTCACCTGTGGAAACAAGCTCAGATAGAGGTGTTTTAGATTGCTCATATATGCTCATGCTACCACCTCAATGATTGAGATGCAGGCATATACAAAGAGTAATGAAATTAAAAGGGAAAGAAAGGACCAAAAAGAAAACGAAAAATTCAAGCTTGAATAAGCCTCAGGGTCAGGGTCACTACCTTCGCTTGAACCGGATGAGGTACTTTTAGTTGATTTAGACGCATTACCTTGCGAGTTTTCGGCCTGATTTTTGTGCGAGATGTTACGTGCAAAAAAAACTCCCAAAATTTTATCACGATTGTTTTTTTTGTATACAGAGTTTTTTTCATTAAGGTGCCCAAGAGCAGCTCGAATCCTGATGTTCATCTGTCTTTCCTGAAATATGGACTCAGCACAGGTTTGTCGCTGCTTACTCGAACGAACAACTATGATCTTACGCACGGCTCGTACTATTCGAGCCTGTGAGCTTGTTTGCGCAGAACTCATCAAAGAATTATACATAATGCTATATCTCCTGATTTAAAAGTGGACGATGGAATTTAAACCTTAAAATATACTTATGTCAACAATAGGTGTGGCTCTGTAATCTATTGATATTAAATGAAATCAACACATATCAACGGTTATTTTTTTGCAATATTTGCTTGCTGTAAGATCCACCTCTCAATTTTTTCATGCCATTTCCTTAATAAATCTAATGGGCGGCGGCGATAGTGTTTCTCCGCTAAAGCACTAGGTTTATGTCCCATTATCTGAGCAACAATTCCTGTTGGTACTTCGACCCATTCGGCCAGAGTACCGAAGCTACGACGTAAACCATGAAGGCTGATATGTGGCAGGTTCGCCTGACTTAATGCTCGATTATGTGCCTTTCTTGGCTCGACAATTCTGCCGCTCTTACTGTCACTACAGAAAACCCAGCTGTCAGTACTAGTGTCAACATTCGAAAACTTAGCAAGTTCAGACAAAATAGCCGAGACATATGGTGTCAGTGGAATTGTTCGTTCACCTTCGACCTTATCTTTAATACGCATACTGGACCATTTGAAATCAATATCGGACCAGCTAAGGGATGCGATTTCCTCACGCCTTGCACCTGTAAGCAAAAGAACTTGAAGATAAGTTGAGATCACCGGATTGCTTAGCCGCTTTACTTCAGCGAACCAACCTTCCAACTGTTCCTTTTGAAGACAGTCATCGGCCTTGCTAGCTGAAACCGGAACCATTTTTCTGACATTACGATCTTGTGTGATGTCGGAGGGAATAATGCCTTGATACAGCTTATGGTCATTTACCCATTTCAAGAATGTACGAAGCACACGGTAAGCATTGGCCGTAACGGTTGGGCGGGTTTGCCTTTCCCTTGTTAGCCACTCTGTAATGAGAACTGGAGAGATGTCAGATAGAGGTAAATCAAGGAAAAATGCTAACGGCGCGGCAATAGTTAAACCACCACCCACCTTTCTGACATTTCCACCACGGTCAGAAAGCCTGATATGGTCAGCAAGGTAGCGTGGGGAGTATGGGCGTTTAGTTTTGGCACTGATGCCCGTTTTCAATTCCTTGAGATATTCTTCCCATGCGGCAGAGAACATAACTTTTCCTCTGCGTGATTCAGCTTGCTGTGATTCTACAGCAGCAATTTTCTCGGCCTTAGCAATTCTGGGATCTATCCCTGTATCTATAAGCGTCTGAAGTCGCCGTGCTTCACTACGGGCATCATCAATTTTCCAGTCACTAATCTTGCCTATCGTCATGCGCAGAGTTTTACCAAGAAATACACTCTGGAAGATAAATGCTTTTGTCCCTTTGGTTGCACGGCAAGCCAGCATTGTTACGTCTGAATCCCAAAGAAACTCTTGCGATTTCCCTTCAGTCAGCTCGAATTTACGCAACCGTTCAAAGGTGAGTTTTTGTCTGGCAAGCGCCATTTGTTGCCTCCTGAAAGAATACTTACACCAAATTCTAATGTAACGGCTGGTGTAAGTAAATTATAGCTATAAGCATCAACATCGATCAATTTACATCAACACAATGTTTCAGTTATTATCATGTTTATAAAGAATTTTATTTATTTTTAGGTGATTATTTAAAGGCTTAAAAGCATATAACCTTCGCACTTCTAAGCCGTAGGTCACAGGTTCGAGCCCTGTAGGGCGTACCATTTCACTCAAGCACTTCCTCCCTTGCAACACCTGGTGTAGTCGCGAACTCTTAAGACAGGCAATAAAAAACCCGCACAGCGGCGGGGTGTTTCGTTCATTATTGTCGTGCTGGAAATTCTTACGCTCTGTGTACTCGCCGTCGTCATGCGAGATACCGTTCTGAATTCATTCTCTGTTTTTCATAACAATATCATTTCTTATTTTCATAATAAGAATAGAGCCTGCCAGAATAAAGGTAATGAAATTGGGAATGATGACAGGTAAGGCACTCGACATAATACCGTACATTAACCATAGAGAAATACCAAACACAAAAACGGAATACATTGTTAAAGAGATGTCTTTTGTTGATTTACTTTTAAGAACTAAAACCACCTGTGGAATAAATGAAATAGTGGTGCAAGCACCACCTATAAACCCCACCATGTCTATCATATTCATTTAGAAAATTCTCGTCATCATCCGCAGGGATGCAGGTCACACCCAACCAGGTTATTGCACCAATTAAATATTCTGTCTGACAATTGTTTATATGTCGTCTTAAATAAGGCTCTTATTCTTTCCCGGAAAGCCCTCCTACGCTTAAGAACCCATACTGAAAACCCACTTTAAAATCAAACAGATGAACCATTGCACGAAGCATTACAAGCCGAATAACAATAAGAAAGCCTTTCCCGAAAAACAATAAAATTATCGTTTAATAATAAATTTTGGTGAACCACTTTCCAGTCTTTTGTGCAATTTAAAAAATTGCATTGCACAATCAAACATCACTGATGTGAATAAAATCACAATAACTGGAGTAATAACGCTCAATTTTTATTTATGTGACCCCGCACAACAAACAATCCTGTCATACCAATTATTCTCAACGCCACTTAGATGTATGACAGCGATGAAAACTGGTACACACCCACATACATTTCTTTAATTTTTATTACGTGAGAATAAAGAGGGTTAACTCAATGAGTTCCAAAGTTCTGATCGATGAAAAAATTAAAATAACAACAATAAAGCCGTTTGGTATGCGAGATAAAATTGGTTACATGTGTGGTGATTTGGGCACCTGTTTTATTTTAGGGCTGGTGAATAGCTTCCTCATGATCTATTACACCAACGTGCTGGGGGTCTCAGGGATTATCGTTGGCTCATTGTATTTTGGCACCAAGCTGTTTGATGCATTTGTGGATGTCACCGTTGGCCGCATGTGCGACACGTCAAAACTGACGGCAACAGGTCGATTTAATCCCTGGATCCGGAGAATGAAATATCCGTTCTGTGCCGTTGCAATTCTGCTGTTCTTGCCGTTTGCACAGGAACTCTCCTACACAGGGAAAATCATTTATATCTGTGTTTCGTATTTCTTATACGGCGCGCTGTTATCGACGATTAACATTCCTTATGGCGCAATGTCAGCGGCAATCAGCTCCAGCCCGGATGATCGCGTCTCCCTCTCCACATACAGAAGCGTGGGCTCGGCAATCGGTGGTGGTGCAACAGGGTTCTTCATTCCTATCCTGATGTACAAAACTCTCGTTGATGGCAGCCAGGTCATTTCCGGTCAGCACTTCTTCTGGATAGCCATCGGTTGTGCATGCCTTGCTTTCATCTTCCTGACACTGACCTGTAAATTAACAACCGAGCGCGTTCGTGTTGAAGCGAAAGAGAGCGTGCCTGTTTCCCAGTTGGTTAAAGGCCTGCTGAAAAATAAAGCGCTCATCGTTCTGGTGGTGGTTGATCTGCTTATTGTGATTAACCAGGGATTATCCGGTACCAATATGACTTACCTGTTCAACGATTACTTCCACGATAAACAGGCCATGTCCATCGCACTATTGTTTACCTTTGGTTCTTTGGTTTTACTGGCACCTTCTGCCTCTTTCTTAACAAAGCGTTTTGGCAAGAAAGAAGCCAGCGTTTGTGCACTGCTGTTCTCCGTCGCCATGTATGTGATTATGTATTTTTGCCAAATCACCGATCCTAAGATCTATTTGGTTCTCCTGTTCCTGGCGACGCTTGGCGCGGGCCTGTTCAACCTGATGATCTGGGCATTTATGACTGATGTCTGTGACTATCATCAGTACGTCACGGGTACTCGTGAAGACGGCACCGTTTACGGGGTGAATTTCTTCGCCAGAAAGATTGGACAAGCCTGTGCCGGTGGGATTGGCGGATTCATGTTGGCATTAATTAACTATCAGTCTTCTTCTACAGGCGGGATCGTGCAAAGCCTGGAAGTTCAAGAAAGCATTTATACCATGGCCAATCTGCTCCCGGCATTCTGCTTATTTGCCTCAGCAATGATCCTGATTTATTTCTATCCACTGAATAAAAAAACCACGCTGGATATGGAAAAAACTTTGAATAAGATCAACGGTATTTAATTATTTCATCCATTAAGAGATTTTTAGCATGACGACACAACTTGATATCAGAGACTTTGGTGCAATTGGAAACGGGATCGAAAAAGATACCCATGCTATTCAGCAAGCTATTAATCAGGGAGCGGATGAAGGTGTCTGCGTATTCATCTCAAAAGGAACTTATTTGGTTGGCGCCCTGTTTTTAAAAGAAGGGAGCAAATTAAAATTTGAGCATGGAGCCACTCTGCTGGGCTCAACAGATCTTGCTGATTATCCCGAAATTGAAACCAGAGTGGCTGGTGTGGAAATGTCCTGGCCTGCCGCAATTTTGAATGCAATCTCTGCTAATAATGTAGAAATTTCAGGTGCCGGCCTTATTGATGGGCAAGGCCAACACTGGTGGGATATTTATTGCGGTGCAGATAAAAATAGCGGTATGCGTGTCGACTACGATAAAAAAGGTCTTCGCTGGATTGCCGACTATCTGGTTAAGCGTCCTCGCTCCTGCTTAATTTACGAAGCTGAAAACATCACGATCTCTGATGTGACTTTTGAGCGCGCGGGTTTTTGGAATTTGCAAATCACCTATGCGAATAATGTACTGGTTCGTAACGTAAAAATCGGTGATAACCACGGACCAAGCACCGATGGTATAGACATCGACTCCTCGACCAACGTTCGCGTCACTGGATGTGAAGCCTCGTGTGGCGATGATTGTATCGTTATCAAATCTGGACGTGATGGCGATGGATATCGGGTTGGCAGAATATCCGAAAACATTGAAATCGATAATTGCAAAATCAAGTCTGGCTACGGTATCACGCTGGGAAGTGAAGTCAGTGGCGGCATTCGTGGTGTACATATTCATGACATTGAATTTGAAAACTCTGATTGCGGATTCAGAATGAAATCATCCAAAGAACGGGGTGGTTTTATCGAAGACGTGATTGTAGAAAATCTACAGATGAAGAATGTTCAATTCCCATTCTCATGGATTATGGACTGGCATAATTCATATAACAGAAAACTGTTTGAGAATCTTGAGCAGTTGCCGGAAATGTGGCAGTCCGTTGCTTTGCAAATACCCGAACACTTGCAGATGACGAAGGTAAGAAATATTAGCATATCGAATGTTAAAGCCACCTTAGCCCCTGATTATGCATTGCCTGCAAGGGCCTTTGATTTGGTCGCATTCCCAGAAAAACCGATGGAGAACATTCGTTTTAGCCAATGCCATATTGAGGCAAAAGAATTTGGCCGTATTGTTGCGGTTAATGGCCTGCAATTTAATGATGTCACTATTTCTGTAGCCCAGGAAAACGACTATTCAAATGATACTTTTGATAATCGCTAACCGCACTTAAATTCAGGCTGGATTAAAAGGTGCGCCAGACTATCGAGCTCAACCCTGCAAGGAGTGATGCAAGATAGTTCTCATACAAAACCGTTCTGCTGTTCATCCACATGGCAGGGAGTCCCACCTCCCTGCCACACCAAAAAACCACACGCCTCTGGACAATCTTCATTCAATCCCTGCGTCCCAGGATACCGATCTCACCCGCATATCTGCCGCTATAAAATCTGTAAAAGTAGACATTAGACGACTTTTCGTCTAAAAGTTCTGCGGTTGGCATTAGACAAAACCAACAACCTAATAATAATTGCTGAATGTTAAAGAGCGGAAAGTCCCATAACCGCCGGGCATTTAGCTACTTATAAATACAACGACACCCTTTCTTTGGAGAACTTATGCATTCCTCGGTAAATAAAAACGAGAGCCGAACCTTCTTCGGCCATCCTTATCCACTTGGCTCACTATTCTTCACTGAGATGTGGGAGCGATTCTCGTTTTACGGGATCCGTCCCTTACTCATTTTGTTCATGGCGGCGACCGTTTATGACGGCGGTATGGGGCTTGCGCGTGAGAACGCATCGGCCATCGTCGGTATCTTTGCGGGTTGTATGTACCTGGCCGCGCTGCCGGGCGGGTGGCTTGCCGATAACTGGCTCGGGCAGCAAAGAGCGGTCTGGTATGGCTCAATTCTCATCGCCATGGGGCACCTGTCGATAGCCTTGTCCGCGTTCATGGGCGACAACCTGTTCTTTATCGGCCTGATGTTCATCGTGCTGGGTTCCGGCCTGTTCAAGACCTGTATCTCAGTGATGGTGGGCACGCTGTATAAGAAAGGCGATGCGCGCCGTGACGGCGGTTTCTCGCTGTTCTACATGGGCATCAATATGGGCTCGTTTATCGCACCGCTGATCTCTGGCTGGCTGATAAAAACCCACGGCTGGCACTGGGGCTTCGGTATCGGTGGTATCGGGATGCTGGTTGCGCTGGTTATTTTCCGTGTGTTCGCTGTTCCGGCGATGAAACGCTACGACAGCGAAGTAGGCCTTGATTCCACCTGGAACAGCCCGGTTTCGAAGAAAAACGGTGTGGGCGGCTGGTTGCTGGCACTGGCGGTGGGTGTGGCTATCGTCGTGACCCTGATTTCACAGGGCGTGATCGTCATTAACCCGGTCGCGGTGGCAAGCGTGCTGGTGTACGTAATTGCGGCCTCTGTGGCGCTCTATTTTATCTACCTGTTCATGTTCGCAGGCCTGAATCGTAAAGAGCGTGCCAGACTGCTGGTTTGCTTTATTCTGCTGGTCTCTGCGGCCTTCTTCTGGTCCGCGTTTGAGCAGAAACCGACATCATTCAACCTGTTCGCTAACGACTATACCAACCGCATGATCGGCGATTTTGAGATCCCTGCCGTATGGTTCCAGTCAATCAATGCGCTGTTTATCATTTTGCTGGCACCGGTATTCAGCTGGGCATGGCCGATGATGGCGCGTAAAAACATCCGCCCAAGCAGTATCACCAAGTTTGTCATCGGTATTCTGTGTGCGGCTGCGGGCTTTGGTCTGATGATGCTGGCGGCACAAAACGTTCTCAACAGCGGCGGCGCAGGTGTATCACCAATGTGGTTGGTGGGAAGCATCCTGATGCTGACACTCGGTGAGCTGTGCCTGAGCCCGATTGGCCTTGCGACCATGACGCTGCTGGCTCCGGAAAGAATGCGCGGCCAGATGATGGGGCTGTGGTTCTGTGCCAGTGCGCTGGGCAACCTGGCGGCAGGCCTGATTGGCGGACACGTGAAAGCCGATCAGCTGGATATGCTGCCTGATCTGTTCGCACGTTGTTCCATCGCATTACTGATTTGTGCCGCAGTGCTGTGCGTGCTGATTATTCCGGTACGCAAAATGCTGGAAAATGCTCAGGTGAAGACCGAACAAAAGCCTGCAACTCAGGCTTGATGGGATAAGGCTACTTTTCACAAATAGCCGCTTCACATCGTGAACAAGAAAAAGGCCGGTCTCATGACTGGCCTTTTTTCGTTACGCCACCATGCATCAGACAATCACTACGCCGCTTTGGTGGTCAGAAGTTTGATGCCTAAACCCACAAAGATCACACCGCTAAGGCGTTTAACGCGATCGACCCAACCATTTGTTCCCACCTGCTGACTGATGCGGCGAACACTCAGCGCATACACCGAATGCACCAGCGCGACGATGGCGGCGATGGACAGATACATCACGAAGAACTGAACCGAAAGGGGCCGCCCATGCTCAATAAACTGGGGCATGAAAGCCGACAAAAATATCAGCGTTTTGGGGTTGCTACCTGAAACCAGCATCGCCTCCCAAAAGATCTTCGATTGCACCGCCACGTGTGCGACGGGTACCACTGTGACGTTGTTCTTTTTTGCCGAACGACTCAGCAGTTGTTTCAGCCCGAGGTAAATCAGATACCCTGCCCCTGCAATTTTCATCGCCAGAAACAAAGGTGGGATAGCCAACAGCACAGCGCCAACGCCAGCCGCAACCAGGAACACCACAATTAATTGCGTGAGAAGATTTCCCAGTATTGTTGCGGCAGTTCCCGCAGCTCCGTAGCGAACCGTGTTGCGTATCACCAGCAAAACATTGGGGCCTGGGGATATCGTCGTTGCAAGATAAGCTGCAGAAAATAACAGCCAGGTATGGAATGCCATTATCTGGACCTCGATGACAGTATTGGTGAGCCTGAAAAGACCGATACCATCTTGCCTCTGAAAAAGAGCATTCCGTCATAGGATTTTCCTATGCAACCCAACGAGATGGCACTCCGCCCTACCCCTTTCTCGAAACGTCGCTATCCATTTTGGAATAATAGTATTCTCTGTTTTGCTATTTTAAATAGTTTATGTTTTCTGTTGCTTTGGTATTCTTGCAATCCATGAACGAAGCCGCTGGCGTGTTTTGTTTGCGCACCTTAAAAGGCAGAATATTACTTTATGATTTATAAATTATTTAACCAATCCGAACAATTTAAAAAACAGTAATCATCAGCATTAACGATTAACGCTAATATCAGGATCGTGATAAACACCTGCCATACACCTGAAACCTCAGGCGTATTACCCATGGCGTTACGGTAATCCAGCATTTGATTTTAATGCTTACTGTTTTAAATGACCTTATTTTTAATAATCTCTTATGAGATACTTGTGAAATAAATAAAGAGAAAGTGTACGTGTATGGTTGAGAAACATGATTTTGAGCATTTAATAAATATTGATTTAAATTCCGTTTTGTATTTTTCAGCAGTCATGAACTACAAGACCATATTTAATGCAAGCGTTGTGATGAAGTGCTCACCACCGACAGTCAGCATTATGCTAAAACGCTTTTGCTCTTACTTCCCTGTACCTCTTTTCGAGCGCGAAGGTCGTTGTCTAAAACCGACCAAATATGCGATAGAGCTACACAAAATGCTGAGTGAGTTATTCTCTAAATTTTCCTGCGCGGTTTCTGCAAAAAGTGCAGAAACAGAACTTGAACCGACACCCTAAAACCCGGCTTGAATCTATTATTGGAAATGACATGACAGTAATAAACTATGAAATGTGATCGGTCGTTGAGTCTGATTACCCCATAGTGAATGCCCATGTCTTTTTCAGTCGTGCAATGCCATTCAGTCATCCTTGCCCTGCTTCATTAGCTCGATAATATAATCTACTGAGGATTGCACTCGGAAAGGAAGCGTCTTTCTGTCTCTGTAAATGACGTAGCAATCAATAAACACTCCCCACTCTTCTGCAAGTACCGGTTGGATCCCTTTTACATCTTGCAGCAACATTCCTGATGTAATCATATAGCCCATGCCATTTCTGCAACAATTAATTGCCGTATAGATATTATCAAACTTTAATTTTCCGGTAACACTGACAGGTTTAACCATTGAGGTTGTTGAATGGACAAATTCAAAGACATTTTCATAACCGTTGTTTGCCATGGCACTCAGTAAGATAAAAGGATGTCTGGCTAACTCCTCGGGCGTGGTAAAGGGATGTTGCTGATGAAACTCCGCAGTGGAAAAAACGTTCATGCGGATGGTTTTCACTTTTCTGGCAATAAGATTTTCGTTTTTTGGCGGTGAGTAGGAAATGAGAATATCGCAAGAGTTATTAAATTCAACACCATTAAAATAATCGGATTGATTGTGGTTTGAAGTGGTCATCGTCACATTCAAATCTGGAAAACGTTCAAACAAAGCGGGAAGAACATTCACGGAAAGGTAGGCCTGCATACCCGAAGGAGAATAAATATTAATCTCTCCAGCCGGCGCTTTTTTATAGTTATCGACAAAGCCAACAAGCTCATCGCTTTCTGCAATATGCTTTCTGATATAGGGAAGTAATGTTTCGCCGAACGGCGTCAGGCTGACAGGCCGGCTTTCCCTGTCGATTATTTTTACGCCGAGGATTTCCTCCACCGCAGCAATGGATTTGCTGATACTCGCCTGGGTAAGCCCGGTGTTTTTTGCTGAAAGACTAAAACTTCTTGTCGCCACTACATCCAGTAAAATTTTTAAGTGCTTAATATTTAACTGTTTCATTATACCTGCGCGCAGTAGGTGTTTTATTTCTCTCCCCAGTATAGATGAAGTCTGTTTTCGCTTCTTTTTAGAATGACAGAGTCTTTCTCGCGTCATCTCTTATGGTGGATTACTGCGAAACAGCCATAAAAAAGCCCCCAGGCGCTGCAAATGGGGGCTCTATTTTGATGAAAACTTATTTTTGCGGGCGCATCGCCGGGAACAGAATCACGTCGCGAATGGTATGGCTGTTGGTAAACAACATCACCATACGGTCGATACCAATACCCAGACCCGCCGTTGGCGGCAGGCCATATTCCAGCGCGGTCACGTAGTCTTCGTCATAGAACATCGCTTCGTCGTCACCAATCGCTTTCGCATTCACCTGCTCGAGGAAGCGCTCAGCCTGGTCTTCAGCATCGTTAAGCTCGCTAAAACCATTACCGATTTCACGCCCACCGATGAAGAACTCAAAGCGGTCAGTAATTTCTGGGTTCACGTCGTTACGACGCGCCAGCGGAGAAACTTCTGCCGGATACTCAGTGATAAAGGTCGGCTGAATCAGGTGCGCTTCGGCGACTTCGTCAAAGATTTCAGTGACGATACGCCCCAGGCCCCAGCTCTTCTCAACGTGAATGCCGATAGACTCAGCGATAGCTTTCGCCGCATCGAAGTTATCCAGATCTGCCATGTCCGTTTCCGGATGATATTTTTTAATTGCTTGACGCATGGTCAGTTTTTCAAACGGCTTACCGAAGTCAAAGGTCTGATCACCATAAGGGACTTCCGTTTTACCCAGCACCGTCAGCGCCAGAGTACGGAACAGTGACTCGGTCAGCTCAATCAGATCGTTGTAGTCTGCGTACGCCATATAGAGTTCCATCATGGTGAACTCTGGATTGTGGCGAACCGAGATCCCTTCATTACGGAAATTACGGTTGATCTCAAAGACGCGCTCGAAGCCGCCAACGACCAGACGTTTCAGGTAGAGTTCCGGCGCGATACGCAGGTACATGTCCATATCCAGTGCATTGTGATGGGTGATGAACGGACGTGCCGATGCGCCGCCTGGGATAACCTGCATCATCGGGGTTTCAACTTCCATAAAGCCGCGAGCCACCATGAACTGGCGCATGGTGGCGAGGATCTGCGAGCGCACTTTAAAGGTATGGCGTGATTGCTGGTTGGCGATCAAATCCAGATAACGCTGGCGGTAGCGGGCTTCTTGATCCTGCAAACCGTGGAATTTGTCCGGCAACGGGCGCAGCGCTTTCGTCAGCAGACGCAGCTCGGTGCAATGGATAGAGAGTTCGCCGGTCTGGGTTTTGAACAGCGTGCCTCGGGCAGCAATGATGTCGCCAAGGTCCCATTTTTTAAACTGTTCGTTGTAGACGCCTTCCGGCAAAGCATCACGCGCGACGTACAGCTGAATACGCCCGCCCATATCCTGCAAGGTGACGAATGACGCTTTGCCCATGATGCGACGGGTCATCATGCGGCCCGCCACCGAGACTTCAATGTTCAGGGAGGTGAGTTGCTGGTTTTCCTTGCCATCAAATTCCGCATGCAACTGGTCAGAAGTGTGGTCACGACGAAAATCATTCGGGAAAGGAATACCCTGCTCACGAAGCTGAGCCAGCTTTTCACGGCGGGTTTTCAGTTCATTATTAAGGTCAATTGCCTCATCGGCACCTGGTGCTTGTTGTTCAGACATGTTGGTTCCTCATTTCAGGTTGATTTCACTTAGCAATAATCAAACTTCAGTTGTCGGATAACGTTACGCTTATCCGACCCGGGAAAAGTGCTGTCGGGTGGATAAGCGAGAACGTCATCCACCATTTGCACCCGTTTTGTCGGATGGCGCGGCTGTAAAATTCAGGCCCGATACGGTTGGGCTAAACAGTAAACGCGTTCCCGTGACCAGCAGCACAATCACCGCCACGCAGCCAATCGTCCACTCACCCATTTGCGAGAAGAAGTGCTGGTAAGCGGCAATCGCCGTTTCGCTGATACTTGACTCGGTAGTCTGTTGCGCCACCAGCCCCGCCAGCCAGTTCGCGACCGCACCCGTCGCCAGCATGTAGATCCCCGTCAGCATGCCAGTCACGCCGGGCATGTTCAGACGCGTTATCTGCGCCATCGCCACCGGGTCGATAAACAGTTCGGCAAACCCCATCAGCGCCAGGCCGCCAACCATCATCCCCATCGAGGCCTGACCGGTGACGGCACCATGGCGCGCATTGAGAGCCAGCAACATAAATCCGCAGCCCATCATCAACAGGCCAAAGGCAAATTTCAGCCACACGCGTAACACCGAACGCGTGTTACCTTCCGGGCGAATCAACCAGGCCAACGCCACGCCACCCGCCATCACCGCCACCGCGTTGACCGACTGGAATAGCGCAGTTGGCACTTCAATATTGAGTAAGCGACGGTTAACGAAGTGGTCGATAAACAGGCTGATGGAGCTGCCGCCCTGTTGCGCCAGAACCCAGAACAGCGTGCCGGTCAGCATCAGCAGAACGATTTGCCATAACGCGCGACGGTGCTGTGGGGATGAAACCATGATCCGCGCCACCATCTGAGCCGCAAATACGCAGACCATCGCCAGCAGATAACCGGACCAGTTATTCTCCAGCAGCAGCGTGAAAAACACCGGCGCCACACACAGCATCACCAGCAGCCAGCCCCAGGTTGGCAGCACAAATTTCTTTGCGCGCAGCGCCTGTTTATCCACACCTCGGGTGTGGGCGAAATGGCGATGGCCGCTTAAGAAAATCATCAGCCCGATAAACATGCCAATCCCCGCCAGCGCAAAGCCGACGTGCCAGCCATACCACTGCGCCGTCAGTCCACAGGCAATCGGGGCGGCAATCGAACCCACATTCCCCGCCGCGTAAAGCAGCGAAAAACCGCCGTCGCGACGATGATCGTCGGTGGCATACAGCTCCCCGAGCAGGCAGCTGATATTCGATTTGAACAGGCCGTAGCCACAAATAATGATCGCCAGCGCGACATACAGGCTCAGCGTTGAATCCGATTCGAAGCCCAGCACCACGTGGCCGAGCGTCATCAGCAGCGCACCAGCAATCACCGCCGCGCGATTGCCGAGCAGGCGGTCGGCAAGCCAGCCGCCGAGAATGGGGGTGACGTAAACCAGAGAGGCGTAGGCGCTGAACAGGCTGATGGCGTGGCTGTCATCAAAGCCAAGTTGATGGGTGAGATAGAGGATGAGTAAGGCACGCATGCCATAAAAGCTGAAGTATTCCCAGATTTGGATCGCGACGATGTAATAGATCGCGCGCGGCTGTGAGGGTCTTTTCATGAGGTCTCCCTGGTGCGTGAAAAAAGGGAAGTGATTGATGACAAACCTTTTCCAGGGTCGGATAAGCGGTAGGTCGGATAAGCGATAGCGTCATCCGACAAAACGGGTGGATGACGCTATCGCTTATCCACCCTGCAACACCTGTTTAGTGACCTTTGTCAGCAATCTAAGGGGAAGTGGCTAACCACTTCCCCTTGAGCTTCAATTACTTGTTGTTTTCTTCTTTCAGCACTTTAACGGTGTAACGACCATCCGCCTGACGATATGCGCCGTGAATATCGGTTTCGAAGCCCGGATAGTGGGCGCCGATTTCGCACAGCATCTGCAGGAATTCCAGCACCGGACGGCTCTCTTCGGTGATCATCTCACCAGGCATCACCAGCGGAACACCAGGAGGATACGGAAGGATCATGTTGGCGTTGACGCGGCCCACCATCTCTTCGAGATACACCTCTTCGGTCTGACCGTGCAGCTCTTTCTGGAATGCCACATATGGCGTCATGATCATGTCTGGCAGCACTTCGAAGGCACGGAACATCAGGTCCGGCAAGTTGTGATGCTCAACCAGTTTGTGAATGTTTTGCGCCAGTTCCTGAACACGCATATTTTCATAGAATTCAGGATCTTCACGGTACAGCGATGGCAGCATATTTTTCACGCGCAGGTTCAGGTCGAACTCACGTTTGAAGTCGGTCAACGCACGCAGCAGGCTCAGTGCTTTAGTTTTGTCGATGCCAATGCTGAACAGGAACAGCAGGTTGTACGGACCGGTTTTCTCAACAATGATGCCGTGCTCGTCGAGATATTTCGCCACGATGCTCGCCGGAATACCGAACTCATCCATGGTGCCGTCTTTCTTCATTCCCGGCGTCAGCATGGTCACTTTGATCGGGTCGAGATACATATGCTCGTTATCGATGTTTTTGAAACCGTGCCATGCGCTGTCAGAGCGCAGCGGCCAGCATTCCGGGCCATCGATATGTTCTGGCTGCCAGACGTCGAAGAACCAGCCTTCAGACTCGCCTTTCAGACGTTTAATCTCTTTGCGGAACTTGATAGAACGTTCAATAGAGCCATCAATCAGACGCTTACCGGAATTGCCTTTCATCATCGCTGCGGCAGTTTCGGTAGACGCCACCACACCGTAATGCGGAGAAGTGGTGGTGTGCATCATGTAGGTTTCGTTGAAGGTCTCTTCGTTCACATCACCTTTCACGTGGATCATCGAAGCCTGCGAGAACGCCGCCAGCAATTTGTGCGTGGACTGGGTTTCATAAATCACCTTCCCTTCCACACGGCCGCCGCTCATACCGCATTTACCGGCATAAATCGGTGAGAAGTTGGTGTATGGCACCCACGCAGAGTCAAAGTGGATAGACTTAACATCCAGGGTTTTCTTGATGAAATCAGTGTTGTACAGCAGGCCATCATAGGTGGAGTTAGTGATGACGGCGTGCACCGGCCAGGAGGCATTCGGCGTCTCTTTTACGCGTTTTGCGATAGTGGCGCGCTGGAATTCGCTCTGCGGGATCCCCCCGAGGATCCCGTAGGCGTTACGGGTTGGACGGAAGTAAATCGGCGTGATGTCGCTCATCATCATCAGATGGGTCAGCGATTTGTGGCAGTTACGGTCAATCAGCACGGTGCTGCCCGCCGGTGCGGAATACATGCCGACGATTTTATTCGCCGTCGACGTACCGTTGGTCACCATATAGCTGCGTTCCGCGTTGAAAACGCGAGCGATATACTCTTCGGCTTCTTTGTGCGGGCCGCTGTGATCGAGCAAAGAACCCAGCTCAGAAACTGAAATCGAGATATCGGATTTCATGGTGTTTGAACCAAAGAAATCATAGAAGATGCTGCCTACCGGGCTTTTCTGGAACGCAGTACCGCCCATATGGCCTGGGGTACAGAAAGTGTATTTCCCTTCGCGGACATATTTGAACAGCGCTTTGGTCAGTGGCGGCAGAATGGTGTCGATGTATTCATCGGTGTTCTGTTTGATTTTATTGGCGATGTCTTCTGCTGCACCCAGCGCATATTCGAAGAAGCGAACCTGCAAACGCAGATCGTTCAGGCTAACGTCCAGAGTCGAGTAGGTATTCGCAAAGGCATACAGCGGCATATATTCGTTGCATTTGCTGATCTCTTCGCACAATTCCAGATTGTATTTATCCCAATCGAAGATAACGCCGCACAGACGCGCGTTGTTTTCGATAAGTTTCAACAAATCTTCACGGTCGTTCGGATAGACAATACGGAAGTCCAGGCGTTCAAGGGCGCGATGCAGTTCACGGATAGGCTCTTCTTTAAAGTAGACGCCCATGTGATTCATGATTGCGATAACGTTCATAGTAGAATCTCCAGGTATGGGGAGCCCCTCCCATCACGGTGTGACAGGTGTCGGAAGGCGCTCCAGGAAAAGGGTTCAGGGATTAATGCGCGTCGGCAGTTGAGCTGTCAGTCGCATCGTTAGCGTGCTGACGCTGGTGCATTTTGCGGCCGTAGAACATCAGGATTATCAGGCTGACGATAAAGGTCCCGGCCAGTTCGAAGGAACTTGCACCCATCAGGGCGATGAAGCAGAACGCGCAGCCCAGTACCGAACAAATCAGGCTGACGAAGTTGCGAATGTTGATGCCTTCAAAGCGAATCAGGTCAACGCAGGAGTAGAAGTAAGGCAGCATGGTCAGCAGAACCGCGATACCGGTCAGCTCACCGAACAGGTCAGAAGCTTTCCCGCCGCTGGAGTTCATCAGGGTAATAAGCACCATCAGCGCCGTCATTTTCACCGCAGCCAGCAGCAAGCCTTTCTTCGGAATACCGTTGTTATCCACTTCACCGTAAACTTTCGGGAAGTTACCGTCGTTAGCCGCACGGACACCGGCCTGACCCACCAGCATCATCCATGAACCAAGCGAAGTCAGACACGCAAACGCGGTGAATGCGGACACCATTGGTGCGGCCCAGCCGCCGAGAATGGTTGAAGCACTAATAGCGAATGGTGCACCCGATGCCGCCATCTGCGCCGCAGGGTACATACCGGCAATCACCTGAGTGGCCGCGATATAAACTACACCGGCCATCGCGGTTCCCAGCATGGTTGCCAGTGGAACAGTACGCTTCGGATTTTTCACCATACCGGTACTGACGGCTGCGGACTCCACCCCCACGAAGGCCCACAAGCAAAGCAGGATACTTTTAATCACCGCGTGGCTATCAGTGGTGTTGGAAGTGTTCCAGTTCGCCTGATAAACGGCTGCGTCAAACCAGTGCCAACCGACAATTGCGGTTATCAATACCGGAATTAATACCAGCACCAGACCAATAGTTGTCAGGCGGCTTACCCAGGTACCACCCAACATATTGACGAAGGTAAATATCCAGACGATAGCAATACAGGCAATCCCGGCAGGAATAGGATTATTCAATATTGGGAAGAATGTAGAGAGATAAGAAACAGCGGTAATACCGATTGCCAGATTACCAATCCAGTTGGCGTGATAATAAAGCACACCCGTCTGGAAACCGAATGCAGGAGATATTTCCCCGGCATAAGCAATGGGGCCACCTTGTTGTGGATTCTTGGTTGCAAGTCTTGCATAAACATAAGCCAGAGACATCGCACCAATAATTGATATCACCCAACCCCAAATTGCAATACCACCAATACCTGCGAGGTTTGCGGGTAATAATGCAATACCGCTCCCCATCATATTACCCGCGACAACGCCGGTACATGCAAATAGCCCTATCTTCTTGGCAGAACCCATGTTGCTTATCTCCTGAGTTTATTTTGGCGGCACAGGCAATCATTTTGAAACGTATATTGACCCGACCAACTGCCGACAAGATTACTGACTCAGAAAAAATAAGTCCTAAAGATAAAGTGAAATAACAGCAAACATCAGACAAATGACAACTTGACCTTTTTGCCTTAACACATAAGGATGACATGTTGACATCAAATAAATATAAACAACGTTAACTTACAATAACTTACAGTTAATTTTCGGTGTTAGAAATGTGTTATCTTCTGAGTGAATGGCGTTAAATATAGATAACATTCAGGATGCGGTTGAGAAACATAAGTTTAACCTCATCGTGCTCATAATATTGAGCACGATGAAGGTTGATTTATTCTGAAGCGAGGAAATTGTCCAGGTACGGGACCACGTTAGTCACAGAGGTCTGGAATACGGCGTTTTGAATCCAGTAAAAGGTATTATCACCCGGGCGTAAATTGAAAGCGGTCAGATAAGCATCTGCCGCTTCACGGTTCTGCCCTTTCATTTCGTAGACTTTGCCGAGCAGCACATAGTTCATCCACGACATTTCTTTTTCGATGCTGGTATTAATGGCGTTGTACGCTTCATCGACTTTTCCCTGGCCTAGCAGATAGACGGTTTTAATTTGATAATAAACCGCCAGATCTTTTATTCCCGGCATTTCTCCCAGCTGGTTTATTTCGCTACGCAGGGTACTGAGTTGTTCTTTATCCAGCGTTTGTTGCGAATGGCGCAATACATCTACCAGCATTTTTTCGACAAATGCATAAGAAAAGTCAGGAGCGTCTTTAATCACATCATCCAGCATCTGACTGGCTTTATATAATGAATCCACATCACCATTCATTAATAGCTGATGCGCCTGGTAGAATTGCGTCAGCGCTGAGCTGCGCGACGGCTGATAAAGTTTCAGCATCGCCTGCATTTGCTCCGGCCATGGCTGTTTCAGGGCTTCCGACAGGCTGGTCATCAGGTCGCTCTGAATCGACAGCTGATTGTCGCTGGTAATGAAATAACGCTTATCCATCATGGTTGAACCGTCGGCGTTATCCACCAGTTGCACCGACATAAAACATTGTTGCGCGCGGTAGTGGCGCTGGTTGACGAACTCAATGGTCAGCGCTTTACCTGAACTGCTGGGTTCATTGGTGTTGTAGTTAGTTTTGTCGTGCACCATAAAGGTGGAAAATGTGTTGAGCGAGGTGGTCATCAGGCTGCCCAGCCCTACCGCCCAGGCGTCCTGGGATGCCCAGTTGGTGCAGGAGTTACCCTTGACCAGATGGATATCAATGTCTCGCGGATTCAGTAGCAAGCGTGCCCGGTTGCGTGGCGGGGGCGAGTTTATCGTCGATGCGGCCACCAGTGCCACACAGGTACCCAGCGCCAGCAGGAACATGAGCCAGACCCAGAACGTGGCGGTGTGTTTAGGTTTTACCGATGTCGGGGTATCTGGCGACATTTGTGCAGCAGACGCCGGGGCAGCCTCATCCGCCAGCGCGACAGACGCCACTTGCGTGATAACAGGCGCGGGCACTTCACCCTCTTCGGTACACCAGACGACCGGCACCGTCAGCTTATAACCTCGCTTTGGCACTGTCGCAATGTACTCAAGGCTACAGTCATCGCCATCTTTCAACGACTTGCGTAGCTCGGAAATACTCTGCGTGACAACGTGGCTGGTGACGACGTTACGCGTCCAGACGTTATCGATAAGCTCATCCCTGCTGAGGACTTCATCAGGATGGCGGGCAAAGAAAACCAGAAGATCGATTAAACGCGGTTCAAGAGTCAGCTGACGTCCCTTCCGACTGATTTGATTATCAGACGGTGTGACCAGCCACTCCCCTACACGGACAACAGGTTGTTGCATAACTAGAGCCCAACGCGAAAAGTCGGGATAATAGCACAATTACCCTCCCTACTTTTGATAGGGGTCATAACGAATACGCGTTACATATCTCTACTTTTATTAAATTTATACGTTTTTTATTTCTTAAATTGACGAATAACACAACATTAACATCTGTTGCATTCTTCAAAAAAAAGAGCGGGCAATCGCCCGCTCCTTGCAAGGTTGTCTATTAAGCTTCTGGCATCGCCGAAGAGTGGTGAGTAGAGATTTTCCACTCTTTACCATCCCATGCGTAAGTGAAGGTATAACGTGCTGATACCGTGGACTTATCTGCGAAGGTAAAGGTGTAAGTTCCGGTATCGATAGCCTTATTACAGCCCAGGCGAATGGTACGAGTATCAATTTTCCCGGTCGGTTTCTTCGCCAGGAAGTGCTCAAAATAGTCAACGCGTTCGGCATCTGTTAAGCGCGCTTTGTTTGATACCGTTGGCAGCAGAACCGCATCACTAAGGTAGTTTTCAGAAACCTTCTTCGCATTCCCGGTTTTCAGAGAATCGTTCCATTTATCAAACAGACCTTCAATCTGCGCTTGATTGGTCTTGACACATTCTGGTGCAGCTGTAGTGGCTGGTGCGGCTAAAACGGAGCCGGAAAGTAAAGAAAGAGAAACGGCGAGTCCAAGTAATTTCTTCATTTAAATCATTCCATTATGAGTTCGTCTGCGGCAAAGATGTCACTAATAACATGAATGAACAAATCAAATTACATATAATTACACCTTGAAATTATTTGCATACACTTCATGTGAAAAATAGAGATACCAGCATAAAAACAGGGGTTATTTTGTTCAAACGGTGCGTGCGGGAAAGGGTTATCAGCGGGTGTATTAGATAAGATCACAGCAAAAATAAGACGCAGCCTGTTTGAAACCAGACCAGGCTGCGCATCAGGTTAGTTATTTTGCCCGAACACTTTGCGGATATGGTGCTGCAACACCGCCAGCATACTGGCACCAGACAGGCCAATCATCAGCGCACCGTTCACCGCTTCCAGTGGGCCCAGCAGTTTCCATTCAGCACTCATCACGATATCGCCATATCCGAGTGTGGCGAAGTTCACGCCAGAGTGATAAACCGCTTCTTGCAGGGTCTCAAACTCCCCCAGACAGAGGAACAAAATCCCCCACAGCATAATCTGTAGCAGGTTGCCCATCAGCACGATGATAATGATGCCGAATAGCGCCAGTACTCCTGCCAGCATCCCTTCCCGGTGGTGGAAGCGTTTAATATAAAAACGAATACAGCCGATAGACACCCACGACTGCAACAACATATTCAGCAGGATGACCGGCATCCCCGTTAGTAAAACCAGCAACATATTAATCTCCAGGGGTGGCTTCCACCGCCGGCCGGCCACTCGGGTGCCAGCGTTCAATAATCACAACACACGCCCATCCATAGAGGGCAACCGCAACATATAACGAGCAACGCATGGCAGAGGCCAGCCAGACATCTTTACCAGAGGCGCTATCCTGAATGGCCGGGCCAAACAGGATGAGACAGGTAACCCAGGCGTTACTCCAGAAAGAAGGCGTGAACCGGTTAGCCACCAGCCGCACCAGCCGTCGGCCAACCCACATGCTGACCAGCGCCAGCCAAAGCACCAGCATCAACAGCGAGGGCCAGATACTCAGCCCGAACCACAACACCACCGCCAGCACCGCGCCCATCAGTGTCGAAAACACCAACTCGCGCCCGACCTGTTTCGCCGCCAGGGTGTTGGTTTGCTGCGCCAGCATCACGGTCTTCATTACCGCCGGAATATAGAAAGCGGGATTACTCAGAGCCAGAAGCCAGACAGGCATCACAATCATCACGGCGCGTAACGCCAGGTGATGTGGCGAATCAGGTGCCAGCGCCACCTTCGCCGCCGCAGCCGGAGTGGGATGGGGTGGAAACAGCGCCAGCGCAAACCGGTTTACTACCGTGCCAATGATGATGCCAAGGCCCATCATCTGGGCGATACCTATCGCCAGTGACTGTTCGATAAGACCGGCAATCGGGATGATGGTGACCGCCGTTATCAGTAACATCGCCTGGGTGCCTTTTCCCCCTAGCCCCATCAACATCAGCAAATACAGCAACAGGCCGGTAAACAGCAGTGCGGGCATCGGATAGTGCGTCAGCAAAGGCACCATCAACACCCCGCCAATCATGGTCGCCATCAGCACAACGCCAACCACGATGCCCTTTTTGATCGGTAACGGTTTGCCCTGACACAGCACAATCCAGGCCATGATGCAGCCGAGATGAGGCATCGGTAGCGCCAGCCCATAGCAGACAAACGCCGCAACGGCTGTCCCGATGCTAATTCTCAGTACGGCGCGATCTCCGTTATGCATGGTGCAGCACCTTAGTAGATATACGAGAACAGGCTCATCAACCGTATGTAGATGCTACCTAAAAAGCTCATCAGGCCACTGCCGTTCGCATACACCAGCACATCTGCTTGCCCGCCGACCCGCAAACCTGCAACGGGCGGTAAGTCATCTTTAGAGAAGGCAATCTTCACCGGGAAACGCTGCGCCTGACGCAACCAGTCACGGTTGTTGTCGACCGTTGGCAGCACGCCCGCAGGCTGACTTTGGGAAGCACTGATGCCGTAACCGATACTGCGTACCTGCCCTTTGAAAATATGACCGGGCATGCTGTCGAGCAGAATGGCAACTTCCGCACCGGGCTTCACATTGCCAATGTTGTTCTCGGTCATGTCGGCGCTAATCCAGACATCGTTAATCGCCACCAGCGTCATCACGGGCGCACCCGCCCCAAGGAACTGGCCGATATCGGTACGCAGATCGGTGACCAGCCCACGGTTGGTGGCAACGACAACGGTATTTTTTCGATCCAACTCGGCTTTATGCACCGCAGAACGCGCACTCAGCAGTTGGGAGTTTTTGTCACCCGCAACGCCTGCGGCTTCAGTGGCACGGCGCACGTCAGCTGCCGCTGCTGCCATCTGGCTTCGGGCGGTTTCACGTGTGGCCTGGGCGACTTCAAGGCGGCGAACGGAAATCGTGCCCGGGTCTTCACGGTACAGACGCTCCTGGCGCTCAGCATCTTTAGCGGCATTCTGGTAAGCGGCAGTCGCCGCCTGCAATCCCGCTTTGGAGGCGGCAATGGTTTCAGTATTCGCCTTAACCGAACTCAGCACCGTTTCGTAGTCCGAACGCGCTTTTGCCAGTGCGATATCGTAAGGCTCAGGATCCAGTTCGAATAACCGGGCACCGGGTTCAACCTGTTGATTGTCCTTCACATACACTTTCTGGATCTGGCCTGCGACCTCGGCGGATATCGGGATCACAAACGCCTGGATCCTGGCCTGCGAGGTATACGGCGTGAGTCTGTCAGCCGCTAAATACCAGCAGAGCAGGACAACGATCGCCGCGAGGAGCGTGAACACTCCGCGACGACTTGCTTTTCCCGCCGGGGATGTGGGTTCGGTCATTGCTGTTTACCTTCTTTATGATCGGTTGCTGCTGGCAGAGGGGCATCAAGCAGTGGGATCCAGTCATCCCGCTGACGTAAATGGGCGTCTGTTTCTTTGTCGACCAACGGACGCTGTCGCCCTTTTTCCCAACCGCCACCCAGGGCTTTGTAGAGCGTTATCAGATCGCGCATCAGAGCACCCCGGCTGTTCACCAGACGTTCCTGTTGATTGAACAAGGCTCGTTGCGAATCCAGTACTCGCTGGAAGTCAGCCATCCCCTCGCGATATTGCGTATTAGCAATCTCCAGAGAACGGTTAGCCGCCTCCCCTGTTTGGGTCAGCAACTCGATTTCATCTTTGTCATTGGCATAGGCGATGGCGGCATCGTCGACTTCGCGCGCCGCCTGGAACACGGAATCACGATAGCGTTCATGCAGTTGCAGGAAGCGAGCATCCTGGACTAACACCTGATTTCCGAGCCGCCCTTGATCGAGCAGGTTCCAGCTAAACGTTGGCCCGGCAGCCCAGGACAGGGTGCTGCTGTCACCATCACGCCCGCTTATCCCAACACTGCCGATAAGTGAAATGGAGGGATAGAGTTCAGCTTCTGCCACGCCGATAAGCGCCGACTGAGCCGCCAGCTGGCGTTCGGCGACCCGCACATCTGGCCGACGGCGTAGTAAATCTGCAGGCAGATCGGAGACCAGCGACAGATTGCCTTGCGGCAGCTCGCCCGTGTTGGTCGCCATTTCTGACAGTGGGCCTGGTTTTCGTGCCAGCAGCACGCTCAGCGCGTTCTGGCTCTGGCGCAGGCTGGTTTCAAGTTGAGGAATACTGGAGAGCGTCGACAGGTACTGGGTTTTCGCTTGTTGCACATCCAGTTCAGCGCTGTTGCCACTGAGGAACAGCTTCTCGGTGATCTCGAGGCTGCGCCGTTGAATTTTGGCGTTGCTCTGGGTGATGTCCAGCCGCGCTTCGAGGGTGCGAATATTCACATAGATCTGCGCCACCTGGGCGGCCATCAGCACCTGAATATCATCGTACTGTGCAAGAGTGGCGAAGTAATTCGCGTCGGCTGATTCAACACCGCGCTGGAACTTGCCCCAAAAATCAATTTCCCAGCCCAGATTGAAGCCTGCACCATAGGTGGTGCTTGAGATGTAGCGGTTCTCACGTTGCTGGCCGCCGGTAATCACCTCACCCGTTCCGATGGTCGCCTGCGGGCCCATTAAGCTCTCAGCAATCCCCAGTTGGGCGCGTGATTCCAGGATCCGCAGCCCGGCAATCTTCACATCCGGGTTCTTTCGTAACGCCTCGTTGATCAGCGCCGTCAGCGTCGGATCGTTGAGCTGGATCCACCACTGATCGTAGTTCTGCGAGGGCGTTTTAGAAGACATTCCCTTCGTTGTTGGCTGCCACTGGTTTATTTCCGGAACCTGTGGGGTTTTATAATCAGGCCCCAAAACAGTACATGCGGACAAGACCAGGCAGGCGCCCCCTGATAGCAGGAAGCGCCCAAAGCGACTATCAAAGAGCATTTGGTCCGCTCGCCACCGTCGCCGCCCCGTCCGGACCCTGGTTGACCCAGGCCATAAAGATACGATAACCGATGGACAGCAAGGTTGCCCCGACGAACATGCCGAGAATACCGCTAGCCGCCATCCCACCCAGCGCACCGATCAGCACCACAGGCATTGGCGCATCCACACCGCGTCCCAGCAACAAAGGCTTGAGGACGTTATCGGCCATACCTGCAACCACCAGCAGAATGGTGAAGATGATATTCATCGCGGTGCCGTGATCGCCGGTCATCCACATAATGGCGATAGCCGGAGCGGTAACCAGGATAACAGGAACCTGAGCGATACCCAGAATCAGCGCGAGGATAAAGAAGATACCGACCGCAGGAATACCCGCAATGGCCATGACAATCCCTGCCAGCAACGCCTGAATGAAGGCCACACCGATAACCCCCATCGCAACGGCACGGATGGTGCTGGTGCACAGTCTGGTCAGCGCCAGGCCTCTGCGTTCATCGGTAATACGAATGGCGATGCGCTCAGAGCTCAGTGCACCTGCCGCACCCCAGGCCATCATGATACCGGCCACGATGAAGGAGAAGACAAAGCCAATTAAGCCGCCGCCCATGCTAGCCAGCACGCCAACAACTTGTTTCGCGATATCCCCTAACTGCGGACGATAGTTATTGATAAGACCAGGTAAATCCGTCGACGCTTTGTTCCACATCGCGTACGCTTTATCACCCACAACAGGAATATCAGCGACGTTCGCAGAAGGTGGCGGAATAACCAGGCTATCGTTGCCGACTTTATCCACCAGGTTACTGACGCTATCGCCCAAAGAGCTCAACATCGCAACGGTTGGCACCACGATTAACAAAATCCCAAGCAATACCAGCACCGTGGCAGCCCAGCCTTGTTTTCCGCCCATGCGAGCCGCAAAACGCTGATGCAACGGATACAGTGTGACCGCCAAAATAAGCGCCCACAGCAACATATTCATAAAGGGTGAAACGATAGTAAAACAGAAGGAACCTAGCGCCAGGATAAGACCGAGCTTGATGAACATATCCAGAAATCTGGCAACCAGTCTTTTTTCTACGACGGTGGATAGTTCGTTATTTTCCATGATGAGGTTATTCCAATTAATAGTGACCACGTAGTTATCCTGGCCGGGCACAATAAAGGCACGCCAGTAGATAGCTGGTATTGCATTAAAATAGTTAAACGTTTATTTCGCTAATGAGAATGAATTCAATAATGACTGAATTGATTTCACTATTTCCATGATAGAACAATCAGGCATTCTTGCAAAGAATGTAACGCGGCGGGGTAATGAATAGTTTAATATCTAAAAACCGACATATAAAACAATTCAATATATTCAACTTTCTTATAATTAATGGTTTTTATAAGAACTATCCTGTCAAGTTATCAGCATTTAATGCTGCGAATGAGTTCTTTTTTGCTGGCATGTGTTATGTAAGCAGTTGTAATGCTCGCAATGCCGATGAAAATACCACTTAGGAGTGAGCTTAACCGCATTTACGGCTCAACATACATAAGCATTATATGCATGTAAAACCTGATAATTTAGTATTATTGAATAATTAAAAACCAGTCTGCCTCTATAAAACCAGACGTGAGAATGACTTAGCCCACTCAGTTAGCGCGGTAATTAAAAATCACCCTTGTAGCACATAAAAATGCAAAGTGTTTTTTATTTTTAATTAAACACTTATTGTCTGGATAAAATTAAATTTATTATTCTGGCATCACTTTCAGCGATGGGAATAAACAGCCTCACGCTATTTTATTCTTAAAGATGGATGCCTCTGACTTTTATCCACCATACAACACCTTTTCTTTTCCCGGTTAGTGAGCACCTCACAAAGTCGGTATAAATATGTCGTTCGGGTTAGCTAAGTGTCACCTGATGACTTCCTCACCCTCTCTTTGGCTGGCAACCAAATCGTTTCTAAAACCCTTTTAAAAAGGCATAAGATATTTCTATTTATCTATTTTTAAACAATAAAAAGTGGCAAAACTCAAAATCTGAACCATAGTCATTAGCGTAGGGATCGCATTTTATTTTCCACAACCAACAAATGAGGTTTGTCATGAAAATAGCGCAAGTCATTATTGCAACTATCGCTTTGGGCGCAGTGTCTTTTGGCGCGATGTCCGCTGAGTTGTTGACCAAGGAAGCTTATAACGACCATAAAGACCAGTATGTGAAAATCGGGACTATCACCACCAGCGGCGAAACAGCGCCAAGTGATGCCAAAGAAGAGCTATCCAAAAAGGCAGATGAGTTGGGTGGCCAGTTTTACGTTGTGACCTCTGCTGATACCGAGAATAAAATTCACGGTACAGCCGATGTGTACAAGAAGAAGTAAGCGCTATTCTGGTTAACTAAAAATGGGCAACTTTTGCGTTGCCCATTCGATTTATCTCTCATCCCGCCACAGCAGACCACTTTCCCCCCCTAAAATACCCTATACTTTGCCACCCGTACCTGACTGACATACCCGTTAGCATCTGAATAACACAGGTATCTGGATTTATCTGATGTATATATCAACCCGTTTTAGAATCGTTATCCACCTCTGCGCTTTTTTGGTGGTGCTTTACAGCTTGACCATGATCCCACCCATGGTGCTGGCATTAATTGAGAAAGACCGCAGCCTGTTTGGTTTTCTTTATACCTTTATCATCACCTTTTCCCTTGGGGGCATAGGTTGGGCCGTCACCGGGCGCACCAACATTCAGCTTGAAACGCGTGATGGATTTATCATCATCGTGCTGTTTTGGCTGCTGTTCTCGGTTATCAGCGCCATGCCGCTGTGGCTTGACGATAGCTACAATGTGTCGCTTGCGGATGCCATCTTTGAAGGGGTTTCGGGCATTACCACCACCGGTGCTTCTGTTTTTCATGATGTCTCAAGCCTGCCAAAGTCGATTCTCTATTATCGCGCGCAGCTTAATTTTGTCGGCGGGTTAGGCGTTATCGTGCTGGCGGTCGCCGTACTGCCGCTGCTTGGCATTGGGGGCATGAAGCTTTATCAATCCGAAATGCCTGGGCCATTTAAAGAAGAACGCCTCACTCCTCGCCTTGCGGATACCGCAAAAAGCCTGTGGCTGACTTACCTGCTGCTAGGGGCTGCGTGTACGCTTGCCTTCTGGCTTGCGGGAATGCCGTTCTTTGATTCGCTGTGTCACGGGCTTTCTACCGTTTCACTTGGCGGGTTCTCAACCCAGACTGAGAGCATTGGTTTTTACAATAGCTACGCTATCGAGATGGTGGCGGGAGGATTTTCGTTACTCTCGGCGATCAACTTTACGCTCTATTTTGTGGCGCTGGCACGCCGCAGCATTACCCCGTTTCTCAAGAGTGCCGAGCTGCGATTCTTCCTGATAGTCGCAAGTATCGTCATTATGATTATTACCCTCGAAGTCTGGCGAGCGGGAATGTACTCGCTGCCTGCGTCGTTTGTGCACGCCTTTTTCCTCACCAGTTCGATGATTACCGACAACGGTCTGGCGACAGCGGATTACGCCTCCTGGCCGGTACACACCATCGTTTTGCTGCTGTTGGCGAGTTTTTTTGGCGGCTGTGTGGGGTCAACCTGCGGGGGAATCAAAGCACTGCGTTTCCTGGTGTTATTTAAGCAAAGCCGCCATGAAGTGCATCAACTGGCGCACCCGCGCGCGATTATGAGTATTCGCGTGGGTAACTCGCCGGTGAATGACCGGGTTTTGCGCTCGGTGTGGAGCTTTTTCTTCCTCTACGTGGTGTGCACCTGTTTCTTTATCTGGATGCTCAACCTGCAGGGATATGACTTGTTGACCTCGTTCGCCACCGTCGCGGCCTGTATCAACAATATGGGATTGGGATTTGGTGAAACCGCAGCAGGATTTGGCACATTGAGTGACAGTGCCAAATACCTGATGTGCGCGGCGATGTTGTTGGGGCGACTGGAGATTTATCCGGTGTTGATTTTGTTATCCCGAACGTTCTGGCGCAGTTAATACATTTTATGGTGGATGACGCTTCGCTTATCCACCCTACAAAACTGGCGCAATTGATAAACTTTATGGTGGATGACGCTTCGCTTATCCACCCTACATAAGTACAACACTTATCTCTTCGTAGGTCGGATAAGCGAAGCGTCATCCGACACCACTCACCCGCCCACCACTAAACGCCGAGCTCGCCCCACACCAAATTACCTTTATGGAATGTGGCGGTGCGTGGGGAAATCCGCGCCACCGCTTCGGCGGAACAGGACGCGTCCACCAGCACGAAGCTGGCTTCATCCTGCGCTTTCGGCCACACGCGTTCGCCTTTGTCGTTCAGCGGCAGCACGTTGCCGGTGGCAATCGCCAGCGAGCGCGAAAGGTTCTCTTCACTTACACGCATATAAAGCTGCGCGTAGAGGTTGGCTTTTTCCAGCATGTCGCCCAGGCCATACGGCGACCAGTGGTCAATCACGCTGTCGGTGCCGGTCATCACAAACACGCCCTTCTCTTGTAACTGTTTGAGCGGCATATGCATCGTGCCAATCGGCACCGTTGAAGCGATGGTGATCTGTTGTGCCGCCATGCGCGTGGCGATAGCGTCCACTTCTTGCTCGTTCATCATCGCCAGCGCAAAGGCGTGGCTGATAGTGACTTTGCCTTTCAGCTCCGGGGTTTTCTCCACCGTTTCCACCATATAATTCACCGCGGCAATGCCCGCCGGGCTGGTTTCATGCAGGTGAATATCGACGCCTTTTTTGTAGTCGATAGCAATCTGGAACATGGTATCCAGCGACTTTTCCATCGCACCGTCGACGTTCGTCGGATCAAGCCCGCCAACGTAGTGGGCACCCGCTTGCATCGCATCACGCATCAGCTGTACCGAGTTTGAATGCAGCAAACCATGTTGTGGGAACGCCACGATCTCACACTCAAATCCCGCTTTGCGGCGCGCTAAAACCGCCATTAAGTTTTCGAGATTTTTCAGCCCGGAAACCGGCTCGATGTTGCAATGACTGCGGGCGATGGTCGAGCCTTTCGACTGAATCAAATCAATCAGCTTTTCGGCACGTTCCTGAGTGACGGGTTGCAACTCCGGCAACAGCTTTTGCTCAAGGGCAATCATATCCAGAATGGTGGTGCCCGCCGGGCGGTTATGCACGCGCCACGGGCCGCCGTAGAAGGTTTTATCAAGATGAATATGCATGTCGCGCATCGCAGGCAGCAACAATTTTCCCGACGCATCGTAATGCGCAAGTGTGGCGTCAGGATGCTGTTTATTGCCGAGCAGCGCCGCAATTTTGCCGTCTTTAATCTCCAGCGTTTTCAGCTCGGTTTCCGTTCCCACCACATTTTGCCCGTCGCGGCGAAATCCCGCTTCCAGCAGAACGTTGTCGAGGTAATAGTGCGATTCTTTGATGGCGCTCATTCGATTGTCCGTTTCACAGGCGATGGAAGCTGGTTTAGCAGCATACGCCATTGAACCGGTGGCGCCAAAAAGTGCGCAGGCCGCAGCCACTTTAGTCCCACCGCTTAAAAATTCACGACGGCTTTTTTCTGCATTATTCATCGAGTTCTCCCGCTCTTAAGTGTTAACAATGTGAGTCCCGGTTTCGCCACGCAGGGCGGCGGGTAATTTTTCTGGGGTAGTGATAATCACGCGTTTACCGCCATTGCGCAGGAACGTCAGGCTGGCGGTGATTTTCGGCAGCATGCTTCCCGGTGGAAAATGCCCTTGCGCGCTGAAATGCGCCATTTGTTCGACGGTGACTTCATCGAGCGCACGCTGTTCTGGCTTGCCAAAATGAATACACACTTTTTCCACACCCGTGGTGATAACCAGAATATCGGCCTTCACTTCCTGGGCGAGCAGCGCGGTGGAGAGATCTTTGTCGATAACCGCATCCACGCTCTGGTACTCACCTTGCTCGGTGCGGACAACAGGAATGCCACCACCACCCGCGCCAATCACCACAAAACCTTGCTTGATCAGCGCACTGATGGCGTCCGCTTCGACGATACGTTTTGGTTCCGGTGACGCTACTACACGACGGTAGCCGCGCCCGGAATCTTCGACAAACTGCCAGTCAGGATGGGCGACTTTCAGCGCCTCACTTTGCTGTTCGCTAAAGAACGCGCCAATCGGTTTGGTGGGATGGGTGAAATTCGGATCACGGGGATCCACTTCCACCTGTGTAATCACGGTGACCGCTTTTTTCTCGCCGTATTTTACCAGGCGGTTATTCAGCGCTTGTTGAATCAAATAACCGATGCCGCCCTGAGTATCGGCAACACAGTTCGCCAGTGGCGTGAGGGGCAATCCCTCTTTCTCATGGGCGATTTCTGCACGACGCAAATCCAGCCCCACTTGCGGGCCGTTGCCGTGAGTCAGCACGATGTCGTAGTCCGACGAGAGCATTTCCAGCACCGTTTGAGCGACTTCTTTCACTGCGATTTGCTGATGTTCAACTGACTGGCTGGCGTTATCTTTGATGATGCTGTTGCCGCCAATGGCTACCACCACGAGTTGTTTCATTATTTTATCCTTGTAGGGTACGGACGCCTTCACCCCGGCCCTCTCCCCCAGGAGAGGGAGAAAACCAGCTAACGCTTATCGACCCTACGCCATTCAAACGTAGGGCGGATAAGCAACGCGTCATCCGCCATTTTTTTAAACGGAAGCCGCCACTTCTGACGCCGCTTCACGTCTGTCCAGCACATGCTTCACCACAAACATCGCGCCCATCATCAAATAGGCGGTGACGAACATCAGCGAACTGCCCTGCGCAAAGCCCACCATCGGCGCGTGGATCACGCCAAACAGTGCCAGCAACGCACCGACCGCCGCTGCCACCGCACCGCGTAACGGCTTGTTGATAATCGCGAATATCGCCACGCAGCCCCACAACATACTGGCAAGCGGTGCGCCGTTGCCAAGATGCACCAGCCCTTGATAAAACACGCCTTTGTGCGCCAGCGCTTCCGGGCCGATTTTCGCCGCCGTTGTGCCCGCTGCGGCCATCACGCTATTCACCATGGTCAGCGCCCAGTTGGCTATCCACGGGAACAGACAGATGAAGATAACCGGCACCTCTATTTTCGGCGTTTCGCGCACCACCTGGTTTGCGGTCACCACGCCGATAAACACCAGAATTGGCACAATCGCGGTCATCGGAATAATGGCGAGCATGAACGCGCCCAAACCAAACAGCGGCACGATAAACATCGTCACACCGGACGCCAGCGTGTAACCGATGCTCGCGCCCATCGCTTTCCAGCCAGCGTGGCCGACATACACCGTGACCGGGAACGGGTTCCCCATCAGACAGCCAAGCGTGGAAGCAAGGCCGTTGGTCAGCATCACTTTACGGGTGTTGTATTCGTCACCCGCCGCGTGGGCGCTTTCGATGTTTTCCAGGTCAAAAATGTAGTTCGCCAGTCCCAACGGCACCGCGGATGCCAGGTACGGCAGCGCGTGCGGCAAGCCTTGCAGGAAGCTATCGACATGAATCGATGGCGGGTTAAAGCCGAACGAGGACATCGACGCTTTGATGGCTTCCGGGCTTTGCAGGCCAGAAATCCACGCCAGTGCGGTACCGGCCACCAACAGCAATAAGCCAGTAGGAATCCGGGCAAAAATCGGCTTTTTGCCAAACCAGTTAATAAAGATAAGCAGCAGCACGATGAAGGAAACCGTTGGCGCTTCAAATGCCTGCAACATCGGGTTCATCGCCAACAGCAACAAACCTAACCCCGACAAACACGACAGCAGCACGGTTCGCGGGATCATCTTGCGGATGGTTTCGCCCAGGAACGAACCGCCCACCAGAATCATCGCTTCAACAAAACACCACACCAGGCCAATCTGAATCGCAAATTCGGCATCGCCGGTTTGCTGGTAGACCGGCATCAATACCAAAAATGTCACGGTAAAGATCGACGGCGCACTTGGCCCGGAAGGCAGCGCGGTCACATCTTTGCGCCCGGTCTCTTTCGCCAGTTGCAGGCCAAACCACGCGTAGCAAATGCTCGCCACCAGCACCGCCAGCCCGAAGGCTGGCGCAATGCGCCCGTAAACAATCTCCGTCGGAATACCCACCACAAAAATGAGTAACCCCATCATGGTCAGCAAGTTAGTCAGGTTGTTGGTCATCAACCCGAAATATGCCGCCCAGTCACCGCGTTTCCACTCAAGCTTAACGTTTGTCATCGGGGTATCCCTCAGAAAGAGTAACGCTCACCAAAGGCGAGCAGAGCCTTCTCAAAACATTCGAACGGCGGATGCACAATCCCGGCGCCAATCATGCCGATACCCGCGTCTTTGTGGGCAATGGCGGTGTTGATCACCGGCAAAATGCCGCTGTTGCCAACACGCGTGATGTCGATGGCAGTCGGGATCCCCATAAACGACAGCAGCGGAATGGTGACGTTCGGGTTTTCGCCGAGCGTGATTTCGCGCATCTGGCGTGAGAAATCAATCGCTTCGTCAACCGTGCCGCCGACCAGCGCCACAATCGCCGGAGCCGTCGCCATGGCAAAACCGCCGATGCCGTAGGTTTCAGTAATCGCGCTGTCGCCAATATCCAGCCCGGAATCCGCCGGTTTGTAACCGGCAAACATCGGGCCGATCACCTGCTGAGCCGGGCCGGTAAACCATTGGCCTGGCAGACCGCTGACGCGCAGGCCAAATTCCACACCGTTACGCGCCATGGTGGTGACGACGGTGCTGTATTCGATGCCGTGCGCTGCGTCCATCGCCGCTTTGCACATCGCCATCCACGTCGGGCCGGAGAAGTAGTCGCTGCTGGCGACAAAATCGAACACCTCTTTTTGCTGCGCAACGGTGAACCTGGTCTGAATAATCCACGGCGTCAGCGCCTGAATCAGCAACGTGGTGCCCGCGTTGTTGCGGTTGTGGCACTCGTCGCCCATATGCAGCGCCTGCGCCAGCATCAAACGTAAATCGATCTCACCTGCGAGCTTCATCGCATCACGCAGCATTGGGCCGAGCACATCGCGCATCCAGATAAGGCGGTCGATTACGCTCTGGTCGTTGGCTCCCATGCGCAGGATTTTTGCCATCTGTTCGCTGAGGTTGGTGTATGCGCGGTTGCCGTAGGTTTTGTTTTCGACGATATGCATAAACATCGAGGCCGATGTCACGCCCGCCATAGACCCCACGCAGTCGTGTTCGTGGCATGGCGAGAAGATGATTTCGCCGGAAGCAGCCAGCTGCGCGGCCTCATCAATATTCGCCGCCAGCCCTTCAAACACCAGCGCGCCGGTGACCGCGCCTTTCATCGCGCCGCACATATTTTCCCAGGCGACAGGCGGCCCGGCGTGCAAAATGGTGTTGCGCGTCATGCCCGGCACCACGTTTATCGCCTGGTCATAACCCACTAAAACCGGTTGCGACTGAATGATGCGCTCAACGGCAAGCTTGTTGGCTGCGGCGACTTTATCTGCAAGCTCAGGTACGGCAATGGCATCCAGCGACTTCACCACGGCCAGGTTGCCCTGCCCCGGCGGCGTCCAGTCCAGTTGGGTCACAGGAACGTTCTGCTTTTTCAAATCGTCGCTAAACATCGCAATGCCGACGTTAATCACGTTCAGCGGTTGGTTGAACAGACTCATTGTGCTTTCTCCTTGCAGACAAACTCACGCGCCAGCAGACCGGTGTTGGTACTGCTGCTTGCCCAGATAACGCCAGCATCCGTCAGCATCTGGCACTGCTGCGCAAGCGAAGGGGTGTCCAAATCCGTACCCAGTACGTAGCCCAAAATTTCCAGATGACGTCCGTCGCGGGCGGCAATGGCTTTCGCTTCTTTGATGGCATCGAGCATCACGCCGACCGGGTTTTCGTGCGAGCCGTAACCCAGCACGAAATCCATCGCAATCACGCCCACTTCCGGATCACGCGCTTCTTGCAACAGGCGGCTGATACGGTTGGTCGGGTCAATCATCGGGTGCGGTTTGCCGTTGGTGAAATCGTCGTCGCCGAAATCGAGGAAAGTGTGCGCAACGCTGATATTCACGTCTTTGAGGCGATATTCCGGATTGGGGTGAATATTGCTGTACACGTCAGAGTATTTTTCCAGCGCGGCAAACATCGCTTCATCACACAGCGTGCCGCCGCAGAACAGCGCACGAATGTACTTCTGCTCAGGCTTAAGGCGCGCGCGAACTTCTTCGATAAGCGGCCAGTTAAGCGGATGTAAATCCAGTGATTCTTTCTTAATTCCGGTGAGCAGAACCGCTTTTAGCGCGGCCTCTTTGGTGGCACGGGCAAACTGTAACCCCGCTTCATCTTCAGGGGTTTGCTGGGTACCGAGGAAGCACACCACAACAGGTTTGCGACAAGCTTGCGCACGTTGCAGCACTTTACGCGCCACCGTTTCAGCAGGCGGTTTTGAGACCAGCACAATCACGTCGGTTTGCGCGTCATCTTCCAGCATCTGAATCGCATCGAGCATCATGATGCCGCCGATTTTCTCGCTTAAATCACGCCCGCCGGTGCCGATGAGTTGCGAAACGCCGCCGCCAAACTCATGAATGCGCACGCTTAACTCCTGGCTGCCGGTTCCCGACGCGCCGACGATTCCGATAGACCCGCGACGCACCGCGTTGCCAAAACATAATGCTGCGCCGTTGATGATAGCCGTGCCGCAATCTGGCCCCATCATCAGCAAGCCTTTGCTGTGCGCGAGTTGTTTCAGTGCCAGTTCATCTTCCAGAGAAACGTTGTCGGAAAACAACATCACATTAAGATTGTTTTCCAGCGCCTGACGCGCTTCGCGAGCGGCAAAAGCTCCGTTGACAGAAATCACCGCGAGGTTGCTTTCCGGCACGTTGTGGCTTGCGCTCGTCAGGGTGGCGTAGCGGGCTTCGTGGCGTGAGCCGCCAGTGTCTTTGCGGGTGAACAACCCTTCGATGGCCTCAAGTGTGGCGTCGTTTGCCGCATCGCTCGTGCCTTTGATAACGATCATCAGGTCGCCATTTTTGGCCTGCTCCAGCTCGTCGTTTAACAAGCCGAGGTTTTTCAGCACGCCTTTGTTCATCTCGGTGGCCATCGCCACAAACGCCTGTTCAACCCCGTCAAGCTGGTTAGCTTTGGTTGAGATGGACATCAGTGAGACAGAATCAAAATAGGTATTCTTTTTAATCACAATCCTGGTCGACATAATTTCCTCCGTTAATTTTGGTCAACGCGAAGGCGTCCGCCATGCCGCAAAGCATGTCGCATCCTGAACTTGACCCTATTTTTTTAATTTCATTAATAAACTGCTGAATATGTTGTTGTTCGCCATTCAATACGTGATAAATAAAATTATGAATACTTTCGCGAAAGCGTTGGTCAATAGCCTCACGCAGCGTAATGGCACTGAGCAGCGTGGTTTTATTTTTGGCTCGTGCTAATACCGAAATAAACAGCGGGCGATATTGACGTGCCGGATGGCCACTAATAAATAACACCGCACTTAATCCGGAAAGATAATCATCACCTGTTGGCGTCAGCCCAATACCTAATCCCAACAGCGATGTCATCTCATTTTCAATCGCGCAAAGATTTCCATCCTGCAAGGCTAAAATAAGTTTCTTGCGATGCCATTGCAGCAACCGACTCATTTCCTGATAAAAAATATTATCGCTGTGAAAATAGAATAATGACGAACTGTCCATCACACTGGCCTGGATAATTTGCGCCAGATTTTGCCAGTCAATTTGTTGTCTACGTTGTTGGCTTAAATAAAGTGCATCGGGTTGCCAGCGTATACAACGCGATATATCAATGCGTTTATCGTTGCCAATATCAATGCCGTTACTGTGAAAACTCACCCGTTCACCGGGGTGGAATCGGTCCTGACAATGCTCAAGTGCTAAACGGCAGCTGTTTGGTGCGTTATCACAATCGGTGCTGAGCAAGGTGTAAATCTGTTGGCTTTCAGGGAGGTGAATATTGACCGCCCGGGAAAATACCTGCTCAACATAACCGTTTGTAAAAATTGAGTTTAAAAACGCACCGTCTGCCGTTCTGGCAAAGAAGCACTGCCGCTCAATTGAGCCTGCGATAGTGCGTCTCCTGTGTTTTAAGCACCAAACTTAACCAGCAATTCGGCAATTTCGTGATAACCCTTTTCACGTGCCAGTGACAGCGGAGATTTGCCGTATTTGTCGGTCATGTGCGGGTTAGCGCCATGTTCCAGCAGCAGCCTGACGATCTCTTGCTGCTTAGCCCCACCGTCATTGAGCACAATGGCTTCAAGCAGTGGCGTCCAGCCCACAAAGTTCGTGTGATTAACATTGATATCGGTATGCGTAACTAATTCACGGACAATTTCCACGTGGCCTTTTTCGCTGGCAGGGGTAATACCCACTCCGCCAAAGCGCGATAAACAATTCAAATCAGGATTGGCCGGTAAAATTAAACGCAGCAAGGTTAAGTCATTATTCAGGCAACTTAACAAGAAAGGGTTAAAACAGGTTTGGTCTTGTTTATTAATATCAGCACCTGATGAAATTAAATACTCCACACAATCATATTTTTTATGCAAACTGGCGAGGGTAATTGCGGTGCGCCCCTGGCGGTTGGTGGCATCAATATCCACGCCGTCATTAAGGCATTGTTTTAAATTTTCCAGTTGGCCGTGTTCGGCGGCATTTAGAAATTCGGCAATGAGTTCTTTCTGAGACATATCCATACTCCCATACTTTTGCTATTTCTGATGAATTGAGAATAGCAACACTGTCGGCGCTTTAACATCCGTTTAAAAATCATTCATCGTAAGGGGAGTCATTATTGAGTAGTATTCAACAATGAAGGCAAAATGTGCTTTAGCGCAATCTTTTACCTATGAAACATGGCGTTTAAACACCTGACAGTGTGTGCTGGAGTGGATGGCGAATGCCTTGGTGGGCGTGGGATGAAAAGGATTATCAGAAGTGTGATTCGCTTCAAATGAGATGTAATCGCAGTGTTAAATTCTGTTCAAGACTCCGGGTTGGATCATAAGGATTACAAATACATTCAACAATGGAGTGGGATGGGTGTCGGATGACGGGTGTCGGATGACGCTGCGCTTATCCGACCTACGGTTTTGTAGGGTGGATAAGCGCAGCGTCATCCACCAAAAGGTCACAGGGGAGCGGCACATGAATTCCATTTTTACCGAAGAAAACCTGATTGCATTCACCACCGCAGCGCGCCTTTCAAGCTTTAGCAAGGCGGCGGTAGAACTGGGGTTAACAACTTCGGCCATCAGTTACACCATCAAAAGAATCGAGACCTATCTCGATGTGGTGCTGTTTGTGCGTAACACCCGCAGTATCGAGCTCACCGAATCGGGCTACTATTTTTATCGTAAAGCCACCGAGTTGCTCAACGACTTCCATGCCATTAAACGCGGCGTCGATACCATTTCTCAGGGAATTGAGGTGAAGGTGCGCATCTGTATTAACCAGCTGCTCTACACCCCGCGCCACACCGCAAAGCTGCTGCAAATCCTGAAAAAACAGTTTCCTACCTGCCTGATTACCATCACCACCGAAGTGTACAACGGCGTCTGGGACGCGATTATTAATAACCAGGCCAATATCGCGATTGGTGCGCCGGACACGCTGCTTGACGGCGGCGGCATCGACTACACCGAAATTGGCGCGATCCGCTGGGAGTTTGCCATCGCCCCCACTCACCCGCTGGCGTTTATGCCGGAGCCCATTGCTGAAAGCCAGTTGCGCCTGTACCCCAATATCATGGTGGAAGACACTGCGCTTACGCTGAACAAAAAAGTGGGCTGGTTGCTGCACGGACAGGAAGCGATTCTGGTGCCGGACTTTAACACCAAATGCCAGTGCCAGATTCTGGGTGAAGGGGTGGGCTTTTTGCCTGATTACATGGTTCGTGAAGCACAAGAGAGCGGCCTGTTGGTGACCAAGCAGATAAGCAACCCGCGCCAGGATTCACGCATGCTGCTTGCCACTCAACATGCGGCAACCGGCCAGGTCACGCAGTGGATTAAAAAACAGTTTAAACCTGGCGGGTTGCTGGCTGAAATTTACGGGGATTTGCTGTATCGGGATTAACCCGCTGCCACTTTGCCCAGCAACATCTGCTGCCAGGCAGGGACATCACCAAGGTAGCGCCCGGCATCCAGCACCGCTAACTGCCCGCTGCTATTCTGAAGCGCAAAAGTTGGGAAGCCTCGCCCACCAACCTGCGCCAGTAGCTCACGGCTTTCGGCAATATGCGCAGCCAGCAATGTCTCATTGATGGCCTGCATTTGCGCAGTAAAAGCTTCGGCCTGCAAGCCAGATTGCCCGGCCAATGCCTCAAGAACCGCCAAATCCGCCACACGCTGCCCAAGCTGATAGTGCGCCACCTGAATAAGGTGCAGCATATCCAGCCCGCGTCCGGCCATGTTTTGCGCCGCCAGAATCGCACAGGTCGGTGGAGCAGAGTCCATCACCGCCGTGGTATCCAACAGCAGGCCGTTGATATACGCGTCGCCAAACGGCTGGCCGGTCATGGCGGCAATCCGCGCATCATGTTCAATCACATGTCCGCGCCATTGCGCATCGATGGTACGACGATGCTTGCCCACCATCATGCCGCCGCCATGCAGGGCAATCGACAGTCCAGGGACTTTACGAGCCGCCTCGACAAGCGGTGCCGCACCGTAGCACCAGCCACACAGCGGGTCGAAAATGTAATGCAGAGTGTTAGTTGTCATCTCTCTTCCCCGTTACTGCGGCCATGTCATTTCGCCTTTCAGCACCTTCGCGCCAAGCTCCAGACTCGACTCATCTTTCAGGTCAGGATAGTGCTTTTTCATCGCCGCTATCAGCTGGGCTGAATCTTTGGCTTTTGGCAGTTCAGACTCAAGCGCCGTCAGGTAATTCTGCGTGAAAGTCACTGATTCAAGCGTTTGCGGCGCACCCGGCAGGAAATGCCCCGGAACCACGACTTCCGGTTTCAGCGCTTTGATGGTTTCCAGCGTTTGCTGCCAGTCGGCGCGTGATTTTGCCGTCTGGGTATCGGCGACCCACAGGTGAATATTATTGCCCGCAACCGGCACCCCGCCTACCACCGCTTTCAGTGCCGGGATCCACAGATAGGTGCGGTCTGCCGTCGGGCCTTTCACTTCGATTTTCTGCCCATCAACCGTGAAGCTGTTGCCCTGAAGCGGCTGCGGCACAATCACCGATTGCGGCGCGTTCTCTTTTAATATCGGTCCCCAGTACGCCAGTTTGCCCTCTTTTGAGGCGTTAATCGCGGCGATAGTTTCCGGCGTAGCGATGATTTTTGCCTGCGGGAAGGCGGCCTTGATTTTGTCCAGACCGAAGTAGAAATCCGGATCTGAATGGCTGATATAGACGGTGGTCAACGTTTTGCCGGTCGCTTTGATCTTGTTGATCAGTTGCCCGGCATCGTTGCCCTGGAACTGCGCGTCAATCAGCACCACTTCTTTCTCGCCGCTGACGATCTCGGACGATACCGGGAACACGCTCTTCTCACCGGGATTATAAACTTCCATTGTCAACGGGCTGGCGGCATGAGCCAGAGTGGTCAGGGTTGCGAGGGTCAGAGTCATTATTGATTTAGTAAACATAGCAGGTGTCCTGAATTGTCTTGATGTTGGAATAGTCTTAACGTTGGGCACATCTTACGTTGCATAAATCGAGACAAAAACCGGATAATGAGCAACTATTCATTGCATAAATCGGACGAATCATGGATCGCATTACCGCCGCAAAAGTGTTTGTCACCATTGTCGATCTCGGCAGCATGATTGCCGCCGCAGACCGCCTGGAGATGTCGCGAGCCATGGTGACGCGTTATCTGGCGCAGATGGAAGAGTGGAGCGGTGCGCGTCTGCTGCACCGCTCCACGCGCAAGTTAAGCCTGACCGATGCAGGCGAACGCACCCTGACGCTTTCGCGCAAAATGCTCGCCGTCGCCGAAGCGATAGATTTGGTCGAGGATAATCACAACGAGGAAATTCGCGGGCTGCTGCGCATCACCTGCTCCCAGTCGCTGGGACAAACCGCGCTGGCCGGTGCCGTGACGCAGTATCTGAAACGCCATCCTCAAGTGACTGTCGATCTGCAAATGAACAACCGCGCGGTCAACCTGGTGGAAGAGCGCATCGATCTGGCACTACGCATCACCAACGAACTGGACCCCAATCTGATTGCCCGCCCGCTTTCCACCTGCGCCTCGGTGGTGTGTGCCTCCCCTGCTTATCTGGCGGCACACGGCACTCCGCATCACCCGGAAGATCTCGCCAGCCATAACTGCCTGACCTATTCCTGGTTTGGCAAAAGTCTGTGGCATTTTGACCGTGACGGGGAAAAATCCGCCGTTGCGGTGAGCGGCAATCTCAGCGCTAATGAATCGGTTGTGCTGCTGGCGGGTACGTTGCAGGGTGCTGGGATCTCGCTCCAGCCGTACTATTCTGCTGCCCCGCTGCTGGCAAAAGGTGAACTGGTCGAGCTGTTAGCGGGCTACCAACCGCAGGCGATGGGGATTTACGGGATTTACACGTCCCGCAAACAGATGCCCGCCACACTGCGTTCGATGCTGGATTATCTGGTGGAGTGGTTTGCCACGGATGAACAGTGGCGGGCGACGTTGCGCTAAGGCTCGCGCATCATCTCCATTATGATTAATCTCCCGCCATTACCCCTACTCATGAAGGGGTAATTTGCTCCCCATTGCTTAGCGATTTGATTTTGCTCAATAACCCCCCTTCTACGGTTGCTATTTTCGCCGCCATTCATACGTCATAACAATGAGGTTACGATGGACGTCAGTCGCAGAAAGTTCTTCAAAATCTGTGCCGGCGGTATGGCAGGGACAACCGCTGCAGTACTGGGATTTGCTCCCAAAGCAGCACTTGCGGAGGTGCGCGATTACAAACTGATACGCGCCAAAGAGACCCGCAACACCTGCACATACTGCTCCGTAGGGTGTGGTTTGCTGATGTATAGCCTGGGCGATGGCGCGAAAAACGCTAAATCTTCCATTTTTCATATCGAAGGTGACCCGGACCATCCGGTTAACCGGGGTGCGCTTTGCCCGAAAGGCGCAGGCCTGCTGGATTACATCCACAGCGAAAGTCGTCTGCGTTACCCGCAATATCGCGCGCCAGGTTCTGACAAATGGCAGCGCATCAGTTGGGAAGACGCGTTTTCGCGCATCGCCCGGCTGATGAAAGACGACCGCGATGCCAACTTCGTTGAGAAGAATGAGCAGAACGTCACCGTCAACCGTTGGCTCTCGACCGGCATGTTATGTGCCTCGGCGGCCAGCAACGAAACCGGCATGCTGACGCAAAAATTTGTGCGCTCACTCGGGATGTTAGCGGTAGATAACCAGGCGCGCGTCTGACACGGACCAACGGTAGCAAGTCTTGCTCCAACATTTGGTCGCGGTGCGATGACCAACCACTGGGTTGATATCAAAAACGCCAACGTTGTGATGGTGATGGGTGGCAACGCCGCTGAAGCGCATCCGGTGGGATTCCGCTGGGCGATGGAAGCGAAAAACAACAACGACGCCACACTGATTGTGGTCGATCCGCGCTTTACCCGCACCGCTTCGGTGGCGGATATTTATGCGCCAATCCGCTCCGGCACCGACATTACTTTCCTGTCGGGCGTCTTGCTGTACCTGATTTCCAATAACAAAATCAACGCCGAATACGTAAAGCATTACACCAACGCCAGCCTGCTGGTGCGTGATGATTTTAGCTTCGAAGACGGGCTTTTCAGCGGCTACGACGAGCAAAAACGCCAGTACGACAAAACCACGTGGAACTATCAGTTCGACGAAAATGGTTATGCGAAACGCGATGAGAAACTCAGCGACCCGCGCTGTGTGTGGAACCTGCTCAAAGAACACGTTTCCCGCTATACGCCGGAAGTGGTCGAGCATATTTGCGGCACGCCTCAGGCTGATTTCCTGAAAGTGTGTGACGTGCTGGCTTCCACCAGTGCGGCCGATCGCACCACCACTTTCTTGTACGCACTGGGCTGGACACAACACACCGTTGGCGCGCAGAACATCCGCACCATGGCGATGATCCAGTTGCTGCTCGGCAATATGGGGATGGCGGGCGGCGGCGTGAATGCACTGCGCGGGCACTCCAACATTCAGGGTTTAACCGACCTCGGCCTGCTGTCCACCAGCCTGCCAGGCTATTTGACCCTGCCGTCTGATAAGCACACAGACCTTGAAACCTATCTGGCAGCCAACACGCCAAAAGCCACGCTGCCAGGCCAGGTCAATTACTGGAGCAACTATCCGAAGTTCTTCGTCAGCCTGATGAAGGCTTACTACGGCGACGACGCGACCCGTGACAACAACTGGGGCTTTGACTGGTTGCCGAAGTGGGATCAGTCTTACGACGTGCTGAAGTACTTCGACATGATGGACCGCAACAAAGTCAGCGGTTATATCTGCCAGGGCTTTAATCCGGTTGCCTCGTTCCCGGACAAAAACAAAGTCGTCGCCAGCCTCAGCAAGCTGAAGTTCCTCGTGACCATCGATCCGCTCGTTACCGAAACGTCCAATTTCTGGCAGAACCACGGCGAGATGAACGATGTCTCTCCCGCGTCGATTCACACCGAAGTCTTCCGCCTGCCGTCCACCTGCTTTGCCGAAGAAGACGGCTCGATTGCCAACTCCGGACGCTGGTTGCAGTGGCACTGGAAAGGTGCGGACGCACCGGGCGAAGCGCTGACCGATGGCGAGATCCTCGCCGGGATTTACCATCGTATGCGTGAGATGTATCGCAGCGAAGGCGGCAAAGGCGTGGAGCCGCTGTTAAAAATGAGCTGGCACTACCACCAGCCCGATCGTCCGGAATCAGAAGAGGTCGCGAAAGAGAACAACGGCTATGCGCTGGAAGATCTCTATGATCCGGCTGGTAATTTGCTGGCGAAAAAGGGCCAGTTACTGGATTCGTTCGCGCTATTGCGAGATGACGGTTCGACCGCATCTGCCTGCTGGATTTACGCCGGAAGCTGGACGTCAAAAGGCAATCAGATGGCGAACCGCGATAACGCCGATCCGTCAGGACTGGGCAACACGCTCGGCTGGGCCTGGGCGTGGCCGCTTAACCGCCGCATCATTTACAACCGCGCGTCGGCTGACCCACAGGGTAAACCGTGGGACCCGAAACGCATGTTGATTCAGTGGAATGGTGTGAAGTGGGTTGGCAACGATATCCCGGACTACAACACCGCGCCTCCGGGCAGTGGTGTGGGGCCGTTTATCATGCAGCCAGAAGGTTTAGGCCGCCTGTTCGCCATCGACAAAATGGCGGAAGGGCCGTTCCCGGAACACTATGAGCCGTTTGAAACGCCGCTGGGCACCAACCCGCTGCACCCAAATGTGGTGTCCAATCCCGCCGCGCGCTTGTACGAAGCCGATGCCAGACGCATGGGTAAACGGGCCGAGTTCCCGTATGTCGGCACCACCTATCGTTTGACCGAGCACTTCCACACCTGGACCAAGCACTCGCGGCTCAATGCCATTGTGCAGCCGGAACAGTTTGTGGAAATCAGCGTGGCGCTGGCGAAAGCCAAAGGCATTGCCAACGGCGACCACGTGAAGGTCAGCAGCAAGCGCGGGTTTATTCGTGCCGTTGCGGTCGTCACACAACGTCTGCAAACGCTGAATGCAGGCGGGCAGGAGGTGGAAACCGTCGGGATCCCGCTGCACTGGGGCTTTGAAGGCGCGGCGCAGAAAGGTTATCTCGCCAATACCCTGACGCCATCCGTCGGCGACGCCAACTCGCAAACGCCAGAGTACAAGGCGTTTCTGGTCAACATTGAGAAGGCGTAAGGAGCGAACTCATGTCCATGCAATCTCAGGATATTATCAAGCGTTCGGCTACCAATAGCATTACGCCGCCGCCACAAGCCCGCGACTACAAGGAAGAGGTCGCCAAGCTGATTGACGTCTCAAGCTGTATTGGTTGCAAAGCCTGCCAGGTCGCCTGTTCGGAGTGGAATGACATCCGCGACGAAGTGGGTCATTGCGTCGGGGTTTACGATAACCCCGCCGATTTGAGCGCCAAATCCTGGACGTTAATGCGCTTTAGCGAGACCACGCAAAACGGCAAGCTGGAGTGGCTGATTCGTAAAGACGGCTGCATGCACTGCGCGGATCCGGGTTGCCTCAAGGCGTGCCCGTCTGCCGGTGCCATCATCCAGTACGCCAACGGCATCGTCGATTTCCAGTCGGAACATTGTATTGGCTGCGGCTACTGTATTGCCGGTTGCCCGTTCAATATTCCGCGCCTGAACAAAGACGATAACCGCGTCTACAAATGCACGCTGTGTGTTGATCGCGTAAGCGTAGGCCAGGAGCCGGCCTGCGTGAAAACCTGCCCGACCGGTGCCATTCACTTTGGCACTAAGAAGGAGATGCTGGAGGTCGCCGACGAGCGCGTCGCGAAACTGCAAAAACGCGGCTTTGAGCGCGCCGGTGTTTACAACCCGCAGGGCGTGGGCGGCACTCACGTGATGTACGTGCTGCATCACGCCGACCAGCCTGAGCTGTATCACAATCTGCCAAAAGATCCGCAAATCGACGTGCCGATTAACCTGTGGAAAGGGATCCTCAAACCGCTGTCGGCGGCAGGTTTTATCGCCACTTTTGCCGGGCTGATTTTCCATTACATCGGTATTGGGCCTAACGAAGAGGAGGATGAAGACGAGGAGGAGCATCATGAGTAAGCAGAGCAAAATGATCGTCAGGACGAAGTTTATCGACCGCGCCTGCCACTGGACGGTGGTGATTTGCTTCTTTCTCGTGTCGCTCTCGGGTATCGCGCTGTTTTTCCCAACGCTGCAATGGCTGACGGAAACCTTCGGCACCCCGCAAATGGGGCGCATTCTGCACCCGTTCTTTGGGGTGCTGATTTTTGTGGCGCTGATGTTTATGTTTGTGCGTTTCGTGCATCACAATATCCCGGAAAAGCAGGACTGGCCGTGGATCAAAAATATTGTCGAAGTACTGAAAGGCAACGAGCATAAAGTGGCGGATGTCGGCAAATATAACGCCGGGCAGAAGATGATGTTCTGGACCATCATGAGCATGATTTTTGTGCTGCTGGTGACCGGCGTGATTATCTGGCGGCCTTATTTTGCCTCGTACTTTTCCATCAAACTGGTGCGCTACAGCCTGCTGATTCATGCGACTGTCGCGATTATTTTGATCCACGCCATTCTGATTCATATGTATATGGCGTTCTGGGTGAAAGGCTCGATTAAAGGCATGATTGTCGGCAAGGTGAGCCGCCGTTGGGCGAGCAAACACCATCCGCGCTGGTATCGCGCGATTGTTGCCAAAGAAGCGAAGAAAGAGAGTACCGAAGGTTTGTAGTTCCCTGCCCTAATTTCCCCGGTGCATGTGTACCGGGGATTTGAATCAGCGGTTATTTTCCCGGACAATGCCCTTTTAACTCCGGCGTAACGATCAAATGAAACACCCACTTGAAACCCTGATGAGCGCTGGCGGCATTTTACTGCTGGCGTTTTTTTCCTGCCTGCTGCTTCCGGCTCCGGCGCTGACCGTTGAACTGGCGCAAAAGCTCATCAAGATGTTCCATCTGCTGGATATGAACCAGCTTTACACCATCATCTTTTGCCTGTGGTTCCTGGCGTTAGGCGCAATTGAATACTTCGTGGGGCGTTTTATCTGGAAGCGTTGGTTTTCAATTGACCGCGATTGATGGGGCTATTTTTGTCGGTTGACGCTGCGCTTAACCGACCTACGAAAAGAGATATTGAAAAGAAACGTAGGGTGGATAAGCGCGAGCGTCATCCACCATTTCTGTCGGTTGACGCTACGCTTAACCGACCTACAACGATCCTGGCAACACAATCGAACGAATATCATTACCGGTCGGCGCCTGATGAATACGCAGGCCAAACTGATCTATCACCGCAAAAATATGCTCGAAAATATCGGCCTGGATGGACTCATATTCCAGCCACGCCACGGTATTGGTGAAAGCATAAATCTCTATCGGTAAGCCTTCTGCACCAGGCGCTAACTGACGCACCATTAAGGTCATGTCTTTACGAATGCGCGGGTGATTTTGCAAATATTCGGTCAGATAAACGCGGAATGTCCCGACGTTAGTCATGCTACGCGCGTTAAGTACTGATCCGCCGTCGCTATTATGCTCACGGTTATAATCTTCAATTTCTTTACTACGCGAGGCTATATAAGGCTTTAATAAGCGAGCCTGAGTTAAACGTTGTATTTCTTCGGCAGACAGGAAATGAATACTGGTGGTATCAATATTAATACTGCGCTTAATTCGACGGCCACCGGACTGCGACATTCCGCTCCAGTTTTTAAAGGCGTCGGAAACTAATGCGTAGGTGGGAATAGTGGTAATCGTATTATCCCAGTTACGCACTTTAACGGTGGTCAGGCCGATATCCGTGACTGCACCATCCGCGCCATATTTAGTCATTTCCAGCCAGTCGCCCAGCTTTAACATGCGGTTTGCCGAAAGCTGTATACCCGCAACCAGGCCGAGTATCGGGTCCTTAAACACCAGCATGAGTACTGCCGCCATGGCACCCAGGCCGCTAATCAGGATAGCCGGTGACTGACCAATAATGCGCGAGACAATCATGATACCAATCACGATTGAGGCGATGAGTTTCACCCCCTGGAATATTCCTTTAAGCGGGATATTCGACGAAATAGTAAATTTTTGTGATAAGTTATAAATAACATCCAACAGCGAAAATAATGACAGCAGCGAGTACAGCATAATCCACAGTTGCGCACAGACTATCAATATGGTGCTGATGTCGCTGCCTTTCTGCATCCACAGCACCACCTGAATATTGACGATCACCCCTTGCAGAGTCAAAGCAACGCGTTGAAATAACTTGTTTTCTGTAATAATCTGCAGCCATAAATGTTGGCTGGAATTTGCGCGCTTCTCAAACGCCCGCAACACAATTCTGTGCAGAATAAAATGCACTACCAGGGCGAATATAAAAATAATAGCCAATACCACTAATATCGACGTTGTGGGATCAAGAACAATTCCAAAATGACTTAAAAATGAAACCAAATCTTTCATAATTACTCCTTCCTAAACAGCGCATATAATGATGGGTGATAAATTCATCTGCAACCCTTATTGCACTTATTATTTGCTGAATATTCTTTACAAGATTTTTATTGCTTTGATGTAAAAGGTAAATATTAAGCCAAATATTCGTGATATAAACCGCACTGCTGACAAGGGTGAGTTTCAAACGGCTGGCTATACTAAATGCATGAATGCACTCAGTGCGGGTGCAAAAAGCGAGATGACAATATGCCACTCAGTGATTTTGCCCATTCTGATCCCTACACCCTCGGTATTGAGCTCGAATTACAAATAATCAGCCCGCCTGCCAACGATCTCAGCCAGGACTCATCGCTGCTGATTGACTCACTAAAAGACGTTGTGACGGAAGGTGAGGTCAAACATGACATCACCGAAAGCATGCTGGAAATTGCCACCGGTGTCTGCGCTGACATCACTCAGGCCCAATCGCAGCTGGTTAGCTTACGCCAGCACGTCCTGCAATCGGCAAATGATCACCATCTGGCCATCTGCGGCGGTGGCACTCATCCATTTCAAAAATGGGAACGTCAGGAGGTCTGCAAAAGCGAACGCTACAACCAGACGCTTGAGCTATACGGCTATTTAATGAAACAGGCCACGGTGTTTGGCCAGCATGTTCATGTGGGATGCGAAAACGAAGAAGACGCTATCTATTTAATGCATGGTTTATCGCGCTTTGTTCCGCACGTCATCGCCCTCTGCGCTTCGTCGCCTTATATTCAGGGCGGAGATACCACTTATGCTTCATCGCGCCTGAATATCTTTTCGGCGTTTCCGGACAACGGCCCGGCGCCTTTCGTCAGCGACTGGCAGGAATTTAAGTGGATGTACCAGCGCCTTGAGTCCAGCCGCATCGTTCAGTCGATGAAAGACCTGCACTGGGATATTCGCCCCAGCCCCCATTTTGGCACTGTCGAAGTGCGCGTGATGGATACGCCATTAACTATTACTCGTGCGGTGAATATCGCCGGTTTTATTCAGGCGCTGGCTCACTGGCTGCTAACCGAACGCCCGTTTGTGCCACGTTCAGAAGACTATCTGCTGTACCGTTTTAACCGTTTTCAGGCTTGCCGTTTTGGCTTAGAAGGGATACTGACGGATGTGCGCAACGGTGAACAACGCACGCTCGCAGAAGATATTTTGCCACTGCTGGATACTCTCGCCCCTTACGCGGCGCAATTACAGGCGTCCTCAACTTTAGAAGCGATTGAAGGCTACGTTCGCCGCAACGACAGTGACACCCTTCGTATTCGGCAGTTCATTCGTGAAGGCGGTTTGTTGACCGAACTGGTACGCGAAAATTGTGAAGTTTGGGCAAGTGAATAATTGCACTTTTCTGATTTAATACAATGGAGCGTACTCGTTACGCTCAAAGTGGTTGAGAAATAAATATAATTATCTGATGTAAGCCATTACTTAATTAATACTTAACGAGAAGCTAATTTACTTCATACAAATACCTGCTAAAGTCACGTCCCCCCTCCCTCTACTTATGATGAAAAAATAAAAGCGAATATTTCATTATTAAATACTTGTTAAAAGGATTTATTTCATGACTCACTCATCGAATCATCTGATGAAGAATATCTTTATTCTGAGTGATAATAGTTATTTGTTACCCGGCATAAAACTTCTGTTATCGACCCTTTGTTACCAAGGGGTGAGATACTTAGTTAAACACATACGTAACAATCAGTTAAATGACTTTTTTAATGAATTACGTGTGCAGGAAGATAACGAAAATACCGTTAACTATTTTATCGCTGAAAAACAGGCTTTTTATATTCTGAAGTCAAATAATATCTCACCTGATGGCATTCTCATCCCACCAACGGTAAAACTGAGCGAACTGCAAAATATCTTGCAGAAATACAATAAAAGAGAACGCTACCTCAATTCTGAATTCTACTATCGAAATACCCATTCACATCGTGAAGTAGAAGTGGTGTCGATGTTACTTGAGGGTATCCAGCCAAAAAACATCGCCGATAAATTAGGCATCTCGATTAAGACGGTAAGCCATCACAAACAGATCGCGATTAAGAAAAGTGGCTTCTCGAACTTTAATGAATACTACATGCGTAATTTGATCATCCATCCTCTCATCCAGCCGCAATGATTCATGAATACAGCTCATAACTCCATTCGTATTTAGCGGGGTAATCGCGCCACATCTGGGGTGATAAAGTCTCATTTTTGGATAACACGGCAAGCCTGAATGAATTTCCTATACTTCAGAGTCACTGTTGTCCATTTCACCCCAGCAGAAATGCTGATTTGGAGGAAAAAATGGAAGAAAAACTGAAAATTACCCCAGCGGGATCCCAGCCATCTCAATCAGGTCCGGAAAGTTACTTCACAGGTCGAGTCCGTATTGATGCACCTTTCCAGACCACGCCACCCGCCCGCACCGGTGGAGCTACCGTCACATTTGAACCCGGTGCGCGTACCGCCTGGCACACTCATCCACTCGGCCAGACGCTGATTATCACTCATGGCCATGGCTGGCTACAGGAATGGGGTGCGGAAATTCGTGAAATTAATCAGGGCGATATTGTCTGGATACCCGAAGGCGTAAAACACTGGCACGGTGCGACACCCGACAACGCCATGACCCATATTGCTATTGCTGAGTCACTGAACGGCAGCCCCGTTGAATGGATGGAGCACGTTAGCGACGATCAGTATAAAAAATAATTCCTTATTCGGAGAACTAACATGACGATGAAAGTGCTCGGTTATGCTGCCCAATCCGCAGATGCCCCCCTGGCCCCATTCGAATTTATGCGACGTTCACCGCGCCCTGATGATGTTGTCATTGAAGTGATGTACTGCGGTGTGTGCCACTCCGACCTCCATCAGGCGCGCAACGACTGGGGTTTCAGTCAGTATCCGTTAGTGCCAGGCCATGAAGTGGTAGGCCGCGTAGCCTCTGTTGGCAGCAATGTGACGAAATTCAAGCCGGGCGATTACGCCGGTATCGGCTGCATGGTGGATTCCTGTCGCACTTGCCATCCCTGTCAGGAAGGACTGGAGCAGTACTGCGAAGAAGGTAACACCCAGACTTACAATGGCGTAGACCGCCACGACCACCAGCCGACTTATGGTGGTTATTCGCAAGCGATTGTCGCGTCAGAAGATTTTGTCCTGAAAATGCCGGAAGGTATGGACCTGAAAGGGGCCGCACCGCTGCTGTGTGCCGGTATCACCACCTGGTCGCCGCTGCGCCACTGGAATGTCGGCAAAGGCAGCAAAGTTGCGGTAATTGGGCTCGGCGGGCTCGGTCATATGGCGCTGAAACTGGCGAGCGCCCTGGGCGCAGAAGTTACGTTGTTCACCCGTTCAGCCAGTAAAGAAGCGGATGCCCGACGCTTAGGCGCGCATCACATTGTACTGTCGACCGACGATGCGCAAATGGCGTCAGTCAGCAATCAGTTCGATTTGATTATCGACACGGTTCCTTACGCTCACGACGTTAATCCGTATATGCCTACGCTTACCCTGGACGGGACACTGGTGTACGTCGGGCTATTGGGTAGCATTGAGCCGCCAGTCAGCACCTTACCGCTGATTCTGGGACGTCGTTCAGTCGCCGGTTCGTGCATCGGCGGCATCAAAGAGACCCAGGAGATGCTGGATTTCTGCGGCGAACATGGGATTGTTTCGGATATCGAAATGGTCAACATTCCGGATATTAACGAAGCCTACGAACGTATGCTGAAAAGCGATGTGAAGTACCGTTTTGTGATTGATATGGCGTCGCTGAAGGCCTGATTATCTGACAAAGGGTGATAAACGGGTTTTGTAGGGTGGATAAGCGTTAACGTCATCCACCCTTTGCGTCAGTGGCGTCGGATGACACGCTGCGCTTATCCGTCCTGGGAACCGGTTTGTCACCAGCATCATGGTTTTAACATTCCCCTTTATTCCGTGTACAATCGCGCAACAAAATAGTTGTACAACGGATAGGCCGGTTGCCGTCACTTTTCACGCTTTCACGCCATAAATGGTTATCAGCGCTCGCGTTACTGGCGATGCTGATGCTTTTTATCGCCCCGGTGATTTCAAAATCACTGGAGCAAAAGCGTGCGGGTAAGAACGGCGAGCATCAAATGATGGTTCACTCGGGCGGCATGATGATGGAGATGGGAGAGATGAAATTGCCCGCCTCTTCCCATCTGATGCCGGGTGCAGGCGCTTCATTGATGGACGATATTGCCTGCGGATACTGCCAGCTGTTGCTGCATATTCCGCTGATCGTCTGGCTGTTTATTCCTTTTATCTGGCTGGCATGGCGAATTTCACGTGCGCCGCCACCGCCCGTTATCGCCCCCCTTCTGGCTCAGCATGACGACGCCGAAGCCCTGCCCCGCGCCCCTCCTGCCGCGCTGTTTCGTTAAAAAAAATCTCCTTTAACGTTACAACTAGCGGAAGTGATAATGATGTCTGCCAACCACTCTCAGCACGCCTTTCGTGGCGCGCTGCTGACGCTTTTGCGTCGCCTGCATTTCTATATCGGCCTGTTCGTCGGCCCGTTTATTTTCGTCGCAGCTCTGACGGGTACACTCTACGTACTGACACCACAAATTGAGAATGCGCTTTACCATCAGGCGCTACGCACTCAGGATACGGGAGCAAGCCTACCACTTTCACAGCAAATTGCCGCTGCACGCCAGTATATCGGCGAAGATGCGGCTATTTATGCGGTGCGCCCCGCCCCTGAAGCTGGCGATACGACCCGAGTACAGTTTGTTGACCCGACTCTTGGGGAGTCCGAATCGCGAGCGATTTTTGTTTCTCCTGCCACCCTCACGATCCATGGCGATATGACGGTGTATGGCACCAGCGGCGTGCTCCCGCTGCGCACCTGGATTGACCAGTTCCATCGCGGATTATTGCTTGGCGATATCGGGCGAATTTACAGCGAACTGGCGGCTTCATGGTTGTGGATTGCCGCATCAGGTGGCGTGGTGCTGTGGCTCACGTCGCGTCCAAAGAGAACACTCAAAGTGCGGCAAACCCCGCAAAGAACAGCGCGCCACTGGCACATTACGCTGGGTGCTACGTTACTGCTCGGGTTGCTGTTTTTCTCGGCAACAGGGCTGACCTGGTCACAGTGGGCGGGAGGTAATATCGACAAAATGCGCAGCTCGCTGGGGTGGATGACGCCGCAGGTGAACACCGCGCTTATGCCGCAAACGACCCATCAACACGCCGATCCGCACGCAGAACATCATGCCATGATGCCAGGAATGGTGATGCCTGAAACGGATGATCGCCAATGGGACAAGGTACTCCACGCCGCACGCACTGCGGGAATTGAATCTAACAAAGTAGAGATCCGCGCGCCGCGTTCAGCAAACAAAGCCTGGACCGTGACGGAAATTGACCGCGCGTGGCCCACTCACGTCGATACCGCCGCCGTCGATCCAAATGGCTTTAAAGTCATCGACCGAACCTATTTCGCCGATTTCCCTATGGTGGCCAAACTCACACGTTGGGGGATTGATGCGCACATGGGCGTGTTATTCGGCCTGCCTAATCAGCTGCTGCTGGCAGCATTTGGTTTTGGACTGTGCGCAATGATACTTCTGGGTTATCGCATGTGGTGGCTCAGACGCCCTGCGACTTCTGCGAGCAATCCCGCACAAACACTCAGCGAGGCGTGGCTGGCACTGTCAGGCTTCTGGCGTGCAGCCATGGTGTTAGTCGCGGTGATGTTTGGCTACTGCTTGCCCGTTATGGGGGTGAGTTTGCTGCTGTTTATTGCTGTGGATGTCGTGCGCTGGCGCAAAAGCGCATTGAGATTGCAGATTTCGTAGTTTCCCCCCTCACCCTAACCCTCTCCCTAAGGGAGAGGGGATTGTCCGGTTTTCTCCCTCTCCTGACGGGATGTCCGGTTTCCTCCCTCTCCTGGGGGAGAGGGCCGGGGTGAGGGCTTCTCTCAAATATTGGTCCTACCAATCCTGCCAAAAATGTGACTGGTTTACCCATACTGACAAAATCCGTTACACGACCATTGCCATTAGTTAACAAAAGATTAACCTTTACGCATAACTTATCCTACAACGCCATATTGGTCTGACCAATCAAGCGAAAAATAATAAGCACATCACGTTCTGGAGAGTCCTGCATGCAAGCCTGGCAACAAGTCTACGACCCGGCAGGGAACATCTGGCTATCAAGCCTCATCGCCGCTATTCCGATTATTTTCTTCTTCTTTGCGCTTATCAAACTGCGCATGAAAGGTTACACCGCCGCCACCATCACCGTTGGTCTGGCATTACTCGTTGCCCTGTTTTTCTACCGCATGCCAGTTGACCGCGCCTTGTCGTCAGTGGTCTACGGTTTCTTCTACGGCTTGTGGCCGATTGCGTGGATTATTATCGCCGCAGTATTTGTCTATAAAATCTCGGTGAAAACCGGGCAGTTCGACATAATCCGCTCATCGATTCTTTCCATCACGCCCGACCAACGCCTGCAAATGCTGATCGTTGGCTTCTCTTTCGGGGCATTTCTTGAAGGTGCTGCCGGATTCGGCGCGCCGGTGGCGATTACCGCAGCACTGCTGGTTGGCCTCGGCTTTAATCCGCTCTACGCCGCCGGTCTGTGCCTGATTGTGAACACCGCCCCGGTGGCGTTTGGTGCAATGGGCATTCCGATTATTGTTGCAGGCCAGGTGACCGGCCTCGACAGTTTTGAGATCGGTCAGATGGTGGGCCGCCAGTTGCCGTTCCTGACGATTATTGTGCTGTTCTGGATCATGGCGATTATGGACGGCTGGCGCGGCATTAAAGAGACGTGGCCTGCGGTGATGGTCGCTGGCGGCTCGTTTGCTATCGCACAGTTTCTCAGCTCCAACTTCCTTGGCCCTGAACTGCCGGATATTATTTCTTCGCTGGTTTCTCTGGTGTGTCTGACCGCATTCCTGCGCGTCTGGAAGCCGGTTCGCATTTTCCGCTTTGGCGATATTGGCGCATCGGTTACCGACCAAACGCTGGCTCGCCAAAACTACACTTTAGGCCAGGTGGTTCGCGCCTGGATGCCATTTATCTTCCTGACGGCGACCGTCACGCTGTGGAGTATCCCGCCGTTTAAAGCGCTTTTCGCCCCGGGTGGCGCTATGGCTGACTGGGTGTTTAACGTCTCCGTGCCATTCCTCGACAAAATGGTTGAGAAGATGCCACCCGTTGTGGCGCAAAGCATGGCCTATGCGGCGGTCTATAAGTTCGACTGGTTCTCTGCCACCGGCACCGCGATTTTGGTAGCAGCGCTTATCTCGATTGTGTATCTGCGCATGAAGCCGAAAGCAGCTATCGAAACCTTCGGTGAAACGCTCAAAGAACTGGCTCTGCCGATTTACTCCATCGGCATGGTGCTGGCGTTCGCATTTATCTCTAACTATTCCGGACTTTCGGCAACGCTTGCGCTGGCACTGGCTCATACCGGCCACGCATTTACCTTCTTCTCGCCGTTCCTGGGCTGGTTGGGGGTATTCCTGACCGGTTCAGATACTTCGTCCAACGCGCTGTTTGCGGCATTGCAGGCGACGACCGCGCAACAAATCGGCGTCTCCGATCTGCTGCTGGTTGCGGCCAACACCACGGGCGGCGTGACCGGTAAGATGATTTCGCCGCAATCAATCGCCATCGCCTGTGCCGCTGTCGGTCTGGTGGGTCGCGAATCAGATCTGTTCCGCTTCACCGTCAAACACAGCCTGATTTTCACCTGCATGGTCGGTGTTATCACCACCCTTCAGGCCTATGTCTTAACCTGGATGATCCCTTGATGAGCACTCAACCGCGCCTGGCCGACCATCTGGTCGAGCGCGTAAAAGCAATAATTAGCGAGCGTAAGCTGGAGGCGGGTATGCGATTGCCCGCCGAACGTCAGTTGGCCGCCGAGATGGGCGTTTCGCGATCATCTATTCGAGAGGCGATTCAAAAACTGATAAGCGAAGGCGTGTTAATTAGCCGTCGCGGTGGCGGTACATTTGTGCGTTACGAAGTTCAGGCGTGGTCCGAGCAACGTATCGTTCAGCCACTCAAAACACTGGTTGAGAACGACCCAAACTATCGCTACGACATTCTGGAAGCGCGGCATGCCATCGAAGCCAGCACCGCCTGGTATGCCGCAATGCGTGCGACGCCTGCTGACAAAGAGAAGCTTATCGCCTGCTTTGATGCCACGGTTAAATTCAAGGAAAGCGACGACCCCGATCTGGCGGCTCAGGCCGATGTGCGCTTTCATCTGGCGATAGCCGAAGCCTCGCACAACATCGTGTTACTCCAGACGATGCGTGGATTTTTTGACCTGCTGCAATCCTCGGTGATGCACAGCCGCCAACGCATGTACACGGTGCCCGCGATTTTTGCGGGACTCACCGAACAACATAACGAACTGTTGCAGGCAATTTTGGCAGGCGATCCGGAGCGCGCGCGCCTCGCGGCGAAAACCCACCTAGGGTTTGTCCATACCACCATTAAAACCCTGCATGAAGACGAAGCCCGCCAGGCGCGTATCAGCCGCCTGCCCGATGAAGACACCGACGTAATAAGGGACGAAAATCCATGATTATTTCTGCTGCAACTGACTACCGCGCCGCGGCAAAACGCATTCTGCCGCCATTCCTGTTTCATTACATTGACGGTGGGGCTTATGCCGAACATACGCTGCGTCGTAACGTTGACGACCTGGCGCAGGTGGCGTTAAAGCAGCGCGTGCTAAAAAACATGTCCGCCCTGAGCCTTGAGACCAAACTGTTTAACGAGACGCTGTCGATGCCGGTGGCACTGGCTCCGGTAGGTTTGTGCGGGATGTATGCACGTCGTGGCGAGGTTCAGGCGGCGAAAGCGGCGGCCGCCAAAGGGATCCCGTTCACGCTGTCTACGGTTTCAGTCTGTCCTATTGAGGAGGTCGCGCCTGCAATTGACCGCCCGATGTGGTTCCAGCTCTACGTGCTCAAAGACCGTGGATTTATGCGCAATGCGCTGGAACGCGCTAAGGCTGCGGGATGTTCTACGCTGGTGTTTACCGTGGATATGCCCACGCCCGGCGCCCGTTACCGCGACGCGCATTCAGGCATGAGTGGGCAACATGCAGCGCTTCGCCGCTACTGGCAGGCGGTGACCCATCCGCAATGGGCGTGGGATGTTGGTCTGAATGGCCGCCCGCACGATCTGGGCAATATCTCTACCTATCTCGGAAAACCGACGGGCCTTGAAGATTATATTGGCTGGCTGGCGAACAACTTCGACCCGTCTATTTCCTGGAGCGATTTGGAGTGGATCCGTGAATTCTGGGACGGCCCGATGATCATCAAAGGGATCCTCGACCCGCAAGATGCCAAAGATGCCGTGCGTTTCGGGGCGGATGGGATTGTGGTTTCTAACCACGGCGGCCGCCAGCTCGACGGCGTGCTGTCGTCTTGCCGCGCGCTGCCAGCCATCGCCGATGCGGTAAAAGGCGATATCGCGATTCTTGCCGATAGCGGTATTCGCAATGGCCTGGACGTGGTGCGTATGATTGCACTCGGCGCTGACACCGTATTGTTAGGGCGCGCTTATCTGTACGCACTGGCGACCCATGGCCAGGCAGGCGTGACCAATCTGCTCAACCTGATAGAAAAAGAGATGCGCGTTGCGATGACGCTGACCGGCGCTAAATCTATTGCAGAAATCAGCCCTGAGTTACTGGTACGCGAAGGTCTGAAAGATATTCTTTCGCCACAAGGCATGGCGGTTGGGTTTTAGCCAGATTGATGCTCGCCAGGTGGTCAATGGCGAGCATTTTCACTTAACTCGTCAGCGCTGCAAAACTGATACCGGCCGCGTTGATAATCTTTTTAGTTGTGCTGATCGTTGGATTTCCGTGCTCGGAAAGGGTTCGGTAAAGCGTTTCACGGTTAAGTTTGGATTCGGCGGCAATTTTGCTAACACCTCCACGAGCTTCAACGAGGCGGCGTAATGCCAGCAGAAACAGCACTTCTCCATTTTCTTCATCCAGCCCCGCAAAAGCCCCTTTCATATATTCCACGGCAAAAGCGGGATCTTCCTGAAGCATTTCAATAACTGTTTGGTCAAACTCGCTAAATTTCATTTTTTGACTCCTGATATTCTTGCCACCACGCCACAGCCTGCTCGATATCCGCTTGTTGTTTGCGTTTATCGCCACCGAGCAAGAGCAGCCAGGTATCCTTACCTTCATGCGCATAATAAATCCTGTAACCAGGCCCTTCATCTATACGCATTTCCCAAACACCAAGCCGGCATGGCTTATGGTCGCCTGGGTTATTAAGCGCTAACTGGTCAATACGGCGAACAATTTTCATCTTTGCGTACGGATTACGTAATGCTTTTAACCACTCTTTAAAAGGCACCCTACCGTTCTGCAGTTTGAAGTACTTAATGATATTCATCCTTGAAACCTCTCGATTGTAGCTTTTATACCACAATAGTCAATGTGTTTATTTTGAGCGTAATTTATTCCAACCACTGAAGGCTAACGTAGGGTTAAGGCGCAGAGCGAGGGACATTGAGAGAGAAACTTCAGTTTTGCGGCATGTCTTCCAGCAGGAAAATAAAAGGCGCAGCGCTGCCGCCGGGATGCACCGGAGACAGCACTTGCTGAGGATTAATTGAGTTTGTAGTCGAGGGTAATTTCAGCTTTCATCAGTTGCGATACCGGGCAACCGGCCTTGGCTTTCTGAATGATTTTGTCGAATTTATCGCTATCCGCATTCGGCACTTTAACGGTGCTGGTTAGCGCAATTTTGGTAATGGCAAAGCCACCTTCGGATTTATCCAGCGAGACATCTGCTGTCGTATCGATGCTTTCCGCGGTGTAGCCCTCTTCGCCAAGCATTAGCGAAAGTGCCATCGAGAAGCAGGCTGCGTGTGCCGCACCAATTAGCTCCTCCGGATTGGTTCCGGGGGCGCCTTCAAAACGCGTGTTAAAACCATAAGGCTGTTCTTTTAACGCACCGCTTTCGGTGGAAACAGTCCCTTTGCCGCGTTTAATGTCACCTTCCCAGTGAGCCTGCCCTTTCTTATGAATGGTCATGTAATCGCTCCTATTTTATTAACACGAACATCAAGTATAGAAGTTGAATACGGCCTTGCCCGGCAACTCGGAACAATCCTTGTATCGATGAAAAATAAAACGAATAAATCCTCGGCCCCAGGTGTTTATACCCTAAATAATTCAAGTTCTGGGAACGCACCAACAACTTGAAGTATGACGGGTATATTCCTTACCGAACACCACGAGGTAACTATCATGAAGCGTCTATACCGCCACATCCTTCCCGCCATCGCGACCAGTTTTGTGTTGTTGTCTGGCTACGCTCAGGCAATGGGAGGCAGCAATGACGAACCCGTTCCTCCAACCTGCCCTAAAGCGCAAATTTATGACTCGAAAACCAAAACCTGCATGGTCGACAAAGGTGGAATGATTGGGGATGAATCCCGAACCGACTACGCCTACGCACTGGCAAAAGCGGGCCGCTACCAGGAAGCACTGGATATGCTCAATACCCTGAAAGATCAAAACACCGCCGAAGCGCTGAACTATCGCGGCTATGCCACCCGCAAACTGGGCCGTACCGACGAAGGGATCAGCTATTATTTAAAATCAGTCGCGCTGGATCCGAAATACCCCAAAGTTCGTGAATATCTGGGGGAAGCGTACATGATCAAAAACCGTCCCGATCTGGCTCGTGAACAGCTCGCCGCTATCAAAACCCTGTGCGGTACCCGCTGTGAAGAGTATCGAGATTTGTCCGCAGCCATCGATGGCCACCCCGAATCATAATCGGAGGCGAAAATTAGTAGCGAAGCGATACGCCGCGATCTTGCGCAATACCTTTCACGCCTGTGGCGCTATGGGCTGGTGCTCTCCCATCAGCGGGATATTGCCGATGATCTGGTGCAGGCCACCTGCGTGCGCGCCATTGAACGCGCCGCACAATTTGAGGCGGGCAGCAGGATGGATAGCTGGCTGTTTTCCATCCTGCACTCCATCTGGCTCAATGAAGTGCGATCGCAGCTCATCCGTCGCGGGCAAGGTTTTGTGGATATCGATGAACTCACGGGCAACGGAAACTGCGACGATCCTGTCTGGACAAACGACGTGATGAAACGCGTAGCGCGTTTACCCGAAGCCCAGCGTGACACGGTATTTCTGGTTTATGTGGAAGAGTTGTCATATCGCGAAGCGGCTGATGTTCTCAACGTTCCCGTAGGTACCGTGATGAGCAGGCTCGCCACCGCACGGCTGACCTTATCTCAGGACCGAGCCCTTCAGCCTGATTCGCCGTCTTTAAAAGGAGAACGTTCATGACAATTACTGTCAATACGGATGAACTGTTGGTGGCGTATCTGGACAATGAACTGAGCGCCACGGAGCGCCTGGCGCTCGAAGAGCGTCTCACTCATGATGAGCATTTGGCTGAACGTCTGGCACTATTAGAGCGCAGCAGCCTGCCCTTTAAATCCGCTTTCGAACCTCTGCTGGACGCGGCTCCGGCTGCTCGCTTGCAGGGTTATCTCACGCCCGTAACGGCTAACGTATCCCGACGTCATCTCATAGCAGCCGCCGTCAGCTTTCTGGCGTTGGGCGTGATGGGCGATCGTGCATTCCTGCATTTTTCACAGCCCGAGGAAAACTGGCGAGAATTGGTTGCACAGTATATGGCGTTGTATACCCCCGAAACCCTGGCGGATACGCCTTCACCTGCGGCGCTGGAGAACCAACTGCAAACCACAGGCCAGCAATTGGGGCTCTCACTGACGAGCGCCAAAATCATGCTCCCCGACGCCACGCTTAAGAATGCTCGCACGCTGGCCTATGAGGATCGACGTATTGCACAAATTACCTGGCTTGACCCAGCCAGTGGCCCGTTCGCTCTGTGCATCACCGGAAACTCGGGCGCTCCCATGGCCGGCCAAAGTGAACAAAGGCTAGGAATGAACATTGTGTTTTGGGCCAATAAAACCCACCAGTTTATGGTGATTGGACATGGTTCCATGGCGAAGATAAGCCAGGCTGCAAAGCAACTACAACATGGCCTGGGGGCATAACGCTAGAGTGTCCAGTCCTCAACGCGTAAGCCCCCGACCATGGCAAAAGCACGGTCACTGGTAATTATCGTCGCATTTCGGCTAAGTGCATGAGCGGCAATTAACTGATCAAGTGGGCCCATCACTTTGCCTTTCTTTTCCATCGCCGCGCGTAACTGCCCGTAGCTTTTCGCGGCCTCGCTGTCCCACGGGTAAACCGATACCGTACCCAGAAACCCCTGCACTGCCACCGTTAACGTTTTACTCTTTCGCTTCGCAACGCCATACAGCAATTCAGCTTCTGTGATACTCGAGATACAGACTTCTACAGGTCGCGTTTGGGCAAGCTTACCCATCACCTGAGGGTTCTGGCGAAAAAGATAACTCACCGTATTGGTATCAAGCATGTACATAGTCAGTCCATCCCGGCAAAGGGATCTCTGTCTGCAATACCCTGGTTACGTTCCTGTTCATCAAGGAAGGTCTCAGACACTTTTGCTTTCTTCACCAAAGCAAAAACGTTGTCCCATCCTTCTGGTTTAGCTGGGTTTTTTGAAAGAATCACGTTGCCCTCCTTGTCTTTGCGGATATATACCCTGTCGGTATCAAACTCAAATTCCACCGGTAACCTCACCGCCTGGTTTCTGCCGTTTTTAAAAAGCTTTGCGACGCGTTCCATGGTGACTCCTGTGCTAATGACCTATGCCATAGCATATGCCTGAGAAACACATTCGCCAAGCTCACTTTTTATACGACCTACTTTTACGTCGCTAATCTACCCTGAATTTATGTCGCCGGGTTGGCTTTATTTCGACCCGTTTATTGTTTTGCGAGAAGCTTTCAGACTTTGAAAACAACGAGGTGGAGTTGCAGTGGAAAATGATGAATCACTCAAGGACGGAACATAAAACGGGGCGGCTTAAAAAACCTCACCACCCCGTCATACGCGCTACTGCACCAAAGCTGTCAGCTTGCCAAACACGCCCGCACCGTCTGCGTCGCGCCTGATTTGCACCACATCTTCGAGCTTGTCGATTTGGCTAATCATTTGCTCCAGACGCTGGTCGTCCGCCACTTGTAGCCAGATACGGCTTTGGTCGCCTTGCGGGAGCGGAAGACAGAGAATGCCTTCGACGTTAAAGGCGCGGCGGGCGAACAGGCCGCAAATGTGAGACATCACGCCCGGATGGTTGCGCACCGTAAGTTCCAGAATAACGGTTAGTTGTTGCATGGCTTACTCTCCAATCATCTCAATGTTGGCAGCGCCTGGTGGCACCATCGGGAATACTTTTTCACTGGCATCAATACGCACATGAATCAGGCAAGGACCAGGGCGCGAAATCGCCTCCTGCAAGGCCGCTTGCGGATTCTGCGCGGCATTTAAATCGCAGGTTGCGAGACCAAAACCTTCGGCAATTTTCAGGAAATTCGTTTGTCCGGAATAGGTCGCCGCAAAGACATTCTGCTGGTAGAACAGCGTCTGCTGCTGATGCACCAGCCCCAGCGCCTGGTTGTTCAGCAGAATGATTTTCACGTCCAGATTATGGTCGGCGGCAGTCGCCATTTCCTGAATATTCATCATGATGCTGCCGTCACCGGTAAAGCACAGCACTTTACGCTGCGGTTCAGCCAGAGCGGCACCCACCGCAGCAGGCAGGCCAAAGCCCATAGTCCCTAACCCGCCAGAAGTCAGCCACTGGCGCGGTCTGTTGAGCGGATAAGCCTGCGCCACCCACATCTGATGTTGGCCCACGTCGGTCGTAATAATCGCCTCGTCATCAACACACGCCGCAGCGGCCTTAATCAGGCCATATGGGGTTAACGGATCATCGGCACCCGGCATATTGAACGGGAATTCCTGTTGCAGGCCAGCCACGTGTTGCAGCCAATCCAGGCGAGGTTGAGCTTCGATTTTTGGCAGCAATTGCTCCAGGACTTCACCAACATCCCCGCGAATCGCCACGTGTGCCTGTTTAATTTTGCCCAGCTCGGCGCGGTCGATATCCACGTGAATGATTTTTGCGTTCGGGCAGAACTCCTCGGTTTTACCAATCGCGCGGTCATCAAAACGTGCACCCAGCACAATCAGCAAATCCGCTTCCTGCAAAATATAGTTGGTGCTGCGCGCGCCATGCATACCCAGCATCCCCAGCGATAACGGATGTTTCGCCGGGATCGTCCCGAGCGCCATCAGCGTCATGGTCGTTGGCAGATTCGCTTTTTCAGCCAGCTCCCGGGCACGGCTATGGGCATTGATAACACCGCCGCCGAGATACAACACCGGGCGCTGCGCCTGGTTAATCATCGCCACTGCATCGGCTATTTGCCGGGCTTCAAACTGTGGCGCGGGAGTATGGGCAGAAACAGGCGGCAGTTCGCTGATGTCGATTTCAGCGGTTTGCACATCTTTTGGAATATCAATCCACACCGGACCCGGGCGGCCAGATTCAGCAATGCGAAACGCATCGCAAATCACCTGCGGTAAATCAGCAATATCACGGACCAGGTAGTTGTGTTTGGTGATGGGAATGGAGATACCGTAAGTGTCGACTTCCTGGAAGGCATCGGTGCCAATCATCGATTTTGGCACCTGGCCGGTAATACATACCAGTGGGATGGAGTCGAGGCGTGCATCCGCAATGGCCGTAACCAGGTTGGTGGCACCCGGGCCGCTACAGGCGATACACACGGCAGCTTTGCCCTGCGTTCGCGCCATGCCCTGCGCCATAAAGCCCGCGCCCTGTTCGTGACGCGCCAGAATATGGCGGATTTTTTGGCTTTGGCTGAGTGCGTTATAGAGCGGCAGGACGGTGCCACCGGGAATACCGCTGATGGTGGTAATGCCATGGTGCTCAAGCAGTTGCACAATTAACTGTGCGCCCGTAATACGGTGTGCTTGCGGTGGGTTTTCCGAAATTGCCATGCTCCAGTCCTTCTTATCGTGCCGTTTCGCTTCTGGCCGGGGGACTAAAACAAGAAACCCCGCCCGGTTTGCGCCGGCGGGGTTTTGGAATCGATGCGTTGATTCAGACCCTACGGCGCATTGCCGACGACCACCACCACACGCACGACGACCACCGCGGCTGGTAGCGCGGTTAGTAGTAGGCCAGTGTTGCGAGTGAATGTAGTCATTTGGGTCCTGAATAATGGTTACGCGATTTAACGTCGAAATTTATACAACCACAGCGCGCCGTTTCGTACAACAGCTTTATGCACCAGCAGTTAAAATCGTGCTTAACATCACATTCTTGTTTTCACGATTAAATGGTCGTTGCAGCAAACGCCTGACGCAACTCATCTATTGGCAGATAGCGGCCAATAATCACTAAGCGTGAAACTCGCGATTCGCTCGGGTGCCACGCGGATCCATAATCAAAGCCCACCACTTTATGTACCCCTTGCACGATAAGCCGTTGCGGATGGCCATCAATCGCCAGCACGCCCTTGTAACGCAGCATGTCGTTACCAAAACGCGCGATACAGCTTTCCATAAACGCACCAATCTTTTTCACATCCAACAGTCCGGCATCAAACACATGAGCCTGAATCGCATCATCCCAGGACTTTTTGCTTGTGGTTTTACGGAACGGTTTGAAACTGACGGGATGGTCATCCTGCGCTCGAATCACGCGAAATCCTGCGGCCAGTTCAATATTGTCCGTGAGTTCAAAGGCGTTAAGGTCGAGCCACAACTCCGCCGGGCATTCCCCGTTTACCATCTCAAAAATATCAGCTTTATTGTTGATACGATGGACTCGTTCCAGCGCCTGTTCTTTGGCTTCGTTATCGACGCGGTCCGCTTTGGTGAGCAAAATTCTGTCAGCAAAACCGAGCTGTGCGGCGGCAACGGGATGTTCATCTAACTGGCGAGAGATATGCTCTGCATCCGCCAGCGCGATAACCGCATCCAGACGCAATGCTTCACGTAAATATTCATCCACAAAGAAGGTTTGAACGATAGGTGCCGGGTCGGCAAGCCCCGTGGTTTCGACAATCAGCCGGTCAAATTTCAACTCACCAGCCGCGCGTTTTGCCAGCATTTCCCGGAGTGCTGCAGTGAACTCACCGCGCACACTGCAACAGACGCAGCCGTTACTTAATTCCACGACGTTGACGTTTTCGCCGCCTCTGAGCAACGCTCCGTCGATATTGACGGCACCAAATTCATTTTCCAGGATAGCGACCGGTTGGTTGCCGTTATGGGCGAGGAAATAGTTAAGAAGTGTGGTTTTCCCGGCGCCGAGAAAGCCGGTTAACAGGGTGACAGATACCGCTTGATTCATGTCAAATTCCTTAAAATTAACAGCAGCGAGCGCCACCTTTACCACCGTATCGCGCATCCTGACGCTCACGGAAAAACTCTTCATACGTCATCGGCGTCTGTTCCGGATGCGTCAGACGGATGTGCTGAACATAATTGTCGTAGTCAGGAACGCCAACCATCAGTTTAGCGGCCTGGCCGAGATATTTTCCTGCTTTGGCGAGTGTGTCGAACATGGTCTCTCCAGTATTAGTGAGTCGCCCTCACCCTAACCCTCTCCCCCAGGGAGAGGGGATTGTTCGATTTCCCCCCCTCTCCTTTGGGATAAGGGATTGGCCGATTTCTCCCTCTTTCTCCCTCTCCTTTGGGAGAGGGCCGGGGTGAGGGGAATGTTTACTTAGTGCACACTTTTCGCTTCGGAAACAATCGCATCCAGATTCTCAGGCATCTTCTGGTACGGCGTTTCTCTGGCAGTTGGCAAGTCCGATTTCAGCGCTTGTCGCGCCGTTTTAATCGCAAACAATCCAATTACCACCACAACCACCATAAAGAAGATGGTCAGCCCGGCATCCAGACGGTTGTTAAACACTAACTGGGAAAGCTGCGACTGAGTGTATTGCGCCGGAATATTGCCACTGTCGATCATGGCCTGGAATTTATTGGCGATAGCCAGGAAGCCTACTTTCGCATCCGGGCTAAACGCTTTTTGCCAGCCTGCGGTCAGCGTACAAATCAGCAACCACGCGGTTGGCACCAGCGCCACCCAGGCGTATTTCTGTTTCTTCATCTTAAACAGTACGACCGCGCAGAGCATCAGCGCCATACCTGCCAGCATCTGGTTGGCGATACCAAACAGCGGCCACAAAGTGTTGATACCACCGAGTGGGTCGACAACGCCCTGGTGCAGGAAGTAACCCCATGCCATCACGCAAAGTGCAGTCGCCAGCAAGTTGGCAGGCAGTGAGTCAGTGCGTTTCAGGCCCGGAGAGATAACCCCCAGCAGGTCTTGCAGCATAAAGCGAGCCGCACGCGTACCGGCATCCACCGCCGTCAGAATGAACAGCGCTTCAAACAGAATAGCGAAGTGGTACCAGAACGAGACATCCATCAGGCCGCCCAACGCGCCATGCAGAATGTACGCCATCCCCACTGCGAGTGTTGGTGCGCCACCAGCGCGAGAGATAATGCTTTGTTCGCCGACTTCATTGGCGATGTTGGTTAACGTTTCTGGGGTAATCTGGAAGCCCCAACTGCTGACCACGCTCGCCGCAGACGCCACTACATCCGTGGTGCCAGCCGGAGCCAGAACCGCCATCGGGCTGTTCATTGCGAAGTACACGCCTGGGTCGATAACACAGGCGGCAACCAGCGCCATAATCGCCACAAATGATTCCATCAGCATGCCACCGTAACCGATGAAGCACGCCTGGTTTTCGTTAGCCAGCATCTTCGGTGTGGTGCCGGAAGCGATCAGTGCGTGGAAGCCAGAAACGGCGCCACACGCGATAGTAATAAACAGGAACGGGAACAGGTCACCCGTCCAGACCGGGCCGGTGCCATCAATAAATTTGGTCAAAGAAGGCATTTGCAGCGTTGGACGCATAATCAAAATGCCAATTGCCAGGCCAATAATGGTGCCGATTTTCAGGAAGGTAGAGAGATAATCACGCGGTGCCAGCAACAGCCAGACGGGCAATACAGCAGCGACAAAGCCATAACCCACCAGCATCCAGGTCAGTTGCACACCGGTATAGTCAAAGTATGGCGCCCAGGTTGGGCTTTCAGCTACCCAGCCACCGGAAATGATAGCGAAGATAAGCATCACCAGGCCAATAACCGAGACTTCACCAATGCGGCCAGGGCGCAGATAGCGAATATAAATTCCCATAAACAGCGCCAGCGGGATGGTGAACGCCACGGTGTAGGTTCCCCACGGGCTGTGGGTCAACGCTTTCACCACGATCATCGCCAGCACCGCCAGGATGATAACCATAATCATAAAGCAGGCGACCAGGGCAATAACGCCCGCGGTGTTACCCATCTCTTCTTTCACCAGTTCACCCAGCGAGCGCCCGTCACGACGGGTTGAGACAAACAGCACCATAAAATCTTGTACCGCACCGGCCAGCACCACACCCGCCAGCAGCCAGAGCATCCCAGGCAAGTAACCCATCTGCGCGGCAAGCACTGGCCCCACGAGCGGGCCCGCCCCTGCAATCGCGGCAAAATGGTGACCGAACAACACTTTTTTGTCCGTCGGGACATAATCCAGACCATCGTTATGGCGCACGGCTGGCGTCATACGAGTGGCATCAACGGTTAAGACACGTTTAGCGATAAACAGGCCATAGTAACGATAAGCGATGAGGTAAACGCAGATTGCAGCAACCACAATCCACAAAGCGTTTATCTGTTCGCCACGATTGAGTGCGATATAGCCGAGCGCGAATGCACCAACCACTGCAAGCACAGCCCAGACAAGGTGTTTCCCTGGATTATTCATATTTGTTTTCCATGTGTAGCGCCAGAGGCAGACGGTATTACCGTTTTGTTCTAGAACAATCACGCGGATTTAACAATCTTGAAACATTGAAATGCGGTGGTTTGACCAGGTCTTTACATCAGCTTGTTAAGGGGATCACGATGTGGGGGGAGACAGGGTGAAAAGGCTGTCGGATGACGCTGCGCTTATCCGACCTACGAGATAGCTGTTGTAGGGTGGATAAGCGCAAACGTCATCCACCACAAACTCACCCGAGCGTCGCCGTCGTCAGCCGACTCGTACAACACCGCTTGCCATGGGCGTCAAAAATGGCAATTTCCCACACCTGAGAAGATCTCCCCAAATGCAGCGCTTTGCACACTCCGCGCACCGTGCCTGACGCCACCGCACGGTGATGGCTGGCGTTAATTTCTGTCCCGACCACGCACTGCCCTTGCGTGGTGGTGAGAAAGCCCGCCATCGACCCCAGCGTTTCGGCCAACACCACCGATGCGCCGCCGTGCAGCAAACCAAACGGCTGCTGGGTACGATTATCCACCGGCATTTCGGCTTCCAGGCTGTCGTCGTCCATGCGCGTGTAGATAATGCCGAGATGCTCAACCATGGTACCGGCGCTGGTTTGATTTAACCCCTCAAGCGTCAGTTCTCTTTTCCAGATGCGCATTCAGGCTCCCAGTGTTGCGCCACCATCAATCACAATATCTTGCAGAGTGATGTGGCTGGCGTGCGAAGACGCGAGGAACATGATGGTACTGGCGATCTCCTGCGGACGGGCAATTTTACCCAGCGGGATCCCAAGCTTAAACTGTTCCGGGAAACCTTTGATGCGCTGCTGTTCGGCATCCGGCGTTTTCCACAAGGTGCGCTGCATATCGGTATCGGTCGAACCTGGCGACACCACATTACAACGCACGCCAAACGGTGCCAGCTCCAGGCCGACCGTCAATGCGAGGCTTTTGAGCGCCGCTTTGGATGCACCATAAGCCGACATACCGGTACGCGGCGTGTGTGCCGCGTCCGATGCGACAGTGACAATCGCCCCGCTACGCTGCTCGCGCAGGCGCGGCATCACAGCACGAAACAGATTGAACGCGCCGCCGACGTTGACCGCGAAGGTCTCCTGCCAGTCTTGCAAAGCCAGCGCGTCGGTTGCGCCCATACGCAAAATCCCTGCGGCGTTAACCAGCACATCCAGTTGCGGTTTGTCACTTAAAACACGCGCTGAGACGCTCGTCACCTGGTCGGCATCCGCCACGTTCAGCGGTTCGGTGGCGAACGGGTAAACCTCCAGCGGAAACGCAAGGTCGAAGCCGATAACGTCCGCGCCCGCTTCGCTAAACGCCAGCGCAGTATGGTAGCCGATACCTTTTCCCGCGCCGGTTACCCAGACGGTTTTGCCGCTAAAATCGAGATTCATGCCTGCGGTTCCCGTGACAGCAACGCCCACCAGGCGTCGATGGTCGGGTTTTTCGCCAGCATGACGAAGTCGATATCGGCGTGGATTTTGCGCCAGCGGGCAGCGAGCGCCATCATGCGGACGGAATCGAGGCCATAATCAATCAGGTTTTCGTCATCTTCTGGAATGTCTGATTCATCGAGCAGTGGCAGCACCAGGCTGCGTAATTGCTCTTTATTTTGCGGGGCTGACTCGGGCAGTAAATCGCGAGTCATCACCACGCGACCGGAGCGGCCCGCAGTGTATTTCAGCGCCATCATATGTTCTTCACGGCTGAAATCGGCCAACGCATCGGCCACCATAAACGGTTTGATATCACGCATAAACGCATCGGTTGCGGTGGTCATGCAGCCAATGTGGGCGTAAACGCCACAGATAATCAGTTGGTTACGCCCCGTTTCTTTCAGAGATTGTTCCAGCGGTGAGCGGATAAACGCGCTGTAGCGCCACTTGGTCAACACCGTGTCGTGTTCATCCGGAACCAGTTCCGCGACCACTTTCTGGCGCTCAGGGTGTTTGTTTAAACCCGGTCCCCACATGTCGTTTAACAGCGCACGATCTTCATCGCTCTGGGCATTCGGTTGCGCGGTGTAATAGACCGGAATGTTGTGGCGTTTGCAGTAGTCACGTAGCGCGGCAATATTGGCGATAACCTGCTGGATCATCGGGCAATTTTCGCCCCAGAAATCGATGAAATATTCCTGCATATCATGAATCAGCAGCGCCGCCCGCTCGGGCTCAAACGCCCAGTTCACTTTGTTTTCCGGGATGTCGGCAGCCGTCGGTAAGGTGTAGGCGTTCAGTTTTGGAATAGCCATAATTTCTCCGTCAATCAGGATGCCAGTTGCTTATCAGCAATCAACTGGCGCAAACGTTTTTTGTCCACTTTGCCCACGGCGGTGAGCGGAAGATGTTCAACAATTTCAATGCGGTCGGGCAATTTGAAATCCGCAATGCCCAGCTCGCGTAAATAGCGGCGGATTTCTACGGCGCGGAAAGGACGGCTGCCGACGATAAACGCGCAGCTTTTCTCGCCCAACAGGCTGTCTTCCATCGATACCAGCGCGGCATGAATAATCTCTTCGTGGCGCAGCAACAGGTTTTCGATCTCCTCGGCGGCGATCTTTTCTCCGCCACGGTTGATCTGATCTTTTTCGCGCCCCTGCACCGTGATGTATCCGTCTTCGGCAATCGAAATCAGGTCGCCTGAACAGTAGAAACCGTTGGCATCAAAGGCCTGAGCGTTGTGTTCCGGGCTGCGATAATAGCCACGGAAGGTATACGGCCCGCGCGTCATCAGACGGCCAATTTCACCGTGCGCCAGCGGATTTCCGTGTTCATCTGCCACCCAGACCTCGTCGTCCGGGCACATCGGTTTGCCCTGAGTTTTGAAGATATGGTCATTGTCATCGTCAAGGCGCGTGTAATTCACCAGCCCTTCCGCCATGCCAAAGACTTGTTGTAACTGGCAGCCAATTTCAGAGGGGATCCGCGCGGCGAGCGCTTCGCTCAAACGTGCGCCGCCCACTTGCAGAAGCTGTAGCGACTCAAGCGCCTGGTTGCTCCCCCATTCGCCAATCGCTTGTAGCCACAGGCTTACCGCAGGCGGCACCAGTGCGGTGACGTTGATTTGATGGCGTTCGATAAGTGGGAAGCACAGCGTGGCGCTCGGGTCATTCGCCAGCACCACGCGCCCGCCACCGTAAAACACGCCCAGAGAACCAGGGGAACTCAGCGCGTAGTTATGCGCGGCCGGGATGGCACACAGGAAGCGAGTGCGGTTGTCAAAGCGGCAGATTTCTACGCTGCGACGAATGCTGTAGTAGTAATCGTTATGTGTACGAGGGATGAGTTTTGGCGTGCCGGTGCTGCCACCGGAAAGCTGGAAGAAAGCCACTTCGTCAGCCGCCGATGGTGAGGCAACAAAGTTATCTTCCGGCTCATTAATCAGTGCGCTCAGCGAACGTTCACGGTCGTTTTCATTAAGCAAAACCGCCATGCGTAGCGACGGGTTTTGTTGGCACAGCGCATCCAGGAAATCGTCATGGGCGAACAAATTATGCTTACGGTCAGCAATCACCACCACCGGCTCGATTTGCTTCGCGTAGGCTTCAAGCTCGGTGCGTTGGTGGCTGAACAGCGCATTCACCGGCGCCACGCCAATTTTCAGCAACGCGAACAGCGTGATGTAGAGTTCCGACACATTGCCAAGCTGCACCAGCGCGGTTTCACCGTTATTCAGACCACGGCGTTTCAGTGCCGAAGCGAGGCGTGTTGCCGCCTGTTCGAGACTGCGGTAGCTGAAATGGCGCTCGCCGTCGATCAGCGCAATCGCATCGTTATTCGCGTGGCGGCTCAAAATATCGGTCAGCGGCAAATCCGCCCAGTAGCCTTTTTCACGGTAAAGTGCAGCCAGTGCGTCCGGCCAGCGAGTAAAAGGAATAGCCATAAAATCGTCCTTAATGAAGCCCAAAGACCCGGAGCATGGTGGAGAGTTTGACGCCGGTTTCGCGCCATTCCGATTCAGGAGACGAGGCCGGCACAATGCCCGCGCCAGCAAACAGGCGCACCTGGTTTCCGCCTACACGTGCGCAGCGAATGGTCACCACCCACTCACCGTTCCCTTCGGCATCACACCAGCCGACGATGCCGCCAAACAGTTCGCGGTCAAACGGCTCAAGTTCAGCAATTAATTTTCGCGCCACATCATGCGGGAAACCACTCAGTGCAGGCGTCGGGTGCAGTAAGCAAGCGAGGGATAACGCATTGTCCTGGCGGTCTTTAACCTGGCCGTAAATCGGCGTGGCGAGGTGCCATAACGTCGGCGTGGTAATCAATTCTGGCGTATCAGAGAGCGTCAATGCCTGGCTGTGTGGCTGCAACACGGTGTGCATCGCTTGCGTCACCAGGCCGTGTTCGTGGCGGTCTTTGGTGGAACGCAACAGTTGCGCGCCGATTTCACTATCACGCTGGATATTGTCTCTGTCGCGACGTGCGGAACCGGCCAGCGGCAGCGAGCTGAAGTTCTTGCCGGATTTGCGTAACAGCAATTCCGGGCTTGCCCCCACCAGCGAGCTACCATCCGGTAATGGGACGTGGAAGTTGTAGCTGGTTGGGTTTTGGCTAATCAGGCTATTGAGCAGCCCATCGAGATCAACCGGTGTCTGGGTTTCGATATCAATCAGGCGCGACAGCACCACTTTGTCGATATCCGGCTGTGCCGTCGCGGCGGCGGCCTGCGCCACCATGTCCATAAATTTTTCTTGTTCAGGAATCGCTTTACGCGCCGTGATGTTTAGCGGTTTTGCCGTTCCGGCTGCGCGGGCATCGCTCTGGCGCTGCGCGCGTGAAAACGGCTGCCAGCTTTCAGGAATAAACAGGGCTGAGGGTTGGCTCGGATCAAACGGAATTGCGCCGACCACAACGGGGTTTTCGATACCGTGCTTTTTGGCGTTTTCGAACGCTTCACGTAGTGTTGTTTGCAGGTGACCATGGGGATTTGCGCCGTCAAGCGCCGGGCTATCAAGGCGAGTGAAGCAGCCATTTGTTGAAAAACTGCGATAGGGCGACATAAAGAAAAAACTATCCGCACAAGGTGTTAGCTGTTTCTCGCGACGTTCCTCAGCCAGTAACGTTTCCATGAACTCTCCGTAAAAACATGACAAAAGATAGTAATAATGATTATCATTTGCTTTTCGGGGTCGTAACCTAAAGAGAAAAGGCAGCAGTGTCAATAGTTGCTGAGTCTTGTCGGATGGCGCTCACGCTTATCCGGGCTACCGGAAACAGTTTGGATGGGCGCCGCAATCAGGCCATTTATAACGGTTTTACAGGGTGGATAAGCGCCAGCGTCATCCACCGCATGAGTTAAATTTCAACAGGATGTCATTGAGTGAAAATCAGATTCCCCGCAGTAATCCTTTTATGCTTAAGCAGCCTCGCCCACGCCGGTGAGTGGCCGCGCACCCTGACCGACAGCCACGGCACGCACACCTTTGAACAGGCGCCGCAGCGCATTGTCTCCACCAGCGTGACATTAACCGGTTCGCTGCTGGCGATTGATGCGCCGGTGGTGGCAAGTGGAGCGACCACGCCTGGTAACCGTATGGGTGATGCGCAAGGCTTTCTACGTCAGTGGGGCGATGTGGCGAAAGCGCGCAACGTGCAGCGTTTGTATATTGGCGAAGCCAGTGCCGAAGCGGTGGCCGCGCAAATGCCTGACTTGATTTTGATTAGCGCCACGGGTGGCGATTCCGCCCTCGCCCTTTATGACCAGCTTTCAGCCATCGCTCCAACCCTGGTTATCAACTATGACGATAAAAGCTGGCAGCAATTGCTGACTCAACTCGGTGAGATAACCGGTCACGAAGCACAAGCTGCCTCCCGTATCGCCAGTTTTGATAAGCAGTTGAACGAGGCAAAACAGCATATGACGCTGCCGCCGCAGCCAGTCACCGCGCTGGTTTACACGCCGGCATCGCGCTCGGCGAACCTCTGGACGTCTGAATCCGCACAGGGGAAATTGTTCCAGCAGCTCGGTTTTACGCTGTCGCCATTGCCTGCGACGGTTAATGCCAGCAAGAGCATGGGCAAGCGTCACGACATCGTACAGTTGGGTGGTGAGAATCTTGCGGCGGGTTTGAATGGTGAGAGCTTGTTCCTGTTCGCCAGCGATGAGAAAGACGCGACGGCGCTGGAAACGAATCCGTTGCTGTCGCATCTTCCGGCAGTGCAGAAAAAGCAGGTTTATGCGTTGGGCACCGAAACCTTCCGTCTGGATTATTACAGTGCCACGCAGGTGCTGGCGCGAATGAGTCAGTTATTCGCCAGCAAGTAATTGAGTTAGCAAGTAATTGAGTTAGTGTCGGATGACGCTAACGCTTATCCGACCTACGGATTAATTTGTAGGTCGGATAAGCCGCAGGCGTCATCCGACAATCCGCAATTTATGCCGGAACACTATGCTGATAACCCCGTAACTGCACCAACACCAACGCCAACACCACTCCACACATCGTCAATACCAGGCCGCTGGAACTCGCCGCCGCAACCGGCGTCATCGCCACGGTGAGGCTGCCTAAAATTGCCGCACCAATCGCATCCCCCGTCACGTTTTGCGCGGTCCACAAACCGTTAATGCGACCTAGCATCCCGTCCGGTGTCAGCGTCTGAATTAAGGTGTATTGCAGCAAAGAACTGATGGCACTGAGATAACCAAACAGCGCGAGACACGCAAGCCCCAGCTCCCAAACCGGCATCAGGCTGAAAATGCCAATCGAGATAAACGAAACAATACCTGCCGCCAGCATAATGACACCCGGACGTGCGTGATGAGCAATGCGCCCGCTGGTCAGTGCGCCAATGGCGGCACCCAGCGGAACGGCAGCGTACATCAGGCCGATTTGCCCGGCACTCGTCTGCCAGTGTCCGGCCAGCGCCGGATAAAGCACGCGCACCGCACTTGCCATCGTCAGCAACGCGCCAACTAACGCGATGCCACCGATAATCGGGTTCCCGACCAGAAAACGTAATCCGTTGAGCAACGAAAGCAGCGGGTTTTCACGGGCTTGCGGCGGCGGTGCCAGCTTCGGCAAACTGAGCAACGGCAATAACGTAATGAAGGTGCCGACGGACGCTAACCCGTAGTTCCACACCACACCGCCGGAGGCCAACAACAGCCCGCCGAGCATCGGTGAAATCACGGAACCGAGGCGTACCGTAAGCATGGTAATCGCACTCGCCTGCATCAAATTCTCACGCCCAACGAGCGCAGGAGTTGCCGCTAACAGCGCCGTCACCCCGAGCGCTCCAAAGAATCCATCCCACGCGCCGAGCAGGTAAATCGCCACCAGCGAAGGTTCTGGCATTGCTGCGTTAATCGTCAGACCAATAAAGCCCACGCCACAGGTGGAACGGGCGAGCAAAATCAGACGACGACGTTCATGGCGGTCAGCCAGCACGCCGCCCATCATCAGGCCGATAAACATCGCGCTGCCGGTGAGCGTCACTGCAAGCCCAACCTGCAGGGAGGAGCCGGTCAGCGTCTGGATCTGTACCGGCACAGCAACCCCCAGTAACCCCAGTGAGACAATGGAGATAAAACGGGCAAGGAATACGGCGCGAAAAGCGGGATGGGTCTTGAGCAAACTCAGATTGAGCAACAAAGAATTGCGGTTCATTACATGGCCTTAAAGCGAATTTTTCTTTCCAGGTGCGAGGCGGCTCATGCTAACATAAACAAATAAGAGTGATAATGATAATAACTATCATTTGATTTTACTTGAGTTTTGTCGGGTGGACAGGCTCCTCGCCATCCACTGTTGTCATTTTGGCGGATGACGCAGCGTTTATCTGCCCTACGGCTACGAAGTGAAGGATATACAACGTATGTCACGCTGGTTCATCCTGCTGAGTTTGTTGTTTTTACTGCTTTTAATGGCAGTACTCAGTCTGTTATTTGGTGCCAAATCCCTCCCCGTTGACGTGGTTATCGATGCGCTCAGCGGCCAGTGCCAAAGTGCTGATTGCACCATCGTGCTTGATGCACGTCTCCCCCGCACCCTGGCGGGCATTCTTGCAGGAGGCGCTCTCGGCCTTGCGGGCGCGCTGATGCAATCTCTGACCCGAAATCCACTTGCCGATCCTGGCCTGCTTGGCGTCAATGCCGGAGCCAGTTTTGCCATTGTTTTGGGTGCCGCGGTGTGGAGCCTTTCATCGCCGGTGGCACTGCTGGGGCTGGCGTTTGCTGGCGCATTATCCGCCGCGCTGGTGGTGGCATTTACCGGAAGCCAGGGCGGTGGACAGTTGAGCCCGGTGCGCTTAACCCTTGCGGGCGTGGCGCTCGGCGCGGTGCTTGAAGGGTTGAGCAACGGCATCGCGCTGTTAAACCCGGTAGTGTATGACCAGTTGCGCTTCTGGCAGGCCGGAACGCTGGATATTCGCACCCTCGAAACGCTGAAAATTATCGTGCTGCCGGTACTGACGGGCTGTGGGATTGCACTGCTGATAAGCCGCTCGCTTAACAGTTTGAGCATGGGCACCGATACCGCCACCGCACTGGGCAGTAAAGTGGCGCGCACCCAGTTGCTGGGTTTAGTGGCGATTACCTTGCTGTGTGGCAGCGCCACCGCCGCCGTTGGGCCGATCGCGTTTATCGGCCTGATGATGCCGCATCTGGCGCGTTGGCTGGTGGGTGCTGACCACCGCTGGTCACTTCCTGCCACCCTGATTGCCACCCCCGCGCTGTTACTTTTCGCCGATATTATTGGCCGCATGCTGGTGCCTGGCGAGCTGCGCGTGTCGGTGGTGAGCGCATTTATCGGCGCGCCGATGTTGATTTATCTGGTGCGGCGCAGCCGCAAAGGAGTCGGGCAATGATCACGCTCTCCCCTCGCCTGTTAATCAGTTGCCTGTGTTTGCTGGGACTGAGCTGCGCACTCGGATTATGGAGTTTGGGCAGCGGCGTATTGCCGCTCTCAGCAAGCCAGGTTATCGACGCTCTGTTCGGTGCCGCACCGCGCAATATCACGTTAGTGGTGGTCGAATGGCGCTTGCCGCGCGTGATGATGGCGCTGTTGATTGGTGCAGCGCTGGGTGTCAGCGGCGCTATCTTCCAGTCGCTGATGCGCAACCCGCTCGGCAGTCCGGATGTGATGGGCTTTAACACTGGTGCCTGGAGTGGTGTGCTGGTGGCGATGGTGCTGTTTGGTCAGCATCAGACGGCGATTGCCGGTTCAGCCATGGCTGGCGGCATCATCACCGCACTGGTGGTATGGATGCTCGCCTGGCGTAATGGTATTGAAACTTTCCGCTTAATCATTATTGGCATCGGCGTGCGCGCCATGCTGGTGGCGTTTAATACCTGGCTGTTACTTCACGCCTCGCTTGAAACCGCCCTCTCCGCAGGGCTGTGGAATGCCGGTTCGCTCAACGGTTTGACGTGGGCAAAAATTTCCCCGGCCGCACCGCTGATGTTGCTGGCATTAATCGCAGGGGCGTTACTGGTTCGCCGGATGCGACTGCTGGAAATGGGCGATGACAGCGCCTGCGCATTGGGGGTTTCGGTTGAGCGTTCGCGCCTGTTACTGATGTTGACCGGCGTTATCCTCACCGCCGCCGCCACAGCTCTTGCCGGGCCGATTTCGTTTATCGCGCTCGTCGCGCCACATATTGCCCGCCGGTTAAGCGGCACCTCGCGCTGGGGTTTGCTGCAATCCGCCTTATGCGGTGCCACGTTGCTGCTGGCAGCAGACTTGTGCGCCCAGCAACTTTTCATGCCGTATCAGTTGCCGGTTGGCGTGGTCACGGTCAGCCTCGGCGGCATCTATTTAATTGCGTTGTTGATTCAGGAGTCCCGTAAGAAATGAGTCAGATTTCCTCACCATCGCGCCTTCATGGCGAAAACCTGACGCTGGGGTATGGCAATCATGTGGTGGCAGATGGCCTGACTGTCGCTATCCCTGACGGAAAATTTACCGCGATTATCGGCCCCAACGGCTGTGGTAAATCGACGCTGTTACGCACGCTGAGCCGCCTGATGAAACCCATGCAAGGACAGGTGTGGCTCGACGGAAATGAAATACATCGTTTCGCTACCAAAGAGGTGGCGCGACGTGTCGGGTTACTGGCGCAAAACTCCACCGCCCCCGGGGATATCAGCGTGGCTGAGCTGGTCGCACGTGGACGCTATCCACATCAGCCGATGTTTTCCCGCTGGCGTGAAGAAGACAGCCAGGCGGTAGCGCGGGCGTTGAAAGCCACCAACATCGAAGATTTAGCCGACCAGCCGGTGGATACGCTGTCAGGCGGCCAACGCCAGCGCGCATGGATTGCGATGGTGCTGGCTCAGGAAACCTCGATTCTGCTGCTCGACGAACCGACGACCTGGCTTGATATCAGCCATCAAATTGATTTGCTGGAACTGCTGCGCGAGCTGAACCAAAAGCAAGGTTTTACCCTTGCCGCCGTACTGCACGATTTGAATCAGGCTTGCCGCTATGCGACGCATTTGATTGCACTGCGAGACGGGAAAATTATTGCCGAAGGCGCGCCGACTGAGATTGTCACGCCGGAGCTTATCGAGGCGATTTACGGCCTGCGCTGCATGATTATTGAAGATCCGGTAGCGCATACGCCGTTGGTTGTGCCGCTCGGACGTGGATAAAAATACCTTAATTAAAAAGTTTGCGTAACGGCTCGCAAAGATGCACACTCACACAGTGCAAGCATGCAAGTTGTGTTTTACTGTCCATCCGGTCACTCAGATGGAACCAGCATCATGGAGAAGATGCGCACGATAAGTAGTTTTAGAGATCCATGGCTCGAAGATTTCTTTCTGTTCACTCGATACCATCAAAAAATTCCGCCCAGTATCGTTAACGTACTGGCGCGAAAATTAGATTTAATCAATGCCGCCGTAACTTATCAGGATTTACGATCGCCTCCGGGAAATCGCTATGAAGAACTAAAATCACCACTGGAGAAGTATTCCTCAATCAGAGTGAACAACCAGTACCGGCTTATCTTCATCTGGCATAACGGCAAAGCGCACAATATTTATCTGGATGATCATGGCTATCGATAGCATGACTAATTCGACCAGTAACCACGCAATGAGGATTAATTATGGTCCAGGCACAGCGTAAACCGACTACCGTTGGTGATGTGCTGCTTTATGAATACCTCGAACCAACTGGCCTACGTATTAACGACCTGGCTGAAATGCTTCAGGTTCATCGTAATACAGTCAGCAAGTTGCTCAATAACAACAGTAAACTCACGACAGACATGGCCTTCAGACTAGCCAAAGCATTTGATACTTCAGTAGATTTTTGGCTCAACCTACAAACCAACCTCGATATCTGGGAAATTCAAAATGACCCACGTACCCAGGTAGAAATCAGCCGCATTATTACGCTTAAAGAGATGCTGGAGCGTAAAGCCCGGGCAGCATAGGCGACACGGTGGATGGTGCTAACGCTTATCTGTAGGTCGGATAAGCGTAGCGCCATCCGACACTTAAGCTAATACCCGCTGCAACACCGGGCCAATTTCCACAAAAGCCTCTGGCGAAATAATATCGACGTGGGCGCAGTCCAGACGGAAAACTTCAAGTTCAGCTATCCACGGTGCCCAGGTTTTTTGCGGATCCATTCCTTCAGGTAAGGTACGTTCGGCAACAAACAACGTCGCTTTCCCGCCAAATGGCGCACTTTTCGCGGTCGTTAGCAACCGCACTGCATCACCGTAGTTCCCTTCGATGGCCTCGAATAACGCACTGGACGTTTGGCTCTGTTGTGCTGCCACAAAGGCTTCACGTTCACGGTTAATCTCGTCTAATACCGCAGGATCGAGTTCATTCGCTCCCTTTTCCGCCCAGTTTTGTGTTTCTGGTGGCCAGGTATCAAGCAGCCCAAGGAAAGCAACTTCTTCGCCTGCCGCCTCGAGTCTCGCCGCAATACCCTGCGCCAGCGTCCCGCCTAACGAATATCCCATCAGATAATACGGGCCATGCGGCTGAAGCTGACGCAGGGTTTGCAGATGTGAGTCGCACACTTGCGCCAGATTTTCCGCCTGCTGCATCGGGCCTGTCGGGCGAGGTGACTGAATGCCGGTAATCGACCAGCGCGGGTCGAGGTAACGTTGCAACACACTAAATTGCCATGCAAAACCCGATGCCGGATGGAAGCAGTAAAGCGTCGGCCCATGGCTTTTACGCAGCGGCAGTACCGCGTCAAAACCCGCGCGCCCCGCCTCTTCTTCGCTCTGCTCTTGCGCCAGAGTTTGAGCAAGTTGGCCGACGGTGGACGCCACCATCACCTGCCCCACCGTCACCGGCCTTGCAAGAGTGCGACGCAATTCAGCAGACAGCCGCATCGCCAGTAATGAATGGCCGCCAAGGGCAAAGAAGTCATCATCGACCGACTGAATTTCACAGCCCAACAACCGGGCGAAAGCCTCTGCGATAACGGTTTCCAGCTGCGATTCAGGCGCTCGCCCCGTCGCGCCTGACGCCAGTTCTGGTAACGGCAGAGCTTTGCGATCCAGCTTGCCGTTGGCGCTGAGCGGGAATTCATCCAGCTGGATGAGCGTTACCGGCACCATATGCGCAGGCAGAACCGCGCTAAGCTGTTCACGCAATGGCTCAAGAGGCAAAGCCTGACCCGATGCTGAAACCACGTAACCGACCAACTGGCGTGCATCACCCCCGCTGGCCGCCGCCTGGTTCAGCACACAGGCATGAGTGACCGCTTGCGCGACATCCGGTAACGCCTGCAACGCGCGGTCGATATCCCCTAATTCAATACGCTGACCACGGATTTTTAACTGGTCATCACTGCGCCCGAGATATTCCACCGCGCCGTCATCCAGCCAGCGCGCCACATCACCGGTACGATACATCCGCAGGCCTGGGGCAAAAGGATCGGCGACAAAGCGGCTGGCGGTGAGATCCGGGCGGGATAAATAGCCCTGCGCCAGCTGAATACCCGTGAGGTAAAGATCGCCGGCAATGCCTGGCGGAACCGGGCGCATCGCAGAGTCCAGGATGCGTAAACCGGTATTCCACACCGGCCAGCCAATCGGCACGCTGCTTCCGGATACCCGCGCCAGTTCATCACCAAACGCCGGATACCAGCTCACGTCAACCGCGGCTTCCGTTGGCCCGTAAAGGTTGTGCAACGGTGCATGGGTCAGGTATTCCCACTGGCGGCACAGCTCGGTTGGCAGCGCCTCTCCGCTACAGAAAACGCGACGTAATGTGCCACAGCTGGCAATCGCCTCGTCGTCATTCAGTGCCGCGACAAACGCACTTAACATCGACGGCACAAAATGGGTGGTCGTGACGCGATAACGGCTAAACAACTGCTGTAACGCCTCAGGATCGCGGTGCGCTTCCGGCGGAGCCATCACCAGTTGTGCGCCGACCAGATACGGCCAGAAGAACTCCCACACCGACACATCAAAACTGCACGGAGTTTTCTGTAAAACCACATCATCGTCGGTTAACGGATAATGATTTTGCATCCACAACAAGCGGTTAACGATAGCCTGTTGCCCCACCATCACCCCTTTCGGGCGCCCCGTTGAACCGGAGGTGAAAATCACATACGCGGTGTGTTCAGGAAGCGAAAGGGAGTGGCGTTCCGGCAAATTCCGGGTGTCCAGCAACGTCTGGTAACTGAAGGTTTGCAAACTCTGGAGGCAACTAAAACGTGGCAGCTGATCTTCGGCGGTTAGCAGCAAACGTGGCGCCGCATCTTCCAGCATCATATGCAGACGGTCATCGGGATAACCGGTATCGAGCGGCAACCAGGCAGCACCCACTTCCACAATGGCCTGCAACGCCAGTGATAAAAACACCGAACGCGGTAATGCCACAGCGACCACATCGCCTGGTTTCACCCCACGCGCCTGCAACTCACACGCCAGGGCACGCACTTGTTGATGCATCTCGCGATAGCTGAACTGATGGTGTTCATCCGCCAGTGCAGGAGCATCAGGCGTACGCAGAACCTGTTCGGCAATTAACTGGCTGAGCGTTGTCGCCGGAACCGGCGTTTGCGTGGCATTGACGCTGTCCAGTAATGCGGTTTCGGACTGATGCAGCAGTTGAGCGTCAACACAACGTAATGCGGGATTGGCCGCAAACTGGCGCAAAAGAAGCGGTAAACGATCGAGATGTTGCTGCAACGTGTGCGCTTTATAACGCCCGGCATTGGCGAGGATCTCAAGGGAGAAGTCACCTTGCTCGCTGATATACAGCGCAATTTCCAGATCACGCACCGGCCCCGATGCCAGTTGATGGGTTATCCCTTCCATGCCATTGAAATCGAGTCGGTAATCGAACATTTTCAGGTTCAGTACCGGACCATATAACGGCTCGCCGCTGGACACGTTCCCTAAATCACGCTGAATTTGTTCGGCATCGTAGCGCTGGTAACGGCGCATGCCTTTTAACTCTTTCGCCAGATTTGCGGCCAGTGCCGCAAGGGTAAAGTCAGGTTCGATACGCACACCAAAGGGGAGCACGTTTAACACCGGGCCGGTTGCACACAACGCAGCAGAACCCATGCGGCGCATGAAGATGAAGCCCGCAGAATAGTCCACGCGTCCGCTTAAGCGCCCGAGCCACAAAGCCACCAGCCCTATTGCCATATCGGCGGCGGTGAGATTTTTAAGGCGTGCGCTGTTCACCAGTTCCTGAAACTCAGTGCGGTCAACATGCAGCGACTGGCGAATCAGTTGCGTGGTAGACCCAGGTCCTGTCAGCGGTGTGGTTGAAAGCGTTGCCGGAGGCGGCAGCTGTTGGGTTTTAGTCGCCCAAAACGCGGCATCGCGCTGCCAGGCGTCAGATTTTTGGTACTGCTGGTATTCGCTGACCACCTCTTTAAACGGGGTAAATGGGGCGGGTTCAGGTGTCTGGTCCTGGCAGTAAGCGCTATAAATATTGGCGATACGGCGGGTAATGGCGGTGAAACTGAAGCCATCGACGACCAAATGGTGGAAACGTTGATACCAGAACCAGCGCGTGTCACCTACGCGCAGTAGTTGATGATGGTAAAGCGGTTTGCCGCTACTGATGCGTAAATCCTGCCCGAGATCGTCGCGCATAATCGCGAGTGCTGCCGCTTCAGGATCAGTGGCTCCACGCAGATCCTGGCAAACTGGCTGCGTGAATGAAGCGTCAGGAACCACCCACTGACGCGCTTCGCCATCCACTTCACTAAAGCGCATGCAAAGGGTGTCAGCCTCTTTCATTCCGGCAACGATGGCCTGACACAGCAGCGCTTCATTAAGCTCACCGTTTACTTCAACATAATGAGCCACACTCCATGCATTGGCATGTGGCGATAGCTGATCCGCCATCCAGATGCCGGGCTGCGCCGCGACGAGGGGCATACTGTCGAGATGAGTGTCGGGATCCGTATCGAGAGGTTGTTCTTGTGCAGGTGTCATTATCAATTCACTCACCGCTCACCCCAACTTGCGCAAAGGTTGAGGGCTGTAACTGTGTCCAGTTTTCAAGCAGCCAACGCTGACATTCGTCGTGTGATGCGGGTTCACAAACCACCTGCCAGCCATCCGGTAATGCGCAATGTTCAGGCCATAAACTGAACTGCCGTAGCGCATTTTCAAGAATGAAAAAACGGCTCTGCAACGAGTCGAATGGATTATTGAATTCCATGCCTTACTCCTTTTTTATCAATGCCCGTCATACTTCGCATCGCGGGACTCATAAGGCGTTTTCCACAGCCAGGCTAAACCGTCTAGCAGTCCGCCTCGCCAGCAAAGCGCATCGTGCCCACCGTCAACCTGACGGTAGAAAACAGCTCGCTGTGTTTGTTGTAGTAAGGGATAAATTCGTTGATTGACCTGATGGATGAGCGGTTCTCTGACCCCTGCTTCCAGATAAATACGTAACGGTTTGTCGCACTGCAGCCCGTCTTCAAGCTGCTGTATTAGTTGCCCACCCTGTCCTGCGGTTTCACGCTTCGGCCACCAGTACGAACCGGACTGGCTCAGCACACAGCCAAATTGTTCCGGCCAGTGGAGTGCGGCATAAAGCGCTGACAGCCCACCAAAACTTTGCCCCGCCACCACCGTGGTTTCCGGGTTTTCACGCCAAAGGACATGGGTGCGAAGCAGTGGCAAAAGTTCGTCTTGTACCGCACACCAGAATTGCGCATTACACGGCAGTTCGTTACTGCGCGTCGCGTTGTCGATGACATCAATCAGCACGTAGACCGCAGGCGGCAACTCTCCGGCATCCGTTTGCGCCTGTAACGCGGGCCATACGGGCATCCCTTCTGCCCAGAATTGCCCATCGAGCAAAATCGCTAGCGGGCGCTGCTCAGGAGATGCGTCGCCGGTGGCGAAAATCCACACCCTGCGCTGATTGTTTAATCGCGTGCTACTCCAGGTGATGCACTGCGCCTCGTGGTATGGCGGTTCGAGGTGTTCCCAGGCGGCTTGCGCTGGCGCATCTGGCAGATGAAGTGCGGACATCGGATGACCACGTCCGCCGTGCCAGCTTTCGGGATTGAGCGGGTCGGCAATCGCGCGCGGCAGCAGCTTTCGCCAGCCTTCACGCAATGCCATACGATCCGGCACCATGCCTTCAAAAGCTTGCGCGGGGAAATCCTCTTCGCAGGACGAAGGGATAAAACAGTAACTGCCGCGCCAGGTGCTGCTGAGTTGGGTTTCCCAGTGCCAGACATCGGTGCCCGCCAGGCGTTCAAGCGTTTGCGGACGAGAGCGTTGGTGATGGTCGGTGACGCCAGTGATGTAAATCCAGACTCGTTTAGTCGGTGAGGTTTTTTCGCAGCCTTGCGGGTCGCGCCACCAAAAATCCACCTTACATTGACCGTCTTTTTCACAGGTCACGGAGGGGATCCCTTGCGCCCGTTTTGCCTGCCACCAGCCTTCACTTCCTGTCAGCAAATTTTCCACTCGAACATAACCCTATGAAATTATTGATAACGATCAATAATCCTGAAATATATTGATAATACTATTGATAATTATTTTCATTTGCAATAGCGTATTTCCGCGCTTTGAGCTACCAGCTTCCTGGTGCAAAAACAATAAATTGCCGAACTGACCGCACAATTCCCTCATTTCAGGGCGACTGGCGGGGAGATTTCGGTATCACTAAGTGGAATCCATGCTGTGCTCGATCCCTCTGGGAACGGAATAACGCCGGGTACAGCGGAAAAGCAGGCCGCCATAATGAATAAAAAAATTAACTATTCCCTCGCGATGCTGATTAATTTGGGGATATACGGAGCCGCTGCTCCTGCCTTTGCGGCAGAACAGACGGCAGCTGCAACGGCTCAAACCGCTGCTTCCGCGAACGACAACACACAAAATCCTGGTGACGAAGACACCATGGTGGTGACCGCGGCCGAGCAAAACTTGCAGGCTCCTGGTGTTTCCACCATCACCGCTGAGGAGCTGAAAAAGCGCCCGCCAGCTCGTGATATTTCCGAAATTGTCCGCACCATGCCGGGCGTGAACCTGACCGGCAACTCCACCAGTGGTCAGCGCGGTAACGGTCGCCAGATTGATATTCGCGGCATGGGTCCGGAAAACACCCTGATCCTCATCGACGGTAAACCGGTGACCAGCCGTAACTCCGTGCGTCTGGGCTGGCGTGGCGAGCGTGATACGCGCGGCGACGCAAGCTGGGTACCACCAGAAATGGTTGAACGCATTGAAGTGATTCGTGGCCCTGCGGCTGCGCGTTACGGTAACGGTGCGGCAGGCGGCGTGGTGAATATCATCACCAAAAAAGGCACCGGCGAGTGGCACGGTTCCTGGAACACCTATCTCAATGCGCCTGAGCACAAAGATGAAGGCTCGACCAAACGTACCAACTTTAGCCTGAATGGCCCGCTGGGCGGAGATTTCAGCTTCCGTCTGTACGGTAACCTGGACAAAACTCAGGCCGACGCCTGGGACATTAACCAGGGTCATCAGTCTGAACGTACCGGGATTTACGCGGATACGCTGCCAGCTGGCCGCGAAGGTGTGATCAATAAAGACATCAACGGTGTGGTGCGTTGGGACTTTGCGCCGATGCAGTCACTGGAACTGGAAGCGGGCTACAGCCGCCAGGGTAACCTCTATTCCGGCGATACGCAGAACACCAACACCAACCAAATCGTTAAAGATAACTATGGCAACGAGACGAACCGTCTTTATCGCCAGAACTACTCATTGACCTGGAATGGCGCCTGGGATGACGGCCTGACCACCAGCAACTGGGTGCAATACGAGCACACCCGCAACTCGCGCATGCAGGAAGGTCTGGCAGGCGGTACTGAAGGTATCTTCTCCAGCGATAAGTTCAGTGATATCGACCTGAGCGACGTGCTGTTGCACAGCGAAGTGAACATCCCGATTGATTATCTTGTGAATCAAAATCTGACGCTGGGTACCGAATGGAACCAGCAGAAGATGAAAGATTTAAGCTCAAATAATCAAACATTTATGGGCGGTGATATTCCAGGATCCAGCAGCACCGACCGTAGCCCGTACTCCCAGGCCGAGATCTTCTCGTTGTTTGCTGAAGACAACATGGAATTGACCGACAGCACCATGCTGACGCCGGGCCTGCGTTTTGATCACCACAGTATTGTGGGCAACAACTGGAGCCCGTCACTGAACCTGTCTCAAGGTTTAGGCGATGACTTCACCCTGAAAATGGGGATCGCACAAGCATATAAAGCGCCAAGCCTGTATCAAACCAACCCGAACTACATTCTGTACAGCAAAGGCCAGGGTTGCTACGCCAGCGGCACCGGTGTGGGCTGCTACATGATGGGTAATGACGATCTTAAAGCTGAAACCAGCGTCAACAAAGAGATCGGCCTTGAGTTCAAACGTGATGGCTGGCTGGCAGGGGTGACCTGGTTCCGTAACGACTACCGCGACAAGATTGAAGCGGGTTACGCGCCTGTCGGTCAGACCGCTAAAGGCAGCACAAAAACAGATATTTATCAGTGGGAAAACATTCCTAAAGCGCTGGTAGAAGGTCTGGAAGGTGCGTTAAACGTGCCGGTTTCCGAAAGCGTGAACTGGACGAACAACATCACTTATATGCTGGAAAGTAAGAATAAAGAGACGGGCGAACGTCTGTCTGTGATCCCGGAATATACGTTGAACTCCACGCTGAGCTGGCAGATTCGCCAGGATCTCTCTGTGCAATCGACCTTTACCTGGTACGGCAAACAAGAGCCGAAGAAGTACAACTACAAAGGTCAGCCAGCAACAGGTTCAGAAACTAACGAAGTTAGCCCGTATAGCATCGTTGGCCTGAGCGGAAGTTGGGATGCGACTAAGAACGTGAGCCTGACGGCGGGTATCGATAACCTTTTCGACGAACGTCACTGGCGTGCGGGTAATGCCCAGACCACAGGTGGGAACACCGGTTATATGTATGGCGCAGGTGCCGCAACTTATAACGATTCTGGTCGTACTTACTTTGTGAGTCTGAATACACACTTCTAAGTTTCTGCTTGTAGGGCGGATAGCGCGTGCGCTTATCCGCCTTACAACAGCATCTTTTCCCAGGTCGGATAAGCGCAGCGTCATCCGACAAGACTGACGCTGTTTTTAAGTGATGCCATGCAATATCAACTTTCCCATTTCGATTTCCGCCCTGGTGTGCGCGTTTTCCGCGTCGATTTTGACGCCTCAACGTTTCATCCCGACGACCTGCTTTGTCTCCCCCATCATCGCCATTTATCCCATGCCGTCATTAAACGCCAGGCCGAACATCTGGCTGGCAGAATAGCCGCCCGTGAAGCGCTGCGTTTTCATGGAATAACGGAGGATGTACCGGGAATAGGCTTGCACCGCGAACCTTGCTGGCCACCTGGATTTACCGGCAGCATTACGCACAGCCGCAATGTGGCGCTGGCAACCGTGATGGCTGACAACCCCATTTCACGCGTGGGAACAGGCATCGACTTTGAGGAAATCATGCCTCTCGCCGTGGCGCACGATATATACGAAGGCATTATTGATAGCGCGGAGAAAGAACTGCTTGCTGCGTCATCCCTGCCGTTTAATTACGCATTAACGTTGGTGTTTTCAGCCAAAGAAAGTTTATTTAAAGCGCTGTTTCGCCACGTCGGGCGTTACTTTGACTTTTCAGCGGCATCCATAAGTAAAATTGATGACAGGCAAGTCTTTCTGACACTCAATCATTCGCTTGGCCCCTTTCGAAAAGATAATAAATTCAAAGTAATATGGAAAAGTCACGCCGCGCAATTAATTACACTAATACGGCTGGAGTAAGGATAAAGAGAAATTGCTTGCGGCTCGGTAATAAGTGAATGTTATATTCGAAAGACACAACATACCTATATAACATTACCTATAACAAGGACTCATCACGCTATGGAAAATTCGCTTTCTCTGGAGTCGTTCCTCTCTTCTGTTCAACAACGCGATCCGCACCAACCTGAATTTGCTCAGGCCGTCCGTGAAGTCATGACCACGCTGTGGCCATTCCTCGAACAAAATCCGCAATACCGCCGTTCTGCACTGCTGGAGCGTTTAGTCGAACCCGAACGTGTGATTCAGTTCCGCGTGACCTGGGTTGATGACAAAAATCAGGTCCAGGTTAACCGTGCGTGGCGTGTGCAATTTAGCTCGGCCATTGGGCCATTCAAAGGTGGAATGCGTTTCCACCCGTCGGTGAATTTATCGATCCTGAAATTCTTAGGCTTTGAGCAGACGTTCAAAAACGCACTGACCACTCTGCCGATGGGCGGGGGGAAAGGCGGCAGTGACTTTAACCCGAAAGGCAAAAGTGAAGGCGAGATCATGCGTTTTTGCCAGGCGCTGATGATGGAATTATATCGCCATTTAGGGCCAGATACTGACGTGCCGGCAGGTGACATTGGCGTGGGCGGACGTGAAGTGGGCTTTATGGCGGGAATGATGAAAAAGCTCTCCAACAACACCTCTTGCGTGTTCACCGGTAAAGGGTTGTCGTTTGGCGGGAGCCTGATTCGCCCGGAAGCTACCGGTTACGGCCTGATCTACTTCACCGACGCGATGCTGCAACGTCACGGGCTCGGCTTTGAAGGGATGCGTGTCGCGGTTTCCGGTTCCGGTAACGTGGCGCAATATGCGATTGAAAAAGCCCTGTCGCTGGGTGCGCGCGTGGTGACGGCATCGGACTCCAACGGCACCGTCGTGGATGAGGCCGGTTTCACCACCGAGAAACTGGCGCGTCTGGCTGAGATCAAATCCAGCCGCGACGGGCGTGTTGCCGATTATGCGAAAGAGTTTGGCCTGCAATATCTCGAAGGCCAGCAGCCGTGGAGCGTACCGGTGGATATCGCGCTGCCGTGCGCCACACAAAACGAACTGGATACCGAAGCTGCACGTACGCTTATCGCCAATGGTGTGAAAGCTGTGGCTGAGGGCGCGAATATGCCGACCACCATCGAAGCGACCAATCTGTTCCTCGATGCGGGCGTATTGTTCGCACCGGGTAAAGCAGCAAACGCAGGCGGCGTGGCGACGTCCGGTCTGGAAATGGCGCAAAACGCTGCGCGTCTGACCTGGAAGTCTGAAAAAGTCGATATTCGTTTGCATCACATCATGCTCGATATTCACGAAGCGTGTGTGAATTACGGCGGTGAAGATAAGCAAACGCATTACGTGCGCGGTGCCAATATTGCAGGCTTCGTGAAAGTGGCGGACGCGATGTTGGGACAAGGCGTGTTGTAAGCACCCTTCTTTGTATCGTTCTCACGCTGAATATTTACCAGCGTGAGAACTTAAATAATCATTAACTTTCTATACATATTCATATCAAGTATCTTTCGCCAGTTTAATAAACCACACCATACCAAGAAATATCTTATCTATGAGTAATATTTTTTTGCGGTGCATCTTTTTTATCACACTGTTTGTGACAGGCGAATTTAACCCATGAATCAATTAACATTAAGAATTATCCAACAATACAATGGAAAGTATTTTCCATTTTCACAAAATGATTACATCGTTAAAAACAAATGGGGTCACGCAGATCCAACCAAACGCCGCGGTGCCTGGACAGGAAATAGCTACGATAACAAGGGTAACGTAACTTCATACGGCTTCGAAGGGGGGTGCTGTTATGGTCTGGCCGCCGCTTACTTAGTCTATGGTTCCTGTTGGGATAAATTTATTCATACAATCAACTCGCCCAGGGGACAGGGATTGGTGCGCGGGGTGATGAATTTACAGGAACAACTATCGAAATTAAGTCAAATGTCGCAAAATATAGAAGTATTTAAAACTATATTATCCGCCAACGCGGTCAAATTCAAAAATGAATATCCTTCCATGTTTTCGTCAACACCAGAAAAAATGGCAAGCAACCTTATTTCAATTTTAAAAAATAACAATAATTACCACCTGAATATAAAAGGCAGCACCAGTGCACATTCTTTATCTCTGCGTCTGGAAAACAATACCTTTAAATTATTCGACCCTAATTATGGTTATTTCCAATTCCAATGGATTGAAGGCCAGAATCAGGCGATTGAAACATTCCTTACTCATTACTTTAATGAATATTATAAATCGTATTTTACCCTTGTCGCACAGCAGTTTTCATAAAGCCAGGATTTAGCAGCGCCCTTCCCCTAATCCTGTTTGAGAGAGAATTAGGGGAGAGGATATAAACAAACTAGATCGCGGGCACCACTTTAATATCCTCCAGACCAATTCCCAGCTTGCGCGGTTCATGTCCAAGAATATTCCCTTCATTAGACGACTGCGGCTGCGGCGGAATAATTTCCAGCAGGCTGCTGCGTTCCGGATTATCAAAATGCACGGTGATGGTGGTTAATTTCTCCCCGAGAACCAACATCTGCTGCTGGCTGCCGACTTTCACCGGCACCGGTTGCCCGATATTCGGTCCAAAGGCTTTGGCGCTAATCACCAGGTCAAATTTCTCTGGCAGCGGTTCGGTGTATTCAATTTTCACCTCTGGTGACAAATTGGCGTTTGACCAGCGCCCCCAATCTTCCGGACGGGAAACACCGGTAAACGCTTTCACATTTTGCGGAGCACCAGGAACGTTGAAAATAAAGCTATCGGCCTGATAGCGAATGGCATTTTCATCCACTTTCAGCAGTGCAACATTATTTTTAAATCGAGCCTTGTCGGCGGCCTGCGCGGTAAATTGCACCGCATGTTGTTCCTGCGGCTGTTCAATTAAACGCACCGTCGGTTGCCCGCTCATTTGCCCCTGAGCCACACACAGGCCGGTAGAAAGTGCCAGTTTCGGCTCCCACAAACGTGCCATTTTGAAGCAGCGGTCGGCCCAGATAAACTTATCGTTTTGTTTAAAGTCAGCCAGTTGATAGCGCAGCGGCGCAGAATATTCGCTTTCCGGTAACGGCTCGATTTTCTTATCCAGAATACGCAGCAGCAATGGCATTTTGAAATGCGCCCCTGAGTAGCTGAAGGTGTTTTTATGCTGGTCTATCTCATATTGGGAAATTGTTTTTGGGAAATTCCACAGGTCGATGACGTCCGGTTTCCACTCCATCACCTTTTCTTTGACGTTAAGAAACACAGCGGCAATCGACTGTCCGGATAAACTACTGCGCCCCAAACCCAGGTAATTATCGCCACCCAGAACATCCAGAACCGTTGCGCCATTATCCAGGGTGCTACGTTTTACTGGCACCAGATCCGCCTGCGGTTTATCACCACGAATAATAAAGAACAGGTTATTTCTTTCGTGCTGATTGAGGTATTTGTAGGCGGTATTATTCATCGCCAGATGATCAGAAGAGACGACAATCACGGTATTTTTAAAATACGGCGAGGATTTTATTTTCTCGATCAACGCAGCGATATGTTCCTGGCTACAGGCCACCGCACTGAAAGACTGGTTTTCTTTGCCATCAAAGTTATAGCTACGGCGTTTACAGGTTTTGGAGATGAATCCGTCCGGATGGTGCGTATCGACGGTTAACGTGAACAGCGAGAAACGTTTGTTTGCCTTCGAGAGCTCCATATACTTTTCAAACACTTCATCCAGCACCGTGTCGTCGTAGAAACCCCAGTTATTGCGGTATTGCGGGTCGGCAACCATGCTTTTCAGCTCTTGTGCCCCGTACATGTAGTCGAAGCCATGGGACTGCAAAAAGACGTCTTTGCCAGCAAAACGTAAGTCTGCGCCCTGCATAAAGTAGTTTTCGTAACCCGAGGCTTTCAGGATGTCGCCGAGGCAGATATTTTTCGGGAAGAAACTCGACATCGATGCCGATGAGTTTCCTTCGAACGGCGCGAATAAAGGGATCCCACATTGTGAGGCGACCATTCCGGCAATGGTGTAATCGGTACCGGGTAATTGCACGGTATGGCTGAAGTCTACTCCTTCGTTTTTAAGACCGGTTAATTCCGGCGCTAAATCTGGGAAATATCCCGGCTCGAAATAAGTCCGTTCCAGACTTTCGCCATAAATATAAACGAGGTTAAGTTTCGGGTTATTAATGGTGCCTTGTGGGACTTTGTAATAAACGTCGAAATCAGAATCACCCGAGCGGGTCTGTGATTTAACCAGTTCTGTTACCTGGCGAAAAGCGGGTGATGCGTCCACCGAAGCCATCGCCAAAACGATAGCCAGCAGGCTGTAACCTAAATGATGGGGATAACCTTTACGGCGACGCAGGATCCAGGTCAAACCGCCGAATACCGCCACCAGCGCGACAAATACGCCAACGCCCGGAAGAATGTATTTACCGATGCCCGCGCCCGTCAGGCTGCTGGTCAGGGTATAAAGCACCGCGTCGTTGATGCCTTCACCGGTGAAGTAATTACTGGCGACAAAGGTCACGTTCAGGACGATATACAATCCTAAAATAAGCAGGATGAAGCTAAACCACCAAACGTTACGTCCTGCTTTGACGGCGTACACGGCAATGGCTGCGACAAACAACACAATTGAAAGCATTTCCGACAACGCCTGACCCTCGATATGAACGTGCGCCAAGGCGCAAAACTGTACTCAAAAACGGCTGAGCGCTAAATCTAGCTGTGTTGTCACCTGGCTGCAATTTCTCTGACATGAAAGTGTGCTGCATTTCGGAATTGTACGGGTTTTGGACAGCATTGACCGACATAATTGATAGCTGGGAGCTATCAGAACCATCGTTAATACAACGATTGTGTGGATTGACCCGTCCGGCGCATCAGTGATTTAATCCCGCCGCTGTTATGATTTTTTAAAGTGGAATTGTAACGCGCAACATGAGGCCACCCCGCAACGGGTGGCTTTTTTTTGTCTGTCTTCCAGGTTGTTAGGTTATACCTTTTGATTCGATACAGCCTACCCATTAGAACCAAAAGCTTATGTTCGGTACCTTTCTCCCATCGCAAAACGGAGGAAGTACAGATGTCTTTAATTAATACAAAAATCAAACCATTCAAAAACAGCGCTTTTAAAAACGGTGAATTCATTGAAGTTACCGAACAGGACGTAGAAGGTCGCTGGAGCGTTTTCTTCTTCTATCCAGCTGACTTCACCTTTGTATGCCCAACTGAACTGGGCGATGTGGCTGACCACTACGACGAATTCCAGAAACTGGGCGTGGATATCTACTCTGTTTCCACTGACACCCATTTCACTCACAAAGCGTGGCACAGCAGCTCTGAGACCATCGCTAAAATCAAATACGCGATGATTGGCGACCCAACTGGCGCGCTGACTCGTAACTTCGAAAACATGCGTGAAGACCAGGGTCTGGCTGACCGCGGTACCTTTATTGTTGACCCACAGGGCATCATTCAGGCTATCGAAGTCACCGCTGAAGGCATTGGCCGTGACGCATCGGACCTGCTGCGCAAAGTGAAAGCTGCACAGTACGTGGCTTCTCACCCAGGCGAAGTTTGCCCGGCTAAATGGAAAGAAGGCGAAGCGACTCTGTCTCCGTCTCTGGACCTGGTCGGTAAGATTTAAAACATCTTTACCGGGTCGGATAAGCAACGCGTCATCCGACAACAAGTAGTGACCATGGTGGATGGCGCTTGCGCTTATCCACCCTACAACGGCCGTTTTTTGCCAGCACTTCAGGGAGATTTACAGATGCTCGACAACAACATGAAAACCCAGCTCAAGGCTTATCTTGAGAGATTAACCAAACCTGTTGAGTTGATTGCCACGCTGGACGACAGTGCAAAATCAATCGAGATAAAGGAACTGCTGGCAGAGGTCGCGGAATTATCTGACAAAGTGTCATTCTCCATTAATAACGATTTGCCGGTGCGCAAACCGTCGTTTCTGATTACCAATCCAGGTTCCGATAAAGGCCCGCGCTTTGCAGGTTCCCCACTCGGCCACGAATTTACTTCTCTGGTGCTGGCGTTGCTGCACACCGGGGGACATCCGTCGAAAGAGTCGCAAGATTTGCTTGAACAGATCCGCGATATCGACGGCGATTTCCATTTCGAAACCTATTACTCGCTCTCCTGCCACAACTGCCCGGACGTGGTGCAGGCGCTGAACCTGATGAGCGTGTTGAACCCGCGCATCAGCCACACGGCCATTGACGGCGGTGTGTTCCAGAATGAAATTCAGGATCGCAACGTGATGGGCGTGCCTGCGGTATTCCTGAACGGTAAAGAGTTCGGCCAGGGGCGTATGACACTCGCTGAAATCGTCGGCAAAATTGATACTGGCGCAGAAAAACGTGCCGCAGAAGCACTGAATAAACGCGACGCTTACGATGTGCTGATCGTCGGCAGCGGCCCGGCGGGTGCAGCGGCGGCGGTATACTCCGCACGTAAAGGCATTCGCACCGGTCTGATGGGCGAGCGTTTCGGCGGCCAGGTTTTGGATACCGTGGATATCGAAAACTACATTTCAGTGCCAAAAACTGAAGGCCAGAAACTGGCGGGCGCACTGAAAGCCCACGTTGATGATTACGATGTGGATGTTATCGACACGCAAAGTGCCAGCAAATTGATCCCGGCTAAAACCGAAGGCGGCCTGCATCAGATTCAAACCGCGTCTGGGGCCACCCTCAGCGCGCGCAGCATCATCATTGCGACCGGAGCCAAATGGCGCAATATGAATGTGCCGGGCGAAGAGCAGTACCGCACCAAAGGCGTAACTTATTGCCCGCATTGCGACGGCCCGTTGTTTAAAGGCAAACGCGTGGCGGTGATTGGCGGCGGAAACTCAGGCGTGGAAGCGGCGATTGATCTGGCGGGTCTCGTTGAACACGTTACGCTGCTGGAATTTGCCCCGGAAATGAAAGCCGACCAGGTGTTACAGAATAAAGTACGCAGCCTGAAAAACGTCGACATCATTTTGAATGCGCAAACGCTGGAAGTGAAAGGCGACGGCGCGAAAGTCACCGGTTTGCAGTACAAAGATCGCGTCACTGAAAACGTACATGAGATTGAACTCGCGGGGATTTTCGTGCAAATCGGTCTGTTGCCAAACACCAACTGGCTGGAAGGCAGCGTCGAACGTAATCGCATGGGTGAAATCATCATTGATGCGAAGTGCGAAACCACCGTGAAAGGTGTATTTGCGGCGGGTGACTGCACGACCGTGCCGTACAAACAAATTATTATCGCCACAGGCGAAGGCGCGAAAGCTTCTTTAAGCGCATTTGATTACCTGATTCGTACCCCAAATAACCCATAAGACAATAAGTCACCTGCAAATTCCAAAGCGGCTTCGGCCGCTTTTTTATCATAAAAACAAATACATAAACATTATTCATTCACCAATCGAATGGATAAATTCCCTTTTCCGACTTATGCCGCATTTTTAATCAACCTCCGTTGACATATCTCCGCTCGGACCATGAATATCCATAATGCAAATAAGGTTTATATTCAGAAATTCATTGAGAACGATATGAACAAGAAATGGATATTTTTGGGATGTCTGGCATGCATTGTGACTGGAGTTGCGTTAACCGTTGCCACCAGTTGGGGTTTAAAAAAGACCTCGGAGACAGCGTTTTGCCTCTCCTGCCATACCATGCAGGCCCCCTATGAAGAGTATCAAGGATCGGTTCATTTTATGAACCAGAAGGGAATTCGCGCCGAATGTAAGGACTGTCATGTCCCGGAAAGTGGCTCTGATTACCTTTTGACTAAACTGCGTGCCAGCAAGGACGTTTATCACCAGTTCATCAGCAAAAAAATTGACACGCCCGAACAGTATGAAGTCCATCGACTTGAGATGGCGCAAACGGTGTGGAGTCAAATGAAGGCCAACGACTCCGCGACCTGCCGCTCCTGCCACAGCATGGCGGCGATGGACTTGCAAAAACAGAGCAGCGATGCCCAAAAAATGCATGCGCTGGCAAAGAAAGAAAACCAGACCTGTATTGATTGCCATAAGGGCGTCGCCCACTTCCCACCCGAGATAACCATAGATAGCAAAGCCCTCGACGACTTAATGAACGAAGCCGAGAAAACCCAGGCCGATGCCAAAGAACGTTTTGCCGTCACGCTGATGCCTTTAGGCGATCTAGGCAATGTTTATCCGGCTACGCGGATGAAAGTCCTGCGCCAGACTGATACCGGCCAGGAAGTTGAGATTAGCGGTAGTCAGACGCAGAACGCACAACAGGTTATTTATTTAGCCACCGGCCAAAGAATGGTCATCGCCTCTCTCACCCCGCAAGGGCAACAAGCGCTAAAACCACTAAGCGATTGGCAAAAAGACAGCTATGGCAATTCATGGCGCAACGTCAGTTTGCAGGGCCCTGTCACCACACCTTCGCTGGGGAGCCAGGAACCACTGTGGCGCTATGCAAAATCCCTCGACACCGCTTACTGCTCTGGTTGCCACGCCCCAATTGCTGCAGACCATTACACCCTCAACGCCTGGCCATCTATCGCCAAAGGCATGGGGGCGCGTACAGATATCAGAGATGACGATCTGGACATACTCACACGCTGGTTCCAGTACCACGCCAAGGATATTGCCCGGTAAACCGTCAGTCATAACCCTGATCATTTAAGGAGAAAATGATGAAATTTACACGACGTAGTTTTTTGAAAACGGCAGGTGGTACAGCAGGTGCCATGATGGTTTCGTCCGCAATTCCTCTTCCCGCCAGGGCCAACACGTCAGCAGGCACGGTGCTCACGGCCGCTCGCTGGGGCGCAATCAATGTTGAAGTTAAAGACGGAAAGATCGTTTCGTCAAAAGGTGCTTTGGCGAAAACTATCGAAAATTCACTACAAAGCAGCGCGCCAGATCAAGCCCATACACCCTGCCGTATCAACTATCCGATGGTGCGTAAAAGCTATCTGGCAGCACCTGGAAAAGCTGACGGTAAACGCGGGAAAGATGAGTTTGTCCGCGTCTCCTGGGACGATGCGCTGAATCTCATCCATGAGCAGCAGGCTCGAATCCGCACCACTTACGGCCCGTCAGCAATCTTTGCCGGTTCATACGGTTGGCGTTCCAGCGGCGTATTGCATAAAGCGCAGACTCTGCTGCAACGATATATGAGCATGGCAGGCGGCTATTCAGGCCATACCGGTGATTATTCTACCGGTGCCGCGCAGGTTATTTTGCCACATGTCATTGGTTCAGTTGAGGTTTACGAACAGCAAACCAGCTGGCCGTTGATCCTCAAAAACAGTCAGGTGGTAGTCCTGTGGGGGATGAACCCACTCAATACGCTGAAAATCGCCTGGAGCAGCACGGATGAACAGGGGCTTGAATATTTTAATCAGTTGAAAGCCTCTGGAAAAACGGTCATTGCTATCGATCCTATGCGTTCAGAAACCATCGATTTCTTTGGTGATAAAGCGCAGTGGATTGCCCCGAATATGGGGACGGATGTCGCATTAATGCTAGGGATTGCGCACTCGCTGGTCGAAGGTAATCTGCACGATAAGGCCTTTATTGAGAAATACACCACCGGTTACGCTGAATTTGAGTCCTATCTTCTTGGTACCACGGATAAAACACCGAAGAATGCCGCCTGGGCTGAAAAAATTTGTGGTGTTCCCGCCAAACAAATCACATTGCTGGCCGAGATATTTGCCAAAAACAAAACCATTTTGATGGCTGGCTGGGGAATTCAACGCCAGCAATACGGTGAACAACGGCACTGGATGCTGGTGACGCTGGCGGCAATGCTTGGGCAAATTGGCACCGAAGGCGGCGGTTTTGGCTTCTCCTATCACTATTCAAATGGTGGCAACCCAACACGTAGCGGTGGCGTGCTGACAGCAATTTCCTCGACGGTTGCGGGGAACTCCTCCGCAGGTAACGACTGGGCGACTTCTGATGCAGTCGCCAATATTCCAGTGGCACGTATCGTCGAAGCACTGGAAAACCCCGGCGTTAAATACCAGCACAACGGCAAAGAGCAGACCTTCCCCGATATCAAAATGATCTGGTGGGCGGGCGGGGGTAACTTCACTCACCATCAGGACACCAACCGGCTGATTGCTGCGTGGCAAAAACCTGAGCTAGTGGTGATTTCTGAATGCTACTGGACAGCCGCGGCAAAACACGCGGATATCGTCTTGCCGATAACAACATCCTTTGAACGTAACGATCTGACCATGACCGGTGACTACAGCAACCAGCATCTGGTGCCGATGAAGCAAGCTATACCGCCGCAGTTTGAAGCGCGGAATGACTTTGACGTTTTTGCCGATCTGGCAGAGCGACTCAAAGAAGGTGGAAAAGGCGTTTACACCGAAGGGAAAGATGAAATGGGCTGGCTGCGTGAGTTCTACGACGCAGCACAAAAAGGTGCGCGGGTGCAGCGGGTTAATATGCCGCAGTTTTCTGCTTTCTGGCAGGAAAATAAGCTGATTGAAATGCGTAAAAATCCAAAAAATGAAGCCTACGTACGCTATGCCGATTTCCGTAAAGACCCGGTGATGAACCCTCTTGGTACGCCGAGCGGCAAAATTGAAATCCATTCGAAAACCATTGAAGGATTTGGCTATAAAGATTGCCCGGCGCATCCAACCTGGCTTGAGCCAGACGAATGGGCGGGTAACGCTCAAACGGATCAACTTCAGCTTTTGACCGCTCATCCAGCACATCGTCTGCACAGCCAGCTTAACTATGCACAGCTGCGTACTCAGTACGCCGTAGCGAACCGCGAGCCGGTTTATATTCATCCTGATGACGCCGCAAAACGCAGTGTCAGCCATGGTGAAACAGTACGCGTATGGAACTCTCGCGGACAGGTTTTAGCGGGTGTTGTGATTACCGATGGGATCAAACCTGGCATCGTCTGCATTCATGAAGGCGCGTGGCCAGATCTTGACCCTGCAACAGGTATTTGCAAAAACGGCGGCGCAAACGTCCTGACTAAAGATATTCCCACATCACGTCTGGCAAACGGCTGCGCGGCGAATACTTCGCTTGTGAAACTTGAGAAATATACCGGGCCTGAGCTCACGCTCACCGCCTTTACGCCACCGGTAGGTGCATAAAAAATAATAAGCCGCATCAAAGACTGTGGATGCGGCTTAATGTTCTTGCTTCATTTGGAATGGATTAATACTCTTTCGGCAAATGTTTGACCGCCACCAACTTTCCACGCTTAATTTCAACATAATCGCCACGGCGTAATTCACCCAAAATAGCCATTATGGTACTGCGCGCCAGTTGCGTGCGTTCCTGAATAAAATCCGCCACGTTAATATTGCCGCGAAAATCCGGAGACTGCGAATACAACTCGATTAATTTATTGCGAACCATGACATACGCCGGTACGCCGACCAGATGCTCTTCACGCAATGAATAAATTTGTATAAACCAGGAGAGGAGACTCGCGACCGTTTCCCAGAGCTGCTGTTGAGTGAAAATGGCAAACGCCTGTTCAGCTGGCACAACTCGCGCCGTACAGTTTTCTTCAACCTTTAAAAACCAGCCGTCACGGGGTCTCATACACTCCGCGATACCAAAAACCAGCTCCCCTCGCGCCGATGAAAGGACTAATCCATCTATGCTGCGGATAACGCTGAAATACCCTTCGGTGAATATATAGAGGGATTTTTCATTATCCCGGATGGCACTAATTTCGTCACCTGTATGAAAAGTTTGTTCAGTTCCAATCGAGGCAAGCGCCTGGCGCAAAACAGCGATCTCGGCAATGGGCCGAGGGGGATAAATCGAGGGATAGGTTTGACCCATATTTTGGTCATTTGCAGTGGGCATGAATTAACCTTGTTTAATCCTTGTCACACTTATCATAGCTGATAAAAAAGCGGCCTAAGCCGCTTTCTGTGTATACCCTTCATACTTCAAGTTGCAGGGGTGTTGGCTGCACTCGAATTATTTTGCGTATAACTGATTAAATAGTCATTACTTGCGACGCCAGGTCGTACCCTGTGCACCATCTTCCAGCACGATACCCATCTCGTTCAGACGGTCACGCGCCTGGTCCGCCAGTGCCCAGTCTTTCGATTGACGCGCGTCATTACGCTGTTTTATCAGCGCTTCGATTTCAGCGACCTCGCCATCGTCGGCTTGCACGCTACTTTGCAGGAAGGTTTCGGGTTCCTGTTCCAGCAAGCCCAGCACGCCAGAAAGCTGACGCAACGCTGCCGCCAGACCGTTTGCTGCGCTCAAATCTTCCGTTTTCAGACGGTTCACTTCACGCGCCATATCAAACAACACGGAATAGGCTTCCGGCGTGTTGAAGTCATCGTCCATCGCTTCGCGGAAACGCGCTTCGAACGCTTCGCCACCCGCAGGTTTAGCGCTTGAGTCAGTGCCGCGCAAAGCGGTGTATAGACGTTCCAGCGAAGTACGCGCCTGTTTCAGGTTCTCTTCGCTGTAATTGAGCTGGCTGCGATAATGGCCAGACATCAGGAAGTAACGGATGGTTTCCGCATCGTAATACTTCAGCACGTCACGCACGGTAAAGAAGTTGCCCAATGATTTAGACATTTTCTCACGGTCGACCATCACCATTCCGGAGTGCATCCAGGTGTTGACGTATTCACCGCCGTGCGCACAAGTTGACTGCGCGATTTCGTTTTCGTGGTGCGGGAACATCAGATCTGAACCGCCACCATGAATATCAAAATGGTTGCCGAGCTGTTTGCAGTTCATCGCTGAACATTCAATGTGCCAGCCAGGACGGCCTTCACCCCACGGCGATGTCCAGCTTGGCTCTCCCGTTTTAGACATTTTCCACAGCACGAAATCCATTGGATTGCGCTTAACGTCTGCCGCCACTTCTACACGCGCACCGGCTTGCAGTTGTTCCAGATCCTGACGGGAAAGTTTGCCATAATCGGTATCGGTTTCGACCGAGAACATCACGTCGCCATTGCTGGCAACATAAGCGTGATTACGCGCAATAAGCTGTTCAACTATTTCGATGATGTCTGGAATGTGATTAGTGGCACGCGGCTCGCTGTCCGGGCGCAAGATATTCAGCGCGTCAAAATCGGTGTGCATCTCTGCCACCATGCGATCCACCAGCGCGACGAAGTCTTCACCATTTTCGTTGGCACGTTTAATGATTTTGTCGTCGATATCGGTAATGTTGCGCACGTATTTCAGGTTATAGCCGAGAAAACGCAGGTAACGCGCCACCACGTCAAAGGCAACAAAAGTACGGCCATGTCCGATATGACACAAATCGTAAACGGTGATGCCACACACGTACATGCCAACCTCTCCGGCATGAATAGGTTTGAATTCCTCTTTTTGGCGACTCATTGTATTAAAGATTTTTAACATCAGGGGATTCCATGTAAGCGTGTGATTTCGAAATTAGTGTCTATGTTACCTTAAAATTTCACACGGAAGCAGCACGCTTTGCAAGGTGATGATCAGGAGCAGTTATGCTATAACAACCACCTTGTGTGGCGGCACCGTCTGCCGGAACACTGTCTGACTAAATATAGGATGCACAGCATGGTTACTTTTCATACTAATCACGGCGATATCGTAATCAAAACTTTTGATGATAAAGCGCCAGAAACTGTTAAAAACTTCCTCGAGTACTGCCGCGAAGGTTTCTACGCCAACACCATTTTCCACCGTGTGATCAACGGTTTCATGATCCAGGGCGGCGGTTTTGAACCGGGTATGAAGCAAAAAGAGACCAAAGACACCATCCAGAATGAAGCGAATAATGGCCTGAAAAACACTAAAGGTACGCTGGCAATGGCACGTACCCAGGCGCCACATTCTGCAAGCTCCCAGTTCTTTATTAACGTGGCTGACAACGATTTCCTGAACTTCAGCAGCGAAAGCATGCAAGGTTGGGGTTACTGCGTATTTGCCGAAGTCGTTGAAGGCATGGACGTAGTAGAAAAAATCAAAGGCGTGTCCACGGGTCGCAGCGGTATGCACCAGGACGTTCCTAAAGAAGACGTGGTAATCACTAGCGTAACCGTAAGCGAATAATTCGCCCGATGGCGATGACGCTTTTTATCGCAGATTTGCATCTGTGTTCAGAAGAACCGGCGATCACCGCCGGTTTTCTGCGTTTTCTGGCGGGCACGGCGCGGGAAGCGGACGCACTCTATATTCTTGGCGATCTGTTCGAAGCCTGGATTGGTGATGACGACCCCGAACCGCTGCACCGCCAAATAGCTCTGGCGATAAAAGAGCTGGTTGATTCTGGTGTGCCCTGCTTCTTTATTCATGGCAACCGCGATTTCCTGCTCGGTAAACGTTTCTCGCGCTTAAGCGCAATGACGTTGCTACCCGAAGAACAGGTTGTCGATTTGTACGGTCGCAAGATGTTATTGCTGCACGGCGATACACTTTGTACCGACGACCACGGTTATCAGGCTTTCCGTAAAAAAGTCCACCAGCCCTGGCTGCAAAGTTTGTTCCTCGCACTCCCCCTGTTTATCCGCAAGCGTGTGGCCGCCAAAATGCGTGCCGACAGTAAAGCCTCGAATAGCAGTAAATCGATGGCAATCATGGATGTGAACGCAAATGCTGTGATTGACGCTCTTGAGCGCCATAAGCTTCAGTGGATGATCCACGGTCATACCCATCGCCCTGAAATTCACGCTCTTTCTGCAAACGGAAAACCCGCGTTTCGCTGCGTGCTTGGCGCCTGGCATACACAAGGGTCGATGATTAAAGTCACAGCCCAGGACGTCGAGTTAATTCCCTTCGAATTTTAATTCATAACCCAGAAAAATATAAACTGCGAATATATTGGCAGCATAATTAACATTGCATTTATATGTCAGGGGTAGACAATCTTTTTTTCATCTAAAAGGATTACCCGTGAAAAACTTAGCAAGATGTTTCTGGATTGGATTTTCTATCAATTTATTTTCTGCAATGATCTTCAGTATCGTTTTTAATTATCTGGCATATGAATTGTTGATGGTAATAAGCAATCGAGATCTAATGATTGTTTTATATCTTATACAAAACCTGCTTTGGGGAGCGCTGGCCGTTGTATTCGTTGCTGCCTTTCTTTTCTCACGCTGGCGGCAGCTGTCTGTATGGCTGATGTCCATCGCCACCCTTGCTCTATTGCCTGTGGGAGCTTTTCTGCTCCACGGTATTTTACGCAGTAACAGCCTTGCTGGTTTTAGTAAACTCGCTTCTTTATCGAAAAAAGAAAATATGGAATGGGAGCAGGTTTATTTATATAACTCCGATAAAGTCATGATCACCTGCGCCGTTTTTTTAGGGCCGGGTTTAGGCCTGGCCTTTAGTTCTGGCTCACTACCCGGAATCATGCTTGCATCGATAGCCGCCGTCTTCCTGTATAACGGGTACCGTTTACATAAGCGCCCGGTGCTGGCCTGGACTACAGAAACGGTCGTCATTACCCCTAATTTATTTTCCGATCCTTTACTTATTCCCCCCGTATTCATTAAAGAAATAGGCATTAACGAAGTCGAAATCGTGATTGATATGGAATATGGCGATCGCACAGAAAAAATTCGTCTGAAAAAATCCTCTATCAAAAATGCGGATCTCAACGTCCTGGAACAGCAATTTTCACAGTACTTGCAAAGGGTCAATCAAGGCGAAAATGAATTAGCTCAAAGCGAATAATTTTCCTCAGTAACCTGGTATACAAAGCAATAACCGGATGACCTGAGCTTTATTTTGTCGCAGTCAGGCATCCGCCGTCATACTTCACTTCGCAGGTATAGAACGTTGCTCATCTGGCATTGCGTGATTATGTGATAAAAAACAGGGAAGAGTAGTACAAACTGCCGTTAACAATCGTTACGCAACCGTTTTCCTTGCTCTATGTTCATGCTATTCTCTGAGCCCTTCTGACCGACCGAGCCACGTTCGGTGATGTTTGCATACCCACAGGAGTTTTGAGACGCATGTCCTCCAACCAGACCCCGGCGCGTATCGCCATTGTCATGGGTTCCAAAAGCGATTGGGCCACCATGCAGTTTGCCGCAGAAATCCTCACAACCCTTGATGTCCCCCACCACGTTGAAGTGGTCTCCGCTCACCGCACTCCCGATAAACTCTTCAGCTTTGCCGAACAGGCAAGCCAAAACGGTTATCAGGTGATTATTGCGGGCGCAGGCGGTGCGGCGCATTTACCGGGCATGATCGCGGCAAAAACCCTGGTTCCAGTGCTGGGTGTGCCAGTGCAGAGCGCGGCTTTAAGCGGCGTCGACAGTCTCTATTCCATTGTTCAAATGCCACGTGGGATCCCTGTCGGAACGCTGGCTATCGGAAAAGCAGGTGCCGCTAACGCCGCACTGCTGGCGGCACAGATCCTCGCGCTGCACGATAAAGAGTTGAATCAGCGCCTGGAAAACTGGCGTCAAAGCCAGACCGACGAAGTGCTGGAAAACCCGGACCCACGGGGTGAAGCATGAAACGCGTTTGCGTGCTGGGGAATGGCCAGTTAGGCAGAATGTTGCGCCAGGCGGGTGAACCGCTGGGTATCGCAGTCTATCCGGTTGGCCTTGATGCTGAGCCGGAAGCCGTGCCCTTTGCGCAAAGCGTGATTACTGCAGAAATTGAGCGCTGGCCTGAAACCGCCCTCACCCGCGAACTGGCTCGCCACAACGCATTTGTGAATCGTGATGTGTTCCCGATTATTGCCGACCGCCTGACACAAAAACAGCTGTTCGATAAGCTTGCGCTGGCGACTGCACCGTGGCAACTGCTGTCCAGCCGCGATCAGTGGGCTGATGTGTTCCAAAACCTCGGCGAACTGGCCATAGTCAAACGCCGTGTTGGTGGTTACGACGGACGCGGACAGTGGCGTTTGCGCAGCCAGGAGACCGACCAACTGCCAGAAGAGTGCTACGGCGAGTGTATCGTTGAGCAAGGCATTAACTTTTCGGGTGAAGTTTCGCTGGTCGGTGCGCGCGGTCATGACGGTACAACCGTGTTTTATCCCCTGACTCACAACCTGCATCAGGATGGCATTCTGCGCACAAGCGTTGTGTTCCCGCAGACCAATATCGAGCAACAACAGCAAGCGGAAGCGATGCTGTCAGCTATTTTGCACGAGTTGAACTATGTGGGCGTCATGGCGATGGAATGCTTTATCACGCCAGACGGTTTGCTGATTAATGAACTCGCCCCACGCGTGCATAACAGCGGCCACTGGACGCAAAACGGTGCATCCATCAGCCAGTTTGAGTTGCATCTGCGCGCCATTGTGGACCTGCCACTGCCACAACCGGTGGTCAATTCGCCGTCAGTGATGATCAACCTTATCGGGACTGATTTAAATTACGACTGGCTGAAACTGCCGTTAGTGCATTTGCACTGGTACGACAAAGAAGTGCGTGAAGGCCGTAAAGTGGGCCATCTCAACCTCAATGACAGCGATACCAGCAGGCTGAATGCATCCCTTGAAGCCATGGTGCCGTTGTTACCTGTGGAATACGCCAGCGGAATTGCCTGGGCGCAGAGTCACCTCGCTAAGTAATCTCAGGGGCGGTTGGCGCTAAGCGCTTCCCGCCCTGCCATTCAAACCCATCCCCCTTCCTTTCTTTTTTGCATGCAAAAGCGCACAATTCTGCCCACATTCGCTTTAAGGTTTTCTATGCAAAACGCTCGCCCCAATACTCAACATTATGAACATCTGCTGCGTGCCGATATTCCGCTTATCGACGTGCGTGCGCCGGTTGAATTCATCCAGGGGGCGATGCCTGCCGCACTGAATTTCCCGTTGATGTCTGATGATGAGCGTACCGCTGTGGGCACCTGCTATAAGCAGCACGGCCAACAGGCAGCCATTGTACTTGGCCACAGCCTGGTGCATGGCGAAATCCGCGAAGCCCGTTTGCAAAAGTGGCTGGAACAGTGCCGCCAGAATCCACAGGGATACCTGTGTTGCGCCCGGGGCGGCCTGCGTTCCCATCTGGTTCAACAATGGTTGCGTGAAGCGGGCGTCGACTATCCGCTGGTTGAAGGCGGTTATAAAGCGCTGCGCCACTTTGCTATGGACGTGATTGAATCCCGCGCGCAGTGGCCGATGGTGCTGGTCAGCGGCAATACGGGGGGCGGTAAAACGATTCTTATCCGTTCACTGCCAACGGGTGTCGATCTTGAAGGGCTGGCGCATCACCGGGGGTCTTCGTTTGGCCGCACCATTGTCGAACAACCGTCGCAGGCCAGTTTCGAAAACAGTCTGGCGGTGACGCTGCTAAAGAAAAGCGACGGCCCGCAAGTGAAGTGGGTGGTCGAAGATGAAGGTCGCATGATTGGCTCACGTCATATCCCGGAATGCTTGCGCGACCAGATGTTACGCTCCCCGATTGTGGTGATTGATGAGCCATTTGAGCAGCGTTTAGAGCGTTTAAAAACCGAATATTTCCAGCAGATGAGTGAAGCATTTTTGTCGGTGCACGACGAAGATACCGCATGGCTTTACTACGGCGAATATCTGCATCATGGCCTGTACGCGATTCGCCGTCGTTTAGGGATGGAGCGTTTTGCGCAGTTCACCACACTGCTGGATGAGGCGCTGGAGTTACAGCGTAAAACCGGTTCAGTGGACGGGCATCTCGCCTGGCTTTCGCCATTGCTTGAAGAGTATTACGACCCGATGTATCGCTATCAGCTCAGCAAAAAAGCAGACAATATTGTGTTTCGTGGCGACTACCAACAAGTGGAAGCCTGGCTGCGTCAGAATACCTGAAAACTTATGGCGGATAAGCGCAAGCGCCATCCGCCATAAAAATCACATCGCGATACAGGTTCCCGCTTTGCCCGCAAGGATCTCATCAATCTGATGTAATGCCCCAATGTATGCGGGTTTACCCAGTCTACGAACAAAGTCGCTGACCGCAGCCACTTTTGGCCCCATCGAACCGTCAGATTTGGCAAACGGTGCCAGCTCATCCGGCGTGGCCTGGCGAATGGCGCGCTGCTCTGGCGTACCCCAGTGCTGATAAACCGCATCGGCATCGGTCAGAATCACCAGCCCATCGGCACCAATTTGTTGAGCTAACAACGCGGCGGACAAGTCTTTATCAATGACCGCATCCACACCCTGAGCGCCCGCTTCGCCTTCCACCATCGCTACACCGCCGCCACCGCTACAAATCACGATATGATTATTTTGCAGCAGGAGTTCAATGGCCTCGCTGTCGACGATTTTTATTGGCGCGGGCGAAGGCACGACGCGGCGCAAATAACGGCCATCGGCTTTCATCACCCAGCCATACTGGCTTTCGAGCTCGGCCTGCTGTGCGGGGTCGTAAACCGGACCAATAAACTTCTCAGGACTTTCAAACGCCGGATCATTACGGTCCACCATCATGCGCGTCAGCACCGTGGTCACGGGGGGTGAATCTGCTTGTTGAGCCAGGCGTTGTGCCAGCATATAACCAATCATCCCCTGGCTTTCTGCCACCAGCACATCTAGCGGATACGGTGCCACTTCCTGATAAGCCATATTTTGTAATGCCAGCAGACCCACTTGAGGACCGTTGCCATGCACCAACGCCAGGCGATACTTTTTCGCTAATTGCCCGAGTGTGGCAGCCACTTTATCAATATTACGGTACTGATTATCGACCGTCAGCGCTTCCCCGCGCTGCAGCAATGCGTTGCCGCCAAGGGCGACGACCAGAGTTTTCATAACGAATCCTTTTATAATAATCGGATAGCCTGTTGCCCCAACCAGAACCCCAGTAACGTATCCGCACCGGAGGTATGGCCAAGGGACAAGAGTTTTTCCAGCGCAATCTGTTGGCGCTCGTTGTTGATAAGGGCGTAAGCAAAATGCAGCAGCGGCGAGGAGAAAATGCCCCGGGCGGCGTACTCTAAATAGGCCACGCTAACCGTGGTGGTGGCGGCACGCAGACTGCCGGAGGCCGCAAAAAAATGATCATCAGTCAGCCTGCCGTTGAGCCTTGCAGCCAGTAACATTCCTACCAGCAAATCATCATGAGTGGGCGTTAAGCCCGGCCCTTTTCCCAAATGACCCGACCAGTCCACTTTTCGCCCGCGAAGCGATTGACGAAACAACCGCGACAACTTGAGTAACTGCTTATCTAACGGTTGGGAAATTGCCGCATATAGCGGCCCGTAAAGTCCCGTTTCCTCGCCTCGATTGAGATATTCAGGCGCAAGCTGTCGGGGGCTGTTTGTTAGCGGCAAGCGCAATGAATAGCGTCTTTGCGGCGCGTGAACGCGCAATTTGCCAAACATAAGGCCATAAGGATTGACCTCCACCGTACAGCCCGAGAGCAATTTTTCCCGTAAATGGTCAAAATCCTGGCGGCGTAAAATCCAGCTCATCGGACTGATGCCATTTCCTGCTCGCTGCAAGGTCAACAAATTCCCTGACTGCCCTGCCAGATTGATGGCGCGGGTATAAACCCCCGCCACCTGCCAGTTATCAAGGTGATATGGAGCATGCAGACTACTGGCTTGTACGTTAATCATCGTCGTTTCAGGCAACGTTCATCGCGGCGGCCAGGGCTTCCAGCGCCTGTTCAAAACAGGCCAGTGGCGCACGTACCGTACCCGCACCGATTTGCCCAACCCCCGCCTCTTTATGAGCGATGCCGGTATTAATCAGCGGTGTAATCCCGGTTTCGACGATGCGACGAATATCCAGACCCAGACACGCGCCCTGGAAATCCCAACCCGGAATAGTGAGCTGCATATTGCGTTCGAGGAAAATCTCCGCCATCTCTTCAGAAACGGTTTGCGCGGCGTCCATTCCACCAGCGCCGACAAAGCGCGTCACGCCCGGTGCGGCAATCATGGCTGCCCCACCAATGCCGAAGGTTTCGGTAATGGCGCTGTCACCCATATCCGGGTTGGCTTGTTCTTGCGAGTAGCCCGTGAAGAACAACCCCTGCGGGGTATTCACTGGCGCGGTAAACCAACGGTCACCCAGGCCACTGACGCGGATACCAAACTCGTGACCGTTACGGGTCATCGCCGTCACAATGCTACCGGCTTTAATTTCGGCACCGGCATCCATCGCCGCTTTGCAGTAAGCCATCGCCAGGTTGAGGAAGAACTGATCGGTGACGCTTAAGAAATCCATCACTTCCGCCAACTGCGCTTTATCGTGATTCAGACGAATAATGTGCGGCGCAAGCGTACGCATCAGCAGCGCTGAAGTGGCGATATTGCGCTGGTGGAACTCATCGCCCATGGTGATGCCCTGCGCCATCATTGCGGTCAGGTCAATGCCGCGCTCCATGTTTGATAATGCAGCACTCAATACCGGTGACAGCACATCACGCATCCAGCGGTGACGTGCCTGCACGTCTTCGCCGTAAGCGCCGAAGCGCATCACTTTGCCGATACCTTCGTTAAGGTTGCAGTACGCGCGGTTGCCGTCGGTGATATTTTCTACCACCAGCATCGGCATATTTGCCGAGGTAATGCCGCCCATCGGTCCGACTGCGTTCACATGGTGGCACGGCACAAAAGTGACATCCCCGCCCGCCAGCAATTGCAGCGCTTGCTTCTCATCTTTCGCCCAGCCTTCAAACAGACACGCACCAATGCAGGCACCTTTCATCGGGCCGGTCATGTTTTCCCACGCCATTGGCGGGCCTGCATGCAATAACGTCATTCCACGGGTTAACACGCTAATCAGCGAACCCGCGGGTTTGACATCCAGCCAGTGCGGACGGGCTTTGCGAATACGTTCAATCACTGCGGTGTTGGCTTGCGCCACAGATGTAGTCATATCAACCTCTTACTGTAAACGAGCTAATAAACGGGCCAGATGGGGATTGCCACCGGCAACTGGCGCCCACTGAAAATGCACCACCGGCGTAGCGGTAGCTTGTAAATCCACGGCAAAACTGCGCAATCCGGCGTTGATCACCGCCACGCCATCCAGCAGCGAAGGTGCGGGTTGGGCGAGGGATACAGGTGCGCACTGAATTAGCGAACTGGCCAACAAGGTGGCTTGCGGCAGGGTGTCCATCACCACAACGCCCGCCTCACGCAAAATCGCGCGTTGTTTCGAACGGCATTGCGGGTCTTGTTCAGTACCGGTCACGGTGGCGATGATGGCTAAAGGCGTGGTGCGTTTGGCTTTTAGCGCGGAAATCGCCTCAGCCAGCGTTCCGGCCGGATCTTCTTGCGCGCCGTAGCCAATCACCACGTCGAGCAGCAACACGCCGACCTGCGGCTGATTTGCCAGGTCTTTAATCATTTGATTACGCGTGGAAGGATCGATCATCGGATGCGGTTTGCCGACGGTATAAAAATCATCCCCGAGGTCGATAACCCGATGGCCATCGGCATCAAGCATAGTGCCGTGATGGTGGGCGTCGTCCGCTTCCACACCGAGCTGTTCAGCCAGCAACATGGCGGTTTCCGCCGCCAGCGTGCCGCCAGTAAACAGGCCACTGATTTTGCCGCCGACCACGTCAGGAGATAGTGCGCGTTCACGTTCAACATTGGCGAGCAAGCACGCAATACGCGCCGCTTCGTCGATGGTGTCGGCAAACCAGATATTGCCGTCACGTTTGATGGCAGATTTATGCCCGAGGAACAGCGCAACCACCGGTTTGCTTTGCGCCTGCATCGCACTCATCACTTTTTTGCGTACCGCCTCGGCTGGCGGTTTCGAGACAAATGCCAGCACCTGGCTTTGCGCGTCAGCACTCAGCATCTCTAACGCCGTTAACGCACTTATCCCGCCGACCTGTGCCGAGAGATCACGCCCACCTAAACCCAGTGCGTGTGTAATACCTTCGCCGCCCAGTGCGATTTGCGAAATCAACTCCTGGATACCGGTGCCGGACGCCCCAATCACGCCGATATTGCCCTCAGGCATCACATTGGCAAACGCCAGTGGTGTACCCGCCACAATAGTGGTGCCGCAGTCTGGCCCCATCACAATTAAGCCTTTCTCACGGGCTTTGGTTTTCAATGCAATCTCATCTTCAAGGGAGACATTATCCGAGAAGATCATCACGTTTTTGTCGCTATCCAGCGCCTGGTTTGCGAGCTGTGCCGCATATTCCCCGGCAATAGAAATCAGCGCCAGGTTGGATTTAGGTAACTTCTGGCAGGCACTTTCCCAGCGCCGGGCCTGCAACAGTTTTTGACCATTTCCGCCGGCCTGCCCTACACCTTCGAGTGCGGCATCAAGCTGCTGGCAGATGAGTTGCACAATGGCGGCATCCCCATCCTGGCTACGAATGGCGACACAAATATCGTTAGGCGTCGCCCCGGCAAAATCGCTGTGCCAGAAGCCAGTACTGTCGAGCAGCGCTTTGTTAGCTGGCGTGCCCATCATTACCGAAACATCTTCGACACCTTCGGTTTCGCTCAGCTTACGAGATATAAGCATTAAGCTGACCGAATCCTGAAAACATCCTTTCTTAATAAAGGCGTGAATCATTGATAATTCCTCATCACCGAAAAAGCCTGTTGAATGGCCTGCAGGTTATTTCTTCAACCCTTTAATTAAGGTGACAAATATCACAACAAATTTATTAGCAAACTTATTCAAACAGTGGCGCAGGGATTATTTAATATTTCGCTGAAAAACCATTAATAGAAATTAGTCACAGAAAATACCGCCATCTTCAAATTAATTCTAACAATAGAAATATACCCGTACAGATCACAATTTTTATCAAGCCAGCAGGTATGTTATCCGCAAAATAAAGCTCTATCCGTAACAGAAGGAAGGCAGATGAAAATCAGTCGGGAAACACTCCAGCAGTTAATTACAACCAAATTATCTGCGGCTGGGCTCAAGGAAGAACATGCAGCGACCGTAGCCGAAGTGCTGGTTTATGCCGATGCACGCGGGATTCATTCTCATGGAGCAGTACGCGTGGAATATTACGCGCAGCGCATCTCGCAGGGCGGCACAAACTGCAATCCAGACATACGATTGGAACTAACAGGCCCTTGTTCCGCTCTTTTGCATGGTGATAACGGCGCAGGCCAGGTGATGGCCAAACTCGGTATGGAACACGCGATCAAAATGGCACAGGAAAATGGTGTCGCGGTCGTGGGGATCCGCAGCATGGGCCATAGTGGTGCGCTTTCGTACTTTGTGCAGCAAGCTGCAAAAGCAGGCATGGTAGGCGTTTCGGTTTGCCAGTCCGACCCGATGGTGGTGCCATTTGGGGGTGCAGAAATCTATTACGGAACCAACCCATTAGCCTTTGCCGCTCCGGGTGAGAACGGCGACATCGTCACCTTTGATATGGCGACCACCGTGCAGGCATGGGGAAAAATTCTCGATGCGCGGGCGCGCAATACCCCTATTCCAGATAGCTGGGCGGTGGATAAAAATGGTCAGCCGACCACGGATCCTTTAGCGGTTCATGCGTTGCTACCCGCAGCCGGGCCAAAAGGCTACGGGCTGATGATGATGATTGACGTGCTGTCCGGCATTTTGCTTGGCTTGCCGTTTGGCAAACAGGTGAGCTCGATGTACGACGATTTAAGTGCTGGCCGCAATCTTGGCCAATTACATATCGTTATCAACCCAGACTATTTTGGCGGCAGTGATTATTTCCGCAACGCCATCAGTCAGACGATGCAGCAATTAAATGCAATTAAGCCCGCACCTGGTTTTTCTCAAGTTTATTATCCTGGGCAGAATCTGGATATTTATGAGACAACCACCGAGCGTGAGGGTATCGAAATCGTCGATGATATTTATGACTATTTAGTTTCCGATGCGTTATATACCCGATCTTATGAAACTAAAAATCCTTTCGCGCAATAATTAAGGATATTCATCATGACTTCTTTTCAATCTGATATCGAAGAAACCTTACCCTGGCTTTCTTCATTCGGTGCCGCGCCTGATGGTGGATTAACGCGTTTACTGTATTCACCACAATGGCTGGAAACGCAGCAGCAGTTTAAAGCGCGGATGCAGCAAGATGGCCTCGAGACTCGCTTTGACGAAGTCGGCAATTTATATGGCCGCGTGACAGGCAAGCGTTATCCCAATGAGGTTGTTCTGAGTGGCTCGCATATTGATTCCGTGGTTAACGGCGGCAATCTCGATGGGCAATTCGGCGCACTGGCGGCCTGGCTTGCGATTCGCTGGCTGAATAAAACTTACGGCGCACCATTGCGTACGCTGGAAATGGTGGCACTGGCTGAAGAAGAAGGCAGCCGTTTCCCCTATGTTTTCTGGGGCAGCAAAAATATCCTCGGCCAGGCTGACCCGGAAGACGTGCGCCATATTGCGGACGCCAAAGGTATTCGCTTCACCCAGGCGATGTCCGAATGCGGATTCACCCTCGCCAATGCTCCGCTCAAGCCACGGTCTGACATCAAAGCCTTTGTGGAATTGCATATTGAGCAAGGGCGCATTCTTGAAACTCATCAAAACGAGATTGGCGTCGTGACGGCGATTGTCGGCCAGCGGCGCTACACCGTGATGCTGAGCGGTGAGTCAAACCATGCGGGCAGCACGCCGATGAGTTTCCGTCGCGACACGGTTCACGCATTCAGCCGTATTTGTTATGAAAGCATAGCTAAGGCACGTGCGGCGGGCGATCCGCTGGTATTAACTTTCGGCAAAGTGGAACCGCAACCGAACACCGTTAATGTGGTGCCGGGTAAAACCTGCTTCACTATCGATTGCCGCCATACCGATACCGCGCAGCTCAAAGCCTTTACCGAACAGCTCGAAGCCGATATGCGCCGTATTTGCGCCGAAATGAATATCGGTATTGATATTGATTTGTGGATGGATGAAGAGCCGGTGCCGATGGATAAGCATCTGGTGGATACGCTGGAAACCCTTTGCCAGTCTGAAAACCTGAATTATCGCCTGATGCACAGCGGTGCCGGACATGATTCGCAAATCTTCGCCCCGCAAATCCCTACCTGTTTAATTTTCATGCCGAGCATTGGCGGGATCAGCCATAACCCGGCGGAAGCGACACATATTAAAGATTTAGCCGCGGGGGTGAAAACTCTGGCGTTAATGCTTTACGAACTGGCTTATAAAGAATAAAGGAGAATTAAAGAATGGGTTATCTTAATAACAACATCGGTTATATTAGCGACTTGCTCGCCTCACGTTCAATTATTAAACGTGGCAATTATGCTTTAATTACGCCAGATGGTCTGGTAAAAAATATTATTCCTGGTTTTGAAAATTGCGACGTCACCATTTTATCGACCCCGAAACTGGGCGCCACTTTTGTCGATTACCTGGTCACATTGCATCAGGATGGCGGCAATAATAGTGGCTTTGGCGGCGATGGCGTTGAAACCTTTGTTTATGTTATCGACGGCGCAATCAAAGCCCGTGCCGGGACAGAGAGTTTCACACTGACTCAGGGTGGCTATTTATACTGCCCGCCAGATACCGCAATGACCTTTACTAATGATCACGCCCAGGACAGTCACCTGTTCTTGTATAAACGCCGTTATATTCCAACTACCGGACATCAGCCTTATATCGTCCACGGTAATGTGAATCAGCTGGAACGCATTGAATACGAAGGAATGAGCGACGTGATTTTGCAGGATCTGCTGCCAAAAGATCTCGGCTTCGATATGAACATGCACATTCTGTCATTTGCTCCGGGCGCATCCCACGGTTATATCGAAACTCACGTTCAGGAACACGGTGCCTATATTCTCAGCGGCCAGGGTGTATACAACCTCGATAATGAATGGATCCCGGTAAAACAAGGCGATTACATCTTTATGGGTGCTTATTCATTGCAGGCGGGTTACGGCGTCGGGCGCGGTGAAGCATTTAGCTATATCTATTCAAAAGATTGCAATCGCGATGTAGAGATTTAAGTTGAATGTCGGATGACGTTGCGCTTATCCGGCCTACGATTCCACGTTGTATACCAGTGTTACACAATTTACCTTAGCTCGTCGGTTTGGCCACGGATTCCGTGGCCTTTTTTATGCCGCGAATAAAAACAATTATTTATCCTGTATGTTTTCCTACCCAACAAAATCCATCGTCGTGACATTGGTCACAGTTATTATTTTCCTCCGGTTCTAACTTGACCCACTTTAAATTCATATCACTTTGATTTTATTATATTTATTTAAATTATGAGTAGATGAAAATCACATGCTCTGCTCAATGAATCCATGCTTTGTTGAAGGAATAACATGATGGCCTCAGACGGCACCCGCTTTACCTTCAGCGCCGGGCATACTCCGGCGGACACCTTTGCGGTGGTGGGCTTTAAGCTCAAGCAATCTCTCTCTTCCCTGTTCAGCCTGGATATCACCGTCGCCTGCAAGGATCCGGCAATTGACTTCAAAAACATCCTTGATGAAACAGCCACGCTGGTTCTCTGGCAGGGCGAAGAAATTAAACGCCGGGTGCGCGGTATCGTCACCTTCTGCGAGCAGGGCGACAGCGGTAAACATCAGACCTTGTACACCATGTCAGTCCGCCCCGAGTTCTGGCGCAGCTCACA
>NZ_JBAVHX010000008.1:0-367164 GCF_049686335.1 Buttiauxella sp. | reverse complement strand
ATTACGCTTTCCTCTTTCAGAGTCAAGCGTTTATTTTCGCTTTTCGTCTGACTGACGGGCCGGTTTGTAAGCCGTTGTGCCGTGTCAGTGGAGGCGCAGTATAGGGATTTTCTGGGAGCTGACAAGTACCAAATTGCAAAAAACTTATCGTTCGCACACTTTCCAAACAAAACGCCCTCAGAAAGCATAATATCGCCTGGTTTTTAAACAAAAACGAGCCCCTCAGGGCTCGTTTTTATCTTTTATGTGACTCACTGCACTGCCACAATATGATTATCTTTTACTTCCAGATGCACAGCCTTCCCAGGAATCAGCTCTCCAGAAAGGATTTGCTGAGCAAGCGGGTTCTCAATTTGCTGCTGGATAGCCCGTTTCAAAGGTCTTGCACCATAAACCGGGTCGTAACCATTCTCACTAAGCAGCTTTAAGGCCTCTTCAGAGATAGTGACTTCATAGCCACGGTCTTCAAGACGTTTATACAGACGCTGCAACTGAATCTGTGCAATAGAAGCAATGTGTTTTTCACCCAAAGGATGGAACACCACGACTTCATCTATACGGTTAATAAATTCTGGACGGAAGTTCTGGCTCACAACGCCGAGAACAATGTCCTTCATATGACCATAATCCAGCTCGCCGAAACGCTCTTGAATCAAATCAGAACCGAGGTTAGATGTCATGATCACCACCGTATTACGGAAGTCGACCGTTCTACCCTGTCCATCCGTCAGACGCCCATCATCCAACACTTGCAATAAAATGTTGAACACATCAGGGTGCGCCTTCTCAACTTCATCCAACAGAATGACTGAGTAAGGACGACGGCGAACTGCTTCTGTCAGATATCCCCCTTCTTCGTAACCGACATATCCAGGAGGTGCACCCACCAAACGTGAGACTGAGTGTTTTTCCATAAACTCAGACATATCGATACGCACCATCGCGTCATCGCTATCAAACATAAAGTTCGCCAACGCTTTACACAGTTCAGTTTTACCAACACCGGTTGGCCCAAGGAACAAGAATGAACCAATTGGACGATTTGGGTCAGACAACCCTGCACGACTACGACGGATAGCGTTCGATACCGCTTCTACTGCTTCATTCTGACCGATGACGCGGGTATGAAGTTGTTGCTCCATACGTAACAGTTTGTCGCGCTCCCCTTCGAGCATGCGAGCCACTGGGATACCCGTCCAACGTGCCAACACTTCCGCAATTTCAGCATCGGTGACTTTGTTACGCAGCAGACGCATGGTTTTACCTTCACTTTGAGTTGCAGCCGCAAGCTGTTTCTCGAGTTCAGGTATCTTCCCGTATTGCAGCTCAGACATACGCGCCAGGTCCCCGACACGGCGGGCTTGCTCAATAGCGATTTTTGCCTGTTCCAACTCAGCCTTGATAGTCTGTGTACCAGAAAGTGAAGCTTTCTCAGCTTTCCACTCTTCTTCCAGCACTGAATATTCCCGCTCTTTCTGCCCTAACTCTTCTTCGAGCATGCTGAGACGTTTTTGGCTGGCTTCGTCAGATTCTTTCTTCAGCGCCTGCTGTTCAAGTTTGAGCTGGATGATTCGACGATCCAGACGGTCTAGCTCTTCTGGCTTCGAGTCAATCTGCATACGAATGCTGGAAGCTGCTTCATCGATCAGGTCGATGGCTTTATCCGGCAACTGGCGGTCAGCTATATAACGATGCGACAGAGTTGCAGCCGCAACGATGGCCGGGTCAGTGATTTGCACATGGTGGTGCAATTCATAGCGCTCTTTCAGCCCGCGTAAAATAGCAATGGTGTCTTCTACAGTAGGCTCAGCAACAAACACTTTCTGGAAGCGACGCTCAAGGGCTGCGTCCTTCTCTATATATTGACGATACTCATCAAGCGTGGTTGCGCCTACGCAGTGCAGTTCACCTCGAGCCAGAGCAGGCTTGAGCATGTTGCCCGCATCCATTGCGCCATCTGCTTTACCCGCGCCAACCATAGTGTGCAATTCATCTATAAAGAGAATGACATTACCTTCCTGCTTAGAAAGGTCGTTAAGCACACCTTTGAGACGCTCTTCAAATTCACCACGGTATTTTGCACCCGCAACCAGTGAACCCATATCCAGCGATAATACCCGACGCCCTTTCAAGCCTTCAGGGACTTCGCCGTTAATAATGCGCTGAGCCAGGCCTTCAACAATGGCAGTTTTACCCACACCAGGCTCCCCGATGAGTACCGGGTTATTTTTAGTACGACGTTGCAAAACCTGGATTGTGCGACGAATTTCTTCATCACGACCGATCACAGGATCGAGCTTGCCCTGTTCCGCACGCTCGGTCAGATCGACAGTATATTTTTTCAATGCCTGACGTTGGTCTTCGGCACCCTGGTCATTCACGTTTTCGCCTCCACGCATTTGCTCAATTGCTGCTGTCACATTTGCCGTGGTAGCACCCGCTGATTTCAGTACATCAGTTAATGTTCCGCGTGATTCAAGTGCTGCCAGAACAAATAACTCTGACGAAATGAAATTGTCATTTCGTTTTTGTGCCAGTTTGTCACACAGATTCAGTACACGGACGAGATCCTGTGAAGGCTGGACATCACCGCCAGTGCCTTCAACTTGTGGTAAACGGCTTAAAGCTTGCTCAATATCGTTACGCAACTTCCCAGCATTAACGCCAGCGGAAGTCAGTAAAGGACGTACAGAGCCGCCTTCCTGATTGAGCAGTGCGCTCATCAAGTGAAGGGGTTCGATAAATTGGTTGTCGTGCCCGAGAGCTAGAGATTGGGCATCGGCGAGAGCAAGCTGGAATTTATTAGTAAGACGATCCAGACGCATAACTCCTCCCATATACAGGTCAAATTTGCTACTGGAGATTAAATGAGGTCATCCCTCAATTATTCAAGGTTAATGACCTGAAATATTTGAAGCTTTATTTACCCGCACTGGATCGTCTTGATTCAATAGGTTATATCAGCCAAATGAAACTTGCCATACGGCCTGTGGTTCTGTCGCGTCGATATGAGAAAAAATCACCCGCTTCGCTGAAGGTGCAACGGTCACCACCATACACATGGTTAATACCTACCGCAGACAAACGCTGACGAGCCAGGGTATATATGTCAGCGATGTATTTTTCCCCGGATGGGCGGAAAGCGCTGTCAGCCTGAATGTCTTTAGCCATAAACGCTTCACGCACTTCAGGCCCAACTTCAAATGCTTCAGGGCCAATAGCCGGGCCAAGCCACGCCATAATGTTTGCTGGTGCGTCTTTAAAACAAGCCACCGTTTCTTCAATCACACCTTCGCACAAGCCACGCCATCCAGCATGAGCAGCGGCAACTTCGGTTCCTGCCTTATTACAGAATAGCACTGGCAGACAATCAGCTGTCATTACTGCACAGACTGTACCCGGCGTATCGCTATAAGATGCATCTGCACGTTTAGAAAGATAAGGCTCGCCGCTCAGTTTCAGCACAGCAGTACCATGCACTTGTTCTAACCAAACCGGTTTTGTGGGCAACCCGGCGGCAGCATAGAACAGGCGGCGGTTTTCTTCGACGTCATCCAGGTTATCACCGCAGTGAGCCCCCAGATTCATCGAGTCGTAGGGCGGCTGACTAACACCGCCAATACGTGTCGAACTGCAAGCAGCCACTCCTTCTGGAAGTGGCCAATGCGGGACGATCAATTTGCTCATAGCCAGTCCAGTTGATCCTTATGGATTTCTGTATCAACACGCAGCGCTTCAATCAACTCAACCATATCCTGAGGGATTGGCGCATGCCATTCCATCAACATACCGCTGATTGGATGATGAAGGCGAAGCATCGTGGCATGCAGAGCCTGACGGTCAAACTTGCGCAGCACATTCACAAACTCTTCCGACGCACCTTTTGGTGGGCGCGGACGGCCACCGTACAGCTGATCGCCCACCAATGGATGAGTGATATGCGCCATATGAACGCGAATCTGGTGCGTACGACCGGTTTCCAGACGCAGACGCAGACGCGTGTGCACACGGAAATGCTCCATGATTCGGTAATGCGTAACCGCAGGTTTACCCATCGGATGTACAGACATGTGGGTACGTTTGGTCGGATGGCGGCTAATTGGCTCTTCTACTGTGCCACCCGCAGTCATATGACCGATTGCAACCGCTTCATATTCACGTGTGATTTCACGTAATTGCAATGCCTCAACGAGGTGAGTTTGCGCAGGAACGGTTTTCGCGACGACCATCAAGCCTGTCGTGTCTTTATCCAGACGATGCACAATGCCAGCACGTGGCACATCAACAATCGGCGGATAATAATGCAGCAGCGCATTTAGTACGGTCCCATCAGGGTTACCCGCACCAGGATGCACAACGAAATCACGCGGTTTGTTAATCACCAGAATATCGTCATCTTCGTAAACGATATTGAGCGGGATGTCTTGTGGTTCCCAGCGCACATCCTCTTCGATTTCAGCATTGATAGTGACGTTTTCTCCACCCAACACTTTTTCTTTCGGTTTGTCGCTGATTTTGCCATTGACCAGCACGCGCTGATCTAAAATCCATTCTTTTATACGCGAACGTGAATAATCCGGGAACAATTCGGCCAAAGCTTGATCTAAGCGTTGACCGAGTTGAGTTTCGGATACTGTTGCGTTGAGTTGTACTAGTTGTGCCATAGACAGCTTCTTCGTTAACGTTGGGTTTTACGGCAATGCCGTTTAATATAGTGTGCTATTGTAGCTGGTCTTTATCGGGAGCTGGTACTGTGAGCCTCCCGGATAACATTCTGAGGAAAGTCAAAACGTCATGACGCGTATGAAATATCTGGTGGCAGCAGCCACGTTGAGCCTGGCTTTGGCTGGTTGCTCCAGTTCCAAGGATGAGGTTCCTGATAGTCCACCTTCTGAGATCTATGCGACTGCCCAACAAAAGTTGCAGGACGGTAACTTTAAAGCGGCGATAACGCAACTGGAAGCGCTGGATAACCGTTATCCGTTCGGGCCTTACTCGCAGCAAGTGCAGTTAGATCTTATTTACGCCTACTACAAGAATGCTGACTTGCCACTGGCTCAGGCAGCTATTGACCGCTTTATGCGTCTAAATCCTACCCATCCAAACATCGACTACGTACTTTATATGCGTGGTCTGACGGACATGGCGCTGGATGATAGCGCATTACAAGGTTTCTTTGGCGTAGATCGTTCTGACCGTGATCCTGCTCATGCGCGCGACGCATTCAATGATTTCTCTAAGCTGGTTCGAGGTTACCCGAAAAGCCAGTATGTCACTGACGCCACTAAGCGTTTGGTGTTCCTGAAAGATCGTTTAGCGAAATATGAGCTTTCCGTGGCGCAATACTACACTAAACGCGGCGCATGGGTTGCAGTAGTTAACCGTGTCGAAGGAATGTTGCGTGATTTCCCTGATACTCAGGCCACCCGTGATGGTCTGAAACTGATGGAAAATGCTTACCGAGAAATGCAAATGCCAGCTCAAGCTGAAAAAGTTGCAAAAATTATCGCGGCTAACAGCAGCAACACCTGATAGCTCGATTTTAAAACAAAATGGCAGCCATTGGCTGCCATTTTTATTGCCTGAATCGTCAAACTGAAACGGTTTAGCGTCAAGTCATCCAATCAAATATGGACGCTATTCTTAAGTTCCACAAGCATTAAAAACTGGGATCCTGTCCTGCCTCACAAAAAGGGTTCACTGACAAAAAGTGACAAAATTGTGTGATGCGCATCACACAATTTGACATTCAGAAAGGTATGCTGGAGTTACCAAGACGGGAAAGACAAGAGGTAACTTTATGACAATGAACATTACCAGCAAGCAAATGGAAATCACCCCAGCTATTCGTCAGCACGTCGCAGACCGTCTCTCTAAACTGGACAAGTGGCAAACTCATTTAATTAACCCACACATTGTTTTGTCCAAAGAACCGAAAGGTTTCGTGGCTGATGCCACCATTAATACGCCAAACGGCCAGCTCGTAGCGAGCGCCAAACACGATGATATGTATACGGCTATCAACGATTTGATCAACAAACTGGAGCGGCAGTTGAATAAAGTGCAACACAAGGGTGAAGCGCGTCGCACAGCAGGTTCAGTGAAAGACGTTGCTATCGCGGAAGTTGAAGAAGAGTAACGAATTAGCTTTATGATACTCAACGCGCCTCCGGGCGCGTTTTTTATTGACAGAGCGAAAACAGACCGAGTACCTTACTTGTCTGACTTATCAGGAACCAACCATGAAATTTATTCCGTTTTTCTTCGCATTCTTTTTTACCTTCCCCTGAATGGGAGGCAATTCGTCGTGTGATAAAGAATGCGAAGACGAACAAACAGGCCTCCCCAAGCGGGAGGCCTTTTTTATGGACTTCGAAAAGGTAGCGTTATGAGTGAGACAAACCCATTGCTGGCACTGCGCGATAAAATCAGCGCCCTGGATGTAAAATTGCTGGCACTGCTGGCAGAACGTCGCTTATTGGCTGTAGAAGTCGGAAAAGCCAAGCTCGCGACTCACCGCCCGGTACGTGATATCGACCGCGAGCGTGATTTGCTGGAGCGCCTGATTAGCTTAGGTAAAGCGCATAACCTGGATGCTCATTATATTACGCGCCTCTTCCAACTGATCATTGAAGATTCAGTTCTGACGCAGCAAGCGCTATTACAGCAGCACCTTAACAAAACTAATCCGCAATCGGCGCGGATTGCTTTCCTCGGCCCGAAAGGTTCTTACTCGCACCTGGCCGCCCGTCAGTATGCCGCTCGTCATTTTGAGCAATTCATCGAAAGTGGTTGTGCCAAATTCCACGATATCTTTAACCAGGTTGAAACGGGTCAGGCTGATTACGCCGTGGTACCGCTGGAAAACACCAGTTCCGGTGCAATAAATGATGTCTACGATTTATTGCAGCATACGAGCTTGTCCATCGTTGCCGAAATGACTGTACCCATCGATCACTGCGTACTGGTCAAAGGCACGACAGATTTAGAAACTATCCATACGGTGTACAGCCATCCACAACCTTTCCAGCAATGCAGCCAATTCATTAATCGTTATCCAAACTGGAAAATCGAATACTGCGAAAGTACTTCTGCAGCGATGGAAAAAGTGGCTCAGGCAAACTCGCCACATGTCGCAGCGCTTGGTAGTGAAGCCGGTGGGGCGTTGTATGGTTTGCAAGTTCTGGAACGTAATCTGGCAAACCAGACGCAAAACATCACCCGTTTCATCGTACTGGCTCGCAAATCGATTGAAGTGACCGACCAGGTTCCAGCCAAAACAACCTTGCTGATGGCGACAGGTCAGCAAGCGGGTGCATTAGTAGAAGCGCTTCTGGTGTTACGAAATCACAATCTGATCATGACAAAATTAGAATCGCGCCCAATTAACGGCAACCCGTGGGAAGAGATGTTTTATCTGGATGTTCAGGCAAATCTGAATGACGAAGCCATGCGCAAAGCACTCCGCGAACTGGGTGAAATTACCCGTTCGATGAAAGTGCTCGGCTGTTACCCAAGTGAGAATGTTGTGCCTGTCAATCCGGCATAAGACTGGTAGTAAGCCAGCGTAATGCTGGCTTACTGGTTCACTTTGAACTTCAGTTTAGGCATCCCCGCAACCGTGACTTGTAGCGTAAATATTGCACCGGAAAGCGGCCTTTGGGCCACTTCCGCCTCGTCCATATCTTCTCGCGTCGTCGTGATGAACAGCGTTTTCATATCATCACCACCGAAACACACCATCGTTGGGCAGCGAACCGGCAACTGATACTCTTCCCGTACCTCGCCCTCAAGGGATAAACGAGCGATGCGGTAACCATCAAACAACGCCGTCCAGTAGCATCCTTCTTCGTCAATCGCCGCACCATCAGGTATCCCCTGCCCTGGCTCAAAACGCTTAAACACTTCACGCTTGCCTGGCTCACCATTTTCTTCCAGCGGTGTTCGATAAATCACACGGTTAGGCGTATCAGATGTATACATCCATTTTTTATCTTCACTAAATGCCAGACCGTTTGCGCCATGAATATCGTGCTGGATAACATGCGCAGTCAGATCGTTATCAACACGGCATAACAATGCCCCATTGAAGTCTCCAGGCCCCCAAAATGTTCCCGCGTAAAAACGCCCTTCTCTGTCAGTGCCGCCATCATTGAAACGCGCCAAAGCGGGGTTACTCGGGTTATCACAGACTTTGCGCGTGATAAGGCCTGTACGGTTAGTGAGATAAATTCCACTTCGCAACGCGACAATAAAGCCCCCTGTTTCACACAAAGCAAAACAGCCGACTTCTTCGGAAAACTTAATCACATCATGTTGATGACTTGTGGTGTTGTATCGATGAATTTCATTCTCAAGAATGTCCGTCCAGTAAAGACAGTTTTCCTCTGCACTCCACGTAGGGCATTCAGGCAGGTGACCAGTGTAATCGAACAGAACTTGCGGCTGCGCCATTTCTCTATCCTTTTAGCCAATAAAAAAACCACCAGGTTTCCCTGATGGCTTTTGAGTATAAAACCTTTATCGAATTTACGGTCGGCTATCATTTGCCTGACGTAACAAAGTTCGACTTTCGCTCTGGAAGCGCTGCGCGTAATCGCCAAACCACTGTTCGACTTTACGGAAGCTGTCGATGAAAGCTTGCTTATCACCATGCTCAAGTAAGCTAATCGCCTCACCAAATCGTTTGTAGTAACGCTTAATAAGATCCAGATTGCTTTCCGAGGACATAATAATATCGGCGTAAAGCTGTGGGTCTTGTGCGAACAGACGACCCACCATCGCCAGTTCCAGGCGATAAATAGGTGATGAAAGCGCAAGTAACTGCTCAAGCTGCACATTCTCTTCAGCCAGGTGCAGACCATATGCAAAGGTTGCAAAATGGCGCAGCGCCTGAATAAACGCCATGTTCTGATCGTGTTCAACCGCGGTGGAACGATGTAAACGCGCTCCCCAAACCTGAATTTGTTCCAGAAACCACTGATAAGCTTCGGGTTGGCGGCCGTCGCAATACACTACAACTTGCTTCGCAAGGCTTCCGCTATCTGGACCGAACATCGGGTGTAGCCCGAGAACCGGGCCCTGATGCGCTGCCAGCATGGCTTGTAGTGGACCATTTTTTACAGATGCCAGATCGACCAGAATGCAGTCTTCAGGCAAGCGCGGCAGTTGAGCGATAACTTGCTCGGTAATATGAATCGGCACACTGACAATCACCATGCCCGCATCGGCCATCAATTCTGCAGCCTGTGCCCAATCTTCTTTTTCAAGAATGCGCACCTGATAGCCAGAAAGGGTGAGCATCTTTTCGAACATGCGCCCCATCTGCCCACCACCGCCGACAATCACCACCGGACGTAGCGCAGGGAATAGCGTTTTAAACCCTTTGTCATTCTCGCTCGAATAGGACTCGCGCATGACCCGACGTAATACATCTTCAATCAGGTCAGGAGGAACACCCAACGCTTCCGCTTCTTTGCGGCGCGAAGCTAGCATTGCAGCCTCACGTTCCGGAACATAAATCGGCAAACCATACTGGCTTTTGACTTCGCCAACTTCCGCTACCAATTCCAGGCGACGTGCCAGTAATCCCAGCAACGCCTTATCCACTTCGTCAATTTGATCGCGCAGCGCGGTCAGTTCAGCCACCATAGTAAAACCTCTTATGCCTTACGCGCCGCAAGCGTACCGTTCAGATCCTGATGAATCTCGCGCAGTAATGTCTCTGTGGTCGCCCAGTCGATGCAAGCATCAGTGACAGAAACGCCGTACTTCATTTCACTGCGTGGTTGTTCTGAAGATTGATTACCTTCATGGATGTTGCTTTCAATCATCAGGCCAATAATCGAACGGTTACCATCTTTAATTTGAGCGACAGCTGATTCAGCCACACCCGGCTGGCGGCGGTAGTCTTTGTTTGAGTTGCCATGGCTGCAATCTATCATCAAGGCTGGGCGGAGTCCCGCCTGCTCCATCTCTTTTTCACATTGCGCGACATCTGCCGGGCTGTAGTTTGGCGCTTTGCCGCCACGTAAAATCACATGGCCATCAGGGTTGCCCTGCGTTTGCAGCAAGCAAACCTGGCCCGCCTGGTTGATACCGACGAAACGGTGCGGCATAGATGCGGCACGCATCGCATTAATCGCAGTACCGAGGCTACCGTCGGTGCCGTTTTTAAATCCAACTGGCATTGACAGGCCAGAAGCCATTTCACGGTGAGTCTGGGATTCAGTAGTACGTGCGCCGATTGCAGACCAACTGAACAGATCGCCAAGGTATTGCGGGCTGTTCGGGTCCAGTGCTTCCGTCGCCAGTGGCAGGCCCATGCTGACCAATTCGACGAGCAAGTGACGAGCAATTTTCAAACCAGCTTCAACATCAAACGAGCCATCCATATGTGGATCGTTGATAAGACCTTTCCAGCCAACAGTAGTACGTGGCTTTTCAAAATAGACGCGCATCACGAGGTACAGACTATCGCTAACTTGTTCAGACAACGTTTTAAAACGACGAGCATATTCAATCGCGGTATCAGGATCGTGGATTGAGCAAGGTCCACACACCACCAACAGACGAGGATCACGGCCAGCGATAATATCGGAAATTGTCTGACGGGATTGTTCGATCTGCGCTTCTTGAGCCGCAGTCAGCGGGAATTCCGCTTTCAGTTGATCCGGAGTGATTAATACCTGTTCGTCAGAAATATGTACGTTGTTTAGCGCGTCTTTTTGCATGATGGCGATCCTGTTAGCTCGTTTGCGATAGTCGTTTCCTCAGTGAGGATGGCACTACCTTACCAGCTTTAGTAAAGAATGCAATCCATAATACGTAAACAATAAATTACACCAAGCAATTAATTGCCGCCTGTAGCACGTTAGAGTGCATTCACTGTAAAGTTTAATGTACATGGATGCATAACCACGCTGTTTTTATGCGCAACCATGCACTCTGTGAAAATAGCCTAATGCAAAGCCATAATCGCTCTATGCTCAGGTAATACGCTTTGAAATGGATATCCCACTATGCGCTGTTTAGCCCTGATTCCGATCCTGTTTTTGTCTGCTTGTTACGTTGATCCCTACACACATGCTCCCACTCCGGCACCGACCGACTGGTATCAGGCGGGTTGGGATGATGCGATGTCCGGGCAGCCTGTACGCAGTAATCCCGTGATTGCGCATTTGCATAACGATGAGAATGTGGATCGCGAAGAGTGGTTAAAGGGGTATGCCGACGGGCAGCAGCGGATTTGTGATCCGAAGTTCTTAGCGATTCAAGGACAGAGCGGGAAATCATTCCCGGCGAGTTGTGAAACCCTGCCTGACGTGGCTGAGCGACGCGCGATATGGGACAAAGCCAGCCGTGAGGGATTACAGGAATCACTGATGCGCTAAACAAAAAAGGGCTGCCAAATGGCAGCCCTTTATATGGATGTCGCGTTAGCGAAATCTTACTTAGTAAGACGCTCTTTGATACGAGCAGATTTACCAGTACGCTCACGCAGGTAGTACAGTTTAGCTTTACGAACGGCACCACGACGTTTAACAGTAATGCTGTCGATTACTGGGGAGTGAGTCTGGAATACACGCTCAACACCTTCGCCGTTGGAAATTTTACGAACAGTGAATGCAGAGTGCAGACCGCGGTTACGGATTGCAATAACCACGCCCTCAAATGCCTGCAGACGTTTTTTAGAACCTTCAACGACCCATACTTTCACTTCCACGGAATCACCCGGACGGAATGAAGGTACATCCTGTTTCATCTGTTCTTGTTCAATTTGCTTAATAATGTTGCTCATAATTTTGTCTCTTATCCTGGGTAAACTGATATTCGGGGGCTTACGCCTTCCCATCATGTTTATGTTGCTGTATTTGCGTGTTCCCGTTGGAACTCCACCAGCAACCTTGCTTGCTCTTCAGTCAGAGCCAGGTTTTCCAGAAGTTCAGGTCTTCTAAGCCAGGTACGGCCAAGCGACTGCTTCAGGCGCCAACGTCGAATCTCAGCATGGTTACCCGACAGTAAAACTGGCGGAACCTCCATGCCTTCTAACACTTCAGGACGAGTATAGTGTGGGCAGTCCAGCAATCCATCTGCAAACGAATCTTCGATTGCCGATGACTGATGTCCCAGAACTCCCGGAATAAACCGTGAAACTGAGTCAATCAGCACCATCGCTGGTAATTCACCACCGCTGAGTACGTAATCGCCGATTGACCATTCTTCATCAATTTCGGTTTGGATTACGCGCTCATCTATCCCTTCGTACCGACCACAAACCAGAATTAACTTCTCATTTGTTGCCAGCTCGCTGACGCCTTCTTGATCAAGCTTGCGTCCCTGAGGTGAAAGATAGATAACCTTAGCACCTTCCCCTGCCGCTGCTTTCGCTGCGTGGATGGCTTCCCGCAAAGGGTTTACCATCATAAGCATACCCGGTCCGCCGCCGTAAGGACGATCGTCCACGGTACGGTGCCGGTCATAAGTGAAGTCACGTGGACTCCAGCTTTGGATGCTCAGCAGGCCATTTTTTACTGCCCGGCCAGTTACCCCGAAGTCGGTAATCGCGCGGAACATCTCTGGAAACAGGCTAACTACACCAATAAACACAAGCCAATCTCCATTACGCCGTCTTTTACCGTTAATCCGGAGGTTTTAAAAACCAGGATCCCAATCTACTTCAATGGTTTGAGTAGCGAGATCGACTTTCTTGATAACCTGCCCATCGAGGAACGGAACCAGCCGCTCCTTGATACCGAACGCATCTTTCAGGTTTGCCTTAATGACGAGAACGTCATTGGAGCCGGTTTCCATCATGTCGATGACTTTACCGAGCTGATATCCCTGAGTTGTCACTACCTGGCAGCCCATAAGGTCTTTCCAGTAGTAGTCACCCTCGCCGAGATTGGGCAATTGCGTTGAATCAATCACAATTTCGCAATTAGTGAGAAGATTCGCGGCATCCCGATCGTCAACGCCTTTCAGCTTGATGATCAGATCCTGATTGTGGTGCTTCCAGCTTTCCAGCTGTACTTGCTGCCACTGACCCGCCTTCTGGATAAACCAGGGCTGATAGTCAAAAATGCTATCGGCGTCTTCGGTGGAGGAAAACACTCTGAGCCAACCACGAATACCGTAGCAGGATCCCATCTTGCCCAATACGATTGGGTTAACAGGTGCCTTTGCGGAGATTTGATTGCTCATCATGACCACCGTGACAGATTAAGCTGCTTTTTTAGCTGCTTTGATCAGCGCAGATACGCGATCAGAAACGGTTGCGCCTTGGCCAACCCAATGCTCGATGCGATCCAGATCCAGGCGAGTTGCCTCGTCTTTTTCGCTAGCGATAGGGTTGAAGAAACCAACGCGCTCAATGAAGCGACCGTTACGTGCATTACGGCTGTCAGTAACAACAACCTGGTAGAACGGACGCTTTTTAGCGCCGTGACGTGCTAAACGAATAGTTACCATAACATCCTCTTTAGTGAATAAAACACTGGGCCCCATCGAGGGATGGAGCCCAGTGTCATATTAAAAGCCCGAAAATTTTACTCATTTCTGGGGAAATTGCAATCTAAATGAGCTTAACGACCTGGGAAACCAGGCGGCATCATACCTTTCATGCCGCGCATCATTTTCGCCATTCCGCCCTTCTTCATCTTCTTCATCATGCGCTGCATGTCGTCGAACTGCTTAAGCAGACGGTTGACATCTTGCACTTGCATACCCGCACCCATCGCGATACGACGTTTACGTGAACCTTTGATAATCTCTGGCTGCGCGCGCTCTTTGAGCGTCATGGAATTAATAATGGCTTCCATGCGCACCAGGACTTTGTCATCCATTTGCGACTTAACGTTATCCGGCAATTGCCCCATACCTGGCAATTTGCTCATCATACTTGCCATACCGCCCATGTTTTTCATTTGCTTGAGCTGGTCGAGGAAGTCGTTGAGATCAAACCCATCGCCTTTCTTCAGTTTGCTGGCCAGCTTTTCAGCCTGAGCACGGTCAACTTTGCTCTCAATATCTTCGATAAGCGAGAGAACATCGCCCATTCCCAGAATACGAGAAGCAATACGATCCGGGTGGAAAGGTTCCAGCGCTTCGGTTTTTTCACCGACACCCAGGAACTTAATTGGCTTACCGGTGATGTGACGAATAGAAAGTGCTGCACCGCCACGAGCATCACCGTCGACTTTCGTCAACACGACGCCCGTCAGTGGCAATGCTTCGTTGAAAGCTTTTGCGGTATTTGCCGCATCCTGACCCGTCATGGCGTCAACAACAAACAGGGTTTCTACTGGATTAATCGCAGCATGAACCTGTTTGATTTCGTCCATCATCGCTTCATCAACGTGTAAACGACCGGCAGTATCCACCAGCAACACGTCAAAGAACTTCAGCTTCGCTTCTTTCAGCGCCGCATTTACGATATCGACAGGCTTTTGCCCGACATCAGATGGGAAAAAATCGACACCGACTTGTTCAGCCAGCGTTTCCAACTGTTTGATCGCCGCCGGACGATAAACGTCGGCAGACACCACCAGCACTTTCTTTTTGTGCTTTTCACGCAGGAATTTACCTAACTTACCTACGCTTGTGGTTTTACCCGCACCTTGCAGACCCGCCATCAGCACAACGGCTGGCGGTTGCGCCGCAAGATTCAGGCTCGCATTCTCTTCGCCCATCGCCGCAACCAGTTCGGCACGAACGATTTTGACGAACTCCTGACCTGGAGTCAGGCTTTTGTTCACTTCATGGCCAACCGCTTTTTCTTTCACGCGGCTGATGAAGTCACGCACCACCGGCAGCGCAACGTCCGCTTCCAGAAGTGCCATGCGCACTTCGCGCAGTGTTTCTTTTACATTCTCTTCAGTCAGCCGCCCGCGGCCGCTGATATTGCGCAGTGTGCGCGACAGACGGTCAGTTAAATTATCAAACATTGTCTTTAGCCTAACGTGGTAACTTAGGGCCGCAGCTTGCGACACAAAACAGAATTTGGCGGATTATACCATGAAGCCGCCTTCGGTGTGATGCAACGGTTGGAGCAGGCGGCAGGTAACGTTATACTGCTTTTTTTCATCTCTGGCTAATTGACCGACACTTTATATGCCTGTTTTCGCAATCCTTGCGCTTGTAGCCTATTCCAGCAGCCTCGCGCTGATTATCCCAAGTCTGCTGACAAAGAACAGCGGGTGGCGTCGTTTCGCTATTATTTCGGCCGTTATCGCGCTTGTAAGCCACGCTCTGGCGCTTGAAGCCCGTATTTTTGCCGCCGATGGTGGTCAGAATCTTAGCCTGCTCAACGTTGGTTCGTTAGTCAGTTTGATGATTTGTACTGTGATGACCATAGTGGCGTCACGAAATCGCGGCTGGCTGCTGTTACCGATTGTTTACGCTTTCGCCTTAATTAATCTTGCGCTAGCGACCTTCATGCCCAATGAATTCATCACCCATCTTGAAGCCACGCCGGGAATGATGGTGCACATTGGTTTGTCGCTGTTTGCCTACGCTACGCTGATTATTGCTGCACTTTATGCGCTGCAACTGGCGTGGATTGATTACCAGCTCAAGAATAAGAAACTTGCCTTCCGCGCTGAAATGCCGCCGTTGATGAGCATTGAGCGTAAAATGTTTCACATCACCCAAGTCGGCGTCGTCCTGCTGACGTTAACGCTGTGCACCGGCCTGTTTTATCTGAAAAATCTCTTCAGCCTGGAAAACGTCGATAAAGCGGTATTGTCGATTCTCGCATGGTTTGTCTACATCGTTTTACTGTGGGGACACTATCATGAAGGTTGGCGTGGCCGCCGTGTCGTGTGGTTTAACGTCGCGGGTGCAGCGATTCTGACACTTGCCTATTTTGGTAGCCGCGTTCTGCAACAATTCGTTGGCTAATCTTGTCTTTATAAAGGAAAACCCTTTTGGAACACATCTCAACTACTACTCTGATTATCACGTTGATCATCATGGTAGTAGTTTCAGCGTACTTCTCCGGCTCTGAAACCGGCATGATGACGCTTAACCGTTATCGACTGCGTCATCTTGCTAAACAAGGTAATCGCGCCGCTAAACGGGTCGAAAAACTACTTCGCAAACCAGACCGCTTGATTAGCCTGGTGCTTATCGGCAATAACCTGGTCAACATTCTGGCCTCAGCCATTGGCACCATCGTCGGTATGCGTTTGTACGGCGATGCCGGTGTCGCTATCGCCACCGGTATCCTGACCTTCGTGGTGCTGGTATTCGCGGAAGTTCTGCCAAAAACCATTGCCGCACTGTATCCGGAAAAAGTCGCCTTCCCAAGTAGCTTCTTGCTCGGGCCGTTGCAAATACTCATGATGCCTCTGGTGTGGCTGCTCAATACCATCACGCGATTGTTGATGCGTATGCTGGGCATTAAAAGTGACCACGTGATCAGTAGTGCCCTCAACAAAGACGAATTGCGCACCCTTGTGCATGAATCACATTCGAAAATCTCCCGCCGTAACCAGGACATGCTGCTGTCGGTGCTGGACCTCGAAAAAATGAACGTTGACGACATCATGGTGCCGCGTAACGAAATTGTGGGCATCGACATCAACGACGACTGGAAATCTATCGTCCGCCAACTCACCCACTCGCCACATGGCCGCATTGTGCTGTATCGCGATACGCTCGACGATGCCATCAGCATGCTACGTGTGCGTGAAGCCTATCGTTTGATGACGGAAAAACAGGAGTTCACCAAAGAAACCCTGCTGCGTGCTTCCGATGAGATTTATTTCGTGCCTGAAGGGACGCCGCTCAGCGTTCAGTTGGTAAAATTCCAGCGAAACAAGAAGAAAGTCGGTCTGGTGGTGGACGAATACGGTGATATTCAGGGGCTGGTGACGGTTGAAGATATTCTGGAAGAGATTGTTGGCGATTTCACGACCTCGATGTCGCCAACGCTTGCCGAAGAAGTGATGCCGCAAAACGACGGTTCCGTGATTATCGAAGGCAGCGCCAACGTGCGTGAAATCAACAAAGCGTTTAACTGGACGCTACCGGAAGATGAAGCTCGCACCATCAACGGTATGTTGCTCGAAGAACTGCAAGAGATTCCGGCTGTTGAAACGCGAGTGCGCTTAAGCCATTACGATATCGATATTCTCGACGTCCAGGACAACATGATTAAGCAAGTGCGCGTCACGCCAGTGACGCCGCTTCGCCAGAGCGTGGAAGAATAGTCAGCGTTAAGAATGACAGGTACAAAAAAGCCAGCCTTCGCGGCTGGCTTTTTATTTAAAGCGATTCAATCAAATTACGCTTTTGCTTTAGCCACAGAAACCATGGCTGCGCGCAGTGTGCGACCATTGAGGGTGTAACCCTTCTGCATCACCATCAGCACGTGATTTGGTGCAACGTCTTCAGATTCGACCATGGCAATTGCCTGATGGACATCCGGGTTGAACGGCACATTGGTCTCGCCGACCACTTCCACACCAAATTTACGCACCACATCCAGCATCGATTTCTGAGTTAATTCGATACCTTCAATCATGGCCGCTAAATCGGTATTGGACTTATCTGCCACTTCCAAAGCGCGATCAAGGCTATCAATCACCGGAAGCAACTCGTTGACAAATTTGTCCAGCGCGAACTTGTGCGCTTTCTCGATATCGAGCTCAGTACGGCGACGGAGGTTTTCCATTTCCGCTTTGTTGCGTAACACGCTGTCACGCTCGCGCTGCTGAACTTCTTCCAGTTGCGCTGTTAAATCGGCAATTTTTTCATCGCGCGGATCAACCACTTCGGCACCCTCTACGGCCTCGACTTCTTCGTGGCTTTCCATTGCAATTTCGTCCGAGACTTGCTCGTCTGGTGTTTTCTGATCTTTACTACTCATGAATTTCTCCGCGTTTTTAGCATTCATCTCGCTGGTTCGCTTATTATGGGGATCAGTTTCCGGGATTCAAGGGAACGTGACATATTGTCACATACGACTGCATAACTGCGCATAAGGACCATCAGCATAATGAACAAACATTTCAACTGCATTGGTATCGTCGGGCACCCACGTCACCCTACAGCCCTAACCACGCATGAAATGCTGTATCGCTGGCTCTGCACCAAAGGCTACGACGTGATTGTCGAGCAGCAAATTGCCCAGGAACTTAATCTCTGTAACGTGAAAACCGGCACGCTGGCGGAAATTGGCCAACAGGCCGATCTCGCGGTGGTTGTAGGTGGTGACGGCAATATGCTTGGCGCTGCCCGCGTTCTTGCTCGTTATGATATCAAAGTCATCGGTATTAACCGCGGCAATCTCGGTTTTCTTACCGATCTTGACCCAGACAACGCGCAGCAACAGCTCGCCGATGTGCTTGAAGGGCATTACATTGCCGAGCGCCGTTTCTTGCTCGAAGCCCAGGTTTGCCAGCAGGATACGCCAACACGTCTGAGTACCGCGATTAACGAAGTCGTGCTGCACCCCGGCAAAGTGGCGCACATGATTGAATTCGAAGTCTATATCGATGAGATTTTCGCTTTCTCACAACGCTCCGATGGGCTGATTATCTCGACGCCGACCGGCTCTACCGCCTATTCGCTCTCCGCTGGCGGGCCAATTCTTACCCCATCGCTTGATGCCATTACCCTGGTGCCGATGTTCCCGCACACGCTGTCTGCACGCCCGCTGGTTATCAACAGCAGCAGTACCATTCGCCTGCGTTTCTCTCATATGCGTAGCGACCTGGAAATCAGTTGTGACAGCCAGATTGCGCTTCCGATTCAGGAAGGTGAGGACGTATTGATTCGTCGCTGCGACTATCATCTCAATCTGATTCATCCCAAAGATTATAGCTATTTCAATACATTGAGCTCAAAACTCGGTTGGTCGAAAAAATTGTTCTAAAAAGTACACCAGCCTCTTTACTGTATAGATAACCAGGATATACTGTATGAAAACACAGTCATGTCTTTTCATACAGGAAAGCAATTATGCTGGCACAACTCACCATCAGTAACTTCGCTATCGTTCGTGAACTGGAAATTGATTTTCACCACGGCATGACCGCCATTACGGGTGAAACAGGTGCCGGTAAATCCATTGCGATTGATGCCTTAGGGCTGTGCCTCGGCGGCCGCGCTGAAGCTGATATGGTGCGCCAGGGTGCCAGCCGTGCTGACCTCTGCGCCCGCTTCTCCCTCAAAGATACCCCTGCGGCTCTGCGCTGGCTGGAAGAAAACCAACTCGATGATGGGCGTGAATGTCTGCTGCGCCGCGTGATTAGCAGTGATGGACGTTCGCGCGGTTTCATTAACGGTACAGCCGTTCCTCTATCTCAGTTGCGCGACCTCGGTCAGATGCTGATTCAAATTCACGGTCAGCACGCACATCAGCTTTTGTTGAAACCAGAGCATCAAAAAAACCTGCTGGATGGTTATGCGGGTGAGTCTGCTCTGCTGGCGAAAATGGCTGAAAGCTACCGTGAATGGCATCAGAGCTGTCGCTCGCTGGCACAACATCAGCAACTTGCTCAAGAACGTGCATCACGCAGTGAACTGCTCCAGTATCAGTTGAAAGAACTCAATGAATTCTCCCCGATTGCAGGTGAGTTTGAACAGATTGACGAAGAGTACAAACGCCTGGCGAACAGCGGGCAATTGATATCGGTCAGCCAACAAGCGCTGGCGATCCTTGCTGATGGTGAAGACAACAACCTGCAAAGCCAGCTGTATACTGCGCGTCATTTAATGGAAGAACTGGTCGGGATGGACAGCAAACTTGCAGGCGTTCTAAGCATGCTGGAAGAGGCCACCATTCAGATCTCAGAAGCCAGCGATGAACTGCGCCATTATTGTGATCGTCTGGATCTCGATCCCAATCGTTTGTATGAACTGGAACAGCGTATCTCCAGGCAAATCTCATTGGCTCGTAAGCATCACATTTCGCCAGAAGAACTGCCATTGTTCCATCAACAGCTCCTCGAAGAACTGCACCAGCTTGATGAGCAGGCCAGTTCTCAAGATGAATTAATGGAGGCGGTCACGCTCCATCATCAACAAGCGCTTGGCATCGCGCGTGAGTTGCATCAGCGTCGTGCGCATTACGCAGCAGAGCTTTGCGAATTGATTACCGCCAGCATGCATTCGTTGTCGATGCCACATGGCAAGTTGGCTATTGATGTTGAATTCAATGAAAACCATCTGACCGCTGAAGGGGCAGACCGTATTGATTTCCGCGTCAGCACTAACCCAGGCCAACCTTTACAGCCATTAGCAAAAGTAGCGTCTGGTGGTGAGCTCTCCCGTATTGCGCTGGCTATTCAGGTCATTACCGCACGCAAAATGGAAACGCCTGCGCTTATCTTCGATGAAGTGGATGTCGGGATCAGCGGCCCAACGGCGGCGGTTGTTGGTAAATTATTACGTCAGTTAGGTGAATCCACTCAGGTCATGTGCGTTACACACCTGCCGCAAGTTGCTGGTTGTGGGCATCATCACTTCTTTGTCAGTAAAGAAACCGATGGCGCTATGACTGAAACTCACATGCAACCGCTGGACAAACGCGCGCGCCTGCAAGAATTGGCACGTTTGCTCGGAGGCAGTGAAGTGACTCGCAATACGCTTGCTAACGCAAAAGAGTTGCTGGCAGCCTGATAGCGATTATTTGTTAGACAGCCCGGTTGATGTTCTGTGTATCGTTCAAAAAAACACCACTCAGCTAGCATATTGTTAATTGAGCAGGTTTTAAGCCAACTTTTTTGCCGTACCAGGGTCAGAGTTAAGCGCCTTAATGTTTTAAACTGCGTAAAGGTTTATTATCATCGGCATATTATGAATGAGCCATGTGCTGCTCGGGCCCGAAAAGGAATCAAATCACTATGCGCTGTAAAACGCTGACTGCTGCCGCAGCGGTTCTTCTTATGCTGACCGCAGGCTGTTCCACTCTGGAGCGAGTGGTTTACCGCCCCGACATTAACCAGGGGAACTACCTGACGCAAAACGATGTGTCAAAGATCCGTACTGGCATGACTCAACAACAAGTTGCGTATGCTCTGGGTACGCCAATGATGACTGATCCGTTCGGTTCAAGTACCTGGTTCTATGTCTTCCGCCAGCAACCAGGCCATGAAAATGTGACTCAGCAAACCCTGACGCTGACGTTCAACAGCAGTGGCGTGTTGACCAACATCGACAACAAGCCGAAGCTGGAAAAAGAATAACCAACAAAAAAGGTGCCGAAAGGCACCTTTTTTTTGGCTACTGATGAGCGGTTACTTCTTAGCGGCTTGTTCTGCTCGCTGGCGTCTTAGCTCTTTCGGATCTGCAATCAGTGGACGATAAATTTCTACCCGATCCCCCTCATTCACCGTGTCGGTCAATTTTACCGGACGACTAAAAATACCCACTTTATTCTTCGCCAGATCGATATCCGTGCGCAGTTCAAGAATGCCTGACGCGGTAATGGCCTGCTCAACCGTCGTCCCCTCAGCAACTCTGACCTTGAGCAAATACTGCTTTTCAGGCAGCGCGTAAACCACTTCAACCTTGATATCAGGCGACACTGTAGACCTCTTTGGCACGAACGGTAAACGCCTGAACCATGTTCCCGGCTAACTCTTTGAAGATACGGCCAAACGCCAACTCGATAAGTTTATTCGTAAACTCAAAATCGAGCTGGAACTCAATACGACAGGCTTCGGCACTCAGCGGCGTAAACTTCCAGCCTCCCATCAAAGACTTAAATGGCCCATCGACAAGATGCATCAGAATGCTTTGATTACTGGTAAGCGAGTTACGGGTAGTGAAAGTTTTGCTGATCCCCGCCTTGGAAACATCGACCGCCGCCGTCATCTGATCCTGCGACGCGTCAAGGATCCGACTGCCCGTGCAACCCGGTAAAAAGTCAGGGTAGGATTTCACATCGTTAACTAATTGATACATCTGCTCCGCGCTGTAAGGCACTAACGCAGTACGGGTAATCTGAGGCATAGCATTTCCTGAGAGTCACAAAACACGCAAATAATACCATTTATCATCAAGCAAAGAAAAACTCTTAGCCCTGAGCCGTGCTAAGATATGCCTTCATCCTCGCAGCGAAGCGGGGTGTATTTGAACTCCTGGATTACTTATACTGAGCAGCACTATGACAAAGAAAAAAGCATACAAACCAGGTTCAGCCACCATTGCGCAAAACAAACGCGCCCGCCATGAATACTTTATCGAAGATGAGTTTGAAGCGGGACTCGTGCTACAAGGCTGGGAAGTAAAATCTCTGCGTGCCGGCAAGGCCAATATCGGTGATAGCTACGTCATTTTGATTGATGGCGAAGCCTTCTTGTTTGGCGCAAACTTTACCCCGTTAAACGTGGCTTCAAGTCATGTGGTCTGCGACCCAACCCGTACCCGTAAACTCCTGCTGAACCAACGGGAGCTGGATAATCTTTATGGGCGTATTAACCGTGAAGGTTATACCGTTGTCGCTCTGTCAATGTACTGGAAAAATGCCTGGTGCAAAGTGAAAATCGGCGTGGCAAAAGGTAAGAAACAGCACGACAAACGCAACGATTTGAAAGACAAAGAGTGGGCAGTAGATAAAGCGCGTATCATGAAACACGCGGGTCGCTAAGCACTTCTTATCCCCCCAAATAGCTTTATTGGTCCTTCTTGCGAAGGGCCAATAATCAAAAAATAGTTCAATATTTAATTAATAACTCTTCTAATTAATATTAATTAGTTTCGGAAAGTAATTCTCAGATAATATGACCTTCCTATTTATTAAACTTCTGCTACTCGCTAAAAAAAATTAAAAAGATTAGGTATCTTTCACAATCACAGATCCCACACACCTTCACAATATAAGAATATTTTGTATGATTTTTGGCGAAACTGACGTATCAAGCGTATGGCTTTCGCCCATAAAACCATAGCTAAAAATGAACTAAAGCCTATTTATATCTGACAACTCTACCCCTTCAGTGATATTTCTTTATTCCCGATAATTTATTTATAATCAAGCAAATAAACCCAAATTACATTCACTGCTGGTCATAACAAAAAATTATGCATCAACACTGATTTAACGGGCTCCATCCCTGCTCTCCTGTCACTCTGCACCCGATTTGCGCTTTTGTGCTTTCCTGTCTATATCTTCAATATCCTAAAAGAGAAATCATAAGAAAGTATGAATTTGACCTTCTTATAAATTGGCTCCGAAAGAGAAAACTCAACACTAATCATAACGTAAATCATCAGGTTTATCTGATGTCGGCATTCGCTCGCTTGAAATTCGTTAAATGCTTTAGGTTATTTAAATATTTCACAACTTCAAAATAGTTGGGATCTATTAACACTTTATTCCGGGGATTATTTGAACATTTAAGTACTGCTAACGACTACACCCACGTTTATACCGAATGGAGTGATAATTATGCGTTCAATATCAATCATCTCAAAACTGACCGGCGTAACCAATAATGTAGAAACATCTGTAGTCACACTGAATTCTCCTTCCATAGTTGAACTCAGAGCTGACCGCACGGATATCGCCAGTATTGTTCGCACAAATAACGATATGGTTATCACTCTTCGCGATGGTGAAGTGATTACCGTTAAAAATTTCTATGCATACGCCGACCAGGGCGGCAGCCAGTTGGTACTCGAAGATGATAATGGCGCGTTATGGTGGGTGCAGGATACAGACTCTGCTTTCCACTTCGAACACATCGCCAATATTGACGAGTTGATGGCTGCGACGGGTGCGCAATCCGATGGCGGCGGCGCGATTTGGCCATGGGTGTTAGGTGGTGTCGCCGTGGCGGGGGGGATCGCCCTTGCAGCAGGTGGCGGTGGTGGCGGAGGTGGTGGCGGAGACAGTTCTAATGACAATGGTAACGGCGGCTCTGGCAATCCCGCACCACCGACTGGCGACAACACGCCACCAGCAGCACCAACCAATCTGAGTGTTGCAGCAGATGGCAAAACCATTACCGGCAGCGCTGAACCCGGCAGCACTGTGACGATTACTGACGGCGCGGGTCAGGTTATCGGAACGGGAACGGCAGACGGCAACGGCAATTTTTCTATCCCACTGACTAACCCACAAATTAACGGCGAAGAACTCACAGCGCATGCGACCGATCCGGCAGGAAACACGGGCCCCGATGCTACGGTCACCGCGCCGCTTATTCCAGAGCCTGTTGAACCGGTGGTGACCAGTGTCAACGATGACGTAGAGCCGACCACCGGCCAGGTGCTTTCCGGGGAATCTACCAACGACAATACCCCGACCATTGAAGGCTACGCGCTCGAGAATTCCATTATCCGCATTTTTGATAATGGGCAAGAAATTGGCACCGTTGTCGCGGATGCCACTGGTCACTGGAGCTTTACGCCAGCCACTCCCCTTTCTGATGGAACGCATGATTTCACTGCCACCGCCTCGAATATAAAAGGGGAAAGTGAGCAATCCGGCAGTTATACCGTCACGATTGATACTCAAGGCCCAGCCGCCCCTGAAAATCTGGATACGTCAGCTGACGGCGCGACAGTCACCGGCTTCGCCGAAGCGGGCTGCACAGTGATTATTAGTGACGCCAATGGCAGTCAGCTTGGCGTGGGAACGGCAGATGCCACTACGGGCGCCTTTACCATCACCATCTCTCCGGCGCAAACCGCAGGTGAAACGCTCGTCGCGGTTGCCATCGACCCCCTGGGGAATATCGGTGTACAAGCGCAGTTCACCGCTTTCGACGCCCTTCCACCATCGGCACCGGTAATTACCAGCGTGGTGGATGATGTTGAAGGCATCACTGGTAACCTGACAAACAGTCAGCTGAGTAATGACCCTCGTCCGACCATTAATGGCACCGGCGAAGCCGGCAGCACCGTAACGATTTTCGATAATGGAACCATACCGCTCGGCACAACACAGGTTAACGCCGATGGAACATGGAGTTTCACGCCCGGTGCAAATCTGAGTGATGGGATCCATATTCTCACTGCCATCTCCTCAGATGCCGCAGGCAATCAGGGCGGAGCATCGTCAGATTTTGAAGTGCAAATAGACGCAACAGCGCCGGAGTTACCGTCAATTACCAATGCCTATTACGATAACGGCACGCTTCAAACGCCTATTCTTGCCGACCAACAAACTAACCATGATCGCCCATCTCTCAATGGCTTAGCGGAACCTAATACCACGCTAACCCTGAAAGATAACGGTGTTGAGATTGGTACGATTACCGTTGATGGAAGTGGTAACTGGAGCTATACGCCCACCGCTCCGCTGGGAAATGGCAGCCATAATTTGACCCTTACCGCGACGGATGAAGCGGGCAACGTCAGCCAGCCGTCCGCAGGTTTCGCCTTTACGATTGACACCATACCTCCTGACGCTCCGGTCATTTTAAATGCCGACGATAACGCAGGCGACCTTCAGCAATCGGTGACGAGTGGTGATGTGACAGACGACACCACGCCAACGTTCCACGGCACCGGTGTCGATGGCGATATTATCAATCTTTATAACGGCGCCACCCTGCTTGGCACCACCACGGTGTCAGGGGGAGTCTGGAGTATTACACCAACCACGCCGCTGCCCGTCGGTACACTCAATCTCACCGCCACCGCAACAGATCCTGTAGGTAACGTCAGCGATCCTTCGGCTAATTTCGCCTTAACCATTTACACCACGCCGCTCACCGAACCGGTCATTACGGGGATTGCGGATGACCAGGGGGCGATCCAAACGCCGCTTACCGATGGCAGTGTGACGGACGACAAGACGCCAACCTTTAACGGCACAGGCACCGCTGGCAGCACCATCAATATTTATGATAACGGCGGGACCACGCCGATTGGCACAACCACCGTTGCCCAGGATGGTAGCTGGTCCATTACGTTGCCAGAACTTAGCGAAGCGCAGCATTCACTGACGATTGGTGCGACCGATCCCGCAGGTAATTCCGTCGGGCCATCGGCACCGATTTTGATTACTGTCGATAACACGCCGCCGCCTGCGCCTGATATCACTGAACCCGTTGAAATCACAGGAACGCGAGTCAGTGGGACAGCCGAAGCGGGCAGCACGGTCATTATTAAAGATGCAGGTGGGGTCGAAATCGGCAGAGGCGTTGCGGACAGCAGCGACGGTTCGTTTACGATTGTTATTTCCCCGGCGCAAACCGCTGGGGGAACGCTGACTGCCATTGCTCAGGATCCTGCCGGCAACGCCAGCGGTGAAACTGGATTTACCGCCAGCAATTCTGGCCTGCCGCAGCCACCTGTTATTCTGCTGCTGGTGGATGATGTGGACCCGGTCAGTGGGAATGTCACTAACGGGCAATCCACCAATGACGCACTACCAAACGTTCACGGAACCGCCACTCCGAATGCCACCGTGAATCTCTATGTGGATGACAACCCGGTTCCGATAATCATCCCGGTGGGGCCTGACGGCACCTGGACTTACCAATACCTGCTGCCATTGCCAGAAGGCCAACATACCTTCTCAGCAACTCAGACAACCGGTGGCGAAACCAGCGGATTTACCGCCGACTTCACCGTCACTATTGATATCACCTTGCCGGACGCCCCCGTCATTTCCAACGCGACGGATGATGTCACGCCAGGAGTTGGTGAGCTGACAGGCGGCGCTACCACCAACGACTCGCGCCCAACCCTCAACGGCACCGGTGAAGCCGGAACCACCGTAACGATTTTTGACAATAACAACCCGTTGGGTACCGCGGTCGTCGCGACCAACGGAACATGGACTTTCACGCCAGGCAGTGATTTGCCTGATGGCCCGCACTCCTTTAGCGCCAGCGCCACAGACTTAGCGGGTAACGTCGGCCCTGTATCGCCTGGTTTTGTGATAAATATTGATGCGACAGCCCCTGTTGCACCGCTAATTACCGGTGCGGTTGACGATGATGGTACAACGCAAACCCCGATTTTATCCGGCCAGTCAACCAACGACACCCAACCGATAATCAACGGAACGGCAGAGCCAGACTCCATATTGACCATCACTGATAATGGCACCGTACTTGGAACGATCCCGGTCGATGGATCAGGTAACTGGAGCTATACGCCAGGCACACCGCTTGGCGAAGGCAGCCACGAATTTACATTTACCGCAACGGATGCACTGGGCAACCAAAGCCCGGTATCCAGTACCTTTACCGTGACGGTTGATACCCAGGCCCCGGCAGCACCTGGCGGCCTGCAAGTTTCCGCCGACGGCCTGCATGTCACCGGCACGGCGGAACCGGGTAGCCTTATCACCGTCACCGATGCCAATGGTGTGATACTGGGAACCGGAACGGCGGATACCGGCGGAGCATTTGATGTCACCCCGCTGACCACCGCACAAACTAACGGTGAAGCGCTACTGGTCAATGCAACCGATGCGGCGGGTAACGAAGGTCCGAATACTGGCGTGCTCGCCCAGGACAACACCGACCCTCTTGCGCCAACGGATGTGGATATTAATATCGAAGGCACCGTCGTCACGGGTAACGCTGAACCGGGTAGTACCGTGACGGTCAAAGACAGCGACGGGGATCCGCTTGGCGATGGGAAAGCGGGAGATGACGGCAGCTTTAGCGTGACCATCACCCCACCGCAAACCAACGGCGAAACGCTGAATGTCTCGGCTACCGACAATGCAGGTAATACCGGTCCGGACGCACCAGTTGTGGCCTATGACACCACTGCACCTGCGGTTCCGGTTATCAGCGAGGTGATTGACGATACCGACAATCCTGACGAAAATCTGAACAGCGGCGATACCACTAACGACGATAAACCCACGCTTCAGGGCACAGCCGAACCCGGTTCAACCATTAACATCTATGACAACGGCGGGACTACGCCAATTGGCACCGTCAATGCCGACCCTGACGGCAACTGGAGTTTCACGCCTGGTACAGCGCTGGGGCAAGGACTGCATAACCTGACGGTCACCGCGACCGATGCCGATAACAACACCAGCCCTGCTGCAACATTTACGCTGACGGTGGACTCCGTCGCTCCGCTCGCGCCGACGATTACCCTGGTGAGCGATGATGTCGGAACTCTGACCGGCCCGATTGCGAATAATGGCGTGACCAACGACACGTTGCCGACCCTAAACGGAACAGGTGAACCAGGCTCGACGGTCACGCTGACTCTCGATGGCACGAGCGATCTGACGACATTCACCGTCGACTCATCCGGCACCTGGAGTTATACGCTGACGACGGAACTCGGCGAAGGCGATCACAGCTTCACAGTCACCGCCTCCGATGCCGCCGGAAACGTCACCGCCACGTCTGACGAATTCGTGATTAAGGTTGATACCAGTGCGCCGAATGCCCCCGCCTTTAGCAATGCGAATGACAATATTGGCAGCATCACCACCGATCTGGGCAATAATTCTTCGACTGATGATACCCAGCCACAATTGAACGGAACCGGGCCAGTTGGCTCGACCATCACGCTTTACGATGGCGCTATCGCCATCGGGTCATTTGTCGTTGGTAACGATGGTCTGTGGAATATTACGCCAACACAGCCTCTCACCGAAGGAACGCACGCGCTGCGGGCGGTGGCCACTGATGCGGCGGGCAATGCCAGTACAGACGCCACCTTTACGCTGACGGTAGACACCACGCCGCCACCAGCACCGTCGATTATCAACGCGCAAGGTGTCGTCGGTGAAGCACCCGCAACACTCACCAGCGGTGGCAGCACGCAAAACGGCACGCCAACACTGTCAGGAACCGGGGAAGTTGGGGCGACCATTAACATTTACGATAATGGCAATCCGACGCCGATTGGCACAGTGACCGTTCCGGATGGCGGCAACTGGACATTTACCCCAGCACCGGCATTAGCGGAAGGTGCTCACAGCCTCACCGCCGTGGCGACCGATCCGGTCGGTAACGTCGGTCTGCCTTCTGCTGTATTTACGTTGACTGTGGACACGATTGTCCCGGTAGCGCCTGGCATTCCAACAGTCACCGACGATCAAACGCCGGGCCTGGGCACTATCGCCAATGGCGGCAGCACAAACGACACCACGCCAACTATCTCCGGTACCGGAACAGCTGGCGATACCATCACGATCCTCGATAACGGTGCACCACTGGGCACCACCACCGTCAGGGCTGATGGCAGCTGGAGTTTTACGCCAGCAACAGAACTCACCAAGCCAGACCATTCGATTACCGTCATTGAAAGCGATGCAGCAGGCAATAAAAGTGCGCAATCCGGTGCCATCGAATTCACGCTGGATACCGAAATCCCCGATGCACCCACCATTGATTTTGCAGAGGATGACGTAGGCGCTAAGACAGACCCGCTTGTTAGCAACGATGTGACCGATGACAACATTCCTGTCTTCCACGGCACCGGTGTTAATGGCGATACCATTACGCTGTACAACGGCAACACCGTGCTTGGCACCGCTGTCGTCGCCGGCGGCGTGTGGACAATTACGCCAACCGCAGCATTGCCGAATGGCACGCTGAATATTACCGCCACCGCGACCGATCCGGCGGGTAACGTCAGCGATCCGACCACAGCCTTTACATTAACGGTTAATAACACCCCACTTACGGCTCCGGTGGTGACGGAAATCACAGACGACGTCGGCGTCATTCAAACGCCGCTCACCAGCGGCAGCGTCACTGACGATACAACGCCAACCGTCAATGGCACCGGTACCGTGGGCAGCACGATTAATATTTATGATAACGGCGGCACTACGCCAATTGGCACGACGACCGTCGATGCTGATGGCAACTGGTCCATTACCCTGCCCACACTGGATGAAAATGGTCACTCGCTGACGATTGGCGCGACCGATGCGGCGGGTAACTCGGTTGGTCCGTCCGCGCCAATTCTGATTACCGTTGACACGAGTGTGCCATCCGCACCGACTATCGCCACACCGCTTGAAGAGACAGGGACATTGATCAGCGGGACGGCTGAAGCAGGCAGTACGGTAATTATCCGTGACGCAAACGGCGTTGAAATTGGCAGAGGATTAGCCGATGGCACGACTGGCGCGTTTACTGTCACTATCTCGCCTGCACAAACTGCTGGCGAAGCATTAACCGCAATTGCCCAGGATACGGCGGGCAACCAGAGTCTCCCGGCGGATATTATCGCCACCTCGTCAGGCATTCCTCACCCGCCAACGATTGAAGTGCTGGATGATATCACGCCAAATACTGGCAATCTGACGAGCGGGCAAAGCACCAACGATAACTTGCCAACGCTCAGCGGCCAGGCTGCCGACAACGCTATCGTCACGCTTTATATTGACGGCATCCCGCAAGCACCGATTACCGCCGGGGTGAATGGGGCATGGAGCTACCAGTTTACTGCGCCATTAGACGATAACCTGCATACCTTCGCCGTCAGCCAAACTGTCGGCGGCGTCACGAGCGGCATATCACCAAACTTTGTTATTACCGTCGATACCACGTTGCCGACAACACCAACCATCACCACTGTCACCGACGATGTTGGATCGGTCACGGGTGCCGTCAGCAGTGGCCAGGTGACCAACGACGCGCGTCCAACCATGACGGGTAATGGCGAAGTGGGTTCGACGATCACCATACTTGATAACGGCTCGTCCATCGGCACCGCCGTGGTCGGGGCAAATGGCACCTGGACATTTACGCCAGGGGCCGATTTGGTTAGCGGCATCCATCCGATTACCGTCACCTCTACCGACGCTGCCGGCAACGTCAGTGCGCCGTCCGCTGGATACTCGCTAAACCTCGATACCCTCGCGCCGAATGCACCCGTTATTACTACCGTGACCGACGACGGCACTACGCCGGGAGCCGTGACATCTGGCGTACCGACGAATGACACCACGCCAGTCTTTAACGGAACCGTTGAACCGAATACCACGCTCGTTATCAGCGATAACGGTACGGTGGTTGCGACTATTCCGGTTGATGCAACGGGGAACTGGACATGGACGCCAAACCCGGCACTGACCGAAGGCAGCCACACGCTGACACTCACCACCACCGATTTGGCGGGGAACGTCAGCCCAGTCACCACCTTTAATGCCATCGTCGATACCAGTGCGCCGATACTTCCGGCGATCACCCTGGTGGTCGATGACCAGACGCAAGCGAATACCGATTTGCCGTTAACCAGCGGGCAATCAACAAAAGACACGCTGCCAACGTTAAGCGGCACCAGTGAAGCCAATGCCATTATTACTCTCAGAGATGGCAATACGATTATTGGTACGACGACGGCGAATAGTGCTGGCGAGTGGTCACTGGATCCGACTACCGCACTTGGCCAGGGCAACCACAATCTGACCGTCACCGCTACCGACGCTGCCGGAAACGTCAGCAATCCATCCGGGGTGTTCGCGGTGGTCATCGACTCGGTTGCCCCGACCGCGCCGCTGATTGTGACCGTAACCGACAACACCGCGCCAAACATTGGCCCCATTACCAGCGGGCAGCCAACCAATGAAACGCGGCCTGTCATTACCGGTACCGGCGAAATCGGGTCAACCATTACCGTTTCTGACGGCAATCAGGTGCTTGGCACCACAACCGTTGGCGCTGGTGGAACCTGGAGCTTTACGCCGGGAACACCGCTGGGAATCGGCTCGCATAACTTAACCGTCACCGCCACGGACACAACAGGTAACGTCAGCGCACCATCCGCAGCCTTTAACGTGTTGGTGGATTTAGCCGCCCCAACCGCACCGGTGATCACCACTGTTTCTGACGATATAGGTTCAACAATCGGTGATTTGGCTAACAACCAGGTGACGGACGACACGCGTCCGGCGCTAAGTGGCACCGCAGAAGCAGGCTCAATCGTCAATATTTACGATAACGGCACCTTGATTGGCACCGTGACGGCAACGGGCGGCGTGTGGAACTTCACCCCACCGGCCATCGCGCCACTGGGTACCGGCAGTCATGCGTTTACGGTGACCGCCACCGATGCCGCAGGCAATGTCAGCGGCGTGTCTAACACGTTTAATATTGTTGTCGATACCACCGCGCCAAGCGCACCTATCGTGATTCAGGCGTTCGATGATGTCGGCCCGGTCACAGGCGCCCTGGTTAGCGGGCAAACAACCAACGACAACCAGCCATTGCTGAGTGGCACTGCGGAAGCCAACTCGATTGTCAGTATTTCCGACAATGGCGTATTCCTCGCGACGGTCACTGCCAGCCCGACCGGAACCTGGAGCTACACACCGCCAGTCCGGCCTGATGGAAATCACGTCTTTACGGCAACGTCTGCCGATGCGGCGGGTAACGTCGGGGCGGTATCAGGCACCTTTACGCTGACTATCGATACCGGTACGCCGAATACGCCAGTGCTCACGTCCGTGGTGGACGATGTGGCAGGTGGCGTATTTAACACCCCCCTCGGCAACGGGCAAGTCACCAACGACACACGCCCTACGCTGAACGGCACGGCAGAAGCGGGCAGCACGCTGGCCATCTTTGACGGTGCTACACAAATTGGTACCGTCACGGTGCCTGTTGGCGGCAACTGGTCATTCACCCCCACCACTCCTCTGGGTGCGGGTTTGCATACCTTCACGATTACCGCCACCGATGCGGCGGGTAACGTCAGCACCGCCACCGGCGGATTTGCCATCACCGTTGATGCGACCGCGCCGAACGCGCCGGTTATTACCTCGATTGTTGATGATGTTGCCGGAGGCGTATTCAACGGTTCGCTCGCGAATAACCAGGCCACTAACGACCGGCTGCCAACGCTTAACGGCACGGCTGAAGCCAACTCGACGGTGAACATTTATGACAACGGCGTGCTGTACACCACGGTGAATGCCGACGCGAATGGGGTCTGGACATATACACCAACCGCGCAACTGTCCGAAGGCACTCATTCCTTCACGGCGACGGCGACCGATTTAGCAGGGAATATCAGTACCAATTCGCTGCCTGCGGGGATTGTTGTGGATGTCACTGCGCCAACGCCGCCAACCGGGCTTGCCGTTAACGCAACCGGCACCTCCGTAACGGGAACCGCCGAAGCGGGTAGCACCGTCACCATTACCAACAGCGGCGGAACGGTGCTTGGCACCGCGACGGCTGATGGTACAGGTGCATTCACCATCGCCATTTCCCCGGCGCAAACCAACGCGCAAATCCTGCAAGCCTTTGCTCAGGATGCTGCGGGCAATACCGGCACATCAGCAAGCGTAACCGCACCTTCCACCGCGTTGCCGGGCGTACCGGTTATCACAAGCGTCGTGGATGACTTCGCCGCCATAACCGGAAACGTGGCAAACGGGCAAAGCACTAACGATGCCACACCAACCATCAACGGCACGGCGGATGCGGGCGCGACCGTCAACGTCTACAACAATGGCGTCCTGATGGGCACCACGGTTGCGGGCATCGGCGGCGTCTGGAGCTTTACGCCAACAGGCTTGTTGAGTGAAGGTTCCCACGCGTTTACCGCGACGGCGACCAACGTCAACGGCACCGGCGGCTTCTCCACTCCAGCAACGGTGATTGTGGATACCATCGCACCGCTTGCGCCAACAGCCACCATCAGCGGCGATGGCACAACCATCAGCGGCACGGCTGAAGCCAATAGCACCGTCACTATCACACTGCCTGGTGGGACAACCGTCACCACCACCGCCACCGCTGGCGGCACTTATAGCCTGACGTTACCGACCCGTGAAATTGGCGGTGAAGTCCTTTCCGTCAGAGCCACGGATGCGGCAGGCAATAGCTCGCCAACGATTACGGCTACCGCGCCGGTGCTACCGCTGGCGGCAGACGACAACGTGGTGAACCTCGCGTTAACCACCGACGCGCAAATCACGACGTCGCATGTCAGCGACTATGGCGTGCTGCTGGTCGGCGCACTGGGCAATGTGGCGTTAGTTCTCGGCAATGACACCGCGCAGGTCAGCTTTAACATCGCCACAGGAGGAAGCGGCAATATCACTATTGATGCCTCCGCCACCGGCGTGGTGCTTTCGCTGCTCAATACCCTGGAAGTGGCGGTTCAGAAATACGATTCAGCGACCGGGACATGGAGCACCATTATCGACTCGTCGATGCCGCAGTTTGCCAACTTGCTTACGCTGGGTGCCAGCGGCGTCACGATGAATATCACCGGGCTGGCGGAAGGCTCATATCGTGTTCTGAGTTACAACACCAGCCTGCTGGCGACCGGGTCGCTGACGAACCTTGATGTTGCTATCGTGCAAACCAGTGCGGGAACCATCACCGGCGGCACCACGCAGCCGGGGAACGTGATTACCGATCCAGGCCCGACAGGCAGCGAAGATACGGCCCCAGCAGGTACGGTGGTGAGTTCCATCACCAATGCACAGGGCGTCACCACGCCGATTGGTGCGGGCGGAGCGGATATTCAGGGTCAGTATGGCGTGCTGCATATCAACCCGAACGGCAGCTACACCTACACGCTGACTAATACTTCCGCCACCGTGCTTGGGCATACGGAAAACTTCACCTACACCATCACCCAGAACGGCGTGAGCAGTTCAGCGCAGTTGGTCGTCACGCTGGGCAATGGCGCTGCGGCCAGCACCGTCACCGCCACAGATAACACGGCGGCACTGACCTACAACACCGATGTGGAAGCGATCAATCACGGGGCATCGTCGCAAAGTGGCTTCTCGGTAGTGGGCGTCGGCCTTGGGCAGGTGTTGAATCTCAATGTGCTGGCGAACATGTCGAACCCAATCATCTTTGATGTTGATGACGGTTCGACGCGCACCATGACGTTGCAGGCAAGCGTTGGCGGCGTGGCGCTGCTCTCAACGTTCGACCTGTATATCTACAAGTTCAACGATGTCACCCAGCAGTTTGAGCAATATAAAGTGGTGAATACCTGGCTTACCGCGCCGCTGTTGGGCGGGACTTCCGGGCAATTAACCTTAACGCTGCCGGGCGGCGAGTATCTGTTCCTGCTCAATAATGCCAGCGGTGTGACCGTGCTGACGGGCTACACGCTGAACATTTTGCAGGATCATACGTATGCCGTGGAAAGCACAACCGCCACCACCAACGGCAATGTTCTGGCAGACGATGTGGCTCCGGTTAACAGCCATATCACGCAGGTCAACGGTGTTTCTGTTGCGGCCAGCGGAACCACCACCATTGTTGGCGAATACGGCACGCTCACCATTGATGCGAACGGTAACTACACCTACAAATTGAATGCGGGTTTGGGCGCTGACAGCATCAAAACGCCAGACAGTTTCGTCTATACCGTGACCGCGCCAAATGGCGATACCGACACCGCCTCGTTGAATGTCACCGCGACGCCAACCCCGGTTAATGCGATTGACGATGTCAGCACGGCGATGGCGATAAGCACGGTGCAAACGACCGCGAACTACTCCGATATCACGGTGGGTTCTGCTGTCTGGAACGCCGCTTTGCTTGCATCGACCTCGAAAAGCGGCAGCGGGACATTTGTCGTCGGTGCGAATGACGTTTTGCACAATCCAGTTCTGCATTTCACCGTGAATTCAGTGCTTTCACTGGGTGGATTAAACGTGACGTGGAATATCACCAATGAGGCGGGAACGGTTATCAGAAGCGACTCGTTCAATGGCGGTTTATTGCTCGGTGGGTTAGTGAATATTAATTTGAGTGGACTGGATCTTCAGGCGGGGACCTACACCCTGAACTACACCGGAAGCATGGGGCCGCTGGGGCTGGGGCAAATCAGCATCACCCCAACCGTCACCGGTACCACCATCGATCTGGATAATTACTTAATGCAAAGCGCCAGCACCGTTCATGGCAATTTGTACGATGGTACGGACTCATCGGGTGCCATTGACCAGTTGGGAACGGTTCACACGCTGTTAAGCATTACTGGCTTTAACGGCAGCACCGCGACGCTTGATCCACTGACTAACAGCAGCGCCTCCGCCACCATTCAGGGGCATTACGGCACGCTGCAAATCGGCATCGACGGAGCGTATACCTATACGCTCAACAGCGGGATTAACCCGGCGTCGATAACCACCAAAGAAACCTTCACCTACAGCCTGAATGACCAGAACGGCCATACCGACAGCGCAACCTTAACCATCAATATGAATCCGCAGTTTGTCAGCACCGCGCAAAGCGATGTGATAACCGGTTCGGCGTATGGCGATACGCTGGTTTATGACCTGCTCAACAATGCCAATGCGACAGGCGGCAATGGCGCAGATACCTGGAAAAACTTCTCGCTTGCGCAGGGCGACAAGATTGATATCCACGATTTATTGGTGGGATGGAACCCGGCAAGCTCGAACATCGCCAACTACCTGAACGTCACCACCAGCGGTAATAACACGGTGATTTCCATCGACCGGGATGGCACCGGCACGACGCACAACCTAACCCCACTCGTGACTTTGGAGAACACGCACGTCACGCTCGATGAGTTGGTTCAGCAGAATCACATTATTACCTGATAGATAACTAAAAAACGGTGGATGACGCTGGCGCTTATCCACCCTACAAAATCAAAACAAATGTCGGAAAAATGAGGGGTCATCCGACATAAGCAACAACCGTAGGTCGGATAAGCGCAGCGTCATCCGACATAAACAATAACCGTAGGTCGGATAAGCGCAGCGTCATCCGACATAAGCAACATCCGACATTTTCAAGACGGCAATTACAAGACCTGTATGAACGTAGTGACATTTAAAAGGGATAAAATATGGGAAAATTACAGCCGTTTGCTCTATGGCTGGCATGCAGCCTATGTGTAGCCCAGGCGCATGCCGACGATACGCCACAGTACATCTCGACTGAGGGACTCGCTCAACAAGAGCTTCCCTCGCTTGATGGCTCATCTTCCCTGCCGTTAAACGCACCTGCGCCCGGCACGCTCACTTTCAACGATGCGGTAAACCGCGCGGTGAACTGGCACCCGAGCATTCATGAGGCCATCGGCAAACTTTACGGCCAGTCTGAACAGGTCAATGTCGCTAAATCGAAATACTATCCGCAAGTCACGGCGGGCGTGAATAACGGCTACAGCAACAGTTATACCGACAGCGGCTTTAGCCCGTCGATCGTGTTATCCATTTCTCAAATGCTTTACGACTTCGGCAAAGTTTCAAGCCAGGTTCGGGCCGAAAGCGCGGGTGTCGCGCAGGAACAGGCCAACGTGCTGGTCAGCATCGATAATGTCGGTCACGATACCGCCGTCTCCATGGTGCAGGTGCAGATGTGGCAGCAAATGGTGGAGGTCGCGAAAGAGCAACTCGATGCCCTGAGCGCCATTGGCCGTTTGACGCAGCAGCGTAACGATGAAGGTGCGACGTCGATGTCAGACGTGGTGCAAACCAACGCGCGTATTGAATCCGCACGCTCACAGTTAATTCAGTATCAGGCCAATCTTGACAGCGCTCAGGCCACGCTAATGAGTTGGTTAGGCTGGAATAACCTCAACGGCATCAGCAATGACTTCCCGAACAAACTCGCAAAAAGCTGCGATATCGAAAAGCCCGACGACCGCCTGGTCCCGGCAGTACTGGCTTCGTGGGCGCAAGCCAGCGTCGCACAGGCGAATCTCGATTACGCCAATGCGCAGATGACGCCGACGATTTCGCTCGAGCCGCAAGTCCAGCACTACCTGAACGATAAATACGCCAGCCATGAAGTGCTGGATCGCACGCAATACTCCGCCTTTATCAAAGTCGAAATGCCCCTCTACCAGGGTGGAGGATTAACCGCACGCCGCAACGCCGCAAGCCATGCGGTTGAAGCCGCGCAATCCGGTGTTCAGCGCACCCGTCTTGATGTACGCCAGAAATTGATGGAATCACGCAGCCAGGCGATGAGCCTGGTCGGTGCGGTACAGGTCATGAAACGCCAGGAAGAGTTAAGCGCGCGCACCCGCGAACTCTATCAACAGCAGTATCTGGACCTGGGTTCTCGTCCGCTGCTGGATGTTCTGAATGCGGAACAGGAGGTCTTTCAGGCTCGTTTTGCCCAGTTGCAAACCATCAGCCAGCTTCATCAACTGCAACTCAACTGCCTGTATAACAGCGGCCGGTTGCGTAACGCATTTGGCATGGAGCATCGCTCTATTCAATCACTGGAGATCCAGCCATGAGCAAAATCCCGCCTCCTGTTGATGAGCATCTGACCGAACAATCGCTGAGCCAGTGGGCGCAGCTCATTAGCCACGTCGCCGCGCATTACCGCGTGGTCTGCTCGCCCGGCACCATTCAGGCCAACGCGCCGTGGTTTAAAGACAAAAACATGCTTTCGGCGCTGACGCAGTTATCGCGCCAGGCGGGACTGTCATTTCATATCTTAAACGCCCCGGAACTGGCGATTGGACAATGGCGGTTGCCCATCGCGGCCAGTCTGAACAACGGGCAACTGGCGGTTATCGAGCATTTCGACGGCGACGATACGGTTGATATTTGTGTGATTGACGGCGAGCGCCAGACCAACCGCGTGTCGCTCAGCTCGCTGCTGCCAGAAATCCGTTTTGTGGCTGCACTTCGCCCGCTATCGGCGCTCAAAGACAGCCGTGTTGATAAGTATATTTCACGCTTCAGCCCGGACTGGCTAAAAGAACTGGTGATGCAGGATGTGCGCCCGTACGGGCCGGTGATGCTGGCGGCATTTTTGATCAACGTGCTTTCGCTTTCCGGCATACTTTTCTCCATGCAGGTTTATGACCGCGTGATCCCGGCGCAGTCCTACCCCACGCTGTATGTGCTGGCATCCGGCGTTATGCTGGCGGTGATATTTGGTTTTGTACTGCGCGTGGCGCGTGGCCATATTATGGACGTGCTCGGCAAGCGTGCGGATATGCGTGTTTCCGATCGGGTATTCAGCCACGCATTACGCCTGCGTAACAGCGCCATCCCCCGCTCCACCGGCAGCTTTATTTCCCAGCTTCGCGAACTCGAACAGATCCGCGAAATGATCACCTCGTCAACGATCTCGACGATCGTCGATTTACCGTTCTTCTTCATGTTCATCATCGTTCTGGGCATTATTGCCCCGCAACTGGCGTGGATCGCCCCCGTGGCGGCAGTATTAATGATTTTGCCCGGCCTTTTGCTGCAAAAGAAACTGGCGATGCTCGCCAACCAGTCGGCGCACGAAGCCACGCTCCGCAACGCCGTATTAGTGGAAAGCGTGCAAGGGCTGGAAGACATCAAGCTGATGCAGGCGGAAAACCGTTTTTTGCAGCAATGGAACAGCTACATCCGTATTACGGCGGAGTCCGGCCTGCGCACGCGCCAGCTTTCGCAAGGGCTGATCAGTTGGGGCATGACCATTCAAAGCCTGGTATATGCGGCGGTGATTTTGTTCGGCGCGCCGCTGGTTATCGAAGGCGATATGACCACCGGTGCGATGGTTGCCGCATCCATGCTGGCGTCACGCATGATTGCCCCGATGGCAAACCTGTGCGGCGTGCTGGCTCGCTGGCAACAGGTCAAAGCCGCGAAACAGGGGCTGGACAGCATTATGCAGTTGCCGGTGGAAACCCAGCGCGATGAAAGCCTGGTGCATCAGGATATTTTCCACGGCCACTATCTGTTTGAAAATGCGCAGTTTCGCTACCACAGCGAAGACCAGCGCATTCCTTTGCGCATTGCTCACCTCGAGATTAAACCAGGTGAACGCGTGGCGGTTTTAGGGCGCAACGGCGCTGGAAAATCCACGCTCCTTCAGGCGTTATCCGGCGGCGTCGATTTAATTAGTGGCGATGCGCGGCTCGACAACCTGAGTATGGCGCAAATTGATATGGCGGATTTGCGGCGCAACATCGGCTTTATGAGCCAGAACGCCCGCCTGTTTTACGGCACACTGCGCGAAAATCTCACGCTTGGTGCACCGAATGCCAGCGACGAAAATATCTTCGAAGTGCTCGAAATCAGCGGCGCGGGCAACTTTGTGAAGAGTCTGCCAAAAGGACTCGACCACGCGATTATGGAAGGCGGAGCGGGTTTATCCGGCGGGCAACGCCAGTCAATTTTGCTGGCCCGTATGCTGATGCGTTCCCCCAATATTGTGCTGCTCGATGAACCGACAGCCTCACTTGATGACCATACCGAACGCGAGTTCATCCAGCGCCTGGGGCTGTGGCTGGGTAATCGCACATTGATTGTCGCCACCCACCGCGTGCCGATGCTTGAGCTGGTGGAACGGGTGCTGGTTCTCAAGGAAGGGCAACTGGTGATGGATGCACCGAAAGCTCAGGCGCTGAGTAACAGTAACAACAGTCGCGCCACCGTGCAGCCAAACGGACGGGAGTGGAAAAATGAAAACCAATCAGCGTGATATCGCTATGGACGACCCGGATATTCGGCGCGAGCGCGAGTTTTCCGGTGCCAGCCGCATCATTATGATAAGCGTACTGCTGTTTATTTTACTCGGCGTGTGGGCATGGTTTGGCACGCTCGATGAAGTCTCAACCGGCACCGGGAAAGTTGTCCCAAGCTCGCGCGAACAGGTGCTGCAATCGATGGATGGCGGCATCGTCACCGAAGTGCTGGTACACGAAGGCGACAAAGTTGAAGCCGGACAAATCGTCGCCCGCCTCGACCCGACTCGTTCCGAATCCAACGTGGGCGAAAGTGCCGCACGTTACCGCGCATCCCTTGCCTCCAGCGTGCGACTTAACGCGGAAGTGAACGACCTGCCGCTCGTTTTCCCCGACTCGCTCAAAGCCTGGCCGGAACTCATCGCCTCCGAAACGCGCCTGTATAAAAGCCGCCGCTCACAGCTCAATGACTCCACATCAGACATCCAGGACGCGCTAGTTTCGGTCAATAAAGAGCTGGGGATTACACAGCGTCTGGCAAAAAGTGGCGCTGCGAGTCATGTGGAAGTGCTGCGTTTACAGCGGCAAAAAAGCGATCTGCAACTCAAAATCACTGACCTGCGCTCGCAATATTACGTGCAAGCTCGCGAGGCGCTTTCCAAAGCCAATGCAGAAGTGGATATGCTTTCGGCGATTATCAAAGGGCGCGAAGACTCAGTGACCCGCATGACCGTGCGCTCGCCGATGCGCGGGATCGTGAAAAATATCCAGGTGACGACGATTGGCGGCGTTATCCCGCCCAACGGTGAAATGATGGAAATCGTGCCGGTTGACGATCACTTACTGATTGAGGCTCGCCTCTCTCCGCGCGACATTGCATTTATTCACCCTGGCCAGCGCGCGCTGGTGAAAGTCACCGCCTACGATTACGCCATTTATGGCGGGCTGGAGGGCGAAGTTGAAACCATCTCACCGGACACCATTCAGGACAAAGTTAAACCTGAAATCGTCTATTACCGGGTATTTATCCGCACTCAGCAGGACTATCTGGTGAACAAAGCGGGGCATCATTTTTCGATATCGCCGGGGATGGTCGCCACCGTTGACATAAAAACCGGGCAAAAAACCATCGTCGATTACCTGATTAAACCGTTCAACCGCGCCCGTGAAGCGCTGCGTGAACGTTAGCGCAGATGAGGGGTAGTAAGTGGCGCTACAACTCTGTTATACTTACAAAACACTTGTGGGGCTGATTCTGGATTCGACGGGATTCGCGAAACCCAAGGTGCATGCCGAGGGGCGGTTTGCCTCGTAAAAAGCCGCAAAAAAATAGTCGCAAACGACGAAAACTACGCCCTAGCAGCTTAATAACCTGCTAAGAGCCTTCTCTCCCTAGCTTCCGCTCTTAAGACGGGGATCAAAGAGAAGTCAAACCCAAAAGAGATCGTGTGGAAACCTTGCCTGGGGTTGAAGCATTAAATCTAATCAGGATAGTTTGGTAATGGCGTGTCTACCCGCAGTTGCCCGGCGAATGCAAAGATAGACTAAGCATGTAGTACCGACGGCGTAGTAATTTCGGACGGGGGTTCAACTCCCCCCAGCTCCACCAAAATCTCCGTCAATGGTTACCAGAGCCACTTGATGAAGTCGAAAGCCCGCTTAACGAAAGTTACGCGGGCTTTTTTGTGTCTGTTATTTGGTGTGAGACGCTGAGAAAACCGCCTGAATTCAGTTAGTTGTAGGGCGGATAAGCGCAGCGTCATCCGCCGAAAATGTAGGGAACCGATGCCATTGCTGGGTAGGAAATGTCCAGGCAGGGGCTGTCATGCTCTAAGAGTACCGGCTGGACTATAAGAATTGGCACACGAAACAGGGAGCACAGACCAACCTGATGCTGACAAACGAGAGGAACTCCGACTCGCTACCCTGGTGCGATGACACCCTCACGATTTAATCTACATAACCGGCGCAAACCGGTTCTTTACGCCTGAACATGGTCGGGGTAAACAATCGACTGTTCACCCTTAACCGCATGCTCACCATCTAGCATCATGATTTTCTATAACAAAAATGCAGGGTGAACAGAGTGAGTATTTAGACGGAAAAAGAGATATTTTCTCGACGCACTTATTAGATTTGGTTAGATATCTTCCAATAGAATATTGAGAGCAAATTTCATACAGCCAATCAAATGTGAAGGCGTATATCAAAGCAAATCTTGACCATAAAAATATATAAAATTCATGAGATTAATGTTCAATCAACTCCTGAAGCCCGTACCAACATATATACAAATTGAAGCCCAATAATAATCGTATTAAATCAGCGCTTTAATTGGTAACTTGTTAAATCTGATTTTTTAACGGTATTACCAAGAGGATTAGTTTTGCTTTCTGATAATCAAAATCAAATTAAAACAATACTTAAAGATGCTAAAAATGTTGCTTTGAGGTATTACAAACTGACCAAGAAACCACTCGGTATCACAGGTGAAATTGCAGAGTATGAAGCAGCGACTCTTCTTGGGTTGTCTCTATGCGAGGCGCGACAGTCTGGATATGATGCGATCGAGGTTCTAAACGGAAAGGAATATAAAATCCAAATCAAAGGTCGTTATATGCCTGATCCAAAAAAAGTTTCTGCAAGGCTGGGGGCGATTGATATATCTAAACCCTTTGATTCCGTTCTTTTAGTCTTACTTGATGAAAATTATGATGCTTTGGCGATGTACGAAGCGCCGCGAGAAAAAGTCATTACAGCCTTAGAAGCACCAGGTTCAAGATCAAGAAACGAGAGAAGTCAGTTAGGTATAGCTAAATTCAAATCTATCAGCACTCTTCGCTGGTGCAAAACTATTAAGCCAAAGATCATTTAATTGGTATACGCTTAGGTATACGTTTGATAGTTGAATTAATAAAAAATCAATATAAACAATTAATTGAGTGAATTATTCAGCCCCCCTATCCCCAAAATCCTCCGTCAATGGTTACCAGAGCCACTTGATGAAGTCGAAAGCCCGCATAACGAAAGTTACGCGGGCTTTTTTGTGTCTGTGATCTCGACTCCTGCAACGTCTGCAACTCTAAAAAATTCTTTGGAAAACAACTCGCATTCCGACTATTAGCGGGTTGGTTAACACTTCCGATTTGCGTTATAGTCGCCACCGCTGCGGCAAAATCCGCAGCCGGGATTTGCACCCCGCCGAAAACTACAAGGATTCACTTAATGTTCATAATTAAGTGTTACGCCTCTGCACACCCGCTGTTTGAACAGTTTAAAAACTGTACTCACAACTTCAATGGTGGCTCAGGCAGGGCAATCTTCGGATTGGCCGGTTTCCTTGTAGCCGGTAGTGCAAACCCTGTCTGGGCTACCACCAAGAGATTTGCACCTCCGGTGGTAGTCGTTACCATTACAAGGAGATGTAAATGAAATTACCGCACAGCCCCACCTTCCTGCCTTTTCAACAAGACTGGCATCCAGCCGATATCATCGCCGCGCTAGGTAAAAAAGGCACTTCGCTGGCAGCCGAATCACGTGCTGTGGGTTTGAGTTCCTCAACACTTGCCAATGCGCTGACACGCCCGTGGGCAAAAGGTGAAATGCTCATCAGTAAAGCGATTGGCGTACCCGTCGAAGAAATATGGCCGAGCCGTTATTTTGATGCACAGACGCATGAGCCAATAGTCAGGCAGATGCGCAGGCGTAAGCCAAAAGCCGATACGCACGTATAAGCGGGATTAACAGGTGGATGACGCTGGCGCTTATCCACCCTTTAAAATATCAGTCATCCATAAACGGCAGCTTTCTGCGCGGTCTGAGTGCGGGCTTTGAAATGGCACTCGCTATAGCCGCACCAATATCTGCGCAAACGGTGAGACCCTGAACGAATGGCTGGTCGTGCATCAGATACGGCAACGCGCCAAAACCGATATGCCCGCGAGCGATAGACGGTTCCAACAAAATGTAATCGTGGCCGACATCAGGAATATCATCGCCATTAGCCTGAAGTTGCTGGCGCAAAGTTGGGAACGGCAGGTCTTTGGTCTTCAATGCTTTTTGCCCGCGAGCATCGATAAACACATCAAACTCATGTCTGTGGCCCTGGGCGGTAATCACGGTCTGATGCTCCTGCACATCCAGCTCATAATCATGCCCAAGCGTAAGAATGCTGATGATCCCCGCCTCGCGTAACGCCAGTAATCGACGAATCGATTGTGAAGGAATGGCGGCGTAATTATCGATAAATACACGTGCCAGCCCCGCGTCGAACCGCTTGCTGTCGGCCTCGTCGAGATGTGGAACAATCTCCTGCACCGCTTCATGTAAGCGAAGGATGACGTAGCGCCAGCGGACAGTTCGTTTGTCACGTTTGTTGTGTTCCACTTCCTGCAGATTGGATTCGGCCCAACTGAACGGGTTGTTTTGTTTCCTGTCGGCAAACCAGGTTTTGGTGAAACTGTCGGCATCCAGCGTATTCAGGGATATGCGTTCGCTCCAGGCCGGATCCGCCCGTTCGATTTCCTTAACCATCAGGCTGAATACTCTGTCGAGCAGGCCGTCTGAACCGGCCGCGATTTCGTTATTAATCGCCTGTTCGGTGGCAATCTCTAAAGGTTCATACGGAATCGGGCAGTAGAAATCCGCTTCTGGCAGGATACCTGAGCGCGACATCAGCACAATTTTCAGCCCGGCACTTTTTTCATCAAGATTGAACCGGCAGTGTTCCCCATCGTTTTCAATAAATTCACCATGCTGGATAACCACCGCCATGGCTGCGTCCAGGCCGCTTAATGACGTCCCCATAATTCCAACTTTGCTTGCAGGAATATGAGCCTCCATCAGTCCTGACCACGGGCTTGGAAAATAGCTTTGTGTCGAGGCATCTTCGTCAGGCCAGACGTGCCCCGTTGCGATGACAGCCAGATCAAACAAGTCAGGCACCGCCTCTCCTTGCGCCCATAACCTCACACCGTCGGGCGTTGCTTGCAGGTCAGTGACCTGACAAGACTCATGCACCTCAACCTCAAAACCTTGTTTTTTCGCCTGCTCTACCAGTTCCAAAAACTGGTCACGAAAATATTCGCCAAGAAGGATGCGCGGCAGGAATTGACGGACATGAAGCGAAGAATACTCGACACCATAACGCGCCAGATGCTGTTCGCTTTGGCGACGCAGCCAGTCAATATAGGTCGAAAAAATGGGCGGAATTTCGATGCTGGCAATATTCGCCAACATCATTCGCGAGTTGTCTTCATTGCTGTAAGGCATGCCGATGCCCGCTTCACGGGCTTGCTCATAGATAGAAACTGAAACAGGTATCTTGTTCTTCAGAAGGGAGAGAAAAGTATAAATCCCTGTTGGCCCTGCGCCGATAATTGCCACTTTTTTCATTACTACTCACCCTTTTGCTCACTTAGTCCATCTATTGAGATTAGGTTGAGCCAGCGAGTTCTGGCAACTTATGTGCGGTATTTCGGGATCCTGCCTCCTTTATTTTACGGTCGGTTACGCAAAGCGTGAGCCATTACCCTGTATGAGAACGCAGGACGTGGTTAATAGATAACTTCGCCAGAAATCAGGCTTATCTAACAGGATGCGGTATGGAAAATTACGCCAACAAAAGCGGTGATTCACAGGTCGTCAGCTTCCAGATTGATGCCAACTCGATAAAAGTCCGTTTTAAGAACAATCACGTCTATCTTTACGACATCTTCCACCCGGGGCCGGACCATCTGGAAAAAATGAAAGAGCTGGCACGTGCCGGATGGGGTCTGAATACCTATATCGAAAGTGAAGTTAAAAACGATTTTTCATCGAAGGTATTTTAAATTTCAATTCCTGACCTGGGGCGACAACCTCGCAAGGTGCGGGTACAAAACCTGTCTGGGCTACCATCACGAGATACACACCTCCGGTGGTAGCCGTCACGAATACAAGCAGTTGTTGAAAAAACTTCCCCCCCACCCCACCTTTAATCCCTGCTGCCTGGCTGGTATTTTGTATAACGCGTGCACAATCAAAAGTTGAGTTGATGACAAGCGATTAAATACATACAGTTACGTTGTTCATGCAGATTCCAGTAAATATCTTGCCCCTTAATCCGTGCATCCCCATCTGTGTTATTGGTACGAAAAGCGACTGAAATAAGGTATAAAGCCGCATGAAAATTCCAAATCGAATCCAACCTCTGGTTGATGACGGCCTGGTTGACGATGTGCTCCAGCGGCTGAAAAGCGGCAAAGAAGCCGACGTTTACACCGTTTTATGCGGTGACAAGATCCAGTGTGCCAAAGTGTACAAAGAAGCCATGCAACGCAGCTTTAAGCAGGCGGTGCAGTATCAGGAAGGGCGTAAAGTCCGTAATACGCGTAATACCCGAGCCATGCAGAAAGGCTCGAAGTTCGGGCGCAAGCAACAAGAAGAGACCTGGCAAATGGCAGAGGTCGAAGCGCTGTTCCGTCTGGCTAACGCCGGGGTACGTGTCCCGCAGCCTTATATGTGTATTGATGGCGTGTTATTGATGGAGCTGGTCACTGATGCTGAAGGTGCGGTTGCGCCACGTTTGAGTGATGTCACTTTAACGGAAGAGCAGGCGGTTGCTGATTTCCAGACGATGATCCGCAATATCGTGCGCATGTTGTGTGCAGGCCTTGTGCATGGCGATTTGTCGGAGTTTAACGTGCTGCTCGATGCCGAAGGGCCGGTGATTATCGACCTGCCGCAAGCAGTAGACGCTGCCGCAAACAACCATGCTGAAACCATGTTTGAACGCGATGTGAATAACATCACCGCGTACTACGGCCAGTTCGCGCCACAATTACTGAAAACACGTTATGCGAAAGAGATCTGGGCCATCTATGAAGACGGTAAATTAACCCCAGAAACGCCGCTAACCGGTGTTTTTGTCGAAGAAGTGCATGACGTGGATATGGATTCACTGATGGATGAAATCATCACGGCAGAAGATGATTATTACGAGCGTCAGCGTGCGGCAAGAGAGCGCGAACAAGAATAACAACGATAAGATAGAAAGCCCGCATCATAAAAGTGATGCGGGCTTTTTTGTGTCTGGATTACGCCCGGGAGATAAACGAACGGATGGCGATGCCGTGCGTTTCAAGCAAGCTGCGGATCTGGCTCGCCATGGTAATCGCCCCCGGACTATCGCCATGTACGCAGATAGAGTCGGCCTGAATCGGGGTGAATTTACCCTCGATTGATTGCACGCCACCTTCGGTAATCAGTTGCAGCATTCTTTCTGCCACCTGCCGGGCATCGTGCAGCACCGAGCCCGCTTCACGACGGGAAACCAGCGTGCCATCGGCGTGGTAGGCGCGGTCAGCGAACGCTTCTGAAATCGTCTTCAATCCTTTTTGCTGCGCCCATTTCAGCACCGGAGAACCCGCCAGCCCCACCAGCGGCAGATTTGGGTTAATCGCCAGAATCCCGTCGATAACTGCCATCGCCTGGCGCTCGTTATGGGCGATGGTGTTATACAGTGCGCCGTGCGGTTTGACGTATCGCACTTCGGTTCCTGCCGCCTGCGCCAGTCCTTGCAACGCACCAATCTGATAAATCACATCGGCGGTGAGTTCATCGCTTGCGACGTCCATGTTGCGGCGGCCAAATCCCACCAGGTCCGGATAAGCAACGTGCGCCCCAATCGTGACGCTCTGTGCGTTGGCGGCTTTCAGAGTTTCGAGAATGCCCGCAGGGGAACCGGCGTGGAAACCGCAAGCCACGTTAGCGCTGCTCACCAGTTTGAGGATGGCGGCGTCGTCACCCATATTCCACTGCCCGAAGCTCTCGCCCAAATCGCTATTGAGATCAATCGTTTTTAACATCTGTTATTCCTCAGACAACTTTTCAGGAAATCGAAAATAGCACCAATGCAGACATAAGATAGTCGCTATATTACGCGGCCTCGCCGTCATTTTCTTTTATATACTGTCATACATCTGCCGGAAGTGTAGGCTGCCACGCACCAACAATCATCCTGATATTCCATAATAAAGTGATGCCAATAGGGATAGTATTGGCATGTTAAAAGCCATTTTTTGTCTGTAAGGAGCAGCATGTCTATTCAGAGTATTTCCCCAGCCGAAGCCAAAGTTCTGGTGGCGAAAGGTGCCGCATTGATTGATATCCGCGAGCGTGACGAATATGCGCGTGAGAATATTCCCGAGGCTCATTTACTGTCGCTTTCAGCAATCGAACTTGGCGACAGACTTGGTCCCTTCGATCCTTTCGATACGGTGATTTTTTACTGTCAGTCCGGCACGCGTACCGCTCAAAATGCGCAAAAGCTGGCGGATGCGGTGGCACCAGCCAAAGTCCTGCTGCTTGAAGGAGGATTAACGGCCTGGAAGAAAGACGGGCAAGAAATACTCGCTGATAAATCACAGCCGTTACCGATAATGCGCCAGGTACAGATTGCCGCAGGGACACTGGTTCTCGCAGGCGTGGTATTAGGGTTTGCTCTTCACCCAGGGTTCTTTTTACTGTCGGGATTTGTGGGTGCGGGTTTGCTGTTTGCGGGTATCAGTGGTTTTTGCGGCATGGCTCGCTTACTGGCCATTATGCCGTGGAATAAGCGCTGAATCGCAGGTATAAAACCCGCCGCTTTGGGCTATGGTTAACGGTATACGTTGTTCATTTTTCTCAATTGAATGAGGCTCATTATGTTCAAAGTAGGTGATCTGGTGCAACCCAAGAAAGGTGGCCCAAAATATGAAGTGCTGGATATTCAAGGGGATATGCTGTTCTGCACGCCCCGGAATATTTTGTCCGGTGAAAAGGTCACGTTAAAAGCCGAAGACGTTGTGTTGTATAAAGAAGACGATGATTTTGGTGTGTGCTAATGCGTTTGTATTCAGGCGGGAAAGTATCACCCGCCTTGAAGCCCTTCAATAAGGTTCGCCCATTCTTGTAATCCCCCGCCCTCACCAACTGGTGAAACCAACCCCATGATTTACTTATAATTATCAATAGTGAACAGACAAAATCAGGAAACTCTGCCTGTTCTGTCTCATTTAGCGGATTTTATTGATAAATTGTCAGTAAATAAAAATTTATCACTAATTGTCCAATTTCAAGCAGCGATATAATCTAGTCGAATAAAATTAAGCCATTTATTAGCGCTGCCACAGACTCTCATTGGCAGTGTATATATCTAATTTTCATTCGGAGTCGGAATAATGTTTTCTCCTGAGTCACGTCTGCGCCATGCAGTCGCAGATACTTTTGCGATGGTAGTTTATTGCTCGGTCGTGAACATGATGATAGAGATCTTTCTCTCCGGCATGAGCTTCGAGCAGTCGCTCTCTTCGCGTCTGGTCGCTATCCCCGTCAACATTTTGATTGCGTGGCCTTACGGTTTTTACCGCGACGCATTTATGCGTTTTATTAAACGTTATAGCCAGGCTAACTGGACTAAAAATCTTGTGGACGTACTGGCTTACGTGACTTTCCAGTCACCGGTGTACGTCGTGATTTTGTGGTCGGTCGGTGCGGACTGGAACCAGATAGCGGCGGCTGTCAGCTCGAACATTATTGTGTCGATGCTTATGGGTGCAGCGTATGGCTATTTTCTGGATTATTGCCGTCGCTTGTTCCGCATCAGTGGGTATCGGAACGCGAAAGCGGGGGTTTGAGCTCGTTCAAAGGGGTTAGCGTTGCGCCGTGACGTGCAACAACGCCGGTTTCGATTAATGCTCGCCAAACAAACCAGACAAATAACGTTCCAGCGCAATGCGTGAACTAAAGCCGTGCGGAATACCGTAATGCTGGTGAATTTCCCCAGCCAGGTAGAGTGGAAATTGTTGGTAATGATCGCAAGTTTTAACGTCCGTCGCGGGTTCTGCCAGGGTCTGGCTTCTTTCTTTAAGCGTCGGGTGAATAATCAGCGCAGTTCGCCCCATACGCGCTTCGCGATTGACATAAACGTAATTATCGCCACGGCGATATCCGTACGTTTTCGGTGTGACAACATCCATGGTAAAACCGGCTTTTTCAAGAACGCGGGCCACCTCATCGGGTCGTAAATACATAATTTTTCCTCGTCATCTTCTATTGCAGCGCAACCTTACATTAACCAGCATTAGCAACGCTTTCAGATTAGTCCATAAAGACCGCGAAAGAGAGTGAACGCCCTCATTACTAAAAATTATGGTCTACACTGAGTAGTACATCGCAAAAAGGGAGAAACAAATGTTTAACCGCGTAAATCGAAATGATGTAGATGAAGGTGTTGATGATGTTAACCGTGACGTGAACCAACTGGCGGACACGCTAGAAGAGGTTCTTAAATCGTTCGGTAGCGATGTTAAAGAAGAAGGGGAAGCTGCCCGCAAAAAAGCGGAGTCTCTGTTAAAAGAGACGCGTGCTCGCCTTCAGGGTCGCACCAGAGTAAAACAAGCCGCTTGTGATGCGATGGGTTGCGCCGACACTTATGTGCGCGACAAACCATGGCAGAGCGTAGGTATTAGTGCCGCTGTGGGTATTTTCATCGGGGCGTTGTTAGCTTCCCGACGTTAGTCATAAAAGCGTAGTGATAACAAATATGCGTCTGACCCCGGAATTAATTCCGGGGTTTCTTGTTTTTAGGGGGATGAGCGAAAACGTCATCCAGTATTTACGCCTGTTGTGTCGGATGACGCTGTGCTTATCCGACCTACGGCACAATTATCCGACCTACGGTACTATCGCTTCACGCAGTTGTTTCGCGGCTTTCAAGGCCATTGCCTGCGAAGTCAGATTAGTAAAACTCATCAGAATCCCGCCTTCCCCTGTTGACTCCATACGCCAGTCACTGAGTGCCTGCACCGCAAGCCCGGCTTCACGAGCTTTCGCGACCCATGCGCGATCGTCGCCACTGACACGCATCACCAGTTGAATGCCTCCCGCTTGCGGAACAACATCAAAACCCTGCTCTCGCAACGCCTGTTCCAGCCAGACTCGTCGCTCGCTATAGCACAAACGCATTTTTTTCAGATGACGCCAAAAGTGGCCTTCACGAAGAAAATCGGCAATGGTTTGCTGAATCAATAGCGGTGCGGTGCAGGGCAAGAAATGAGTATGGCGTGAGAATGCCTCGACCTGCTGTTGCGGCACCACCAGCCATGCGACGCGCAGTGCCGGAAAAAGCGATTTGCTGAACGTTCCGGCGTAGATAACGCGCTGCGGACCATCGAGACTTTTTATCGGCGGTAAGGGTTTCCCGTGATAGCGAAACTCGCTGTCATAATCATCTTCAATCACCCAGCTTTGATTAGCTGCCGCCCAGTCGAGCAATTGATGGCGGCGTGCCAGCGATAACGCCACGCCGAGCGGGCTTTGGTGCGCGGGAGTCAGGAGCGCAAAACGCGCGTCAGGAAAATGTTCGATTCCGTAATCAATTTGCATCCCTTCGCCATCGACGGGCACAGGCTGCAACGTCATTCCCGCCTCGGCAAATGCCGGACGCACATAGCGGTAACCGGGATCTTCGAGCCAGATTCCGTCGCCCGGTTTTGCCAGCGTATGCACCACAAGGCGCATGGCGGCCTGAAATCCGGCGGTGATAAATATCTGCTCCGGCTGGCAGTCGATACTGCGCGAAAAACGTAAATAGTCGGCAATGGCCTGGCGCAGTGTCGATTCCCCGTTCGCTTCTGGCATCAGCAGGTCATAACGGGTTTGCAGGCGTAAGCGCCGCCCCATTACCCGCGCCCACAACGCACGGGGGAAGGCATCAAGTGCGGGCAATCCCATCTGAAACGGACGCGGCGCACCCTGTGGTTGGCTCAGGGCATTGGCAACGTTATTCGCCCCAGAAGTCACGGAAGGAGTGACGAAAGTTCCCGCCTGGCCACGTCTTTCCAGCCAGCCTTGTGCCACTAATTCACCATAGGCGTTTTCTACTGTCGCCCGCGCGACACCGAGCTCCAGCGCCATGGTGCGGCTCGACGGTAAACGGCTCCCAGCCATCAGCTCACCATCACTGATGGCCTGTTTGAGTTGCCTGGCGATTTGTTGATAACGCGGGATGGCGTGGTGAGCACTGACTACCAGTTCATTTGGCTTTGCCATTATGGTCTGCTTTATTAGTTAATTTATGGCTCTCTTGAGTGGTCCATCATAGTGCTAAATTGCTCGCACACCAATATGAGGAACCAAACCATGATCGAATTACGCCAACCCTATTTTGACCTGTCCCCTGCTGTGTTTAAGCCAATGCTTCAGGCGCTGAAAGGTCTGGAATCCAGCTCGCTGGGTTCAACAATGATTGAACTGGTTTTCCTGCGTGTCTCGCAAATTAACGGCTGCGCCTATTGCCTGGAAATGCACTCAAAAGCCTTACGCAAAGATGGTGTTGACCAGACCAAACTGGATGCGTTGGCGGGCTGGAAAGTAAGTCATCACTTCAGCGACAAAGAGCGCGCCGCACTCGCCTGGGCCGAAGCCGTGACGCTGATTACCGAAGGTGGCGCAGAAGATGCGGTGTACCAGCCGCTGCTGCAATTCTTCACCGCACAAGAGATTAGCGATTTGACGTTTACCGCGAGTTTGATGAATGCGTTTAACCGTCTGGCGATCAGTATGCGGATGTAGTATCTGCGCTTTCCCCTCACCCCAACCCTCTCCCCCAGGAGAGGGAGACATGAAGATTCCCTCTCCCTCAGGGAGAGGGCCAGGGTGAGGGTTGTTTACATCCCCGCCGCACTCATCACCTTTTCTATCCTTATCTAAAAATACTATATCTTGTATGGTTGATAATTTTCTCACCCACATCTAGTATTCATATTCTCAACCACAGAGAGAATAAGAATCATGCGCATTACCATATACACACGAAATGACTGTGTCCAATGCCACGCAACTAAGCGCGCAATCGAAAGCCGTGGATTCGCTTTTGACCTGATTAACCTCGATGTAAACCCTGAAGCAGCGGACGATTTGCGCGCTCAAGGATATCGCCAGTTGCCGGTCGTGATCACCGATGAGGAAAGCTGGAGCGGGTTTCGTCCGGATATGATCAACCGCCTGCGCGCTCGAGTCAGCGCATGAGCAATCTCGTCTACTTCTCGAGCGCATCGGAAAACACCCTGCGTTTTGTCGAACGCCTGGGACTACCCGCCGTGCGTATTCCGCTTGAAGTGAAACAGCGGCTTGAAGTGACGGAACCCTACATTTTGATCGTGCCAAGTTACGGCGGCGGCGGGATTGCTGGCGCAGTTCCCGCTCAGGTGATTCGATTTTTAAACAACCCGGCCAATCGGTCATGGTTGCGCGGGGTGATAGCCAGCGGAAATCGTAACTTTGGCGAAGGTTTTTGCCGGGCGGGCGACGTGATAGCCCAAAAATGCCAGGTACCGTACCTCTATCGTTTTGAGCTACTCGGCACCGAGCAGGACATCGAAAACGTGCGTAAGGGAGTCAAAGAATTTTGGCAAAGACAGAAGCTATCAGCGTAATGGCGACGGAAAGTGCGGATTATCATGCGCTCAACGCCATGCTGAATCTTTATGATTCGGAAGGACGCATCCAGTTTGAGAAAGATAAACTGGCAGTAGAACAATTCCATCAACAGCATGTGCTGCCCCGTTCACGCCACTTTCCCCATCAGCAGGCACGCCTCGAGTGGCTGGTGGCAGAAGGCTATTACGACAACGCGGTGCTACAACGTTACGAAAGTCGCTTTGTAGAGACGCTGTTTGAAAAGGCTTATCACAGTGGTTTCAAATTCCAGACGTTCCTTGGCGCGTGGAAGTATTACACCAGCTACACGCTGAAATCCTGGGACGGCAAAGAGTACCTCGAGCACTTCCCTGACCGGGTTTGCATGGTGGCGCTCACCCTTGCACAAGGTGATGAAAAGCTGGCAATTCAGCTGATGGATGAGATGCTCAGTGGCCGTTTCCAGCCTGCAACGCCGACTTTTTTGAACTGCGGAAAAATGCAGCGCGGCGAACTGGTTTCCTGCTTTCTGCTGCGCATCGAAGACAATATGGAGTCGATTGGCCGCGCAGTGAATTCTGCGCTTCAACTCTCCAGGCGCGGTGGCGGCGTGGCATTTTTGCTGTCTAATTTACGCGAAGTCGGTGCGCCAATTAAACGCATTGAAAACCAGTCATCCGGCGTTATCCCGATAATGAAAATGCTGGAAGATGCGTTTTCTTATGCCAATCAGCTCGGTGCGCGTCAGGGGGCGGGAGCGGTATATCTGCACGCCCATCATCCCGATATTTTACGTTTCCTGGATACCAAACGTGAAAACGCGGATGAGAAAATCCGCATCAAATCGCTCTCGCTTGGCGTGGTGATCCCGGATATCACTTTCCAACTAGCGAAAGATAACCAGCCGATGGCGCTCTTCTCGCCTTACGATGTCGAGCGTATTTACGGCAAGCCGTTTGGCGATATTGCGGTCAGCGAGTTGTACCATGAGATGCTGTCAGACGAACGCATCCGTAAGACTTTTATTAATGCGCGCGATTTCTTCCAGACCCTGGCGGAAATCCAGTTTGAATCCGGTTATCCGTACATCATGTTTGAGGATACGGTTAACCGCGCAAATCCGATTGCCGGTCGCATTAATATGAGCAACCTGTGCTCAGAAATTTTGCAGGTGAACAGCGCATCAAGCTATGACGAAAACCTCGATTATCAGCAGGTAGGGCACGATATTTCCTGCAATCTCGGTTCACTGAATATCGCGCACGCCATGGATTCTGCCGATTTCGGCCAGACTATTGAAACGGCTATTCGCGGGCTGACGGCGGTTTCCGATATGAGCCATATTCGCTCCGTACCCTCTATTGAAGCCGGAAATGCCGCCTCGCACGCTATTGGCCTCGGGCAGATGAATCTACACGGTTATCTGGCTCGCGAAGGCATTGCATATGGCTCCGCTGAAGGGCTGGATTTCACAAACTTCTATTTCTACACCGTGACCTGGCACGCCATTCGCGCCTCAAATTTGCTGGCTCGGGAGCGCAAACAGCGCTTTGCCGGTTTTGAACAGTCACGTTATGCGAACGGCGAGTACTTCCGCCAATATCTGCAAGAAAGCTGGCAGCCGAAAACCCAAAAAGTGCGCGAGTTATTCGCCAGCGCGGGTATCGATATTCCCACTCGCGAGCAATGGCAGCAGTTGCGTGACGATGTGATGGAGTTCGGTTTGTATAACCAGAATTTGCAGGCCATCCCGCCGACCGGCTCTATCTCTTATATCAATCATGCGACCTCGAGTATTCACCCGATTGTCTCGCCTGTTGAGATCCGCAAAGAGGGTAAAACCGGGCGCGTCTATTATCCGGCGCCGTTTATGACCAATGAAAATCTGGAGTTTTATCAGGACGCCTACGATATTGGCCCGGAAAAAATCATCGACACTTACGCGCAAGCCACACGTCATGTCGATCAAGGTCTGTCGCTGACGCTATTTTTCCGCGATACCGCCACCACTCGCGATATTAACAAAGCGCAGATTTACGCCTGGAAAAAAGGCATCAAAACGCTCTATTACATTCGCTTGCGTCAGATGGCGTTGGAAGGAACAGAAGTTCAGGGCTGCGTGTCCTGCGCTTTATAAGGAGAGAACATGATTCAGTTAAGCCGCGTAAGTGCCATCAACTGGAATAAGATCGAGGATGAGAAAGATCTCGAAGTGTGGAACCGTCTGACCACTAATTTCTGGCTCCCCGAGAAACTGCCGCTGTCGAATGATATTCCGGCGTGGCAGTCACTGACGCACGACGAACAGCAACTCACGATTCGGGTGTTTACCGGACTGACGCTGCTGGACACCATTCAGAATACCGTCGGTGCGCCGGTGTTGATGGCGGATGCTATCACCCCGCATGAAGAAGCGGTGCTGTCGAATGTCAGCTTTATGGAAGCAGTGCATGCCCGCTCCTATAGTTCGATTTTCTCCACCCTTTGTCAGACTAAGGATGTTGATGCCGCCTATGAATGGAGCGAACAAAACGCCGCGCTGCAACGCAAGGCGCAAATCATCCTTGCCCATTATCATGCCGATGACCCGCTGAAGAAGAAAATCGCCAGCGTATTTTTGGAGTCGTTCCTGTTTTACTCAGGCTTTTATTTGCCGATGTATTGGTCAAGTCGCGGTAAATTGACCAACACGGCTGACCTTATCAGGCTGATCATTCGCGACGAGGCGGTACACGGTTATTACATCGGATATAAGTTCCAGAAATCACTGGCGCAGCAAAGTGCAGAACGCCAAAGCGAATTGCACAATTTCGCCTTCGAGTTGCTGATGGATCTTTACGATAATGAAGTGGCCTATACCGATGCGCTGTACGGCGATGTGGGCTGGCAGGAAGAGGTCAAAACGTTCCTTTGCTACAACGCCAATAAAGCGTTGATGAATCTCGGTTATAGCGCCCTCTTCCCGCCTGAAATGGCGGAAGTGAATCCGGCTATTCTTGCCGCGCTATCGCCAAACGCGGATGAAAACCATGACTTTTTCTCAGGCTCAGGCTCTTCGTATGTGATGGGGAAAGCGGTGGAAACGCAGGACGAAGATTGGAATTTTTAAATTAGAAATTCACCTTAATTTAAGGCGGATAAGCACCGCGTCATCCGCCTTAAATTAACACAAAATTTGGTGGATGACGCTGTCGCTTATCCACCCTACATATTATTGAAGATCGCCTGCCATTCAGCCAAATTACCCATCCGCTTACAAAAAATATCATCTTTCTCTGATTTGCTCTCAGCCCTTTACTCACGGGAAATTTCGACCACATCCCCGGCGCGGATATTGCATATATCAGAAATCGAGGGTTGTCTCAGATTCTGAGTATGTTAGGGTATATGCAGTGAATATTTCCATCAGGAATTGTGTATAAATATATAAATACAGGAATAACTTTATTGCATGGCAATTAAACTTGAAGTAAAGAATTTATATAAAGTATTTGGTGAGCATCCACAACGCGCATTCAAATATATAGAAAAAGGTATTTCCAAAGCAGAATTACTGGAGAAAACAGGGCTGTCGCTTGGCGTAAAAGACGCCAGTCTGGCCATTGAAGAAGGCGAGATTTTTGTCATCATGGGGTTATCGGGTTCCGGTAAATCCACCATGGTTCGCCTTCTCAATCGCCTGATTGAACCAACCCGTGGACAGGTACTGATTGACGGCGTCGACATCGCCAAAATATCAGAAGCGGAACTGCGTGAAGTACGCAAAAATAAGATCTCCATGGTATTCCAGTCCTTTGCTCTGATGCCTCATATGACGGTGCTAAATAATACCGCTTTCGGTATGGAATTAGCTGGTATTCCGTTGAAAGAACGTCAGGAAAAAGCGCTTGATGCATTGCGTCAGGTTGGGCTTGAAAATTATTCCCACGCGTATCCCGATGAGCTTTCTGGTGGTATGCGTCAGCGTGTTGGTTTGGCCCGTGCTTTGGCAATTAATCCCGATATATTATTGATGGATGAAGCCTTCTCTGCCCTCGATCCATTAATTCGTACTGAGATGCAGGATGAATTAATTAAATTGCAGGCAAAACACCAACGTACCATTGTATTTATTTCCCACGATTTGGATGAAGCAATGCGTATTGGCGACCGAATTGCCATTATGCAAGGTGGTGAAGTTGTGCAAGTCGGTACACCGGATGAAATTCTGAATAATCCGGCGAATGATTATGTTCGCACCTTCTTCCGTGGTGTGGATATAAGCCAGGTGTTTAGCGCGAAAGATATTGCCCGTCGTAACCCGGCTGGCCTGTTGCGTAAAACTGCCGGTTTTGGCCCGCGTTCGGCGCTCAAGCTGCTGCAAGATGAAGACCGTGAATTCGGTTATGTCATTGAACGCGGACAGAAATTCCTCGGGATTGTCTCAACAGATTCTCTGAAAGCCGCATTAGCGGCAGGCCAGGGTCTGGACAATGCTTACCTCGAATCTCCAGCGGCAGTTTCCGCTGATACGTCACTGAGCGATCTGCTCACCCATGTTGGCCAGGCACCGTGCGCGGTTCCGGTTATTGGGGAAGAGAGTCAGTACGTGGGCATTATCTCGAAAGGGGTTCTGCTGCAGGCGTTAGATCGTGAGGGGGTAAGTCAATGAGTGCATCAAATCCGTGGGATACCGGCAGTGCTGCTGCCGACGCAACAACCAATCAGGCTGCATCTACCGCAGATGCGTGGGGTGGCCCGGCATCGACACCGGCGACAGGTAGCAGCGCAGACTGGCTGAATTCAGCTCCTGCACCGGCACCAGAGCATTTTAATATTTTGGATCCGTTCCATAAGACGCTTGTGCCACTCGATAGCTGGGTGACACACGGGATCGACTGGGTGGTCACACACTTCCGCCCGGTATTCCAGGGTATTCGTGTGCCGGTGGATTATATCCTCAGTGGCTTCCAGCACTTCTTGCTGGGGATGCCAGCGCCGGTGGCGATCATCCTGTTCGCGCTGATTGCGTGGCAGATGTCCAGCCTCGGAATGGGGATTGCGACGTTAGTGTCGTTGGTTGCGATTGGCGCGATTGGCGCATGGTCGCAAGCGATGGTGACGCTGGCGCTGGTTCTGACCGCCCTGCTGTTCTGCATGATTATTGGTTTGCCGCTGGGTATATGGCTTGCCAGAAGCGAGCGCGCGGCGAAGATAATCCGCCCGCTATTAGATGCCATGCAGACCACGCCGGCGTTTGTCTATCTGGTGCCTATCGTGATGCTGTTCGGTATCGGTAACGTGCCGGGTGTGGTGGTGACGATTATCTTTGCTCTGCCACCGATTGTGCGTCTGACAATTCTGGGGATTAAGCAGGTTCCGGAAGATTTGATTGAAGCATCACGTTCGTTCGGGGCAAGCCCGCGTCAGATGTTGTTCAAAGTTCAGTTACCGCTGGCGATGCCAACCATTATGGCGGGCGTAAACCAGACGCTGATGCTGGCACTTTCCATGGTCGTTATCGCATCAATGATTGCCGTTGGCGGTCTTGGACAGATGGTATTGCGTGGTATTGGCCGTCTCGATATGGGTCTTGCGACCGTCGGCGGCGTCGGGATTGTTATCCTGGCCATTATTCTCGACCGTTTAACTCAGTCCATTGGCCGCGATTCACGCAGCCGTGGCAACCGTCGCTGGTTTAACACCGGCCCAATTGGTCTCCTGACCCGTCCCTTCATCAAATAAACATGATGGCGGCATTCGTGCCGCCTCACGCCCCATCACCGAAAAGGAAGAATAACGATGCGACACACAACGCTACTCGCTACAGCCCTTGCGACTCTCGTAACCACCAGCACTTTTGCCGCAGATTTACCGGGCAAAGGCATGACGGTTCAGCCTGCACAAAGCACCATCTCAGAAGAATCATTCCAGACTTTACTGGTGAGCCGGGGCCTGGAAAAACTCGGTTATACCGTGAGTAAACCGAGTGAAGTGGATTACAACGTGGCTTACACCTCCATGGCCGCTGGCGATACCACGTTTATTGCCACCAACTGGAAACCACTGCACGACGATATGTATGCTGCTGCAGGGGGTGACAAGAAGTTTTACCGTGAAGGGACCTACGTTCAGGGTGCCGCACAGGGTTATCTGATTGATAAGAAAACTGCCGAACAATACAAAATCACTAATATCGCGCAGTTAAAAGATCCGAAGATCGCCAAATTGTTTGATACCAACGGCGACGGAAAAGCAGATTTAACCGGCTGTACGCCAGGCTGGGGTTGCGAAGCGGTGATTAATCACCAGATTGGCGCCTTTGGTCTGACCAACACCGTGGAACATAATCAGGGTAACTACTCGGCGATGATTGCCGACACCATTACGCGCCACAAGGAAGGTAAGCCGATTCTGTACTACACCTGGACGCCATATTGGGTGAGTGACGTGATGGTGCCGGGTAAAGATGTGGTGTGGCTGCAAGTGCCATTCTCTTCGATGCCTGGTCAGCAGAAAGATATGGACACCAAACTGCCGAACGGCGCGAATTATGGCTTCCCGGTGAACACCATGCATATCGTGGCCAACAAAGCCTGGGCGGAGAAAAATCCGCAAGCGGCGAAACTGTTTAGCCTGATGAAACTGCCACTGGCGGATATCAATGCCGAAAATGCGATGATGCATAACGGTAAAGCCTCAGAAGCGGATATTCAGGGTCACGTTGATGGCTGGATTAAAGCGCACCAGGCTGAGTTTGATGGCTGGGTGAACGAAGCGCTGGCAGTTAAGTAAGAGTTCATATTTAGCTAAGGACGCCCTCATCCCGGCCTTCTCCCCCAGGAGAAGGAGAAAACCGGACAGTTCCCTCTCCTGCGGGAGAAGGAGAAAACCGGATAGTTCCCTCTTCTGCGGGAGAAGGAGAAAACCGGACAGTTCCCTCTTCTGCGGGAGAAGGAGAAAACCGGACAGTTCCCTCTTCTGCGGGAGAAGGAGAAAACCGGACAGTTCCCTCTCCTGCGGGAGAAGGAGAAAACCGGACAGTTCCCTCTCCTGCGGGAGAGGGTTAGGGTGAGGGCGACCCAACCAAAACAAAACGCACAATCCGACTCCCACCTACATTAATTTTCGCTATTATTCCGGTTCTCTCATCACAAGCCGAAGAATTAGAATGAAAAATTCCACTCAAGGACTTAGCCCCGCGCTGATCGTCCTGATGTCCCTCGCGACGGGTTTAGCCGTTGCCAGTAACTACTACGCACAACCTCTGCTCGACACGATTGCGACTGCCTTTAACCTTTCGATTAACCAGGCCGGATTTATCGTTACCGCCGCACAGCTGGGCTACGCCGTAGGTTTGCTGTTCCTCGTACCTCTGGGGGATATGTTTGAGCGCCGTGGGCTGATTGTCTTTATGACGCTGCTGGCCGCCGGAGGAATGGTCATTGTGGCCCTGAGCCAGACACTGTGGATGATGATTCTTGGCACCGCCCTGACGGGTTTGTTCTCGGTAGTGGCACAAATTCTCGTGCCGCTCGCCGCAACACTTGCGGAGCCGGAGAAACGCGGCAAAGTCGTCGGCACCATTATGAGCGGCTTGTTGCTAGGGATTTTGCTGGCACGTACCGTGGCCGGGTTGCTTGCAAGCCTTGGCGGCTGGCGCACCGTTTATTGGGTCGCGAGTGTGTTAATGGTGATGATGGCGCTGGCCTTGTGGCGTGGTTTGCCAAAAGTGAAATCTGAAACCCATCTAAATTATCCTCAACTGCTCTCCTCGGTATTCGGCCTGTTTATCAAAACTCCGCTACTGCGTACCCGTGCGTTGCTCGGTTGCCTGACTTTTGCCAACTTCAGCATTCTCTGGACGTCGATGGCATTTCTGCTGGCGTCACCGCCGTTTAACTTCTCCGAAGGGGTGATTGGCCTGTTTGGCCTCGCGGGTGCGGCGGGTGCTTTGGGTGCGCGTCCAGCGGGCGGGTTTGCCGATAAAGGCAAAGCGCATCTCACCACGACTATCGGGCTGGTGCTGTTGCTGTTGTCGTGGATTGCCACCGCGATGGGGCAGTATTCCGTTATCGCGCTTATCGTTGGGATCCTGGTACTCGATTTAACCGTTCAGGGTGTCCATATCACCAACCAGACGGTTATCTATCGCATGATGCCGGAAGCGCGAAACCGTCTGACTGCCGGCTACATGACCAGCTACTTTATTGGCGGCGCGGCAGGTTCAGTGATTTCCGCAAACGCCTATCAACATGCTGGATGGAATGGTGTGTGTGCTGCGGGTGCGATAATGGCACTACTAAATTTAGTAGTGTGGTGGCGTGGTTATCACCGCCAGCCGTGATACCACTAATCCTTTACAACCATCAGGGATAATTTGGGGGTATTAAGGGTCGTACCAGTCTGTTAAGGTTATCCCTGTTGGTTCCTTCGAGTGATATTAACGTCAGAAATATATAAATATTCAATATGGATAGTCCTGCAACTGTTTCATCAGAAAACGATCAAAGCGATGCTACCTGGGCTGAAGGGCTGAAAGACAGTTTACCGATTGTCATCAGCTACATTCCGGTCGCATTTGCGTTTGGGCTTAATGCCACTAAGCTGGGATTCACTCCTCTCGAAAGCCTGTTTTTCTCCTGCATTATTTATGCTGGTGCCAGCCAATTCGTGATCACGGCTTTACTGGCTGCCGGAAGCTCTTTGTGGGTCGCCGCTTTAACGGTGATGGCGATGGATGTGCGCCACGTCTTGTATGGCCCTTCCCTGCGTCAACGAATTACACGCCAGTTGAGCAAACCTAAAACCGCAATCTGGGCATTCGGCCTGACCGACGAAGTTTTCGCAGCCGCCACCGCCAAACTGGTGCGTGATAACCGGCGCTGGAGCGAAAACTGGATGATAGGTATTGCCTTTAGCTCGTGGTTCTCTTGGGTTTTAGGCACCGCGCTGGGTGCATGGTCGGGTAACGGTTTGCTGGATAAACTGCCCGCAGTTGAGGCAGCGTTAGGGTTTATGTTGCCTGCGTTATTTATGAGTTTCCTGCTGGCGTCGTTCCAGCGGAAACAATCCTGGACAGTTACCGCCTCCCTTGCGGGTGCCTTGTTGGGCGTCACGCTGATTTCCATTCCCGCGTCCATTCTTGCAGGGATCGTTTGTGGCTGTCTGGCGGCATTAGTGCAGGCGTTTTATCAAGGAGAGCCCGAATGAGTACTCAGGTACTTTTGCTGGGCCTGCTGGTCGGGTGTGCCAACTACCTGTTCCGCTATTTACCCCTGCGTATCCGGGCAAACTCGACGCGTCCGGCCAAACGAGGGGCGACAGGCGTGCTACTCGACAGTATTGGCATCGCATCAATTTGTGCGTTGCTGGTGGTCTCGTGTGTGCCTGAAATCATGCACGACGCCCAGCGTCTGGTCCCGACGCTAATGGGCTTTATCATTCTCGGGCTGAGCTTTTATAAGACTCGCAGCATCATTATCCCGACACTATTAAGTGCTCTGGGTTATGGATTAACCTGGAAACTCATGATGGTGATATCAGTCTGACGAATAAAAAAACGTACAAACAATACATTTACTTTATTTGTCACCATCGTTATTATATCGACCGCAACTAATGAGGTTATGCCAAAATGGATAGTTCGTTTACGCCCATTGAACAAATGCTAAAATTTCGCGCCAAACGCTATGAGGAGTTCCCTTACCAGGAAATTCTTCTGACGCGCCTGTGCATGCATATGCAAGGCAAGCTTTTGGAAAACCGCAATAAAATGCTGAAAGCTCAAGGGATTAACGAAACGCTGTTTATGGCGTTGATCACTCTTGAATCGCAGGAAAATCATAGTATCCAGCCTTCAGAGTTGAGTTGCGCATTAGGTTCTTCACGTACCAATGCAACCCGAATTGCCGATGAGCTGGAAAAGCGTGGCTGGATTGAACGTCGTGAAAGCGAGAACGATCGCCGCTGCCTGCATCTGCATTTGACCGAAAAAGGTCAGGAATTCTTGCGTCAGGTGTTACCACCGCAGCACCACTGCTTGCATGAACTGTGGTCCTCGCTGAGTGGTTCGGAAAAAGAGCAGCTGGAACAGATCACCCGCAAATTGCTCACCCGCCTTGATGAAATGGATGAAAACCAGACGGTACTTGAAGCCGTGCGCTAAGTGCTGTCAACGCGTTATCGTCGTGTCACAAAGAAAAAAACACTGACAGGCCAGCAACTTACCTTGCTGGCCTGTTGGGTCTAACAGGTCGGCTCAGCCGATCACTATAATAAAAAAGTGTGGAGATAAGCATGAGCGCACATGCGGAGACTCAAACCCCGCAGCAGCCGGGAAACAAGAAAGGCAAACGTAAAGGTGCCTTGATTGTATTGACCTTGCTGTTTGTCATTATTGCTGTGGCATATGGGATTTATTGGTTTCTAGTGTTACGTCACTACGAAAATACGGATGATGCGTATGTGGCTGGTAATCAGGTGCAGATAATGTCCCAGGTTTCCGGAAGCGTAACCAAGGTCTGGGCAGATAATACCGACTTCGTTAAACAGGGCGATGTGTTGGTGACGCTGGACCAGGCGGACGCTGAACAAGCATTTGAGCAAGCACAAACGGTGCTGGCTTCAAGCGTGCGTCAGACTCGTCAGTTAATGATTAACAGTAAGCAATATCAGGCCAATATTGAGCTGCAAAAGACCTCTCTTGCACAGGCTCAAAGCGACCTTAACCGTCGCGTGCCGCTGGGTAACGCAAACCTGATTGGCCGTGAAGAATTGCAACACGCCCGAGATGCCGTCGCATCGGCTCAAGCGCAACTGGATGTTGCTATTCAACAATACAATGCCAATCAGGCAATGATCCTCGGAACCAAACTCGAAGAGCAGCCAAGTGTGAAACAAGCGGCAGCTGAGTTGCGTAACGCCTGGATGGCACTGCAACGGACTAAGATTGTCAGCCCAATGACCGGCTACGTTTCACGTCGCGTGGTGCAAGTGGGTGCGCAGATTAGCCCGACGACGCCACTGATGGCTATCGTGCCTGCGAGTGGTTTATGGGTTGATGCGAACTTCAAAGAAACCCAGCTTGCGCATATGCGTATTGGCCAACCGGCGACCATCGTCAGTGATATCTACGGCGATAAAATCGAGTACACCGGTAAAGTCGTGGGCCTCGATATGGGCACAGGTAGCGCATTCTCACTGCTGCCTGCACAAAATGCGACGGGTAACTGGATCAAAGTCGTTCAGCGTTTGCCAGTGCGTATTGAACTGGATGCAAAACAGCTTGAACAACATCCGCTGCGTATCGGGCTTTCCACGTTAGTGACGGTGGATACCAGTAACCGCGATGGCAGTATGTTGGCGAATGCAACGCGTAGCTCTCCGGTCTATGAAAGCAACGCGCGCGAGCTGAACCTTGCGCCAGTCAACGAGCTTATCAATAACATCATCCAGGCCAATGCGGGTTAACAAAGCGGAGCTTGTATGAAACAGCAAAAACCGCTGGAAGGGGCTCCACTGGTCATCATGACCATCGCCTTGTCATTGGCGACCTTTATGCAGGTGCTGGACTCCACCATCGCCAACGTGGCAATACCGACGATCGCCGGTAACCTTGGCTCATCACTGAGCCAGGGAACCTGGGTTATTACGTCGTTTGGGGTGGCAAACGCCATCTCAATTCCTATCACCGGGTGGCTGGCAAAGCGCCTGGGTGAAGTGAAGTTGTTCATGTGGTCGACGATTCTGTTCGTGCTGGCTTCATGGGCTTGCGGCGTCTCAAAAAGTCTGGAGATGCTGATTTTCTTCCGCGTTATCCAGGGGATTGTTGCCGGGCCACTGATTCCACTCTCACAAAGTCTGCTGCTCAATAACTATCCACCCGCGAAGCGAAGTATTGCGCTGGCGCTATGGTCGATGACCGTTATTGTGGCGCCCATTTGCGGGCCGATTCTCGGTGGTTATATCAGTGATAACTATCACTGGGGCTGGATCTTCTTTATCAACGTGCCAATCGGAGCGGTGGTGGTGTTGCTGACACTGCAAACGCTGCGTGGCCGTGAGACTAAAACCGAGAACCGTCGTATTGATGGTATCGGGCTTGCGTTGCTGGTTCTCGGCATTGGTAGCCTGCAGATCATGCTCGACCGCGGCAAAGAGCTGGATTGGTTTAACTCCACTGAAATCATCGTTCTGACTATCGTCGCGGTGGTGGCGATTAGCTTCTTGATTGTCTGGGAGCTCACCGACGATAACCCCATCGTTGATCTGTCGTTGTTTAAGTCGCGAAACTTTACCATCGGCTGTCTGTGTATCAGTCTTGCCTACATGCTCTACTTCGGCGCAATTGTTTTGCTGCCGCAGCTATTGCAGGAGGTATACGGCTATACGGCAACCTGGGCGGGTCTGGCGTCGGCACCGGTGGGTGTCATTCCAGTGCTGTTATCGCCCATTATCGGGCGCTTTGCTCATAAGCTCGATATGCGGCGGCTGGTGACGTTCAGCTTTATCATGTACGCGGTGTGCTTCTACTGGCGTGCTTATACCTTCGAACCGGGGATGGATTTCGGCGCGTCGGCCTGGCCTCAGTTTATTCAGGGCTTCGCCGTGGCCTGCTTCTTTATGCCACTGACAACCATTACGCTGTCCGGGCTCCCGCCTGAACGCATGGCGGCGGCGTCGAGTCTGTCGAACTTTACGCGTACTCTTGCCGGTTCGATTGGTACGTCCATCACCACGACACTTTGGACCAACCGCGAAGCCATGCACCATTCGCAGTTAACGGAGTCCGTTTCACCGTTTAACCCGAATGCGCAGCAGATGTACTCGCAGCTGGAAAATCTGGGGATGTCTACGCAGCAAGCCTCTGGCTATATTGCGCAGCAGATCACCAATCAGGGGCTGATTATTGCAGCCAATGAGATTTTCTGGATTTCAGCAGGGATATTTATTCTGTTGCTGGGTCTGGTGTGGTTTGCCAAACCTCCGTTTGGTGCCGGAGGCGGTGGCGGCGGTGCGCACTAAGTCAGAAATTTAAAGGGGCCGATTGGCCCCTTTTCTTTGTCTGTCATCTGGCGGTTTCACAGCACACGTTGTCAGTTTTGCGCCAGTACACCCGGCCTAAAGTCGTCACGATAAAGACTGACCCACGCCGAGGAAAACCAACATGCTGCACGATCCGTCGCAAAAATACCTGCCCCATCCCCCGATTCACCTGCCTGACCGCCAATGGCCAAACAAACATCTTACGCATGCCCCACGCTGGCTTTCCACTGACTTGCGCGACGGTAACCAGGCGCTGGCTGAACCCATGGACGGCCTGCGAAAACTGCGCTTCTGGGAACTGTTGATCCAATGCGGTTTTAAGGAAATTGAAGTGGCTTTTCCGTCAGCGTCTGAAACGGACTTCCAGTTTGTACGCCAGTTGATTGAAGAGCAGCGGATACCGCACGACGTCACAATCCAGGTGCTGACTCAGGCACGTAGCGATCTGATTGAACGCACTTTTGCTGCTCTTGAAGGTGCCAGTCACGCGACGGTGCACTTGTATAACGCCACTGCCCCACTTTTCCGCCGCCTGGTATTCCGCCAGAGCAAAGAGGAGATTATCCAGTTGGCCGTCAGTGCGACGCGCAGGATCCGCGCATTGTGCGAGGCAAACCCGCAAACACAGTGGAGCTATGAATACTCTCCGGAGACCTTCTGTTTCACCGAGCCTGATTTCGCGCTGCAAATCTGCGAGGCGGTGGCCGATGTTTGGGAGCCTTGCCGCGAAAGGCCGATGATTATCAACTTACCTGCGACCGTCGAAGTGAATACTCCGAACGTCTATGCCGACCAAATTGAGTACTTCTGTGGCCATTTCTCACGGCGCAGCGCAGTGTGTATCAGCGTCCATCCTCACAATGACCGGGGAAGCGGTGTGGCCAGTGCTGAACTGGCGATACTTGCGGGAGCCGACCGTGTAGAGGGCTGTTTGTTCGGCAACGGTGAACGCACCGGCAACGTCTGTCTGGTAACCATGGCGATGAATCTCTACAGCCAGGGGATCTTACCGCAGCTCGATTTCAGCGACATGAAGCATGTCGTCGAAGAGGTGGAGCAATGTAATCAGTTACCGGTGCACCCTCGCCATCCCTATGCCGGGAAGTTGGCATTTACCGCCTTTTCAGGCTCGCATCAGGATGCTATCAAAAAGGGTTTCACCGCCCGGCAGCAATCTTCTTCTCCGCTTTGGGAGATGCCATATCTCCCTGTAGACCCGAACGATATCGGCTGTAGTTACGAGGCGGTGATCCGCGTTAACAGTCAGTCTGGTAAAAGCGGCGCGGCGTGGATGCTCGAACAAAACCACGGGTTGGTATTGCCACGTGGGTTACAGCAAGACTTCAGCCGCCACGTTCAGGAACAGACCGACCGGGACGGTAACGAAATGACTCTTACCGCCCTCTGGCAGTTGTTCCGCAAGTTGTATGGGCCGCATCAACTCGCTGAACGGCAACTACTGGATTACCGCAGTGAAAGTCAGGCAGAAGGCGGACTTTCACTACAGGCGCGCATCCAGACACCAGGAGGAATATTGACGTTGCAGGGCAAAGGTAACGGGCTTCTTTCTGCCACCGCTGATGCTCTGGCATCACAGTTCAAGGTCGTTTTTTCTATCGAGGACTACCATGAGCATACGCTTGGAAGGCATAGCGAGAGCCGATCAGCTGCCTATATACGCTGTACTTTTGCCAATGGTGAAAGTCGCTGGGGGGTTGGTATAGACAATGATGTTGCGCGGGCTTCGTTACAGGCTTTGCTTAACGCCTTGCCGATACACGCCTCGAACTAGAAGTATTCACTTGGGGATACGCCCAAAGTCCGTCGGAACATGGCGCTGAATGCACTGTGGCTTTCATAGCCAAGATCCAGCGCCACCCGCAGAACCGATTGCCCTTGAGCCAGACGATTTAGCGCTTCCATTAGCCGTGCGCGTCGTACCCATTCGCTGAATGCCATACCTGTTTGCTCGCGGAAATGACGCAGTAAGGTTCGTTCACTCACGTTGAGCTGAGCGGCAGCCACTGCGGTGGTCCATGATTTGCCGGGTTCAGCCTGAACCTGACGGCATAACGCTTGCAGTGTGAAAGCCTGCGGTTCCGTGAGATTAAAAGGCAGAACTGTCATCACGCGGATTTCATCGAGGATCAATTCGTAGATCCTCTCCGCCCTGCTCCCTGCTTCGTACCATTCTGGTAGCGTCAGCGAGCATATGATCAACTCACGCAGTAACCCAGAAACCTGCACTACCTGACAGATCGAGGGTAAATCCGCGCGAGCAAAAGGATCGATAAACAACGTTCTGGCCGCGACATGTCCCGTGACCTGCAAACGATGACGTGTTTCCGCTGGAAGCCATACACCACGACTGGGGGGCACAATCCAATAACCTTGTTCCGTTTCTACTCGCACTACGCCACTTAAAGTATGCAGCAGTTGCGCGCAGTCATGGCTATGCCAGGGCTCCGTCGCGCCATGCGGATAATCATGGGCAAAGGGAACCAGCGGACGCGTCGCGAAGTTGAACTGAAGAGTGGTAGACATAGGATTATTTATGAGCGAAAAGATGAAGATAGCATAGCGCAGGAATAAAAAAAGGAGCCGATGGGCTCCTTTTTATAAGGCTACAGACTAGATGTGCAGCTCTTTAAGTGTCTCTTTTGGCAGAGCTAACTCTTCGTTGCTGTTCACGCTCACGCCATGCTCAAGGATATGACGCGCAATGTCTTGAGCTTCTTGCAGCGAGTGCATGTGGTACGTCCCACACTGATAAACATTCAGCTCTGGGATCTGGTTTTGCTCTTTCACCTTCAGAACATCTTCCATTGCCGCTTTCCACGCATCAGCAACACGAGTCTCTTCTGGCACGCCAATCAGGCTCATGTAGAAACCTGTACGACAACCCATAGGTGAAATATCGATAATCTCTACGCCGTTCCCATTCAGATGGTCACGCATAAAACCAGCAAACAGGTGTTCAAGAGTATGAATCCCTTTTTCTGGCATCACTTCCTTGTTCGGGATACAAAAGCGCAGATCAAATACAGTGATAGTATCGCCATGGGGCGTATGCATCGTTTTGGCCACACGCACTGCTGGTGCGCCCATGCGGGTATGGTCAACTGTGAAGCTATCCAACAACGGCATCTGATCACCTCCGATAAGTGATTTTTTTAAAAATAAAATGAACCTTTCTTTCCTACACCACTCTGAGTATATGAAAGACGCGCATTTATTATCATCATCCCTGATTCAGAGATGTATATTTTGGCCACACTGATTGTGGCCTTTTTCTTTTGTACTAAGAGTGACTTGCGAGCCAGACATCGAACGGCTCGGTATCCTTAGCTTCAATTTCCCGCTGACGTTGCCACGAAGCGTCATGCTCCTTCTGCAATACATCCTCGGTCAAAATCTCTAAAGGCTCTTGTATCAGCATCTGACGATATTGCTCAGCCAACGCAAGTCCTGTACCGCCAATGCCATTATCAATCATAGACCGCAGAATTCGCGCTGAGTACGTTAATTCAGGATTATCGAAACAGGCAACCAGTTGGTCACACACATCCTGATACTCTGTATTACCCGCAATACCATCCAGCGTTTCAGCAACACGACGCAAATCGGTAAACAAATCTTTGCCCACTTTTGCCAACGGATACTGCGCAGTTTCGCAACCCATACCCAGCGTCAGGCCAGGCTTACGCCCTTCCAGAATCACACGATTCCAGTTTTTGCGGGTGCAAAGCAATTCATCACTGCTCATTTCTGGAGCATCAGCCAGCACGCACCAAATCATGAACAGGTCGAGGAAGCGCACTTGCTGCTCATCCACACCGACCGGTGAGAAAGGGTTGATATCCAGTGAACGCACTTCGATATATTCAATTCCACCGCGCATCAGGGCGTCAGAAGGCGACTCACCTTCTGCTGTGACACGTTTAGGACGAATCGGAGCGTAGAGTTCGTTTTCGATTTGCAATACGTTGGTGTTGATTTGCAGACGCTTACCGTCTTTCTCAACACCCATCTTCGCGTACTCTTCCGATGGCGTTTTAATGGCACGTTTTAGCGCGGCGACGTAAGTTTCCAGGTCGTTAAACGTAATGCCCAGGTTGCTCTGAGATTTGTTGGTATAACCCAGGTCACTCAGACGCAATGAAGTCGCGTACGGCAGGTAATTCATACCGCATTCGGTTTTTTCGAACGGCAGAGAGCTCTCTTTCCCTTGCAAGAAAGATGAGCAGATTGCAGGCGATGCGCCGAACAAATACGGAATAATCCAGCCAAATCGGTAATAGTTACGAATCAGACGGAAGTACCCTGCTGAAATCGCTTCTTTACCGCTCTGGGCATCTTCTACGCCCAGACGTGCCTGCCAGAACTCCAGCGGCAACGAAAAGTTGTAATGCACGCCGGAAATGGTTTGCATCAACGCGCCGTAACGATTTTTCAATCCTTCACGGTATAGCGTTTTTAAACGCCCGTTGTTGGATGAACCATACTGCGCCAACTCAATATTCTGACCATCATCGATATAGCACGGCATGCTGAGAGGCCACATGCGCTCCTCACCCAAATTACGGGCGACATGGCGATGAATATCGCGCATGAATGTCAGCATGTGGTCAATATCGCCATCAACCGGAGTAATAAACTCTAGCAGCGCTTCAGCGAAATCCGTTGTTATCCATTTATGTGCTAGCGCTGAACCAAGGACTTCCGGATGACCTGTTGTTGCCAACTGACCATCTGGTGTGACTCGTAGCGTTTCACGCTCAAGACCACGTTTAATACCTTTTACTACTTGAGGATGCTGTTCCAGCCAGGCTAGCGCCTGTGATACGTTCGGGATCAAATTGACCTCCCGCCTGTCGATTTCATTTTTATTAAGCATAATTGTTTTAAATGGCGATGATAATTATACCCTTTAGATTTCGAGCTGCAGGAAGGCGGCAAGAGAGCAAATCCCCAGGAGCTTACTTGAGTAAGTGACTGGGGTTTGCGATTGCAGCCAACACACCTGCAGCTAGAAAGAAAATGGGTATATCAGTCCAATCAATTAGTGCCACCACGCCATGCCTTGTACCGTTGCAGCCGCTACAACGATATAGCGTAGCGCTTTACCAAGGCATAAAAAAAAGATTACCGGTCCCCAGCTCATGCGTAATAAGCCAGCTAACAGGCACAGCAGATCGCCAATCAAAGGCATCCAGCTGAGTAATAAGGTTGCCGGGCCGAAACGAACCAGCCAGGCGGTTGCCTTTCCTTGCCAACGCGACTGTTCTCGCAATGGAAAAAAACGCCCCAGAATAACGTTAGTTAAGCCACCAAGGCTATTACCCATTGTTGCTATTAAAATGAGTAACCAGGTTGGCCCTGTACCCGCCACTAACAATGCGACGAGGACTGCTTCTGAACTTCCCGGGAGCAACGTTGCGCTGAGAAAACTACTGGTAAACAGTGATAATAAGGAAAGCGTTTCACTCACAACAAACGCACATCCACACCATCCATTCCTGCTGCGCGAGCGGCTTCCAGGCCAAAATCTGCATCTTCAAACACCACACACTTATTCGCAGCCACACCCATTAATTCGGCGCATAGCAAAAATGTGTCAGGAGCAGGTTTATGGTTTTTGACATGATCAGCTGCAACAACGGCTGAAAAATACTGACGTAAGCCAAGATGGTTCAGCAGCGCTTCGGCGATATCGCTTTCGCTACCGGTACCTACCGCCATAGGACGACGCCCATGCCAGGATTTAACGACATCAATGAGAGGAAGCGGACGCACAGTATCAAGAAGCATAGCCCTTACGGCTTGCGTCTTTTCCTTCGCCAGACAGTGAGGGTCAAGATCTGCACCATTAAGATCGATAATCGCCTGCGCAATACGCCAGGTTGGGGAGCCGTTCAACGCAACCATCGCTGTTTCGTCAAATTGCATGCCATAACCCGCAAGCGTCTCACGCCACGCCTTACGATGTGTTGGTTCGGTATCGAGGATGGTTCCGTCCATATCGAAAATCAGACCGTCGTAACGTTCGTACATCACATCCCTCACATCACTCAATATTGAGGTGTTACTTTATCGTAAACCAATAATATTGTCGCTTATTGTAATTGAGATAGTTAAGAAGGTGACTAATTGGTATGCAGGGTGTTACAGGGTAGTTTAAGCGTTACTTTTTGAGGGGATAAAACAGGGAGAGAAGAATGGTGCACCCAGGAAGATTACTCGCCAAAGGCTCGCCCTTCAGGCCGTTGCTGAAGCAACGTTATCTTCCCTTGTGCAAGCTGAGAAATTTAATTTCTCTGGCACATTATCATTGCTGATAACTGAGGGGAATATGGTGCACCCAGGAAGATTCGAACTTCCGACCGCTCGGTTCGTAGCCGAGTACTCTATCCAGCTGAGCTATGGGTGCACAGGATTACTTCTTTTACTGCTGACTTAATGCTGTTTGTTGTTCTAAACAACATCAAACAAGATGGTGCATCCGGAGTGTTACTCGCGGTGCTTGCCCTGACGGGCCGTTGCTTAAGCAACGTTTTTCTCCCTGTTGTTCGCTAAGAAATTATCTTTCTTTGGAACACTACCGGTGCAAAGTGGTAGTAGGAAGAATGGTGCATCCGGGAGGATTCGAACCTCCGACCGCTCGGTTCGTAGCCGAGTACTCTATCCAGCTGAGCTACGGATGCAAAATGGCGGTGAGGCGGGGATTCGAACCCCGGATGCAGCTTTTGACCGCATACTCCCTTAGCAGGGGAGCGCCTTCAGCCTCTCGGCCACCTCACCACACGCCTCTTTCGAGGTGCACCGCTGAACTTGTTTCTGCTCATCGGCACTGCGTGGCGCACATATTACTTTCCTGCACTTATAAGTCAAACAATTTTTCCCAACTCATTTTCAATTGCACACTTCACGCACAATTCGGGCGAATTGACAGCAAAAAGAGTATTTTATCAACAGGCAAGATAGGATTTATGCAGATAAGAAAGCATTACGGATGAATAAGAAATGTTGGTAATGGCGGAAGATATAAGAGGTATTGCGAGGTAAAGCGAAGAAAATGGTGCCCTAAAGGAAGCGTCTCGCCAGTAGATAGCGAGACGCAGTAACTTTAGTAACTCGTTTGTTGCGATTTTTCAGCCTGGATACGTTGGTAGATCTCTTCGCGGTGTACAGAAACTTCCTTCGGGGCGTTAACACCAATACGAACCTGGTTACCTTTTACCCCAAGTACTGTCACGGTCACCTCATCCCCAATCATGAGGGTCTCACCAACTCGACGAGTTAGAATCAGCATTCTTTGCTCCTTGAAAGATTAAAAGAGTCGGGTCTCTCTGTATCCCGGCGTTCTCCATCATATACGACAAAAAGTAAGTAGCTACAAACACATAATGTGTCACTAACCACGACATTACATTCTGTTATGAATAAGTCTAGCCGATATACGCAACTTTAACCTGACTTTATCATTATTGAGTGTGTGCAAATTTAAGAAGGCGCTATAACCTGAATGAGTTATAGCGCCTGTCTGCACTTTATTTTTTTACTTAGAGCTTATCCGATACCCAAGCTTCAACACCGGCCAGTGCGCCCGGCAATGCTGCAGCATCTGTACCGCCAGCCTGAGCCATGTCTGGACGACCGCCCCCTTTGCCACCGACTTGCTGAGCGATAACTCCAATCAGTTCTCCCGCCTTCACGCGGTCGGTCACATCTTTAGAGACACCTGCAATCAGAGAAACCTTACCTTCTGATACAGTCGCCAGAACGATAATTGCCGAACCGAGCTGATTTTTCAGGTCATCGACCATCGTACGCAGCAATTTCGGTTCAACGTTGGCGAGTTCACTCACGAGGAGCTTAACGCCTTTCACATCGACAGCCTTGCTGGAAAGATTTGCACTCTCCTGCACTGCCTGCTGTTCTTTCAACTGCTGCAACTCTTTTTCAAGCTGGCGGGTACGCTCCAGAACTGAACGCACTTTCTCATTCAGATTCTGGCTGTCGCCTTTGAGCAGTTGAGCAATATCTTGCAGTTGTTCGCTCTGAGCATGCAGGTTTGCCAGCGCACCTTCACCAGTCACGGCTTCAATACGACGCACACCTGCAGCGGTACCGGATTCTGCCACGATACGGAACAGGCCGATATCGCCAGTACGGCTCGCGTGAATACCGCCACACAATTCGGTAGAGAAATCACCCATGCTCAGAACACGCACGTGGTCATCATACTTCTCACCAAACAGTGCCATAGCACCTTTAGCTTTCGCCGCTTCCAAATCCATTACGTTGGTTTCGATTGGCAAGTTGCGACGAATCTGGGCGTTGACGATATCTTCAACCGCACGGATTTCAGTCGGTTTCATGCCTTCAAAATGCGAGAAGTCGAAACGCAGGCCTTTGTCGTTAACCAGAGAGCCTTTCTGCGCAACATGCGTACCAAGTACCTGGCGCAGTGCAGCGTGGAGCAAGTGAGTTGCGGAGTGGTTCAGACGAATGCGTGAACGACGCGCTTCATCAACTTCAGCTTTGACGCTGTCGCCCACTTTCACAACACCTGCGACTAATTTGCCAAGATGACCGATTGCCTGGCCATACTTCTGCGTATCGCTAACGGCAAAGTCGACACCGTTGCCTTTGATGGCGCCTTTGTCACCAACCTGACCACCGGATTCTGCATAGAATGGGGTTTCGTTGAGCACGACAACTGCTTCCTGGCCCGCATTCACTTGTTCAACGGCTTTACCGTCAACAAACAGTGCAGTGACTTTCGCGGTCAAATCAGTGTGATCATAACCTTTGAAAGCGGTAGCTGAATCTACGCGGATCATGCTGTTGTAGTCCGCGCCAAAACCGCTGGACTCACGCGCACGACGGCGTTGTTCTTCCATCGCTGCTTCAAAACCAGCTTCGTCGACTTTCAGGTTACGCTCACGGCAAACATCCGCAGTCAGATCAACCGGGAAACCGTAAGTGTCGTACAGACGGAAAGCAGTTTCGCCATCCAGCGTATCGCCCTTCAGATTCGCCAGCTCTTCATCTAACAGAGCTAAACCACGCTCAAGCGTACGAGCAAACTGCTCTTCTTCGGTTTTCAGAACCTGTTCAACCAGCGCTTGCTGACGTTGCAGTTCTTCACCCGCCGCGCCCATCACTTCAACCAATGGGCCAACCAGTTTGTAGAAGAAGGTTTCTTTAGCACCCAGCATGTTGCCGTGGCGAATGGCACGACGAATGATACGGCGCAGCACGTAGCCACGACCTTCATTGGATGGCGTAACACCATCAGCAACCAGGAATGCACAAGAACGGATATGGTCAGCAATAACACGCAGCGATTTGCTGGTCAGATCGGTTGCACCAGTAACGTTGGCAACAGACTTAATCAACTGGCTGAACAGATCGATTTCATAGTTGGAGTTGACGTGTTGCAGAACAGCGGCAATACGCTCCAGACCCATACCAGTATCAACTGACGGCTTAGGCAATGGCAACATGGTGCCATCTTGCTGACGGTTGAACTGCATGAAGACGAGGTTCCAGATTTCGATGTAACGGTCGCCATCTTCTTCAGCGCTCCCCGGAGGGCCGCCCCAAATGTGGTCGCCGTGGTCGAAGAAGATTTCGGTGCATGGGCCGCATGGACCGGTGTCACCCATCTGCCAGAAGTTATCAGATGCGTAAGCTGCACCTTTGTTATCACCAATGCGGATAATACGCTCGCGCGGGACACCAACTTCTTTTTCCCAGATTTCAAACGCTTCGTCGTCAGTCTCGTAAACCGTGACCCACAGACGATCTTTTGGCAGGTTAAACCACTGTTCGCCGGTCAATAATTCCCATGCGAAGTTGATGGCATCATGTTTGAAATAGTCACCGAAGCTGAAGTTACCCAGCATTTCAAAGAAAGTGTGGTGACGTGCAGTGTAACCGACGTTCTCCAGATCGTTGTGTTTACCACCGGCGCGAACACAACGTTGAGACGTTGTTGCACGGGAATAGTTACGTTTGTCGAGACCAAGGAACACATCCTTGAACTGGTTCATCCCGGCATTGGTAAACAGCAAAGTAGGATCGTTATTCGGAACCAGGGAGCTGCTCGCTACAACCTGGTGACCTTTACTATGGAAAAAATCGAGAAACGCCTGACGGATCTCAGCGGTGCTCTTGCTCATAATTATCCTGAAATCAAGCTAACGAGGAGTTGCAAACCTGACATAACCAATTTTGATGCTTTGGCCTTGACCTGTTTACCTGGAAAAAGTGGGAATAAGATAAGTTTTCTTATCAGGGAAGTAAAATCCCGTGTATGCCTAATCGGAAAAATTTCGGTATATGCCCTGGATATCTTCCATAAAGAAACCACGGTACTGTAGAAAACGCTGCACTTTGGCTCGTTCTTTCCATTCGGTAGGAAGGTGCTCACCAAATTTTCGCTCGGCGATTTCCCGAGCCATCTCCTGCCAGTCTATTTCACAATTGAACATTGCCGCTTCACCCGTCTCACGTTTGATACCTTTGCTTTGCAATTCCTGGCGGATTCGTTGTGGGCCATAGCCTTTGCGGGCACGGCTGGTAATGAAGCGTGATGCAAACTGGGCATCATCCAGCCAGTTGTGTTCATAACACCAGGCAATCACTTTTTCGATATCTTCAGGCGTAAAAGGATCTTCTTCAACTCGTGGTTTTCCAGGGAATGTAGGTTGTGCCACAAGTTTACGGCGGAGTTCTTGTTCGCTGTGGTCGCGCATGGCGAGAACTCGGGTTGCTTTGTCGAGTAAGCGAGAGTAGGCGCTGCGTTTAGAGGGGGAGGATTCAGACATAGATTATAAACTGCGGCAAGTAAGGGCTAAATGCAACAAGGGCCGCATTTAGCGGCCCTGAGGGTAATTAGAAGTCTTCGTTGGTTTCTGCGACGTCTTTGTCGTGGTCGTTAACGACGAAATCTGGCGTACCGTCCTGATTGTTCAGCAGCATCTCGCGGAGTTTCTTCTCTATTTCCACGGACATCGGCTTGTTCTCTTTCAGGAAGTTACTGGCGTTTGATTTGCCCTGGCCAATCTTCTCACCGTTGTAACTGTACCAGGCGCCCGCTTTTTCAATCAGCTTGTGCTTCACGCCTAAATCAACCAGCTCGCCGTAGAAGTTGATACCTTCGCCGTACATAATCTGGAATTCAGCTTGTTTAAACGGTGCTGCAATTTTGTTTTTCACTACTTTAACGCGGGTTTCACTACCCACCACGTTATCGCCATCTTTTACCGCACCGATACGGCGGATATCCAGACGGACAGAAGCGTAGAACTTCAGTGCGTTACCACCAGTCGTGGTTTCCGGGTTACCGAACATCACACCAATTTTCATACGAATCTGGTTAATGAAGATCAACAGCGTATTAGACTGCTTGAGGTTACCCGCCAGTTTACGCATTGCCTGGCTCATCATACGTGCCGCAAGACCCATATGAGAGTCACCGATTTCGCCTTCAATTTCAGCTTTCGGTGTCAGAGCGGCAACGGAGTCAACCACGATAACGTCAACGGCGCCAGAACGTGCCAGTGCATCACAGATTTCCAGAGCTTGCTCGCCTGTATCTGGCTGAGAACACAGCAGGTTGTCGATATCGACGCCCAATTTCTTAGCGTAAATCGGATCCAGAGCATGCTCGGCATCGATGAACGCACACGTTTTACCTTCACGTTGAGCGGCGGCGATAACTTGCAAAGTCAGCGTCGTTTTACCAGAAGACTCTGGTCCGTAGATTTCAACGATACGACCCATTGGTAAGCCACCGGCTCCCAGAGCAATATCCAGTGAAAGTGAACCGGTAGAGATCGTTTCCACATCCATGGTACGGTCTTCACCCAGACGCATGATGGAGCCTTTACCGAATTGTTTTTCAATTTGGCCAAGTGCTGCCGCTAACGCCTTCTGTTTGTTTTCGTCGATAGCCATTTTTACTCCTGTCATGCAGGGTGATACACGAATGCGCCACGCTGCTTACTATGCTGTTTTGTTGTGCCAATTATACTGTATGGTCATACAGTATCAAGCTTATTTTTGAGAAATTCTTCCCATAGGGTTTGCAGCGCATATTCAGTGGCCTGGCGGCGAACAGCGTCACGCTCACCCTCAAAAAGTTGATGGCGAGCGACAGTGCCCTCAAGCTTTGAGCTGAAACCAAACCACACAGTGCCAACCGGTTTTTCTTCGCTGCCACCATTTGGCCCAGCGATACCACTCACGGCAATCGCGTAGTCTGCAGAAGCGGCATATAACGCCCCTTGCGCCATTTCGCGCACCACGGCTTCGCTTACTGCGCCATGGGTTTCAAGCGTGCCGCTATCAACACCAATCATCTGGTGTTTAGCCTCATTACTGTAGGTAACAAAGCCACGTTCATACCAGGCGGAACTGCCTGAAACATCGGTAATCACTTTTGCAATCCAGCCGCCAGTGCAAGATTCTGCCGTCGTGAGAGTAGCACCAAGCTGCCCAAGCGCTTCGCCCACCTGATGACTTAATTGACGCAATGTTTTCTCTGTCATATTGGCTCCGATTGTAGACATATCGCAGAGTGACACGATAGCACTTAACGAGACTTTCAGAGGATTACATTCAATAACGCGAGGGAGTTCCAGAGAATAGAACGGCCAGCGGATGCTGGCCGATTAAATCACTTCATGCTGTTGGCGATAGTTTCGACGTTATGCTTGAAAGCCATTTCGTAAGTGCTGGCGGGGCCGCTTGCGTCGGAAAGTGCCTCAGGGTACAACTCTCCGCCAGGTTGTGCGCCACTCGCTGCCGCGATTTGTTTGACCAGGCGAGGATCGGTCTGGTTCTCAATAAAGTATGTTTGGATATGCTGGCTTTTGAGCTGTTTGATGAGCCCTGCGACATCACTGGCATTCGCTTCGGCTTCCGTCGAGAACCCCACCGGAGCCAGGAAAGTCACGCCGTATTGCTGGCCAAAATAACCAAAGGCATCATGGCTGGTCAGCACTTTACGGTGCGATTTTGGAACAGACTCAAAGCGTGTTTTTGCCCAGCTATCCAGGAGTTTCAGGCGCGTAACGTACTCGGTCCCGCTTTCACTGATTGCCGTAGCGTCTTGTGAGTCAGCGGCCATCAGCGCTTTCATGATATTTTGCGCGTAAACGGCACCATTCTCGGCGCTGTTCCACGCATGCGGGTCAGTAATTTGTTTACCTTCATCCATCATACTGCGGGTGGAGATACCCTCAGATGCAACAATAATTTTGCCTTTATAACCTGATGCACTCACCAGGCGGTCCATCCATCCTTCCATTCCCAGGCCGCTAACGATAACCACATCCGCCTGACTTAAAGCCACGCTGTCTTGCGGTGAAGGTTCAAAGCTATGGGGATCGCCGTTTGGCCCGACCAGGCTTTTAACCGTCACATGCTCACCACCGACTTGCTTAGCCATATCGGCGAGCACCGTGAAACTTGCCACCACATTGAGGTTCTTCGCCAATACCGCCTGGCTGGAACAAGCCAGCACCAATGACATCATCATCCCAAAACGTTTCATTTAATCCCCTTGCTTGTTGTTATCCAGCCTCTACAAAGGCTTCGAGCCAGCCCGCTGCGCGAACCGAAAAGTATTGAGATAAAGAAGCCAACGCTTGCCGTCAGGACAATCGCCGGGCCTGCGGGCAGTGCGGCTGCAAAAGACCATGCCAGCCCAATCCACGCCGACAACAAACCGCAGACCACGGCGATAAACATCGCGCCGGGCAGTGTTTTCGCCCAACAGCGCGCCGACACCGCCGGTAACATCATCAGCCCAACCGACATCAACGTACCGAGGATTTGAAATCCAGCGACCAGGTTAAGCACCAGCAGCGCGAGAAATACACCATGAATAAGATGGGGAGCATAGCGGTTATTGACCTGTAAAAAGCTGCGGTCGAAAGTTTCCATCACCAGGCCACGATACAATCCCGCAAGGATAAGTAACGTTACGCTGGCAATCACGCCGACAAAGATCGTCGCCTGGCTGTCGACTGCCAGAATGGAGCCAAACAACAGATGCAACAGGTCAACGCTGGAACCGCGAAGCGAAATGAGCGTGACGCCTAAAGCCAGCGAGCCAAGGTAAAAACCCGCAAAACTGGCATCTTCTTTAAGTTTGGTTCGGGAACTTACCAGCCCGGAAATTAACGCGACCAGCACGCCTGCGACAAACCCGCCAATCCCCATCGCCACCAGCGACATACCTGCCAGTAAATAGCCCACCGCAACACCAGGTAAGATGGCGTGAGAAAGCGCATCCCCCACCAGACTCATGCGTCTTAGCAGTAAAAAAATCCCCAGGGGAGCGGTGCTCAGTGATAACGCCAGGCACGCGACGAGCGCACGGCGCATAAAACCGTAATCAATAAACGGTTCAAAGAAGAAGTGATAAATCATGCGGATAGCGCCAGATTATTACCGATTTGCGAATAACGAGGTAACACTTGAGCAGCATTCCCCCAATGGAAATGATCCTGTGTGAGTAATAACACCTGTGGGAAATGTCGGCTGACGCGCTCGTTATCATGCAGTACTGCCAGCACCGTTTGCCCTGCCTGATGCATCTGGCAGATTAGCGACATCAGGAAATCACTGGTTTGGGCGTCGACTCCGGTAAAAGGTTCATCCAACAAAACCAACGGCGCGTTTTGCACCAGTAAACGCGCGAACAACATTCTCTGGAACTGTCCGCCAGAAAGCATTTCGATAGGTTGTTTGCTATAAGCACTCAAGCCAACGCGTTCAATGGCATCGGCTATCCGCAAGCGGTTCTGGCGATTCAATGCTGAAAACAGATTGCGGGCCGGCCAGGCTCCCATGCACACCACATCGTAAACAGTAGCAGGAAACTGTCTTTCCATTTCAGCGAGTTGTGGCAGCCAGGCAATGCTTGGTGCACTCCCGTCGGTAAATTGTAGCTGCCCCGAAACAGGCGCCTGTAGTTTCAGTATCGTTTTGAGTAACGTCGATTTCCCTGTGCCGTTCGCGCCTATAATGGCAGTCATACTGCCTTTCACAATCTGCCCCGTTAATGCAGGCGTCACCGCCCTTCCCTGATAACCCAACACCAATTGATTCAGCGTGATCATGGCAGTGCAATCGCCCAACGAATAGCCAGCCATAGGCCGGCGAGCAGAATTAAAACTGCGCAAAATCGAACTGGCGCAGCCACTGTTAAAAGTGTCCGTAAAGGAAGCATTGCGGGGAAAACCCTTCAACTTGATTTGTTATAACATAACATAAATGAAATTGAGTGCGATGTAAATTCCTGATCGACGATCAGGAAAAACCTTCAAGTGAGACATTGAAGAAAGAAGTGCGGGAGAAAGCAGACCCCGCCTCAGAGCAAGGCGGGGAAAAGATTACTGAACGCGAGCCAATGAAACCGCCTGGCCTAACTGCCAGACCGCCATCGCATAATGCGTGCTGTGGTTGTAACGGGTGATGGTGTAGAAGTTCGGTAAACCGTACCAGTACTGATAACGATCGCCCATATCGAGTCGCAGTAAACTGGCTTCCTGATGGTTCCCCAGAGAAGCCGTTGGGCTCAGACCGGATTGCGCCAGTGCAGAAACGGAATACTTGGTTTTAAAGCCATTGGCTAATCCCGGCACCTGGCCGTTGGCAGGAACCGCTACCAAATCACCTTTCACCCAGCCATGACCTTTGAAATAGTTCGCCACGCTGCCGATGGCATCTTCGGGATCCCACAAATTCACATGGCCGTCGCCATTGAAATCAACCGCATATTCTTTGAATGACGAAGGCATAAACTGGCCGTAACCCATCGCTCCGGCAAATGAACCTTTCAGAGCCAGCGGGTCATCGCCTTCATTACGCGCCATCAACAGGAAGGTTTCCAGTTCGCCAGAGAAGTATTGCGCACGACGCGGATAAGCAAAGGATAACGTCGCCAGGGCATCAATGATGCGTGTTTTGCCCATCACGCGACCCCAGCGGGTTTCCACGCCGATAATCCCAACAATAATTTCAGGAGGAACGCCATAAACCTGGAAGGCACGTTTCAACGCATCTTCGTATTGGTTCCAGAAAACGACGCCATTTTGCACGTTATCTGGCGTAATGAACTTAGCGCGATAACGTAACCATGCGCCATTTGGACCCGGAGGTGGCGCGGTGGTTGGAGCCTGTTGGTCCATTAAACGCAACACGTAATCCAGTCTTTTCGCCTGAGACAACACTTCATGCAGTTGCTGGCGGTCAAAGCCATGCTCACTCACCATTTTATTGATGAATTTCTCGGCTTCCGGATTATTGGCAAAATCCCCCGTCTGCATAAACACATCATGCTGTGGCTGAAGCAAGAAACCACCCGAAGGCGTGCCAGCTTGCTGTGGCTGAGTTTCAGTTTTCGGTTTGCTGCTACATGCGGCAAGCAAGACAACAAGCGGAAGTAACGCGGCGGAATAACGCATGTGTTGGGATATCCATATGACTGACGACGAATGTGTATTCCTTATGGTAAATCAAAATCAATAATCAGTGATCCCCCTTTCTAACTCCTTTCATTTCATCAACACATTTTTCAATACAAACCTCACAACCTTTCAAATTAATAGATTTATGTTTCACAATGAGATCTAAATAACATATTTAAAGGTTTCAAAGTGATTATCATGAACTGCCACTGAACGCAGAGTGAGCATTTACCCTTCAGGAGATAACAATGATCGACATGATTACCCATGGAGCTGAATGGTTTATTGGCCTGTTCCAAAAAGGGGGAGAAGTTTTTACCGGCATGGTGACCGGTATTCTTCCGCTGCTGATAAGCCTGCTGGTGATAATGAACGCGTTAATTAATTTCATCGGCCAACATCGCATCGAACGTATGGCCCAGCGCTGTGCCGGCAACCCGGTTTCCCGTTACCTGTTACTGCCTTGCATCGGTACGTTTGTGTTCTGCAACCCGATGACGCTAAGTCTGGGGCGCTTTATGCCCGAGAAATACAAACCGAGCTATTACGCCGCCGCTTCATACAGTTGCCACTCAATGAATGGCCTTTTCCCTCACATCAATCCTGGCGAGCTATTTGTTTATCTGGGGATCGCCAGCGGGCTGACCACGCTCGGTCTGCCGCTCGGCCCACTCGCGGTGAGTTATCTGCTCGTCGGCCTGGTCACTAACTTCTTCCGTGGTTGGATAACCGACCTCACCACCTCGATTTTCGAGAAGAAAATGGGTATCGAACTTGAACGCCAGGTGCGACTTTAGGGAAAAATCATGATGCAAAATATTCGTATTGATAAAGGCCAGGGTGGTTGGGGCGGCCCGCTCATTCTGCCGGTCGAACCTGGAAAAAAAATCGTCTATATCACCGCAGGAACTCGCCCGGCGATTATCGATAAGCTGAGTGAAATGACGGGCTGGCAAGCGGTAGATGGCTTTAAAGAAGGCGAGCCGCCGGAAGCAGAAATCGGCGTGGCGGTGATCGACTGTGGCGGAACACTGCGCTGCGGGTTGTATCCGAAACGCCGCATTCCGACCATCAATATTCATGCCACCGGAAAATCCGGGCCAATGGCGCAGTATATCGTTGAAGATATTTATGTTTCCGGTGTGCGAGAAGAAAACATCAGTTGGGAGACAAATGAAACTCAGCCCGTCGCGAAAGCGCCGGTTCGTGAATATGACACCAGTAAAAAAATTACCGAACAAAGCGATGGTTTGCTGGCAAAAGTCGGCATGGGAATGGGTTCTGCCGTGGCGGTGCTGTTTCAGGCTGGACGCGACACCATCGATACCGTGTTAAAAACTATCCTGCCGTTTATGGCGTTTGTCTCGGCGCTTATCGGCATCATCATGGCTTCAGGATTAGGCGACTGGGTTGCTCATGGCCTGGCTCCGCTGGCCAACAACCCCATCGGGCTGATAACCCTGGCGCTGATTTGTTCATTCCCACTGCTCTCACCTTTCCTTGGCCCTGGGGCGGTTATCGCTCAGGTGATTGGGGTTTTGATTGGCGTACAAATAGGCCTCGGCCATATTCCACCTCATCTGGCGCTGCCCGCGCTATTTGCTATCAACGCGCAAGCAGCCTGTGACTTCATTCCGGTTGGCCTCTCTCTGGCTGAAGCCCGACAGGACACGGTGCGCGTCGGCGTGCCATCGGTATTAGTCGGCCGCTTTTTAACCGGTGCGCCTACCGTCCTCATCGCCTGGTTAGTCTCCGGCTTTATCTATCAATAGGGTGAGTTATGCGAACTATCTATCAAACGACCATCACGTATATCGGCCAGTCCGCTCGCGACGCGCTGGAGGACAACATGCTGATCACTTTTCGGGAAGGCGCTCCCGCAGATATTCAGGATTTCTGTTTTATTCACTGCCACGGCGCATTGAACGGCACGCTTGAAGCCGGCATCAGTTTTGAGCTGAACGGGCAACATTACGATGTCACCGCGGTTGGCAATGTCGCCCAACAGAACTTACAGGAACTGGGACATATCACCCTGCGTTTCGACGGCGAAGCGCAGGCCGAATACCCGGGAAACGTCCATGTTAACGGGCCGCTACCACAGAATATTGAAACCGGCTGCCAGTTGAAGTTTTTAGCCTAAATACATTAAAGGAGTAGAGCATGAACCAAGTTGCCGTTGTCATTGGGGGAGGACAAACCCTCGGAGCATTTCTCGCCCATGGGCTTGCGAAGGAAGGTTACAAAATTGCCGTGGTGGATATCCAAAGCGAGAAAGCTGCCCGTGTCGCGCAGGAAATTAACGACCAGTACGGTACCGGCATGGCCTGGGGGTTTGGTGCGGATGCCACCAGCGAACAGAGCGTAACTGCACTGGCAAACGGAGTAGATGAGATTTTCGGTCAGGTTAATTTACTGGTGTATAGCGCCGGAATTGCCAAAGCCGCATTTATTGGTGATTTCGCGCTGGGTGATTTTGACCGCTCGTTGCAAGTCAATCTGGTGGGCTATTTTCTGTGTGCCAAAGCGTTTTCAGCACTGATGATTCGCGATGGCATTCATGGCCGCATTATCCAGATCAACTCAAAATCCGGGAAAGTGGGCAGTAAGCATAACTCCGGCTATAGCGCGGCAAAATTTGGCGGCGTAGGGCTGACACAATCACTGGCGTTGGATTTAGCTGAATATGGCATCACCGTTCATGCCCTGATGCTTGGCAACCTTTTGAAATCGCCAATGTTTCAGTCATTACTGCCACAATATGCCGAGAAACTGGGCATTGCGGCAGATGAAGTCGAGCAATATTACATTGATAAAGTCCCGCTCAAGCGCGGTTGCGACTATCAGGATGTACTGAATACCCTGCTGTTTTATGCCAGCGAAAAAGCATCGTACTGCACCGGGCAATCTATCAACATTACCGGCGGCCAGGTGATGTTTTAACAGTTGATGTTTTAACACCACGGCTGGATAGCCGTATCGCAGCATACGCGCTATCCAGCACGCTAAAGAGAGAAAAAATGATCAATGCACTTATCGCCATCGCGGTTATCGCCTGGCTAAGCCAACTTGTCCTGGGCGGCTGGCAAATACGCCATTTCAATCGCGCGTTTGAAAAGTTATGCCAGAAAGGAGCCGTGGGTATCGGGCGCTCGGGGGCGCGCTTCAGGCCTCGCGTGGTTATTGCGCTGGCATTCGATGAACATCAAAACATCTGCGACAGTTTAATGATGAAAGGGATCACTATATTTGCCAGACCCATACCTTTGTCACAAATACATGGGATGAACCGAAAGGAATTACAACCTGATGTGATCTTCCCCCATGATCGGAACTGTCAGAATGCTCTATCATTAGCGATTAAAGTGAAACATGGATAATTTCGTTTCGAACGCTTATTGCTTGCGAAATTATCAAACTAAAAATTAGCGCAAGGTAATAAGAGCTTATGAAACCACGCCAGCGGCAGGCCGCAATCCTGGAGTATCTGCAAAAACAAGGAAAAAGTTCCGTTGACGATCTCGCGCAATATTTTGCCACCACGGGTACGACTATCCGTAAAGATCTGGTGCTATTGGAAAATGCAGGCACGGTTATCCGTACCTATGGTGGCGTAGTGCTCAACAAGGATGAACCCGATCCGCCTATCGACCACAAGACGTTGATCAATACCCATAAAAAACAACAAATCGCAGATGTGGCAGTCACGTTCATCCATGATGGTGATTCGATTATTCTGGATGCCGGGAGCACGGTGCTGCAAATGGTTCCCCTCTTACAGCGCTTTAATAACATCACCGTCATGACCAACAGCCTTCATATTGTGAATGCGCTTTCAGAACTGGATAACGAGCAAACAATCCTGATGCCAGGCGGCACCTTCCGTAAAAAATCAGCCTCTTTTCATGGTCAGCTGGCCGAAACCGCTTTTGAACAATTCAGCTTCGATAAACTGTTTATGGGCACCGATGGCATCGATCTGAATGCCGGTGTCACCACATTTAATGAGGTGTATACCGTCAGCAAAGCGATGTGCAATGCAGCGCGTCAGGTGATCCTGATGGCTGACTCGTCTAAATTTGGCCGCAAGAGCCCGAACATTGTTTGTGGGCTGGACAGCGTCCACACCATCATTACCGACAGCGGCATCAGCGAGGCGTTTTTGACGGCGTTGCAGGATAAGGGAATCAACGTGATTATCACGGAGGAAAAACATGACTGAAAGAATGATACGCATCGCGCGCGAAACGCTGGAATTAGAACTCTATGAAGCCAGCCGTTTAGCCGACAGGCTGGGCGAACCATTCGTGAGTGCAGCCCGTGCAATGCTTGCCTGTGAAGGCAAAGTGATTGTTTCAGGTATGGGTAAATCAGGGCATATTGGTAAAAAAATTGCCGCAACGCTTGCCAGCACTGGCACCCCTGCTTTCTTCGTTCATCCTGCGGAAGCCCTTCATGGCGATTTAGGGATGATTGAGAGCCGGGATATCATGCTGTTTATCTCCTATTCTGGCACGGCCAAAGAACTGGACTTAATCATCCCGCGCCTTCAGGAAAAAGCAGTCACCTTGATTGCCATTACGGGTAAACCCGACTCCCCGCTCGCCAAAGCTGCACTCGCTATACTCGACATCTCTGTTGAACGCGAAGCTTGCCCTATGCGCCTGGCCCCAACATCCAGCGCGGTGAATACACTCATGATGGGTGATGCACTCGCCATGGCGGTTATGCAGGAGCGTGGCTTTAATGAAGAAGACTTCGCTCGCTCCCATCCCGCTGGGGCTTTGGGCGCGCGCTTGTTAAACCGCGTGCATCACCTGATGCGCACAGAGGAACAGCTTCCGGCTGTCGCGGACACAGCAACAGTCATGGATGCCTTACTCGAACTGAGCCGCACAGGGCTTGGCCTGGTGTGCGTGACCAACACTCATCATCAGGTTGTGGGCGTGTTCACTGATGGCGATCTACGTCGTTGGCTGGTGGGAGGCGGTAAACTTGAAGCGGGCATTTGTGATGCCATGACCACTCAATGTTCCGTACTCCAGACCGAAATGCGAGCGGCTGAGGCCAAAGAAATACTCATGAAAAAACGCATCAGTGCGGCACCCGTCGTCGATGAAACCGGTCAACTGGTTGGCGCGATTAACCTGCACGATTTCCACCAGGCTGGGATTATGTAAACGCGAGTTTTCGATCCGGCTCGTAACCTTTTCGATAAGATGTTAACCCCCTCTCTCATTGTGATACGCTTTGCCCCATTCTCGATCCTGAGCAGGACGTTCAGGATCGTTTCTTCATTTTATCGTGAAGTTGGTTAATAAAATCAAATGACTACTACTGAAAACCTCGACAGCCACACCCCCATGATGCAGCAGTACCTGCGCCTGAAAGCGCAGCATCCTGAGATCCTGCTGTTCTATCGGATGGGTGACTTTTACGAGCTATTTTATGACGATGCGAAACGCGCGTCGCAACTGCTCGACATTTCCCTGACCAAGCGTGGCGCATCCGCTGGTGAACCGATTCCCATGGCAGGCGTGCCGCATCATGCCGTCGAAAACTATTTAGCTAAGCTTGTGAACCTCGGTGAATCGGCTGCTATCTGCGAACAGATTGGCGATCCGGCCACCAGCAAAGGGCCGGTTGAGCGCAAAGTTGTGCGCATCGTTACACCCGGTACCATTAGCGATGAAGCACTGTTGCAGGAACGTCAGGACAACTTGCTGGCGGCAATCTGGCAAGAGGGCAAAGGTTTTGGCTACGCCACGCTCGATATTAGTTCGGGTCGGTTCCGTCTGTCAGAGCCAGAAGATTTCGAAACGATGGCGGCTGAGCTTCAACGCACCAATCCTGCAGAACTACTGTATGCAGAAGATTTTGCGGAAACACGTTTAATCGAAGGTCGTCGAGGCCTGCGTCGTCGCCCGCTGTGGGAATTTGAAATCTCAACCGCTCGCCAGCAGTTGAACATGCAGTTTGGTACCCGTGACCTGACCGGTTTTGGTGTCGAAAACGCCCATCATGCGTTGTGCGCAGCCGGTTGCTTACTGCAATACGTTAAAGATACACAGCGCACATCACTGCCACATATTCGCTCCGTTACCATGGATCGCCAGCAAGACAGCATCATTATGGATGCGGCAACGCGACGTAATCTGGAAATTACCCAGAACCTGTCTGGCGGCTTTGAAAATACGCTGGCTTCTGTGCTGGATTGTACGGTGACGCCGATGGGCAGCCGCATGCTGAAACGCTGGCTGCATATGCCAATCCGCAATGTCGATGTCCTACAAAAACGCCAGCAGACCATTGCCGCGTTACAAGACAGAACTGCTGAAATCCAACCGGTGTTGCGTCAGGTGGGCGACCTGGAACGTATTCTGGCGCGCCTGGCCTTGCGTACCGCTCGTCCACGTGATTTAGCGCGAATGCGCTATGCCTTCCAGCATCTCCCTGAACTGCGCGAACTGCTGAGCGATGTCCCCACCGAATATGTCCAGACGCTGCGTGAAAACATGGGTGAGTTCACTGAGTTGCGTGAGCTTCTGGAACGCGCCGTGGTGGAAACACCGCCTGTGCTGGTCCGTGATGGCGGCGTCATCGCGCCTGGCTATAACGAAGAGTTAGACGAATGGCGAGCGCTGGCTGATGGCGCAACGGATTATCTCGACCGACTGGAAATACGTGAGCGTGAAAAACTCGGTCTGGATACGCTGAAGGTCGGATTCAATGGCGTGCATGGTTATTACATCCAAATTAGCCGCAGCCAAAGCCATCATGCACCGATCCACTATGTTCGTCGCCAGACGCTGAAAAACGCCGAGCGCTATATCATTCCCGAACTGAAAGAGTACGAAGACAAAGTACTGACCTCAAAAGGGAAAGCGCTGGCGCTGGAAAAACAGCTCTACGATCAACTGTTCGACGCGCTGTTACCGCATCTCGAAGCATTGCAGCAAAGTGCCACCACCCTTGCAGAACTCGATGTGCTGGTGAACCTTGCGGAACGGGCTTACAGCCTGAATTACACTTGCCCACAATTAACAGATAAAGCTGGCATCAAGGTCGTTGGGGGTCGTCATCCGGTTGTGGAGCAAGTGCTTAGCGAACCGTTTATCGCTAACCCGTTAAGCCTTGCACCTCAACGACGTATGTTGATTATTACCGGGCCGAACATGGGCGGTAAAAGTACCTATATGCGCCAGTCCGCGCTTATAGTCCTGTTGGCTTACATCGGCAGTTTTGTTCCCGCGCAGCAGGCTGAAATCGGCCCAATCGACCGTATCTTCACCCGCGTGGGTGCGGCAGATGACCTGGCTTCCGGGCGTTCAACGTTCATGGTGGAGATGACCGAAACGGCAAATATTCTGCATAACGCTACGGAAAATAGCCTGGTGTTAATGGATGAAATTGGCCGTGGCACATCAACTTACGATGGGTTGTCGCTGGCCTGGGCGTGTGCCGAAAGCCTGGCAAATCGCATCAAAGCGCTGACGCTGTTTGCCACCCACTATTTTGAGCTGACCACCCTTCCAGAAAAAATGGAAGGCGTCGCGAATGTGCATCTGGATGCCATCGAACACGGTGACACCATCGCATTTATGCACAGCGTGCAAGACGGTGCCGCGAGCAAAAGTTACGGCCTGGCAGTAGCGGCGCTGGCGGGTGTGCCAAAAGAGGTGATTAAACGTGCGCGTCAGAAACTACGTGAGCTTGAGACATTGTCTAACAATACAGCGGCTACTCAGGTCGATGGTACGCAGATGTCGCTGCTGTCAGTTGCGGAGGAAACCTCTCCTGCAGTAGAAGCACTGGAAGCGTTAGATCCCGATTCGCTGTCGCCACGTCAGGCGCTGGAGTGGATATATCGTTTGAAGAGTTTGGTCTAGTTTTCGGCGCTGGGTCGACCTCATCCCGACCTTCTCCTCCAGCAGAAGGAGAAAAGCACGAACACAAAAAAAGCGGTGACCTGGGTCACCGCTTTTTTATTTGAAGAGTCGATTACTCGCGAAACATTTACTCGCGGAACAAAGCTTCGATATTCAGCCCTTGGGTCTGCAAAATTTCACGCAGACGACGTAGACCTTCAACCTGAATCTGACGAACACGTTCACGAGTCAGGCCGATTTCGCGACCTACATCTTCCAGTGTTGCAGCTTCATAGCCTAACAGACCAAAACGACGAGCCAGCACTTCACGCTGTTTTGCGTTCAGTTCAAACAACCACTTAACGATACTTTGTTTCATATCGTCGTCTTGCGTGGTGTCTTCCGGGCCGTTGTCTTTTTCGTCAGCCAGAATATCCAGCAGCGCTTTTTCAGAGTCGCCACCCAATGGGGTGTCAACTGAGGTAATGCGCTCGTTGAGACGCAGCATACGGCTAACATCATCAACCGGTTTATCCAGTTGCTCGGCAATCTCTTCCGCACTCGGCTCATGGTCGAGCTTATGGGAGAGTTCACGCGCAGTTCGCAGATAAACGTTAAGCTCTTTCACGATATGAATCGGCAAACGAATCGTACGGGTTTGGTTCATGATTGCCCGTTCGATGGTCTGACGAATCCACCAAGTTGCGTATGTTGAAAAACGGAACCCACGTTCTGGGTCAAACTTCTCAACAGCACGAATTAGCCCAAGATTCCCCTCTTCAATCAAGTCCAGCAAAGCCAGACCACGATTGCTATAACGACGGGCAATCTTTACCACCAGACGCAAGTTACTTTCGATCATGCGGCGGCGGGAAGCGATATCACCACGCAGTGCGCGGCGGGCAAAATACACTTCTTCTTCGGCTGTTAAAAGTGGGGAATAACCAATCTCCCCAAGATAAAGCTGAGTCGCGTCAAGCACACGCTGCGTGGCACCCTGTGACAACAACTCCTCTTCGGCTATGTCGTTATCACTGGGTTCCTCTTCTACGAGGGCTTTCTCGTCAAAGACCTCAACTCCATTCTCATCATATTCCGCGTCTTCATTTAACTCGTTAACTTTCAGCGTATTCTGACTCATAAGGTGGCTCCTACCCGTGATCCCTGGGCAAAGCACCTTGCACTTCGTTCTTTAAGCGGTATCTGCGTTGGTTGCCTTCATTCACCCCAGTCACTTACTTAAGTAGGCTCTTGGGGTTTCACTCAGTTGCCGCCTTGATATCACTTAACGACTTTGTGCATATAAAGTACTTTGCCGGCCTATCGCTGCGGTAAATAACGCAGCGGGTTTACGGATTTCCCCTTGTAACGAATTTCAAAATGTAAACGTGTTGAACTGGTTCCGGTACTACCCATGGTAGCTATCTTTTGCCCCGCCTTGATTTCTTCTTGTTCCCGGACCAGCATTGTATCGTTATGGGCGTAGGCACTCAGGTAATCATCATTGTGTTTGATGATGATTAAATTACCGTAACCACGCAGCGCGTTACCGGCATACACCACTCGCCCAGAGGCGGTAGCAACAACAGCCTGGCCTTTGCTGCCTGCGATATCGATCCCTTTATTGCCACCTTCGGTAGCAGAGAAGTTCTCAATAACCTTGCCTTCAGTCGGCCAGCGCCAGGTTGAAATTGGCGCACTATCGGACGTACTGCTGGCAGTTGGTACAGTAGTAGTAGAGCTAACCACAGGTGCCGTAACCGGTGCTGTGACAGTTGTCGCAGTACCCTTATTATTCGGCAACATTTTGTTAGCACTCTGTTCACCTGAATCCTCAGAATACGTAATTACCGGTTTAGAAGCAACCACCACGGCGGTTTTTTGCGCAGCGCCAGGCGTGACGCCTTGCGCGCTGGCATCGGCCGCAGTCACGGCGTTTTCACCGGTGATTGGCGTGCCAGATGCATTACTAATTTGCAGAGTTTGACCGACGTTCAAGCCATACGGCTCGGGGATATTGTTGCGTTGGGCTAAGTCACGGAAGTCGTTCCCGGTTATCCACGCAATATAGAAAAGAGTATCACCGCGTTTAACGGTGTAAGTGCTGCCGCCGGTATAGCTACCTTTAGGAATAGCGCCATATTTGCGGTTATAGACGATGCGCCCATTTTCAGTCTGTACCGGTTCGGAAACCACCGGCTGCGTTTGCATTGGCTGAATTGTCGGCTGCTGTTGCACCGGCTGAATTTGTGGAGTCTGGCTTTGGGTGGACATTTTCGGTGGAGGAGTCACCAGCATGCCACCTGAAGAACTGCTGCTGGCATTGCCGTTACCGCCTACCGAACTGATAGGTGCCTGAGTGTCATTGCTGGTGCATCCTGCTAACCACAGGCTCACCAACGATAAAGCTGCAATACGGCGTAAAGTAAAAGTTGGGCTTCCCGCGCTCATTTATCCCCCAAAAAAACAATCATATGCTTATGAAAATACGGCAGAACTGGCGCTGACGGCCAGATGTCAAAATCTCGCTGCGCGTAACGTTACGCCAAAACTCTTAGAAAAAAACAAGATAGTTCCAGGTTATGCCAGTTCACCCTTAACTAAGGGTACAAAACGAACGGCTTCTACCGTATCAATGACAAATTCCCCACTCAGTCGACGAACGCGCTTCAGATACTGTCGATCTTCGCCTACCGGGAGGACTAAAATTCCACCTTCGTCCAGTTGCGACAATAAAGCGCTCGGGATCTCCGGTGGTGCTGCCGTAACAATAATAGCGTCAAATGGACTGCGCGCATGCCAGCCCTGCCAGCCATCACCGTGACGGGTGGATATATTGTGCAGATCGAGCTGTTTTAAACGTCGCCTTGCGTGCCATTGCAGGCCTTTGATGCGTTCAACTGAACAAACATGATGCACCAGGTGCGCCAGAATGGCAGTTTGATAACCAGAACCGGTGCCGATTTCCAACACCCGGGATTCAGGTGTCAGTTCAAGCAATTCGGTCATTCTGGCGACCATATAAGGTTGTGAGATGGTTTGGCCTGAGCCAATAGGTAACGCTGTGTTTTCCCAGGCTTTGTGCTCAAACGCTTCATCAACAAATTTTTCCCGCGGCACCTGCGCAATCGCATCCAGAACTTTTTCGTCCTTAATGCCCTGAGCGCGCAGTTGTATGAGAAGAGCTTCTACGCGTTTGCTTACCATTGCTCATCCACTCCTGATTTACTCAACCAGTGACTGACTACCTCACGCGCGCTGTGAGCTGTAAGGTCAACATGCAATGGTGTTACCGAAACATAGCCTTCATCGACAGCGGCAAAATCAGTGTCAGGGCCCGCATCGAATTTGTCCCCTGGCGGTCCAATCCAGTACAGCGTATTGCCGCGCGGATCTTCTTGCGGGATAACTTTATCTGACGGGTGGCGACTGCCGCAGCGCGTAACACGAATGCCCTTGATTTGATCAAGCGGCAAGTCGGGAACGTTTATATTTAAAATACGTCCGGTGCGCAGCGGTTCGCGTGATAAAGCACGCAAAATCGAACAGGTCACTGCGGCCGCCGTTTCGTAATGCTCATAGCCATTTAACGAAACAGCCAGCGCAGGAATGCCTAAGTGCCGCCCTTCCATCGCCGCCGCAACGGTACCGGAATAGATAACGTCATCACCGAGATTCGGCCCGGCATTAATACCGGAAACCACGACATCGGGCGCAGGGCGCATCAGAGCATTCACACCAAGATAGACGCAGTCTGTTGGCGTGCCCATCTGCACGGAAATATCGCCGTTCGCCAGAGTGAAAGTGCGCAATGAAGATTCGAGCGTCAGTGAGTTTGATGCCCCACTGCGATTACGGTCAGGGGCAACAACCTGCACATCAGCAAATTCCCTTAGTCGGGCCGCCAGAACTTGAATGCCCGGCGCATTGACCCCGTCATCGTTACTCAAAAGTATTCTCATAATGGATTTACAAAGCTTCTTTTTATATGAAAAAGATAAAACCACATGTTGGTTCCCGGCATAACGACTTTACGCGTTCTTTTAACCTTCAAAAATCCACCCAACCTGTTGTTTTATCCCATTCAGCTGATTTTAGTGCACCCGTAATGAAATTGTTGCAGTTTTTGTAACATTCACCACAAAGCCCTGTCCAGGTGACACTATACAATCCCAGGATGACTAAATCACCCTCTGTGGTCTGAGGTTAACGTAGTTAACAAAGCGTTACAGCTAAACGGCAGTACAAAATTTAGAGCAAAAAAAAGCGGGTAAGATTATTACCCGCTTCGAGTGATGAAGGTCTCTTTGTCGGTCGGATTAGCGCAGCGTCCTCCGACCGACATCTGTTTAGTGAACTTTGTCAGCCGTTACTCTGCGATATCGGCGTAATTGCCCGGTGCGTTCATTAGTTCGCGCACTACACTTGTCGCAAAACTGCCGGCTGGTAGCCAGAAATTCAGTTCAACCGTCATGTCATCCCACCAGTTCCAGCTGAGATCTTTTGGCATCAGCAACATGGCACGGCGTGCCGCTTCTACACGCTCGCGCACCAGCAGCGACTGCAAATCGGTTTCCCCGGCAACGCATTGCTGCTCAAACTCCAGCGCCGCATTTTGCGTGCCCCAGGAGCCATCACCAGGTAGTGGCGCAGTAATCAACAGCTCACCGTCATCGACGCGTTTTTGCAAATCCGGCAGCTCTTCTGGGGTGGCAACAAACCAGCTGCCCCGTCCTGCTAACTGTAACGCATCACCATCGATAACCTGGTTAAAGTCAGGCTTCTTCAGGCGCTCGCTGACGATTTGGTTAAACATCGCGCTACGTGCGGCTGAAAGATAAAAGCTACGTTTATTACGGTCACGGATTGGTGCATTGCTTTGCGCCCAGCGCACGGCCTGGTGCAGGTTATTGCCACCCATTCCGAAACGTTGGCTACCAAAGTAATTCGGCACACCATGATGCAGAATAGTATTCAGCCGTTGTTCCATTTCCGCACGGTCACTGACGTCGCGCAGCACCAGGGTAAAACGGTTTCCCTTCAGCGCACCCAGACGTAATTTACGGCGATGACGGGCGTATTCCAGCACCTGGCACCCTTCGAGTTGAAAAGCGCTCATACCCGGCATTTCTTTTCCCGGCAGGCGCACGCAGAACCACTGTTCGGTGACAGCATGCTTGTCTTTCTGACCCGCAAAACTGACTTCACGCGCAGGGACGTTGAGAAACTTAGCCAGCGCATCGGCCACAAAACGGGTATTGCAGCCGTTTTTCAGGATGCGTAACAGCAGATGTTCGCCATCGCCATCCGGCCCAAAACCCAGGTCTTCGATAACCACGAAGTCTTCTGGATTGGCTTTGATTAAACCTGTGCCTTGTGGCTTACCATGCAACCAGGTCAGATTATGCATGTCCATTATTTACGTGCCTTATGCAACAGCGCCACCGCTTCGCAAGCGATACCTTCACCACGACCGGTAAAGCCGAGTTTCTCAGTAGTGGTCGCTTTAACGTTCACATCATCCATATGGCAGCCCAGATCTTCGGCGATAAACACGCGCATCTGCGGGATGTGCGGAGCCATTTTTGGAGCTTGCGCAATGATAGTCACATCGACATTACCCAGGCTGTAGCCTTTCGCCTGAATACGACGCCAGGCTTCGCGCAGCAGTTCGCGGCTGTCAGCGCCTTTAAATGCAGGGTCGGTGTCAGGGAATAATTTACCAATATCCCCCAGGGCAGCAGCCCCCAGCAGAGCATCAGTTAATGCGTGCAAAGCGACATCGCCATCAGAGTGTGCGAGCAGCCCTTGTTCGAACGGTACGCGCACACCGCCAATGATAATTGGGCCAACGCCTCCAAAGGCGTGTACATCAAAACCATGTCCAATACGCATTATTCTTTCTCCGTTTGGGTTAACCGCGTGAGGTAAAACTCCGCCAACGCCAGGTCTTCAGGACGAGTCACTTTTATATTATCGGCGCGGGCGCTAATTAATTCGGGATGGAAGCCACAATACTCAAGCGCCGAGGCTTCATCAGTAATGGAGGCGTGTTCATCGAGTGCGCGTTGCAGGCAACTGCGCAGTAATTCCAGAGGGAACAGCTGAGGTGTTAACGCATGCCAAAGGTCTTCACGATCGACCGTATGAGCAATCAGGTTTTTACCCGGTTCGCCACGCTTCATGGTGTCACGCACAGGTGCTGCCAGAATGCCGCCAATTTTGCTGGTGTGGGTAATCGCTAACAAACGCGCCAAATCATCCGGATGTAAACAGGGACGTGCCGCGTCGTGCACCAGAACCCATTGCGCGTTATGCACCACGTTTAAACCGGCGAGTACCGAGTCAGCACGCTGGGCGCCACCCTGGATTACCGTCACATTGGGATCTGAAGCGAGAGGCAACGAGGCAAACCAGCTATCAGTGGGACTGATAGCAATAACGACATGAGCCACGCGTGGATGAGCCATCAGGCTTGCCACCGCGTGTTCAAGAATAGTTTTATCGCCGATTTTTAGATATTGCTTAGGACATTCCGTTTGCATGCGGCTGCCGATACCTGCTGCCGGCACCACGGCAATTACGTCCGGGGAGGAGTCTGCCATGTAGATTCACTTACGCGTTATTGTCGATTGTTCTGCCCTGCATTATTGCTATTGCCCAGGCGCTTAGAGCTATCGGGAACCAGGCGGTAGAAGGTCTCTCCCGGTTTGGTCATACTTAATTCGTTACGTGCACGCTCTTCAATAGCTTCCTGGCCGCCATTAAGATCGTCAATTTCTGCAAACAGCTGATCGTTACGCGCTTTGAGTTTGGCATTCGTCGCTTGCTGTGCAGCAACGTCGTCATTGACCCGCGTCCAATCGTGTACACCGTTTTTTCCAAACCACAGCGAATACTGCAGCCAGACCAACAAGGCCAGCAATAGTAGCGTTAGTTTACCCATCCTGCCCCCTGAAAAACGGCACAATCATCGCACAAAATTTTATCGGGCTCCGCTCTGGGTACAAAGCGCGCCTTCATATTTGCGGCAGAATTTATCACAGATTGCGACGACATGCGCGTTTGCAGGTGAGTTAGCGAATTTAGAGCCATAAACAGTCTGTTACGGTTAGCCCATAAGCCACAAAAATAAGATGCCGAACATCAGCGCCACGGCCAATACGGTCGCGATGCAACTAAACAGCAGTCGTCCACGCAGTAGAGAATGCAAAGCAATCCCCACGATGACAGCGACGGGTAATAGCGCAAGGAAGAATGGCCACGTATACAGGAAGAAAAACAGGGTATTAGGACCGTAGATCAGGAAGGGTATGCCCAGCGCCAGCAGCCACGACAAAAAGCCGATAAACGCCCCAGTCAATGACCAGGTCGTCTCTTCGGTACTGGGGCTAGCTTCAGCCGATGTAATAACCAGGTTGGTGCCATTGCGCATAACGAATCCGTAAACCCTGCAAGCCAGGCACATGACGCGCCAGGCAATGTCTTAGGTTTTGATAATAACGTCACGACGCAACAGGTCTAATAATTGGGCAATTAAATTTGTTACTAATTGTTCGCCGTCTAAGTGTATTTCCGGGCTCACTGGCGCCTCGTAAACCGAGTCAATTCCGGTGAAATTCCGTAGCTCTCCAGCGCGGGCTTTTTTGTACAAACCTTTGGGGTCGCGAGCTTCACAAATAGAAAGTGGTGTATCAACAAACACTTCGATAAACCGCCCTTCTCCTACACGGTCACGAACCATCTGGCGTTCTGCACGATGAGGCGAGATAAAAGCGGTTAACACCACAAGGCCTGCATCCACCATTAAGTTGGCAACTTCGCCAACACGACGGATATTTTCTTTACGATCGGCATCGCTAAAACCAAGGTCGGCGCACAAACCATGGCGAACGTTGTCGCCATCAAGTAAATAGGTGCTCACACCAAGATGATGGAGCGCCTCTTCCAGCGCGCCTGCGACGGTGGATTTACCCGAGCCAGAAAGCCCGGTAAACCACAGCACCGCACCGCGATGCTGATGGAGTTTTTCACGTTGCTCGACCGTGACAGGATGCGCATGCCAGACGACGTTTTCGTCGTGGTCAGCCATTATTTGCCTCCCAACAAATCACGCGCGCCCCAGTGTGGGAAGTGGCGACGCACCAGCGCGTTCAGTTCCAGCTCAAAGGCACTGAATGCTGACGGCTCCTGATAAACCTCTTGTTGCGGTTCACGCACCATTCCGGCACCCACCGTCACATTGGTCAGACGGTCGATGAAAATCAGCCCGCCAGTAACCGGATTGTCCTGGTATTTATCCAGCACCAAAGGTTCGTCGAAAGTCAGATCAACCAGGCCAATACCGTTGAGCGGCAGGCTTTCGACAACGCGCTGAGTCAGGCTGTTAATTTCCACCTGATAATGGATATTGTCGACGCGAGCACGGGTTTTCTTGCCTGCGACTTTAATGTCATAACTTTGGCCGGGCACCAGCGGTTGTTCCGCCATCCACACCACATCGACTTTCGCCGTTTGCACCGCAGGCTGCGCATCGCTGGCATCAACCAGCAAGTCACCACGGCTGATATCGATTTCATCTTTCAAGACTAAAGTGATGGCTTCGCCCGCGGCGGCTTGTTGCAAATCGCCATCAAAAGTGACGATTCGTGCAATGGTGGATTCCACGCCCGACGGCAACACTTTTACCCGTTGCCCAACGTTCACTACGCCCGATGCCAGCGTTCCCGCATAACCACGGAAATCCAGATTCGGGCGATTCACATACTGCACCGGGAAACGCATCGGCTGCTGTTCCACAGTCCGTTTCACTTCCACTGTTTCCAGAAGCTCCAGAAGTGTAGGGCCGGTGTACCACGGCATGCTGCTGCTTTGAGTCGCCACGTTATCGCCTTCCAGTGCCGACAGCGGTACAAAGCGAATATCCAGATCCGCTGGCAGTTGCTCAGCAAAGGTCAGATAGTCTTGTTTGATCTGCTCAAAGGTCTCTTCGCTGTAAGCCACCAGATCCATTTTGTTGACCGCAACCACCAAATGTTTGATCCCCAAAAGTGTGGAGATAAAACTGTGGCGGCGCGTTTGATCCAGGACGCTTTTACGCGCATCGATCAATAAGATCGCCAGATCACAGGTTGATGCGCCGGTGGCCATGTTGCGGGTGTACTGCTCATGCCCCGGCGTATCAGCAATAATGAATTTACGTTTTTCAGTAGAGAAGTAACGGTAGGCCACATCAATCGTGATGCCCTGTTCGCGCTCAGCTTGTAAGCCGTCCACCAGCAACGCGAGGTCCAGTTTTTCACCCTGCGTACCGTGGCGTTTGCTGTCGGTGTGCAGCGATGTGAGCTGATCTTCATAAATCTGGCGCGTGTCATGCAACAGGCGGCCAATCAGGGTACTTTTACCGTCATCGACGCTGCCGCAGGTCAAAAAGCGCAGCAGACTCTTGTGTTGTTGTGCGTGCAGATAGGCTTCTACGCCACCTTCATCGGCAATTTGTTGTGCAATCGTGGTGTTCATCTGGCGGCTCCTTAGAAATAACCCTGGCGTTTTTTAAGCTCCATGGAGCCAGCCTGGTCGCGGTCAATTGCCCGCCCTTGACGTTCACTGGTGGTCGAAACCAGCATCTCTTCGATGATTTCCGGAAGCGTCTGCGCTTCGGATTCCACTGCACCAGTCAGCGGCCAGCATCCCAGGGTACGGAAACGTACCATTTTCTGCTCGATCACTTCGCCCGGCTGTAAATCGATGCGGTCATCATCCACCATCAGCAACATGCCATCACGCTCCAGCACAGGGCGTGGTGCGGCCAGATACAACGGAACGATTTCGATGTTTTCCAGGAAGATGTACTGCCAGATATCCAGCTCGGTCCAGTTAGAAAGTGGGAACACGCGAATGCTCTCGCCTTTGTTAATCTGGCCGTTGTAGTTGTGCCACAGCTCCGGGCGCTGGTTTTTTGGATCCCAACGATGGAAACGGTCACGGAACGAATAGATACGCTCTTTGGCACGTGATTTTTCTTCATCACGACGCGCGCCACCAAAGGCGGCGTCAAAACCGTATTTGCTCAGCGCCTGTTTCAGGCCTTCGGTTTTCATGATGTCGGTATGTTTGGCGCTGCCGTGCACGAACGGGTTAATCCCCATCGCCACGCCTTCTGGGTTCTTATGCACCAGCAATTCAAAACCGTAATTCTTCGCGGTACGGTCACGGAAATCATACATTTCGCGGAATTTCCAGCCGGTATCAACATGCAGCAGCGGGAATGGAAGTGTGCCTGGATAGAAGGCCTTACGAGCCAGGTGCAACATCACCGATGAGTCTTTGCCGATGGAATACATCATAACCGGATTGGAAAATTCAGCGGCTACCTCACGGATGATATGGATGCTTTCTGCCTCCAGTTGCCGTAAGTGTGTAAGTCTTTTCTGGTCCATAACCTTCCCTTAACCGAGGTTAGTACGGTGGGTCATAGAATCTTGCCCGCCGTTTAAAAATTCATTGGGTGACTATACGGCTGTGGTTTATTTGATATGAAATTACGAATTGGAATGAGATGTTCCACAAAGGAATAACGTTATGGGAATGTAAATTACAAAATGTGCTTAACCAGCGGGATAGCGAGGGTTTCAGAGGATTTGAAATTGTGTAACGTCCATCACAGTTTCATACTATGCGGGCAAAAATTTTTCCCATTTAAAAAGGACCCACTATGTTTTCCGCATTGCGCCACTCGCTTACCAGCCTGGCGTTAGGGATTGGCTGCACCTTACCGGCTTATGCCGTTACGTCGCCAATGGGCGAAATTGCCGGACAACAAACGCGTCACATTGCAACGGTGTTTCCAGGGAGAATGACAGGCAGTCCTGCGGAAATGATGGCCGCGGATTACCTTAATCAACAATTTATACAGCTTGGCTACCAAAGCGATATTCGCCGTTTTAATACCCGTTACCTTTACACCACTAAAGATGGTCATAAGAACTGGCATAACGTCAGTGCAAGCTCAGTGATTGCTGCGCGGGAAGGTATTGAGCCCCAGCAAATCATTATCATGGCGCATCTCGATACTTACACGCCGCTCAACGATAACGATGTGAATAACAATCTTGGTGGTTTGACGCTACAGGGCGTGGATGACAATGCTTCAGGCCTTGGCGTGATGCTGGAACTGGCCACCCGCTTGAAGGATATTCCGACACGCTACGGCATTCGTTTTATCGCCACCAGCGGTGAAGAAATTGGCACCCTGGGCGCGGAAGATGTGCTGAAACGGATGAGTGCCAGCGAGAAGAAAAATACCTTGCTGGTGATTAACCTCGATAACCTGATTGTCGGCGATAAGCTTTACTTCAACAGCGGTAAATCAACGCCAACCGCCGTCAGCAAAATGACGCGCGATCGTGCGTTAGCGCTGGCCCGTCAGCTGCATGTTAGTGCTACGACCAACCCAGGCCTGAATACCAGCTATCCAAAAGGTACCGGCTGCTGTAGCGATGATGACGTATTCGATAACGCCGGGATCCCGGTATTGTCAGTGGAAGCCACCAACTGGTCACTCGGCAAGAAAGATGGTTACCAACAACGCGCCAAAAGCAAAGCGTTCCCTGATGGCACCAGTTGGCATAATGCTTTGATTGATAACCAGCAGTATCTGGATAAATGGTTACCGCATCGCATAGAAAAACGTAGCCGCGACGTCGTGCGCGTCATGTTGCCACTGGTGAAAGAGCTGGCAAAAGCGAAGCATTAATTCTGCCATAATCAGGCCGTGGAGTTTTGTAATCCACGGCCTTTAGTATGACTAATAAAAGTCCTCCCCTGTGACCAACACAACAAAAATCACCTTCCAACAACCAAATTTACGCTTTGATCTGGACAATTCTCAAGTTGACCCACTTAAATAGTCATACTAATAAGTATCAGAGAGAATGCTATGTCTACCTGTTCCCCACTCTTTATCGATAACGACGATGCCACAGCTCTGCGCGCCCATTTAAAGTGCAACACGTTATTGGGCCACACCTTGCGTCATCAGCAACAGCAAGTAGAGCAATGGTTGAAGACTCCGCTATCGGTACCCGGACACGGTGAAGGTGGCGGACCGGAACATATGCAGCACAAATTCAATTACCAGATGATGAATCTGGCGGGTCGTCTGTGGCTGATAACACAAGACCGAGGTTATAAAGATGCCGTGATTGAGATCCTCAGCGCTTATGCCGACCGCTATCCACAACTAGGCGATGCCATCAGCCATGACAGTAATCCGCCGGGCCGGTTATTTCACCAGACGCTCAACGAACATATGTTTTTACTGTATGCCGCAGAAGCCTGGCACTGCGTAAAACCCGAATGCACATCTGAACAAATCAGGCATATCGAAAGCAATTTACTTCGCCTGATGGCGCACGATGCCATGCACACTCATGCCGCGACCTTCGATATTGTGCATAACCATGGTATGTGGTCAGTTGCGGCGGTGGCGATCTGTGGCTACGTGCTTGACGATAAAGAGATGGTGCTGAATTCTCTTTATGGTTTGGCGCGAAATAGCAAAAGCGGCGGATTCTTCGCGCAACTCGATCAGCTTTTCTCCATAGATGGCTACTACATCGAAGGACTTTACTACCAGCGCTTTGCTCTGCGTCCTCTCTTACTGTTAGCCGAAGCGATATCCCGTCGCCAGCCTGAACTCAATATCTGGCAATATCAGGAGTGCCTGATTAAGCGCGCCTGCTACACCTTATTTGCCCTGGCATTTCCGGACGGCACACTCCCGGCTTTAAATGACGCCTCTAAGACAATGGATTTACGCGATGAAGGCGCCGTTATGGCGGTAAGTCTTTGCTGGCAACATTACGGCGCAGACTCCCATCTGGCTGAATTAGCGCGCTTCCAGGCAACCGTCTGGCCGGGTCGAGGGGCTTTGCTCCTGGCAGACCATCTGGAAACGGCGCAAGTTCAGGCTTCGCCCTGGCCGAGTCAATTAATCAGAGACGGCCAGCACGGGGAACGCGGTGCAATCGGCTTGTTACGCGTGCAGGATAACCAGCAGGATGACAATATGGCGCTGCTGTATTGGGGTGGTCACGGCAATATCGCTGGCATGCATTCGGCGTTAAATCATGGGCATTTCGATGGGCTACATCTGAGCTTATACAATCGCGGTCGTGAGTTCCTGCGCGATTACGGTTTTGGTCGCTGGGTCAACATTGAACCTAAATTTGGCGGGCGCTACATCCCGGAAAACAACAGTTACTGTAAGCAGACCCTCGCCCACAATACCGTCGTGGTGGATGAAGGCTGCCAGCATCAATTCGATAAAGACCAGGCAGCGTTGCACCACGGTGAAACGCACTTCTTTATTACCAACCATCCATTCGGACAGGGCATGAGTGCACGTTGCTTTAATTACTGGCCAGACGTGAATCAGCAACGCACGGTGCTGATGCTCAACATACCGCAGTGCGAAAAACCTCTACTCCTCGATCTGTACAGTTTAAGCAGCGCCGGGCAACATCAGTATGACTATTGCCTGCATGGGCGTGGGCAGCTCATCAATACTTCTTCACCGTTGGATTATGCGAAATCATGGCATCCATTAGGCAAAGCTAACGGGTATCAGCATTTATGGGATTGCGCACGCAGCCAAATTGAAGCAGGTGAAAATGCGCAGCTGACCTGGCTTGATGGCGATACTTTTTACAGCGCGACAGGAGCCATGCCAAACGGAGGCGAGTTGATTGTCGCGCAAACGGGTGCCAGCGATCCGCAGTTTAATTTACGTGTTGAACCGGCGTGGTTATGGCGCACTCATGGCAATGACGTGCTGTTCGCAACCGTGATTGAAAGCCATGGCTATTTTGATGAGGCGACTGAAATATCGAGAAATGCACGTGGGCATATGAAACGAATCGAGGTGCTTGAGCACGATATGGCTGCCCAAACCAAAGTGGTTATCAGTTTCGTTGACGGTGAAGCGCTGGAGATAAGCGTGGATAACCGCCCAGGACAAGGGCAGTTTACCGTGAAAGTTTTATAAACGGTGCTTACTGGCAGTCATCAAGGCCAGGGACGCTTCATAGGCGGCGTCACCGTCGCCAATCATAATGGCACGATAGATGCGGTGGTGGTCTTCCAGACACATGCCGCCTTCTTTAGACGAGTGGCTGATAAACCACTTAAACACGGTCGTCAGAACATTGCCAAACGGGGCATAAAAGCAGTTACCCGACGCGAGGAAAATCGCCCGGTGGAAACGCGTATCCACATCAACCCAATGATCCGGGTCGAAGTCCTTCGCTACGGTACACATCTCTTCATGGATACGGGAAAGCTCAATACGTTGCTCGCTAGTCGCATTTATCGCGGCAAGCCTTGTAGCATGCGGCTCAATCACGCGACGGAACTCGAGAAACTGGTGATACATTTCCAGTGTGCCTTCCATGCCATTCATCCACTCAAGCAACTGGACATCAAGAATGTTCCAGTTATTACGCGGACGAACGCGTGTCCCGACTTTCGGACGAGACTCCAGCAATCCTTTCGATGAGACGAGTTTGAGCGCCTCACGTAATGCCGTACGGCTCACACCAAATTGTTCACAAAGCTCCACTTCGCTGGGCAAAATATCACCTGGCAACAGTTGCCCGGAAAGAATTTTGCGTGCGATATCGCTGGCAATAAGTCCATCCAGACCGCGTTGCGTTGTGGCAATGGTTGTGAATTGCATGCTTTTGTCATACCTGAAAAAAGGAAGGGAGTTAGTGTACCACTAATCTAAAGAGCGGCTAAGTGGGACATTCTTTGTCAGGCGGTTAAGCAGCTGGCTCCGCCAGAACGGCAATCAAAGGGGGATGCGTTAAGACATCCCTCCCCTGCAAAACACGCTTAGGACATCACGGTGCCATCTGTCCGCCATTCACATCCAAAATCTGCCCGGTGATGTAGCCGCTCATCTGGTGAGAAGCGAAGAACAAGAAGCTCGGTGCAACCTCTTCGCTGCGGCCAAAGCGCCCCATCGCGATAGAACCGGCAATCTTGTCGCGTAACTCCTGCGGTTTATCTTCATGGAAGGCGGTATCAATAGTGCCAGGCGAGACAATGTTGAACCGGATATTGTCTTTGGTGAACTCTTTTACCCAGTTGCGATGAATGTCGTGTAACCAGGCTTTCGATGCTGCGTAAATCCCGGCACCGATACCCCCACCTTCACGCCCTGCAATTGAGCCAGTGCTGATGACACAAGCGGTTTCACCGCTGGATTTTGCGGACTCACGAAGATGAGGAATCGCATATTTGGTCATCATTAATGCCGAACGGGCATTGAGATCCATCACCATGTCGTAGAACTCATCGTCAATGCCTTCGAGCCCAGAGCGCCCACCTAATCCACCGGCATTGTTGATAAGCACATCAAGGCCACCAAACTGTTCGACAAAAGAGCTGACCAACTGCTGGCAGGCAGAAGATTGGGTGAGATCGGCCTGAAAATAACTGACTTCACCTCCCTGTGCGCGCAGCTCGAGCAGTTGCTTCTCCATTTCCTGCGGTGAACGACGGCCGTTGATACCCACTTTCGCGCCACAGCGCAAAAAAGCTTCTGCCGCTGCCAGACCAACACCCGCTGATGCACCAGTGATTAACACTCGTTTGTTCCGTAAATCAGAAAACATCGGATCACCTCTATTTGTCATTTAGTATTACAAATACTACCAATCAAATCTCAACATGAAAACTAAAAGCGCCTGGCGAAAGGCGCTTTTGCGAGTCAGAATGGATCTTTAACCTGTTGCGGCGAATCCTGTTGAACACGACAACTCAGGCGTAATAAATAGCCCACCAGGAATACCGCGGCGGCGCAGCCCAGGAACAATAATCTTCCCCACATCGGGTTAGGGATCAGCACCATCAACAGCATCCCACCACTCATCAGCATCGTAATGAAGCCGATTTTTTCGCGTTGCAGACGATCAAACCCTTGCTGTTCCTCATCTTCCACCACTTCGGTTTCGATGTTTTTAAAGAAGGTTTGAATCTGATGCTGCTCTTTTGCGGAGTAGGACGTTTCGCGGTAGAACAATTTAGTGAAGATAAAGAATCCACCTGTCAGCACCAGATGCGCGATGATGTTAATAATGACATTGATTTCGCTCAGTTCACGCTTGGTAAACGTAATGCCCAGTAACTGCCCCAGCGCTTTCGACGTCAGCACATCCATACACATCCATGAAACAAAGATGCCGAATACCACCGTACCCCATGCCGCCCAGGGCGGAGTCCGTTTGATGAACATACCGAAGAATAGCGGCACCAGCAGTGGAGCCTGAGCAAGCGTCGACACCGACATCATCAGATCAAACAAGCTCATTCCTTCAAGATGGCTGAAGAACAGTGAAACGATAATCACCAGCAAGCCATTAACAATACAGAACATTTTCCCGGCAAAAAGCTCAGCACGGTCGCTTATCTTCTTGTGTCGACAAACCACTGGCACCCAGAAACTGCGCACGAAAATGCCACTATTGCGATTCAGCGCAGGGTCCATCGTGGACATGGTGGCCGCAAATAAACCAGCCACTAATAAACCGACAGTCCCGGCAGGCATTGCACGTTCGACAAAGCTTAAATAGATGGTATCGGAGGCTTTATTACCTAATGCAGCATATTGAGCGGTAGCATCCGGATAAAGGCTCGCGGATACCCATGGTGGAATAAACCAAATTAACGTCCCGACAGCCATTAATATCATGGCAAAGAATGCCGCTTTTTGCGCATTCTTAGAGTCTTTCGCATTAAGAAAACGATAAGAGTCCTGCATATTATTAATATTCTGCAACTGCTTAACAATAAAGAAAATCACCGAGCCTAATATGACAACACCATAATTCATATTCGGCCCCATAACGAAACCGGAAGGGAAATGGGTTACCATATTTACCGGACCGCCGATTTTAAACAAGGCAACAATGGCACAGGCAATAGAAATTACGGCGACAATTAATGTTTGCACAAAGTCAGAGGCAACCACACCCCAGGCACCACTCAACAATGAGATCATTAACACTACAATCCCGGTAACCCAAATTGTTATCGAGAGATCCCATTTAAATACCGTGCTGACAAATATTGCCAGCGCGTTCATCATTACCGCACCGCTCAGAATACTGAGTGGAATAATCACCCAGGTAAAGAAGTGTTCATTCTGCGCGCCAAAGCGATGGCGAATAACTTCTGTTGCCGTATCGACGCGAGCCTGGCGAAAACGTTTAGCAAACCATAACCATGAAATCCCATAGGCAATGGTGTTTCCAAGGAATATTGCCGCGACCATAAAGCCATCACTGAAGGCTTTCCCAGCGGCTCCGGTAAATGTCCAGGCACTGAACTGGGTCATAAACGCAGTGGCACCTACCATCCACCACAACATTCGGCCACCGCCACGGAAATAGTCACTGGAGGATTTACTGGCCATCTTTTTAAATATAAAGCTGATCAACACCATTAAGATAAAATAACCACAAATTACAGCGGTATCATAGATCATAATCGTACCCTTAGGTCAGAGGTTTACCAGTTCCAGAGTGTTCCATCTTCCAGGCGGCTAACAGGAAGATAAGATCTGACATAGGGATAATTCCCCATCGCGTCTTCATCTATATCAATTCCTAAACCTGGTTTATCAGAAACCAATAACATTCCATCCTTGAGGGAGTATTCATATTTGAAAATTGCATTTAATTCTGGCGTACCAAAACCTACAAATTCCTGAATACCAAAATTCGGTGCCCAACTATTAAGATGCAGATGAGCCATTGTTGATATCGGTGATAAATCCGGTGCACCATGCGGTGCCATTTTTACGTGATAAAGATCTGCGAAAGCACTGAGTTTACGCATCGGGGTAATTCCACCACCATGCGATACCGCCGTACGGATATAGTCTATCGACTGAGTTTCAATTAACGCTTTCGCATCCCAAATGGTGTTAAATATTTCCCCCACAGCCAACGGCGTGGTGGTGTGTTGGCGAATGATGGAATATCCCGCCGGGTTTTCTGCAGTAACCGTGTCTTCCAAAAACAGCAGATCATAAGGCTCAAGCAATTTCCCGAGACGTGCTGCTTCAATCGGCGTCAGGCGGCTATGAACATCATGTAATAAATCAATACCATAACCAAAGCGCTCACGAGCAACTTTGAATAATTCCGGTATGAAATTCATATACTTTCGCGTTGACCACGTCTGTTCTGGCGGCAACGGGCGATTTCCCTGTAGCTCGAAGTAATTCTTCTTCCCTTCCAGCGTACCGTAAGTGCCTTTGGTTGAAGGGATAGCACATTGCAGGCGAATCGCTTTGTAGCCCTGCTCGATAAAATTCGCCGTGTTATCCATCACTTCGTCGATGCTTTCACCATTTGCATGGACATAAACTGTCACACCCTGGCGGCTTTTGCCTCCCAACAGTTGCCAGACCGGCAATTCTGCGTGTTTACCTAAAATATCCCACAACGCCATATCTATCGCGCCAATTGCCGTCATGGTGACCGGCCCTTTGCGCCAGTAAGCTCCACGATACAGGTATTGCCAGATATCTTCGATGTTGCGCGGATCCTTGCCGATTAAACACGGTGCAATGTGTTCTTCAAGGTAGGCGGCGACAGCCATTTCCCTGCCATTTAATGTGGCATCACCCACACCATAAATTCCTTCGTCCGTTTCGATTTTGACCGTAACAAAATTTCGTCCAGGCCGGCTCACCAGTACTTTTATACGTTCGATCTTCATAGTGACTCTCGTAGGGTAGAGAAAAGACAGGTCTGTGGGCTGCTCTATTTGTATTACTATAGTATTTATGCCTGGTGCATTTTGTGAACAATGTCGTAATTTTAAAGTAAACAAAAAGGTGGTATTTTGTTGCCAAAAGGTAAACTTAAGCGCATTTAATGGAACAAAACGGCAGATAAACCACTAACACATTGATTAAAATGAATGAATTAAAAACAAAAAAGAACCAACTGGGTGGGATAATTTGCAGATTGGTGAAGCGCCGCGAATCAATTAGTATGACTAATGAGAATTTTATTTTTCCTGCACCAATAAAAAAGCCCTTCACAATTACGTGAAAGGCTCATTCATTCTCAAACTTTCAGAAATTTATTCGTGCAACCCGCATTCACGTTTCAATCCAAAGAAGCGGGTTTCTTCTTCTGCCATGCCTTCTTCCCACTTACGTGTGGTATGGGTGTCGCCCACCGAGAGATAGCCCTGATCCCACAATGGGTGGTATTTCAGGCCATTGGCAGTCAGATACTGGTAAACGGTGCGGTTGTCCCAGTCGATGATCGGCAGGATTTTAAACACTTCACGCTGAATCGCCAGCACCGGTAAATTCGCCCGGCTACCTGACTGTTCGCGGCGCAAACCCGCAAACCAGGTTTGGCCATTTAGTTCACGCAGCGCACGATTCATAGGTTCGACTTTGTTGATGTCATTGTATTTTTCAATGCCTTCAACGCCCTGCTCCCACAATTTACCGTAGCGCGCTTCCTGCCAGGCCGCACTTTCCTTAGCACTAAATACTTTCAGGTTCAGCTTCAGTTTGTCGGTCAGTTCATCGATAAACTGGTAGGTTTCCGGGAACAGATAACCGGTATCGGTGAGTATCACCGGAATATCCGGAAACTGTTGGGTCACCAGGTGCAGCGAAACCGCCGCCTGAATGCCAAAGCTTGAGGACAGCACAAATTCGCCCGGCAAATTTTCCAGCGACCAGGTTACACGCTGCTCAGCAGTGAGTTTTTCGAGCTGGCTATTGACCTCGGCCAACGCCATCACGCGCTCAACTTTTGGCAGATCATTTAACGCTTTTAGATCGAGTACGGTCATACGTTCCTCGCTTTTTTCTTAAATCATGGTGGATGACGCCTGCGGCTTATCCACCCTACAATTGATTTTAGTCGGTCGGATAAGCGTAGCGTCATCCGACAATAACGGTAACGTTAGTCCCACAAGTCCCGAGCGGGATCCAGCACCGGACGGATAATCCCGGCACGAATGGTGAAATCGCCGAAGCCTTCATCCCCTTCGCGCTCCTTCGACCAGCGTCCAACCAGTTCATCAATGGATGCAAGAATCTCTGGCTCAGTAATATTTTCACGATACATACGCGGGATACGCGTGCCGATACGGTTACCGCCGATGTGCAGGTTGTAGCGTCCAGGCGCTTTCCCTACCAGGCCGATTTCCGCCAGCATTGCACGGCCACAGCCGTTCGGGCAGCCGGTTACGCGCGTGACGATGTGTTCATCCGGCACGTGGTGTTTTTCCAGCACTTCTTCAACTTTGGTCACAAACTGCGGCAGGAAGCGTTCAGCTTCAGCCATCGCCAGTGGGCAGGTCGGGAAGGAAACACACGCCATCGAGTTTTCACGCTGCGGTTTCACGGCGTTCATCAAGCCGCTTTCTTTGGCGATCTTCTCGATTGCTGCTTTTTCGGCTTCTGGTACTCCCGCGACGATCAGGTTCTGGTTCGCGGTCAGGCGGAAGTCACCTTTGTGGATCTTCGCGATCTCCATCAAACCTGTTTTCAGCGGACGATCCGGATAATCCAGAATACGACCGTTTTCGATAAACAGCGTCAGGTGCCATTTATTATCAACACCTTTTACCCAACCAATGCGATCGCCACGTCCTGTAAATTCATACGGGCGAGTCGGTTCAAAGGTGATGCCGGCACGACGTTCAACTTCGGCTTTAAACACGTCAACGCCAACGCGCTCAAGGGTGTATTTGGTTTTAGCGTTTTTACGATCGGTACGGTTACCCCAGTCACGCTGTGTGGTCACAACGGCTTCCGCCACCGCCAGCGTGTGCTCAAGTGGAATGTAACCAAACTCGCTCGCGGTACGCGCATAGGTCGCTTTGTTACCGTGTTCGATGGACAAACCGCCGCCCACCAACAGGTTGAAGCCCACCAACTTGCCGTCTTTTGCAATGGCGATGAAGTTCATGTCATTGGCATGAAGATCGACATCGTTCTGCGGGGGTACGACGACCGTGGTTTTAAACTTACGCGGCAAATACGTTTCACCGAGGATCGGCTCTTCGTCAGTGGTCGCAACTTTCTCTTGATCCCACCAGATTTCAGCGTAAGCACGAGTGCGCGGCAGCAAGTGTTCGGAGAGCTTTTTCGCCCACTCGTAAGCTTCCTGATGTAACTCAGACTCCACCGGGTTCGACGTACACAGTACGTTGCGGTTTACGTCATTAGCGGTCGCCAGCGCATCAAGTCCTACTTCATGCAGCATTTCGTGTGCCGGTTTCACGTTCTTTTTCAGAATGCCGTGGAACTGGAAAGTCTGGCGGTTAGTCAGACGAATGCTGCCGTAAATGGTTTTGTCTTCGGCAAATTTATCAATGGCGCGCCATTGCTCAGTGGTGATAATCCCACCCGGCAGACGGCAGCGCAGCATCATGGCGTGGCGCGGTTCGAGTTTTTGCTCCGCACGTTCAGCACGGATATCACGGTCGTCTTGCTGGTACATGCCGTGGAAGCGGATCAGCAAAAAGTTATCGCCTCTGAAGCCGCCCGTCAGCCCATCCTGCAAATCTTCTTTGATGGTGCCGCGCAAATAATTGCTTTCGCGTTTCAGACGCTCGGCGTCAGACAGTTTGCCTTCGACCACTAATGGTCCTGGGTGTTTTTCGCTCATTAGTAGACATCTCGCTGATAACGGCGCTCAACGCGCAGCTCACTTAAAAATTCATCGGCCGTTTCAGTGTCCATACCACCAAACTCGGCTACCACTTCCAGTAATGCATGCTCAACGTCTTTTGCCATGCGATTTGCATCGCCGCAGACGTAAATGTGGGCACCGTCTTTGATCCAGTTCCACAGTTCCGCGCCTTTTTCGCGCAGTTTATCTTGTACGTATATTTTATGTTCCTGGTCGCGAGACCAGGCGAGGTCGATATGAGTCAGCAGGCCGTCTTTGACGTAACGCTGCCATTCAACCTGATAGAGGAAATCGTCGGTAAAATGCGGGTTGCCGAAGAACAGCCAGTTTTTACCGGTTGCACCGTCGTTTTCACGCTGCTGCATAAACGCGCGGAATGGCGCGATACCCGTCCCAGGGCCAATCATAATGACCGGCGTTTCCGGATTAGCGGGCAGACGGAAGTTATCGTTATGTTCAATGAACACGCGCACTTCGCCATCTTCTTCAAGCCGGTCAGCCAGGAAACCAGATGCGCCACCGGTACGGGCACGACCTTCGATGTCATAACGCACCACGCCAACCGTAATATGTACTTCGCTTTCCGCTTCAGCCTGAGATGAGGCGATGGAATACAGGCGCGGGGTCAGCGGGCGCAGCAACTCAATCAACTGCCCGGCGGTCAATTCCGCTGGCGCGTAACGCACCATGTCGACAATTGGCGTGCTCTGGGCAAAGTGCTGCAGTTTAGTTTTATCGCCCACCAGATCCAGCAATGTGGCATTGCGCGTGAGTTGCGCGTACTTCTCAACAATGTTGCCGGTGTTAATCGTCAGCTCGAAATGCCACTCCAGCGCTTCGCTCAGTGACAACGTTTTGCCATCGACGGTGACGCTCTCATCACCTTTTAGCCATAGCAGTTCAACCAGCTCTTTCACTAATGCAGGGCAGTTTTGATACCAGACGCCAAGCGCGTCACCTGGTTGGTAGCGCAGACCTGAATCGCCAAGATCGATTTCAAAATGGCGCACGTCTTTTTCCGAGTCACGGCCAGTAATTTTCTGGTTCACCGCCAGTGACGCAACGAGCGGCGCTTCTTTTGTGTATGGGCTGGTGAAGATTTCGTTGGTCACGCCTGTTGCCGTCACTGCCGCTTGTGCTGGTGATTCAGTCGGCACGCGAGATTTGAGGACTTCAACAATGTTGGCGCGCCAGGTAAGTGCTGCTGGCTGGAACTCGACGTCGCAATCAACCCTGTCTAAAAGGCGTTCACCGCCTAATTCCGCGAGTTTAGTGTCAAAGTCTTTACCGGACTGGCAGAAGAATTCGTAAGAAGTGTCACCCAGGCTAAATACAGCAAAGGCTGTACCATTAAGTTTCGGTGCTTTTTTAGAGAACAAGAACTTGTGCAGCGCGACGGCTTCTTCTGGCGGCTCACCTTCACCCTGGGTGGAGGTCACGACAATCAGCAATTTTTCCTGGGCAATTTGTTTGAATTTATAGTCGCCCGCATTCACCAGGTTGACGTTTAATTTCGCCGCCAGCAAATCGTCGCGCAGTTGTTCGCTCACACGGCGCGCGTTACCGGTTTGAGATGCTGAAATCAGCGTAATCACCGGAACTTCAGCCGCAGCGGGCTGTGCCGCAGCAACCGTGCCCGGTTGTTGATTGATCATTCCCCAAAAATAGCCGGATAACCAGGCCAATTGAGTCTGTGAGAAATCTGTCGTCGCCGCCTGGAGGCGTGCCAGTTGCTCCGGAGTTAGCGGCAGCAATGCGGTCGGTGGAGCCTGAGTTGTCATGCGTTGTGAGTTCCAGTAGCAAAGGTCCGTTTTCAACGGATAAACGGCAATAAGGTAAGGTTAACCAGAGCGATAGTAACAATTAAAGAAGGGATAGAAATAACAAATAACCAAAATGACTAACCGCTTTTACGGGTAATTCATAACGTTAAAAGTGGTTAGCTAAGCCAATGAAAAACAAAAGATAAAATAGAAAATAAGAGGGGAGCCGGGGATTTACGCCAAGGGCATGATTTAAGTTAATGCGCAAAATAGTGGATTCCGGTACTATGCGGCGGTTTTTCGCCCTACAGAGAAAGTAATAATGACCACCACCCTGTTTAAAGATTTTACCTTCGAAGCCGCTCACCACCTGCCACATGTTCCTGAAGGCCACAAGTGCGGTCGCTTACATGGCCATTCCTTTATGGTGCGCCTGGAAATCACTGGCGAGGTTGATCCGTATACCGGCTGGATAATGGATTTTTCAGAGCTGAAGGCCGCGTTTAAGCCGACCTATGACCGTCTGGATCATTACTATTTGAATGATATTCCAGGTCTTGAGAATCCAACCAGCGAAGTCCTGGCTAAATGGATTTGGGACGAAATGAAACCGATTGTTCCGCTGCTGAGTGCGGTCATGGTCAAAGAAACTTGTACCGCCGGTTGCGTGTATAAAGGTTAAAAGAAAGGCACCGTAAAGGTGCCTTTTTTGTTTTAAGCGATATTCAAATACTTATGCGTCTGCATCGATAGCCGCCAGTTACGGGCGATACAGGTTTCGATACACAGGCGCGTTGCATCTTCTTTCTGGCTGATAGGCTGAAGCGCGATAATGCGTTTTTTATCATCCACCAGAGTGGCCAGCAATTCGTCGAGCGCTTCAATATCACGCATGCGACCCACTGGATGCTTAATCTCGTCTGCACGTTCCAGAGCCTGAGACAGCACATCGTAGCCACCACGCATATTCACTTTCGGGGAAACCGTTACCCAGGTTCCCGCAGTGCAACGCACTTCGTGCGTGCCGCTGGTTTCAATCTGGCAGCTATAACCGTGGTGCTCAAACAGTGATGTGAGCGGCGTGAGATCGTGAATGCACGGTTCCCCTCCAGTGATCACCACGTGGCGTGCGGTATAATCCTGACGCTGGAATATTGCCAGCAGATCTTCTGCGCTGGCATTACCCCATTTATCGCTCTCTTTCGTTTTAGCGAGAATACTGAACAGTGAGACTTCACGATCTGCGAGTTTATCCCAGGTGTGTTTGGTATCGCACCACGCGCAGCCCACAGGGCAGCCTTGCAGGCGAATGAAGATGGCGGGCACACCAGTAAAATAGCCCTCCCCTTGCAGGGTCTGGAACATCTCGTTAATCGGGTACTGCATAGTCATCTCTGATAATAGGTCTAAAGAGTAATTATCGCAGATGTGGCGGTTGAGATCATGCAAATGGCCGGGATTATCCCGGCCAATTTAAGTTATCTACAATGCTTACTTCTTCGTTTTAAAATCAATCACCATACGGCCTTTGATTTTACCCTCTTCCATTTCCTTGAAAATGGCATTGATATCTTCCAGTGGGCGCATGGTGACTTTAGGCACCACTTTCCCTTCGGCAGCAAACTGGAAAGCTTCCGCTAAATCATGGCGCGTTCCGACTAAAGAACCTACTACTTCGATACCATCGAGAACCAGGCGTGGAATGTTCAGGCTCATGGAATCAGATGGCAAACCTACCGCCACAATGCGCGCGCCTGCACGAACGGCGTCGACAGCTGAGTTGAATGCCTCTTTCGCCACGGCTGTCACTACCGCCGCATGTGCGCCCCCTACTTTCTCCTGGATGACTTTGGCCGCATCTTCAGTGCGTGAGTTGATGACTAAATCCGCCCCGGACTGTTTGGCGAAATCTAACTGAGCATCATTCACGTCAACGGCTATCACTTTGGCATTAAACACATTTTTAGCGTATTGCAACGCGAGGTTACCCAGGCCGCCTAAGCCATAAATCGCAATCCACTGGCCCGGTTTGATGTGCGAAACTTTCACCGCTTTATAAGTGGTGACACCTGCACAAGTCACACTACTGGCTGCAGCAGATTCAAGACCATCAGGGACTTTTACCGCGTAATCAGCGACAACGATACACTCCTCAGCCATACCACCATCGGCGGTATAACCCGCGTTAGTGACGCTACGACACAGGGTTTCGTTGCCGGTGTTACAGTATTCGCAATTTCCGCATCCTCGGAAGAACCAGGCAACACTTGCGCGGTCACCCACTTTCAGGGAAGTCACACCCGGACCAACAGTCTTCACCACGCCAATGCCTTCATGCCCAAGCGTAATGCCTGTTACGTCACCAAAATCTCCGTTTTTTACATGTAAATCGGTATGGCATACGCCACAACATTCCATTGTCAGCAATGCCTCGCCGTGTTGAAGGGCGCGAACGGGTTTATCAATGATCCCTACAGAGTGGTCTTTATTCACAACTGCTGCTTTCATGTCGGTCTCCTGACCTGTGAGTGAAAAGTCCCCGTAAGCCTGGTCGACAGGCCAGGGATCCGCAAACTCTACTGGTCAAAGGATACGTAAAGTGTTCAGGAGCCTACAAAAATAGAAATAAAAAAACCCGCCGAAGCGGGTTTTTTGTAAGAATTTAAAGCAGTAACGAATTACTGACCTTTAACTTCTTTCAGACCGTTGAACGGAGCTGGTGTGCCCTGTGCAGCCAGTGCTTCTTCGATACGAATCAGCTGGTTGTACTTAGCAACACGATCAGAACGGCTCATAGAACCAGTTTTGATCTGGCCTGCAGCAGTACCAACAGCCAGGTCAGCGATGGTAGCGTCTTCAGTTTCGCCTGAACGGTGAGAGATAACTGCAGTGTAGCCAGCATCTTTCGCCATTTTGATCGCAGCCAGAGTTTCGGTCAGAGAACCGATCTGGTTGAATTTGATCAGAATGGAGTTAGCGATACCGTTGTCGATACCTCTTTTCAGGATTTTGGTGTTAGTTACGAACAGATCGTCACCAACCAACTGGATTTTGTCGCCCAGAACTTTAGTCTGGTGCGCGAAGCCATCCCAATCAGACTCGTCCAGACCGTCTTCGATAGAAACGATTGGGTACTGTTTGGTCAGATCTTCCAGGAATGCAGTGAATTCTTCAGAGGTGAAAGCTTTGTTGCCTTCGCCAGCCAGAACGTATTTACCGTCTTTGTAGAATTCAGAAGCAGCACAGTCCATAGCCAGAGTAATATCTTTACCCAGCTCGTAGCCTGCAGCTTTAACCGCTTCAGCGATTACAGCCAGTGCTTCAGCGTTGGAACCCAGGTTTGGCGCATAGCCACCTTCGTCACCAACAGCAGTACCCATGCCTTTAGATTTCAGAACTTTTGCCAGAGTGTGGAAAACTTCAGAACCCATACGGATGGCTTCTTTCAGAGTTTTCGCGCCAACTGGTTGGATCATGAACTCTTGGATATCAACGTTGTTATCAGCGTGCTCGCCACCGTTGATGATGTTCATCATAGGCAGTGGCATAGAGAATTTGCCTGGAGTGCCGTTCAGTTCAGCGATGTGTGCATACAGCGGCAGGCCTTTAGAGGCAGCAGCAGCTTTAGCAGCAGCAAGAGAAACAGCCAGGATTGCGTTAGCGCCGAAGTTGGATTTGTTTTCGGTACCGTCCAGGTCGATCATGATTTTATCGATGTTTGCCTGGTCTTTCGCATCTTTACCAGTTACAGCCGCAGCGATCGGGCCGTTAACTGCAGCAACGGCTTTCAGAACGCCTTTGCCCAGGTAGCGAGATTTGTCGCCATCGCGCAGTTCCAGCGCTTCGCGGGAACCAGTTGAAGCACCTGATGGTGCAGCAGCCATACCTACGAAACCGCCTTCCAGATGAACTTCAGCTTCAACAGTCGGGTTACCACGGGAGTCGATGATTTCACGACCGATGACTTTAACGATTTTGGACATTAGATTTTCCTCAGTACAAGTTAAACTAAAACTCCAGACAAACAACGCGCGAAACATTCGCGCGTTGTCGTTCTAACTCTCTGCTTACTTCGCCTGACGCTTCTGGTACTCACCGGCAGCTTTAACAAAGCCTGCAAACAGTGGGTGGCCATCACGTGGAGTCGACGTAAATTCCGGGTGGAACTGGCAAGCAACAAACCACGGATGATTTGGCACTTCGATGATTTCTACCAGTTGGTCATCACCGGAACGGCCCGCAACGCGCAGACCTGCTGTTTCAATTTGCTTCAACAACATGTTGTTGACTTCATAACGATGGCGATGACGTTCAACGATTGTCGGTTCACCGTACATCTGGCGCACCAGACTACCATCGGTCAACTGACACTGCTGGCCGCCAAGACGCATAGTACCGCCCAAGTCGCTCTTTTCAGTACGAACTTCAACGTTACCTTCTTCATCTCGCCACTCGGTGATTAAGGCGACCACCGGGTATTTACAGTCTGGCACAAATTCAGTTGAGTTGGCGTTAGCCATACCTGCAACGTTTCGTGCAAACTCGATCAGCGCAACCTGCATACCTAAGCAAATACCCAGGTAAGGAATGTTCTGCTCACGAGCATAGCGCGCGGTGGCGATTTTGCCTTCCACACCACGGTAACCGAAACCGCCAGGGATAAGGATAGCATCCAATCCTTTCAGCACTTCTTCAGCACCGCGAGTTTCAACATCCTGCGAATCAATTAGCTTGATGTTAACGGTCAGGCGATTTTTCAAACCACCGTGTTTCAACGCTTCAATGACAGATTTGTAGGCATCTGGCAGTTCAATGTACTTGCCGACCATACCAATCGTAACTTCGCTTGTCGGATTCGCTTCTTCGTAAATAACTTGTTCCCATTCGGACAAGTTAGCTTCAGGAACGTTCAAGCTGAATCGTTTACAAATATAATCGTCCAAACCCTGTGATTTCAACAGGCCTGGAATTTTATAGATGGAATCGACATCTTTTAGAGAAATAACCGCTTTCTCCGGGACGTTACAGAACAATGCAATTTTCGCACGTTCATTTGCCGGAACAACGCGGTCAGAACGGCAGATCAGCACATCTGGCTGGATACCGATAGAAAGCAGTTCTTTTACAGAGTGTTGGGTCGGTTTAGTTTTCACTTCACCGGCAGCAGCCATGTACGGCACCAGAGTCAGGTGCATATACAGAGTGTGCTCACGACCCACTTCAACAGCCATCTGACGAATCGCTTCGAGGAACGGCAGGGATTCGATATCACCTACAGTACCGCCGATTTCAACCAATACGACATCGTAGCCTTCGCCACCTTCAAGGATGCGTTCTTTGATTGCGTTCGTGATGTGTGGAATAACCTGAACGGTCGCGCCCAGGTAATCGCCACGACGTTCTTTACGCAGAACTTCTGAGTAAATACGGCCAGTGGTGAAGTTGTTACGACGCGTCATTTTGTTGCGAATGAAACGCTCGTAGTGACCTAAATCCAGGTCGGTTTCAGCGCCGTCTTCTGTAACGAACACTTCCCCATGTTGAATAGGGCTCATGGTACCCGGATCGACGTTAATGTACGGATCGAGTTTCATGATGGATACGTTGAGGCCACGGGCTTCGAGAATAGCTGCGAGGGAGGCTGCGGCAATGCCTTTACCCAGAGAGGAAACGACCCCGCCGGTCACAAAAATATAGTTCGTTGTCATGCTGAACCTGAAGAGTTAGGTTTAAAGACGATGGAAGTACCAGGACGGGAAAGTAGTATACCCGAACAGTATCGGCGCCACAAACTTTCATTCTGTCTGCAAAGCCCTGACCTCGCGCTTTGTCAGGGCACTGAAAATAGCCCGTTTGGCGTAAATGTTTTTGACGTAAATCAAGCGCTTGTTAAATTGAAATTGCCATAACGTGCGCCTGAGCCAAAAAACACGTTAGATATCAGAATCCTTGCGTTTAACTTGCTGCCAGGCATTTTCCATCTGTTCGAGCGTTGCTTGCTCCATTTTCATCCCTTGTCCGGCAATAATTTGTTCCACTTCGCGGAAACGACGCTCGAATTTCAGGTTGGCTTTTTGTAATGCCGTTTCAGCTTTGGTGCCTAAGTGGCGAGCCAGATTGACGGTTGCGAACAATAAATCGCCGACTTCTTCTTCCAGTTTTGCTTCATCGACGACGGCTTGTTTCGCCTCATGCATCACTTCGTCGATCTCTTCATAAACTTTGTCTAAAACCGGGCCAAGTGTGGTCCAGTCAAAACCGACCGTGGAGCAACGTTTCTGGATTTTGTGCGCTCGCATTAATGCGGGCAAAGCATGAGGAATATCGTCAACGGCAGAATGCTGTGCTTTTTCAGCACGTTCATCGGATTTGATTTGTTCCCAGCGCGTCAACACTTCGGTGCTGTTTTCAGCGGTAGCATCGGCAAATATATGAGGGTGACGACGTTCAAGTTTGTCGCTTATCGCCTCGCAGATATCGTCGAAATTAAAGCGCCCTTCTTCCTGAGCCATCTGCGCGTAAAACACTACCTGAAACAGTAAATCGCCTAATTCTCCGCGTAGATCATCAAAATCTTCGCGGTTGATGGCATCAAGTACTTCGTAAGTTTCTTCCAGGGTGTAGGGAGCGATGGTGGCGAAGGTTTGTTCTTTATCCCACGGGCAACCTGTTTCCGGGTCACGCAGGCGCTTCATGATGCCCAGAAGGCGGGTAATTTGAGAGGACATGCTAGCTCTACTTTTTGGCAAATTTGCGGGTATCTATACCAAATAGTCGCTTCATGTTTCAAGGTTGATATCCCAAACGGTTCACTATTTTAGCCAATCTCTTTTTTTGTTAGCCAGCATATTCAGCAAGTAAAAAAAGGCGATATGCGTCAGTCCAAAAACCATTGCAATATCTCTTATCAGGGTATCAACATATAAATTCTGTTCCGATAGCAGTCCGAAGGGAAACTTACCATCCCGGGCTAAAGCTACTTGAAACGCAATAAAAATCACGCTAACTAATACATAGGTGTAGGTCAAAAGATTGCTTTTGCTGAATCGGATGGAATAAAAAAAACAAAGCGTCTGAATAGCTAAAAATGTCAACGATGTTAACAAATAGCATAATAGAAAAAGAATATTATTTGTCATCATCTACCTCACCACTGATGCCAGATAAAGTAATTGCATCATTAGCCAGTTCAATAAATAACTCCTTTTTCGTCATCTTTTTCCAGCCCATAATTTTATCGGCGTTTATATAATTAAAAATTCTTCTGGCATCGGGTTTGATAGCCTTTCCAAATAGCCCTTTAGCCGATAACCCAAGGTCAACCACAGCAAAAGCATTCTGGCCCTGTTTTTCAGTAAACCCCGCTTCTTTTGCAACGATCTGATACACTTGTTTCACATAACCGACTTTTTCTTTTCGATATAACAAATAATATCCATTTTCATACATATTATTTGTACCGTGGGCAATAAGAGTTCCTCCAAACGCTGCACAACCTAGCCCTAACGTCCCCGCACAAGCACCATATCCAGCTAGAATTTGCGTTCCACCTCCTACAAAACCAATCTGTTTAATAACTAATTTTTTCCACCCGTTACGCTCAACCTCAGCTTCTTTTTCAGCCTCAATAATAACCCACTGTTGCACTCGCTGAGCAGAGAGATCGTCACTGGCTTTTTTGAGATAGTTATACTCTTGCTGCAAGAAATACGTTGCAGCATTCAAATCTATTCGGCCCTCGACAAAAGCAGTTTCACTCTGAGATATTAATTGCTCAACTTCTGCCAAAAAGCGGCGTTTTATTAATAGTCCTCGCAGATAATTTCTCGCCATATGCTCAGCCAAATTTTTAAGCTTTAGCGATAACCGACGTAAGCTCTGTAAAGAGAAACTATTTTCGGCATTAAAGGACAAACTTGAAAGTATCATACCCGGTCTTCCCAGAAACTATACCCGCAAGTACCAGCCGCATGGTGTTCCCAGGTAATATCGTTATAGCGCAGCGAAATAACCTCCTCAGGCTGAACCTCGCTTTGCGTTACTGAGTGTGGATAATCAATATACATCTCAACAATGACTGCGCGATTAATTTTTATGGTGAAATATTTTTCCTGCCGTCCATGTGATGCCGTGCGATAAAAATCGATAACGAGCGTTAACTCTTCCTGATGAGATATTGCTACTCCCAATAACGGTGTCGCTTTATCAATGGCTTTTATCAGCGTGACAGGGAGGTGGTTAACATTTTCATCGCAAAGAATATGATGTTTGAAAGAAAGAAGTTGGATTTGATCCGCATGAGATAGCTGACATCTGTTACCAATAGATTCTACCGATGAACAACCTTGTGAAATAAGGCCCTGTTTATTACCTGACAGACTCATATAAATAGAATGTGCCATGGTTAATCCTTTAAGTGAACACGAAGCATTTACTTTACTCAGTTCATAAGAAAAAACAACGGCATAAAGATATATGATTAAGCATTTGAAATAAGCAGCGGAAATACTTCCGCTGCAATATTAAAATTTTATCAGCCGTGCAATCGCCTGGCGTCGATAATATCAGGCACCTGATTCAGTTTGCCTAATACCCTACCCAGCACCTGCAGGTTGTAGATTTCGATATTCATATCGATGGTCGCCAGTTGTTGTTTGGTATCGCTGCGACTGGCAACGCCTAGCACGTTCACCTTTTCATTCGCCAGAATGGTCGTGATATCGCGCAACAGGCCGCTGCGATCGTTGGCGGTGACACGCACCACCAGCGAATAACCGCTGGAGTAGCTTTCTCCCCATACCGCATCAACGATACGTTCCGGCGCGTGGGATTGCAGTTCGGCAAGCTGGTCGCAGTCTGCCCGGTGAATGGAAATACCGCGCCCCTGAGTAATAAAACCAACAATTTCGTCCCCCGGAATCGGCTGGCAGCAACGTGCAATGTGATGCATCAGGTTGCCAACGCCTTCCACCACTACGCGTCCGTTATCTTTGCTGCGCGATTGCGGCGTGTAAGACTTTTTCTCCAGTTGACGAAGGGCTTGTTCATCCTGTTCAGCCGCCGTTGGCTTGTTAAACTGCGATTGCAGGTAGTTGCTCATCTGGTTAAGACGAATATCACCGCCGCCAATCGCCGCTAATAATTCTTCAACTTCATTGAAGTTATAACGCGGCAACAGCGATTTCTCAGCCTCTTTCAGGCTGATACCCAGATGCTCAATTTCATCATCAAGGATTTGGCGTCCGGCCAGTATGTTCTTGTCCCGGTCCTGTTTACGGAACCAGTTGTGGATTTTAGCGCGCCCACGGCTGGTGGTGATGTAGCCCAGGTTAGGGTTCAGCCAGTCACGGCTCGGGTTCGGCTGTTTCTGGGTGATGACTTCAATCTGATCGCCCATTTGCAGCTGATAGGTAAACGGCACAATGCGCCCACCTATTTTCGCACCGATGCAACGGTGCCCGACATCACTGTGAATGTGGTAAGCAAAGTCCAGCGGCGTGGAGCCTGCCGGTAAGTCCACCACGTCACCTTTAGGAGTAAACACATACACGCGATCATCAAATACCTGGCTGCGGACTTCATCCAGCAACTCGCCGGAATCGGCCATCTCTTCTTGCCAGGCAATCAGCTTACGCAGCCACGCAATGCGGTCTTCATGGCCGGTACTACCGCTACGTGCGTTGCCCTCTTTGTATTTCCAGTGCGCCGCAACGCCGAGTTCTGACTCTTCATGCATCTGCTTGGTACGAATCTGGATTTCGATTGTCTTGCCGTTTGGCCCCAGCACCACGGTATGAATCGACTGGTAACCGTTGGGTTTTGGGTTGGCGACGTAATCATCAAATTCGTCAGGCATATGGCGATAATGGGTGTGTACGATGCCCAGTGCTGCGTAGCAATCCTGCAAACGTTCAGCCACCACGCGCACGGCACGCACATCAAACAGCTCATCAAAGGCGAGGGATTTTTTCTGCATCTTGCGCCAGATGCTGTAGATGTGTTTCGGGCGGCCATACACTTCAGCCTTCACGCCCTCTTCTTTCATCGATTTGCGCAGCGCGCTGACAAACTCATCAATGTAATGCTCACGGTCGATACGCCGCTCGTGCAGCAATTTTGCGATGCGTTTGTATTCCGCAGGATGCAGATAGCGGAAGCAGTAATCTTCCAGCTCCCATTTTAGCTGACCAATACCCAGACGATTAGCGAGCGGCGCATAGATATTGGTACACTCTTTTGCAGCCAGAACGCGCTCGTCTTCCGGCGCATCTTTTACTTCACGCAGGTGAGCGATACGCTCGGCGAGTTTGATCACCACGCAACGGAAATCGTCCACCATCGCCAACAACATGCGACGTACGTTATCGACCTGTTCAGCAGAAACTGAATCGGTATGCGCGGCTTTAAGCTGGCGGATTGCGGCCATATCACGCACGCCGTGAATCAGCGTCACGACCTGGCTATCAATGCTTTCGCGCATCACCTCTTCGGTGACCACGCCTGCGTCGGCAAGAGGGAAAAGTAATGCGGCTCGCAGGGTATCGTTGTCCATGCTCAGCATAGACAGGATTTCCACCATCTCGACGCCGCGCCACAACAGCAATTCCGCGTCTGGATGGCCTTTGGTCTGTTGCTCGCAATACCGCCAGGTTTCGGCTAAGCGTTCACATGACTGCTGGTTGGTGATCCCGAGGCTAGCAATCCATCTATCGGGCGCAAATTCGCCAGCTTTATTGAGATGTGCACTTCTTACCGCAACCATTGTCCTCTCCTGTGTATACCCTTCATCTTTCAAGCTGCAGGTGCGTTAGCTGCTCACGCTCACCCGAACCACTTACAGAAGTAAGCTCATCGGGATTGACTCGTTTGCCGCCTTCCTGCTCCTTGAAATCTATTAGGTATTAGTCATGCCGCACGGCCTGATTAACTGCTTAAACGCGCTCAAAGAGCGCCATTGACTCAAGGTGCCCAGTGTGGGGAAACATATCGAGCATTGCTAGCCGCTGAATTTGGTACCCCGCAGCTAACAATGCCTCACTGTCTCGGGCAAGCGTGGTCGGATTACATGAAACATAGACCACTCGCTTCGGTGCAAGTGCAATCACATGCTGCATAACGCCTGCTGCACCCGCTCGCGCGGGGTCGAGCAATATTTTGTCAAAACCCTGGGCAGCCCAGGGTTGACGAGTCACATCATCTTCCAGGTTTTCATGAAAGAATGTGACATTTTTCAGCGAATTACATTCTGCATTATATTCACCTTTCGCCACCAGCGCAGCAACGCCTTCCACCCCAACGACACTTTCAGCGCGTGTGGCGAGCGGAAGCGTAAAGTTTCCCATTCCGCAGAACAGATCCAGCACCCGGTCAGAGGGCTGAATATCCAGCCACTCCACGGCACGGGCAACCATTTGCTGATTCACGCCGTCATTAACCTGAATGAAATCACGCGGACTGAACGTTAAGCGTAGCCCGTCTGAGTGATAGCAGGGTTCATCGTCACTCAACGCGGTTAGTGTCTCACTGTCCGGGGCTAAAAACAGCGCGACGCCTGTAGAATGCGAAAAGCGTTCCAGTTTTTGCCGATCATCGTCATGAAGGGCATCTAAATGACGCAGCACCATCAGCGGACCATTATCTGCCAGCACCAGTTCAACATGGCCTAAACGACGCACCGCTTTTAATTCAGACAGACAATGGTGCAAGGGTTCCAGTAATGCCTCAAGTTGGGGCGCCAGAACCGGGCACTGGTGAATATTCACCAGTGCGCTGTCCTGGGATTTGCGAAAACCCATCTGTAAGGTTTGCGTTTTAGGCTGGTAATTCAACCCTAAGCGCGCGCGTCGACGATAACCCCATGGAGAACCAGAAATTATTTCGTCCACCACCGCTGCTGCTTCACGCGTTCCCATCATGCGCGCCAGCGCACGGGATTTTGCTTGCTGCTGCAATTCGACGCTGGCATGTTGCTGCTGGCAACCACCGCAAACGCCAAAGTGCGGGCAACGCGGAGCCACACGTTGCGGGCTATCATTTAAGCGTCGCTTCACCCGAGCCTGAGCAAAGTTACGTTTGTCTTCAGTAATCGTGACTTCAACCTGTTCGCCAGGCAGTGCGCCCTGGATAAAAAGCGCTTTACCGTTATGACGTGCGACGCCCTGACCAAACGGGTCAAGGTCATTAACGTTCACGGTTATGATTTGACGAGTCGTAACCCGTCGCTTTGCAGAGTAGAATTGCGCCATGAGCCTGAGTGCTCTCTCAAAAATATTAACTATTGCTTCAATTGTCCCATATCGGAACCCCATGACCAACTACAGCCTGCGCGCACGCATGATGATCCTGATTCTGGCCCCGACTTTAATGATCGGTTTATTGCTCAGTATCTTTTTTGTCGTCCATCGCTACAACGACCTGCAGCGTCAGCTCGAAGACTCTGGTGCCAACATTATCGAACCTCTGGCCGTCGCCAGCGAATATGGCATGAGTTTTCACAGTCGCGAGTCGATACGCCAGTTAGTCAGCGTGTTGCACCGCCGCCATTCCGATATTGTGCGGGCAATTTCGGTGTTTGATGAAAACAACAAACTGTTTGTCACTTCCAATTATCAGCTCAATGCTTCGGCTTTGAAGTTACCGAACAATGAAAAACCACCACACAGTTTAAGCATCACGCGGCATGGCGATTCAATAATTCTGCGCACCCCCATTATTTCTGAGAGCTATTCACCGGACGAGTCGGAAGTGACCGATGCGAAACCGGCAGGTAATTCGCTGGGCTACGTCGCGATTGAACTCGATCTGAAATCAGTGCGTTTGCAGCAGTACCGTGAAATTTTCATCTCGACTTTGATGATGCTGTTCTGCGTCGGTATCGCGATGCTCTTCGCCTATCGTCTGATGCGCGATGTGACTGGACCTATTCGTAATATGGTGAACACGGTTGACCGGATACGTCGCGGCCAACTCGATAGCCGCGTCGAAGGTTTCATGCTCGGCGAATTAGATATGCTGAAAAACGGTATTAATTCGATGGCGATGTCGTTGACCGCCTATCACGAGGAGATGCAGCACAATATTGACCAGGCCACCTCCGACTTGCGCGAAACGCTTGAGCAGATGGAAATCCAGAACGTTGAGCTGGATCTCGCCAAGAAACGCGCTCAGGAAGCCGCTCGTATTAAGTCTGAGTTCCTCGCGAATATGTCCCACGAGCTGCGTACACCGCTCAATGGGGTGATTGGTTTTACCCGTTTGACACTGAAAACAGATTTGAATGCCACACAGCGTGACCATCTGTATACCATTGAACGTTCGGCGAATAATCTGCTTACCATCATCAATGACGTACTGGATTTCTCTAAGCTGGAAGCAGGTAAACTGATTCTGGAAAGCATTCCGTTCCCGCTGCGTAATACGCTCGATGAAGTCGTGACTTTGCTGGCGCACTCCGCTCATGACAAAGGTCTGGAGCTGACGTTAAACATCAAAAATGACGTCCCGGACAACGTGATTGGCGATCCACTACGCTTGCAGCAGGTAGTGACCAATCTGGTGGGTAACGCGATTAAGTTTACCGAGAGCGGCAATATTGATTTGGTGGTTGAGAAGCGCTCGCAAGGCAACAACAAAGTTCAGGTTGAGATGCGGATCCATGATACCGGCATTGGCATTCCTGAGCAGGAACAGTCGCGTCTGTTCCAGGCTTTTCGTCAGGCGGATGCCAGTATTTCACGGCGTCACGGCGGTACGGGGCTGGGGCTGGTGATTACCCAGAAACTGGTCAGTGAAATGGGCGGTGATATTTCGTTCCATAGCCAGCCAAATCAAGGCTCTACTTTCTGGTTCTATATCAATCTGGATCTCAATCCTAACGCGGTGCTTGACGGTTATTCCACTGAGAATCTGGCGGGCAAACGCATTGCGTATATCGAGCAAAACGCTTCTGCGGCGCAAAGCACGCTCAATATTTTAGCCAATACGCCGCTTGAAGTGGTGTATAGCCCAACGTTCACCGCCCTCGCTGAAGCGCACTACGATATTATGCTGCTCGGTATGCCGGTTACGTTCCGCGACACGCTCTCTATTACCAATCCAAAACTGGCAAAAGCGGTCACCATGACAGACTGCCTGATTCTGGCGCTGCCAAGTCATTGCCAGATAGATGCGGAGTCGCTTAAAAAAGAGGGTGTTGCCGCCTGCTTGCTCAAGCCGGTTACCGCACCACGTCTGCTGCCATTATTGGCTGAGCACATATTCAATACCCATCCGGCTCTTATAGATAACGTTGAAAACAAAAAACTGCCACTTACGGTGATGGCGGTGGATGACAATCCGGCCAACCTGAAACTGATCGGCGCATTGCTCGAAGATCATGTGCAAAACGTTGAGCTGTGCGGCAGCGGCTTACAAGCCATTGAGCGGGCGAAGCAGATGCAAATAGACATCATCCTGATGGATATTCAAATGCCTGAAATGGACGGTATCCGCGCCTGCGAAGTTATTCGCCAGATGCCGCACCACCAGCAAACGCCGGTCATCGCCGTAACAGCGCATGCCATGGCGGGGCAAAAAGAGAAACTGCTGAGTGCCGGCATGAATGACTATCTTGCCAAGCCAATCGAAGAGAAAAAGCTCTATAGCCTGCTGCTACGGTATCAGCCGGGTGCCATCACCGCGCTCGCTCAGCCCGCAAACGTAGAAGTCACAACGCAAACCAGCAATCAAAACCAGACGCTCGACTGGGCGCTGGCGTTGCAACAAGCGGCCAATAAGCCAGATCTGGCGCGCGATCTGCTTCAAATGCTGTTGGCATTTTTACCTGAAGTACGTAACACCGTTGAAGAACAACTGGTCGGAGAAAACCCGGAGAAATTGGTTGATATCATTCATAAACTTCACGGCAGTTGTAGCTACAGCGGTGTGCCGCGGTTGAAAAACCTGTGTCTGACGCTGGAACATCAACTGCGTAATGGCGTGAAACCGGAAGATCTGGAACCTGAACTGTTTGAGCTACTTGATGAGATGAATAATGTGTCGAAAGAAGCCCAGCGGTTGTTCGGATAAGCGTGACGTTAAAATCGAATGACGCTGTGCTTATCTGACAAAAACATTTTTCGTAGGGCGGGCAAGCGCTGCGCCCCCGCCAGTTTTGTCCGGTGGATCAGCGCAAGCGGCATCCATGCCATGCTGATGCACCACGCCCACATCTGGCGTTAAGCTCCCGGTAATACCAATCAGGATGCTTTTCACGCCATCAGCAACGGGAACCTTCACATAACAGGCGTCCGGGAATATTTCCCGACAACCCGCTTTAATGTGTGTCGCGACCTCCAGAGCCGTCAGGCTCTTTTTGTATGAATCTGGTGCGATTACAATTTTCATGTGCCATCCGTCGCGATGTGGGGAGTGGTAAGGTTAAAGTTTATCTGACCATGCACGGACGCTTATTGTTAAAGGTCCATTCTGGGATCAGGTACTGCATTGCCATCGCATCATCACGCGCGCCCAGCCCATGTTGCTGATAAAGCTCATGCGCTTTCATCACGCGATCCATATCCAGCTCCACCCCCAAACCTGGCGTCGACGGCACTTGCACCATGCCACCTTTGATTTCAAACGGTTGTTGAGTCAGTCGCTGGTTACCTTCTTGCCAAATCCAGTGGGTGTCGATGGCGGTCACTTTGCCCGGTGCAGCAGCAGCCACGTGGGTAAACATCGCCAGCGAAACATCGAAGTGGTTGTTGGAGTGCGAGCCCCAGGTCAGTCCAAATTCGTGGCACATTTGGGCGACACGAACCGAGCCTTGCATGGTCCAGAAATGCGGATCAGCCAGCGGAATATCGACGGATTGCAGCGAAAGTGTATGGCCCATCTGACGCCAGTCGGTGGCAATCATATTGGTCGCAGTCGGCAAACCGGTGGCACGGCGGAATTCAGCCATAATTTCACGGCCGGAATAACCCTGTTCCGCGCCGCAAGGATCTTCGGCATACGCCAGCACGCCACGTAATTGTTTGCCGATGTTAATCGCCTCATCAAGCGACCAGGCTCCGTTAGGATCAAGCGTTACGCGGGCTTGCGGGAAGCGTTTTGCCAGCGCTGTTACCGCTTCGGCCTCTTCGCTACCGGCTAACACGCCACCTTTAAGTTTGAAGTCATTAAATCCATATTTTTCATATGCCGCCTCTGCCAGACGCACCACCGCATCCGGTGTCATGGCCTCATCATGGCGAATGCGATACCAGTCGCATTTCTCGTCAGGCTGGCTTTGATATGGCAGTGGTGTTTGTTTGCGATTGCCGACAAAGAACAAGTAACCGAGCATTTCGACTTCGCTGCGCTGCTGTCCTTCGCCCAACAAAGAAGCCACGTTCACGCCAAGATGCTGGCCAAGCAAATCTAACATGGCCGATTCAATACCGGTCACCACGTGAATGGTGGTACGCAAATCAAAAGTCTGTAAACCTCGACCACCGGAGTCGCGATCGGCAAATTCAGCACGCACCAGGTTGAGAATATTTTTGTATTCACCAAGCGTCTTGCCAATCACCAGCGCAGCGGCTTCTTCAAGCGTTTGACGGATTTTCTCGCCGCCTGGAATTTCACCCACGCCAGTGTGGCCGGAGTTATCTTTGATAATCACAATATTACGGGTGAAGAAAGGTGAGTGCGCGCCGCTGAGGTTCATCAGCATACTGTCGTGACCCGCTACAGGAATAACCTGCATAGCGGTGACTACCGGAGTTGAAGTGAATATCGTCATTTTACTTATTCCTTGTCATCGAGAATCTGTTAACCGCGACCGAATGCCGGACGTTTGCGATCAAACTTCCAGTTCGGCACCAGATATTGCATTGCCGTCGCGTCATTACGTGAGCCACCAGGAAGGGATTTATACACTTCATGGGCTTTCTGTACCTGTTCCCAGTCAAGCTCCACGCCTAATCCTGGCGCGTCTGGTACAGCAATTTTGCCGTTGATGATTTGCAGCGGGTTTTTCGTCAGACGCTGGTCGCCTTCTTGCCAAATCCAGTGGGTATCGATGGCGGTCGGTTTGCCCGGTGCCGCAGCCCCCACATGGGTAAACATCGCCAGTGAAATGTCGAAATGGTTATTGGAATGGCAACCCCATGTCAGACCCCATTCATCGCACAGCTGTGCAACGCGAACGGCCCCGCTAAGCGTCCAGAAATGAGGATCCGCCAGCGGAATGTCGACTGCATTAAGCATGATGGCGTGGTTCATTTCGCGCCAGTTGGTGGCAATCATATTGGTCGCAACCGGTAAACCCGTGGCGCGGCGGAATTCAGCCATCACTTCACGCCCCGAATAACCTTGCTCCGCGCCGCATGGATCTTCGGCATAGGTCAGCACATCGCCCATGCCTTTACACAGGGCAATGGCTTCATCCAGTAACCACGCACCATTTGGGTCCACGGTGATTCGTGCTTCTGGAAAACGTTTTTTCAGCTCGCGAGCGGCTTCAAGTTCTTGCTCGCCGGGCAATACGCCCCCTTTCAGTTTGAAATCTTTGAAGCCATAACGGTCTTGCGCCGCTTCAGCGAGGCGCACAATCGACTGGCTGTCGAGCGCCTGCTGGTGACGTAAATCGTACCAGGCGTGGTGAGCATGTTTGCCGTCCAGGTAGGGCAAATCGGTTTTGTTACGATCGCCGATATAGAACAGATAACCGAGTACAGTCACTTCATCGCGCTGTTTTCCCGGACCTAATAGCTCGCAAACCGGGACGTTCAGCGCTTTGCCAAGTAAATCGAGGAGTGCCGCTTCCAGTGCCGCCACCGCATTAACACGTAATTCAAAGGTCCATGCGCCTTTACCGAAGGTATCGAAATCCGCCGACTGATTACCTTTATGGACGTTTTGCACCACGCGATTCATACGCGCCACTTCCTGGCCGACCACCTGTGGAATAGCATCGACCAGCGTCTGATAAATCACTTCGCCGCCGGGCGCTTCACCCACGCCGGTGTTTCCGGCGTTATCCGTGAGCACCACAATATTACGGGTGAAAAATGCCCCATGCGCCCCGCCAATGTTAAGCAGCATGCTGTCATTGCCCGCAACCGGAATGACTTTCATATCTGTAATCACCGGGCTTGCCTGAGTATTCATGGTTAGCGCCCTCTCGCGGCTGAGTTGAGTGTCACTGGTTTCAACTCCACACGTTTGATATCGCCTACGATAACCAGGTAGCTTAAGACCGCGACAATCGCATGCACCCCAACATAAATCAGCGCGCCATTGAAGGAGCCAGATGTGCCGACGATGTAACCGATGGCAATGGGGGTCACGATACCGGAGACATTGCCGAACATATTGAACAGGCCACCACTAAGACCACTGATCTCTTTTGGCGCGGTATCGGCCATTACCGCCCAACCCAATGCCCCGATGCCTTTACCGAAGAACGCCATCGCCATAAATCCTACTACCATCATTTCTGATTCAACATAGTTACAGAACACCATGCTAACCGAGAGCAACATCCCCAGAACGATTGGCGTTTTACGGGCAATGTTTAGTGAACCGGTGCGGCGCATCAGCCAGTCGGAAATGACGCCCCCCAGAACCCCACCGACAAATCCACAAACCGCAGGCACCGAGGCGACAAAACCGGCCTTCAAAATCGACATACCCTTTTCCTGCACCAGATAAACCGGGAACCAGGTAATAAAGAAGTAGGTTAAGGCGTTAATACAGTACTGGCCGATATAGATCCCCACCATCATGCGCGAACCAATCAACTGTCTGATTTGGTGCCATTTCTGCGCCATCGGGATTTTTTCTTTGGTCTTCGCCTGATCCATGTTGATAAGCGCACCACCCTCGGCGATGTAATCCAGCTCTTTCTGGTTTACCCCCGGATGGTTATTTGGCTCATGAATCACTTTCAACCAGACAAAACTGATGATGATGCCCAGACCGCCCATAAAGAAGAATACGTGCGACCAGCCCACTTCGTGTGTCAACCAACCCATGATTGGCGCGAAGATAACCGTGGCGAAATACTGTGCGGAGTTAAAAATGGAAACTGCGGTACCGCGTTCTTGCGCCGGGAACCACGCAGCGACGATTCGACTGTTGCCGGGGAAAGAAGGTGCTTCGGCCAGCCCCACCAGGAAGCGCAAGGTAAATAGCGCGATGATGATGCCGAAACCATTGAAGATGTCGACGAAGCCTTGCAGCAAAGTGAACATCGACCAGATAAAGATTGACCAGAAATAGACCCGTTTTGAGCCGAAGCGGTCAAGCAGCCAGCCGCCAGGGATTTGCCCAATGACGTAGGCCCAGGAAAATGCGGAGAACACATATCCCATGCCGATGGGGTCAAGGCCGATATCTTTGGCCATTTCTGAGCCGGCAATGGAGAGAGTGGCGCGGTCACCGTAGTTAAACGAGGTGACGATGAAGAGCATTACTACTATCCAATAGCGAGCGTTGGTTCTCTTTTCAGCAACGCTCGCCGTCTGGCTAATTGTATTCATGTTGCACTCCTGAAACATAGCTTTTAGCTACAGTCCATTCTGTACTTGTAGGGATATCAGAATGAGGTATTGGCCGGTCCACAGTATTTTTGTGTGTCTGTATCTGCGGTTTTATATTTGGCCGCGGGAAAGTATATGAAGGGAGTTAAGCGGTCTCATCGTGCAAAGACCCAGGTTTACCGCGCGATAAATGAGCAGATTGTTGCGTCTGTCCAACAAGCTGGGGGATGGTTCACGATTTTTGAAACAAACTTATATTTAGGCGGGATTTGTGAGATGGCGGGCGACACTGAGGCCAACCCGCTCTAAAGCCATGGTATTACTTTAATAGCGTTTCCCACTGCTCGACCCATGGGTTCGAAACAGATTCGGGCTCTGGATGATCATTTGCATCAATCGCTAAAACGGTGCCAATACGTTGTGCGCCCTGCTCTTGCAGTAAGGTATCGAATTGTTTACCCCCGCCGCAAAAATGTTCATAGTTGCTGTCGCCTAACGCAATCAAACCGTAACGCAATTCAGGCTGGTAGCCGACTTCGTCTTTAATTGCCTGAAACAGGGGAACGATGCTGTCGGGCAAATCACCCTGGCCCGTCGTTGAAGTGACAATCAGTACATATTGGTCGCGATATTTCTGCCAGTCGGCAAGCTCAGGATCTTCGAATACTGTGGCTTTATGACCTTTCTTTTTTAAAATCGCTTCGGCTTCTTCCGCCACCAATAGCGAGTTTCCATACATCGTTCCTACAAAAATCCCCACTTCGGCCATCAGTTAACTCCTTGCGTTACGGCTGTATTATTCATCCTGGCCGTTGCTTGCCACAAACTCAACCTTTTCGATATCACTCAGCAATCCCCGCCAGCCAAACTGTGACATCATCTGCATCCACGTATCATCAAGGCTGGCACGTAAGCATAACGGTTCGCCGGTAACAGGGTGCGTGAGCGAAAGCTGGCTTGCATGTAGCATCAGGCGTTGGCAGCCAAAATGTTCTGCCGCTCCACGGTTTTGACGCAAATCGCCATGTTTTGAATCGCCAATAATAGGATGGCGTAAATGCGATAAATGGCGGCGTAACTGGTGTTTACGACCGGTTTTCGGTTCCAGTTCCACCAGGCTGTAGCGCGCGGTGGAAAACTTGCCCACCGGAACCGGCATTTCAACCGTTGCGAGCCCGCGATAATGTGTGACCGCTGGCTGCGGGGTTTTGTCTTGCGTGGCGTGTTTGTCCGCAATTTTATCCAGCTCTTCGACCAGTGGATAATCAAGCACCGCTTCATCTTCAAGCCAGCCGCGAGTGACCGCGTGATAACGCTTCTGAATCTGATGATTTTCAAACTGTTGCGAGAGCAAACGCGCAACGTCGCTGGAAAGGCCCATTAGCAATACGCCAGAAGTCGGTCGGTCGAGGCGATGAACAGTAAAAACGTGCTTGCCGATTTGGTCACGTACGGTTTGCATCACAAACACGGTTTCATGGCGGTCCAGCCAGCTTCGGTGTACCAACCAACCCGAAGGTTTGTTTACCGCCACCAACCATTCATCCTGATAAATAATTTCCAGCATCAGTTTTTGTCACTCGCGAACAGAGCATCAAGCTCTTGTAACGCTTTTAAGAGCGGCTCACGGCCGACATGTGCAGCATCGAGCGCCATTTCATAATAAGGCGCGATGGCGAAATCAACAGGTAAAGGAAGGCGCGCTTCTATCATGGCGTGCATGCGCGGGATCAAAACCCATTGCAGCCATTCAGTCGGTTGCAAAGTATCCAGACAAAAAGGCTGCGTACTTTCAAAGGCTTCGGCACCTGGCGCACAGCCCTGCCAATGATGATGGTCACGCAAAACCTGTTCGATGATGTTTAGATGCTGGCGTACCAGCGCGTGGCGTTCCATGAAAACCTCAGGCATCAGTGAAAAAGAAGCCGGCAAGCATACCACTTCTTACTTTCTTCATTTCTTACTGTGGGCGAAAAAAATGCATAAAAAAAGGGAGCACTGTATAAACAGTGCTCCCGGTTCGTTTCGCAGCTAATCCGGCTACTTTTGGTGCTCCCTGCTCGTCCGTGACAACTATGTCCTGTGGTCTCCTGACCTACATTCCGTCGTACTCGCGTCCTGCTACTCACATCCTCGAGTGTCCCGTATCGTCCTGATACAATATCCTTCGGTCTTCCAGACCCACCGAACGTCCTGGCTCGGTTCTCATTCTCCATCCTGGAGGTGTCCCTTACTCTTCCTGAGTGATCCTTGCTTCATCATGAAGCCTTCCTTGCAACACCATCCTGGTGTGTTCCCGTTCTTCAATGAAGTGACATCATCCTGACATCTCCTTCACCTCCCGACTCCCTGTCGACAGACATAGAATCTACTAAATCGTTCAATCTCGCAAGGCACTCACAACCAATGCTTACGATAACTTTCATTCAAAAGCAGCAGCATTCTTCAGTAACACATTGATAATTAATAATTAGCAGAATAAAGCTAATATAAAGCCCTACAGAAAAGTTAGAGATCTCTTACAGCTTGTGTAAGAGATCTCTCACAAGTTCAGCAGCGATCAACGCTTAAATGACATGCGGCTGAAGCTCCTGAAGGAACAAACTCAGTGATGGTGCGAGAGTGGTACGCTGTTTGGTGCCGATTTTTTCCAGCACGACTTCGCCTGTGAGATTGCAAAGTGACACCACTTCCATTTCATCAGGCGTGGTAGCAAGGAACAGAGTCGGGGATAGTTTTAAACGCTTTTGCGTGACCAGATGGCCAATCAGGTTTTCCTGAACGCGCTGAAAATCCTCTTCGCTCCAGGCCTGTAAAAGCGTTAATGCCTGATGACCAGATAGCGCGGGCATGTCGCCTGCAAACTGAGTGGTATAAAACTGATGCGCACCCGGTTGCAGAGCAATATCCATCGCCCGTTCAACAGCGCTCAGGTCAGCTGCGGGAGTAAAAGGTTGCGGCTGCCAGCGCACATCATCAGCGGTTGTCGTCACGATACACGGGGACGGCACACCAAATAAATCTTCACTCGCAGGCCATCCACCCGCCTGTTCACGCCATGCGTGACAAAAGCGATTCGTAAAATCTTCCAGCGCCTGACGTACGTCGTTATCCACCAATTTCTCACTCCGGTAAGGGTGCGGTACAATAAAGACCAATTGTACCTGCATTCTATCGGTGACACATGTCTTATGAGAAACACCAGGCGCTAAGCGGCCTGACGCTGGGTAAGCCAACCGCTTACCAGGATAAATACCAACCGTCGTTGCTACAAGCCGTTCCGCGCAGCCTGAATCGTGATCCACTAGGTTTACAGGCGGATAATTTGCCGTTTAGCGGCGGTGATATCTGGACACTTTACGAACTGTCCTGGCTGAACAGCAACGGTTTGCCGCAAGTCGCGGTTGGACATGTGCAACTTGATGCAAACAGTGTGAATCTGGTCGAGTCCAAGAGTTTCAAACTCTATTTGAACAGCTTTAACCAGACGAAATTTGCGGACTGGGATAGCGTCGAAGAAGCCTTAAAGCGTGATTTAAGCGCATGCGCCCAAGGTGACGTCAGTGTGGTGTTGTTCCGACTGCATGAACTTGAAGGTCAGGAAATCGCCGCATTCACTGGTGATTGTATTGATGAACAAAATATCACGATTGATAACTACGAATTCAATGCAGATTACCTGAGCGGTGCTGCGGGCGATGAGATTGTTGAAGAAACGTTGGTGAGCCATTTGCTCAAATCCAACTGCCTGATAACCCACCAGCCGGATTGGGGCTCTGTTCAGATTCGTTATCGTGGTCCACGTATCGATCGTGAAAAGCTGCTGCGCTATCTGGTCTCTTTCCGCCAACACAACGAATTCCACGAGCAGTGCGTTGAGCGCATCTTCAACGATATTCAGCATTTCTGTCGCCCACAAAGTCTGAGCGTCTATGCGCGATATACTCGCCGCGGCGGTCTGGATATCAATCCATGGCGCACAAATACTGATTTCCATCCGGCATTTGGTCGCCTGGTTCGCCAATAAGTGCGAAACACCTCGCAGGCTACAGAGGGAATATTGTTTTCAGGTTGTTAAATCCAGGCTGCCAGGGCTATTGTAATCATTGGGAGCGGCACTTTACGCTTCGTAAGGAGTTAACTTGATTACACATATTAGCCCGCTAGGCTCAATGGATATGTTGTCGCAACTGGAAGTCGATATGCTTAAACGCACGGCCAGTAGCGACCTCTATCAACTGTTTCGCAATTGTTCACTTGCCGTACTTAACTCAGGAAGCCAGACGGATAGCAGTAAAGAGCTGTTGTCGCGTTACGAAAACTTCGATATCAACGTGTTGCGCCGCGAGCGTGGCGTCAAACTTGAACTGATTAATCCACCTGATGATGCGTTCGTTGATGGCCGCATCATTCGAGCTTTGCAAGCTAACCTGTTTGCCGTATTACGCGATATTTTGTTCGTCAACGGCCAGCTTTCCAGCGCCGGTCGTTTCCAGAATCTCGATCTGAAAGACCCTGCGAATATCACCAATATGGTGTTCTCAATCTTACGTAACGCCCGGGCACTCCATGTTGGCGAAGCGCCAAACCTTGTAGTTTGTTGGGGTGGTCACTCCATTAACGAAAACGAATATCTTTACGCCCGTCGCGTCGGTACGCAATTGGGTCTGCGTGAACTCAATATCTGTACTGGCTGTGGCCCAGGTGCGATGGAAGCACCGATGAAAGGCGCTGCGGTTGGGCATGCCCAGCAACGTTACAAAGAAAGCCGCTTTATTGGCATGACGGAACCGTCAATCATTGCCGCCGAGCCACCTAACCCCCTGGTTAACGAGCTGATTATCATGCCGGACATTGAAAAACGTCTTGAAGCGTTTGTTCGTATCGCGCATGGCATCATCATCTTCCCAGGGGGCGTGGGCACGGCAGAAGAGTTGCTATACCTGCTCGGCATTCTGATGAACCCGCATAACCACGATCAAGTATTGCCTTTGATTCTGACCGGGCCGAAAGAGAGCGCTGATTACTTCCGCGTGCTGGACGAATTTATCGTCAATACCGTGGGTGAACAGGCGCGTCGTCATTATCAAATCATTATCGACGATCCGGCTGAAGTGGCACGTCAGATGAAAAAAGCGATGCCTCAGGTCAAAGAGAATCGCCGCGAAACGGGTGATGCGTATAGCTTCAACTGGTCGATTCGTATTGCGCCTGATCTGCAGGTACCGTTTGAGCCGACCCATGAGAACATGGCAAATCTCAAGTTGTATCCAGACCAACCGGCGGAACAACTGGCTGCCTCATTACGCAGGGCGTTTTCTGGCATTGTTGCGGGTAACGTTAAAGAAGGCGGGATCCGCGCGATTGAACAGTACGGGCCGTATAAAATCCACGGCGACGCACAAATGATGAGACGCATGGACGATCTGCTTCAGGGCTTTGTTGCCCAGCATCGCATGAAATTACCCGGCAGTGCTTACATCCCTTGCTACGAAATCTGTACCTAAATCCCACAAGGGCGGTGCGTAGCCGCCCTTTTCCCCATCTTTTTTTCCTACTTTTTCTGAACATTCCCCGCTAATTTACCGGGTCACAATGTTACCGGTATCAGCATATTCACCTACTCGCAAAGTGATGACTTACCGTACAGCCATGCTAAAAAACGTGTTTTAACAGACAATTACGCTGCGATAAAATAATGAAACAATTTTTTATTACCTGAGTAATGGCAGTTTTCAGGGTATAAATATCACTCAAATTATCGGATGCAGCGATAAAAACTGCAAAAAACCACACAAATAGTGGATTCTTACAATTGCGATCTCGATCACTGATGAATTCGCTCCATGAATGTATCTTTCCGGCCTCTGATTATCACTGGCAAAAATTACTTTAAAAATGCCAGGAAACAGCATTTAGTTTCAGTCGTCAATGGCAATACATCGCGGTTGGCTCAGATTTCGAATCACATGTTCCTTTGGAGAAGTAATAGATGGAAACCACACAAACCGGCAGTATTGCCTCTGTCGAGAGCGCAAGCTCCTGGCGCAAATCTGATACCATGTGGATGCTGGGCCTGTACGGCACAGCAATTGGTGCAGGTGTATTGTTCCTGCCGATTAACGCCGGTGTTGGCGGTCTGATCCCGCTGTTCATCATGGCAATTCTCGCCTTCCCGATGACCTTCTTCGCCCACCGTGGTCTGACTCGCTTCGTGCTGTCAGGCAAAAACCCGGGTGAAGACATTACTGAAGTTGTTGAAGAACACTTCGGTGTAGGTGCGGGTAAAGTGATTACCCTGCTTTACTTCTTCGCAATCTACCCAATTCTGTTGGTTTACAGCGTCGCTATCACCAATACCGTCGATAGCTTCATCACGCACCAGTTGGGTCTGGTTTCACCACCTCGCGCGCTTCTCTCTCTTATCCTGATCGTTGGCCTGATGACCATCGTGCGTTTCGGCGAGCAGATGATCGTAAAAGCGATGAGTATTCTGGTGTTCCCATTTGTTGCCGCGCTGATGGTTCTGGCCTTGTATCTGATTCCAAACTGGAGCAGTGCTGCGTTTGAAACCATGTCCTTTAGCAACACTCCGGCTACCGGCAGTGGCCTGTGGATGACGCTGTGGCTGGCAATCCCAGTGATGGTGTTCTCCTTCAACCACTCACCAATCATTTCTGCTTTTGCAGTAGCAAAACGTAATGAGTACGGCGAAGCGGCTGAGAAGAAATGTTCTCGCATCCTGTCCTACGCACACATCATGATGGTTATTACCGTGATGTTCTTCGTATTCAGCTGCGTACTGAGCCTTTCTCCAGCAAACCTGGCCGAAGCGAAAGCACAGAACATCTCTATTCTGTCTTACCTGGCAAACCACTTTAACGCGCCGGTTATCGCCTGGATGGCACCGATTATCGCGATTGTGGCTATCACCAAATCCTTCCTCGGCCACTATTTAGGTGCGCGTGAAGGCTTCAACGGGATGGTTATCAAATCTCTGCGTGGTAAAGGTAAGAGCATTGAAGTTAACAAGCTGAACCGCATCACTGCGATCTTCATGCTGGTGTCGACCTGGATTGTTGCCACTCTGAACCCAAGCATTCTGGGTATGATTGAAACCCTCGGCGGCCCAATCATCGCGATGATTCTGTTCCTGATGCCGATGTATGCGATTCAGAAAGTCCCTGCTATGCGCAAATACAGCGGTCATATCAGCAACGTATTTGTGGTAATTATGGGTCTGGTCGCAATCTCAGCTATCTCTTACTCCTTATACTCTCTGTTCATCTAACAGCTCTAAACCGCCTGCTCTCACAGGCGGTTTTTTCGCATCTAAAGTTACTCAGGCAACGGACGCAACATGATTAGCGTATTCGATATTTTCAAAATCGGTATTGGCCCTTCCAGTTCCCATACCGTCGGCCCGATGAAAGCAGGTTTTCAATTTGCTGACGATTTGATAGCGCAAGGGATTTTGCACAACGTCACGCGTGTCGTCGTAGATGTCTACGGTTCACTTTCCCTGACCGGTAAAGGTCACCATACCGATATCGCCATTATTATGGGTCTAGCGGGTAACCTGCCGGACACCGTCGACATCGACGCTATCCCTGATTTCATTCAGGACGTGAATACTCACGGTCGCCTGATGTTAGCCAGTGGCCAGCATGAAGTGGAGTTCCCGGTCGATAGCTGCATGAACTTCCACGAAGCTAATCTTTCACTGCATGAAAACGGGATGCGCATTACCGCGCTATGTGGCAATGACGTGGTTTACAGCCAGACGTATTACTCCATCGGCGGCGGTTTTATCGTTGATGAAGCGCATTTTGGCGTGGAAGACACTGAGCAAGTTGCCGTACCGTATCCGTATAAAAATGCGGCTGATTTACAGCGTCATTGCAAAGAAACGGGACTTTCACTGTCTGGTTTGATGATGCATAACGAACGCGCGATGCGTCCGCAGGCTGAAATTGACGCCCACTTTGCCGATGTTTGGGGCGTGATGCGCAGCGGTATTGAGCGCGGTATCACCACCGAAGGCGTGCTGCCTGGGAAAATGCGTGTCCCGCGTCGTGCCGCCGCGTTGCGCAGAATGTTGGTCAGCAGCGATAAGAACAACTCAGATCCCATGGCAGTTGTAGACTGGATTAACATGTTTGCGCTGGCAGTGAACGAAGAGAACGCCGCAGGCGGGCGTGTGGTGACCGCACCGACAAACGGTGCATGCGGTATCGTTCCTGCGGTACTGGCCTATTACGACAAATTCATCCGTGAAGTGAATGCTAACTCCTGCGCACGATACTTCCTGGCGGCCGGTGCGATTGGCTCGTTATATAAGATGAACGCCTCGATTTCAGGCGCAGAAGTGGGCTGTCAGGGCGAAGTTGGCGTGGCCTGTTCAATGGCGGCTGCGGGTCTTGCAGAGTTGCTCGGCGGTAGCCCTACTCAGGTTTGTATTGCGGCGGAAATTGGCATGGAACACAACCTCGGTCTGACTTGCGACCCGGTTGCAGGACAAGTTCAGGTGCCATGTATCGAACGTAATGCTATCGCTGCGGTGAAAGCGGTAAATGCTGCGCGTATGGCCCTGCGCCGTACCAGTGAACCCCGCGTTTGCCTCGATAAAGTCATTGAAACCATGTACGAAACCGGCAAGGACATGAATGCCAAATATCGCGAAACCTCGCGTGGTGGCCTGGCGATGAAAGTTTCCTGCGATTAGGAATAATTGCCCTCACCCCGACCCTCTCCCCCAGGAGAGGGAGAAAAGCGGACAATTCACTCGCCTGGGTAGAGGGAGAAAAGCGGACTATCCGCACTCCTGGGTAGAGGGAGAAAAACGGACTATCCCCACCCCTGGGTAGAGGGAGAATATCGGACTATCCCCTCTCCTTTGGGAGAGGGTTAGGGTGAGGGGAAAAACAACTCCTCACCCAAAAATTAACTAGCGCAGATCGCCCACTTTTACGTGGTCCATATCATCAAACACCTGATTCTCGCCAACCATACCCCAGATAAATGTGTACGCACGCGTACCCACACCTGAGTGAATTGACCAGCTTGGGGAAATCACGGCTTGCTCGTTCTGCATCACGATGTGACGAGTTTCTTGCGGCTGCCCCATCATGTGGAATACGCAGCTGTCCTGCTCCAGACCGAAGTAGAAATACACTTCCATGCGGCGCTCATGCGTGTGGCAAGGCATGGTGTTCCACAGGTTGCCGGGTTCCAGCTCTGTCAAACCCATGCTCAACTGGCAAGTTTCCAGGACGTCTGGAACGAAGTACTTATTGATAGTACGACGGTTGCTGGTGACGCTATCGCCCAGAGTCACTGGAGACACATCAGCTGGCGTCACGCGTTTGGTTGGGTAAGTGGTATGCGCCGGAGCACAGTTGTAGTAGAAGCGTGCCGGGTTCGCCGGATCAATGCTGGCAAACACGACTTCCTTCGCCCCTTTACCGACATATAAACCGTCACGGGTACCGATTTCATAGCAAGTCCCATCAACGGTAATGGTGCCCTGCCCGCCGATGTTAATCACACCCAGCTCACGACGCTCCAGGAAGTAGCTCACGCCCAACTGTTTGCCCACTTCACCACCAACACTCACAGTGCGAGTTACTGGCATGACACCACCAACAATAATGCGGTCGATGTGGCTGTAGGTCATGGTGTACTGATCGGCCGTGAAAATAGTCTCGATCAGAAACTCTTTACGCAAACCCGCAGTATCCAGGGTTTTTGCATGATCACTATGAATGCTTTGACGAATGTCCATTACTTTTCCTTACTGGGAATAAAGGGCGGAAACACAATAACGCCCGTTACTATTAATAATATTTTAGCAATTAAAATATAGTTGTTCACAAAGAAACTACAATTAACCGCACCACACAGACAGTTTATCACCTGAATAAATAAATAATGTGATCCAAATTGAAATATTGTTTCATTTTGATTGAATTGCAGTTCCAATGGAGCGATAGTTTATCCCATGAAGCGTCGCCGGGGCACATCAGCCGTGGTGATTAGCTCAATGAAGTTAATGAAACTGCCATTAAGAGCAAAGAGCACCTCTGACCCAACAACCTAAATAATAAGGGAAAACTAACGGTTTTCGCTGCCAACTGTTACGCCATTTTTTCATTAATACGTTGTAAAAAATGAAAAAATCATAAGGAATTACCATGAAGATTAAAGCTACCATTGAACGCATTCCTGGTGGGATGATGCTGGTTCCATTGATACTTGGAGCTATTTTAAATACTTTTGCTCCAGACACTGGCGCCTATTTTGGGTCATTTACTAAAGGGATGATAAGCGGAACCGTTCCAATTCTGGCGGTTTGGTTCTTCTGTATTGGCGCTTCAATCGATCTTCGTGCAACGGGTACCGTTCTTCGTAAATCTGGCACCCTGGTGCTGACCAAGATTGGGGTCGCCTGGGTTGTGGCAATGATTGCTGCGTCCTTTATTCCTGAAGGTGGTATTCAGACCGGTATGTTTGCAGGTTTGTCTGTTCTGGCCCTCGTATCTGCGATGGACATGACCAACGGTGGCCTGTATGCGAGCCTGATGAACCAATACGGTACTAAAGAAGAATCAGGTGCATTCGTTCTGATGTCTCTGGAATCTGGCCCACTGATGACCATGGTGATTCTGGGTTCCGCAGGTCTGGCATCCTTTGAAGCTCACCATTTTGTCGGTGCTGTGCTGCCATTCCTGATTGGTTTTGCATTAGGTAACCTGGACCACGATTTCCGTACCTTCTTCAGCAAAGCAACACCCGTGCTGATTCCATTCTTCGGCTTTGCGCTGGGTAACACCATTAACCTGGGCGTGATTATGGACACCGGCTTGCTGGGTATCATGCTGGGTGTTGCGGTTATCGTTGTTACCGGTATTCCATTGATTCTGGCTGACAAATACATTGGTGGCGGCAACGGTACAGCGGGTATTGCAGCTTCATCGGCAGCAGGCGCTGCGGTGGCTAACCCGGTTATCATTGCGCAAATCAACCCGGCATTTGAGCCAGTTGCAGCGTCAGCAACCGCGCTGGTTGCAGCGAGCGTGATTGTGACCGCGATTCTGGTGCCAATCATTACCGCACTGTATTCAAGACGTATGGGTGGGAAAGTTGCTCCAAAGAATGAAACTGATGATGTGGTGGAACTTTCACATTAATAGTTAAAACACGTAATACAAAAATGGAGCCTGTCGGCTCCATTTTTTCGTCTTACAGCGCCGCTTTTAAGCGTTGTACCGCTTCATAAAGCTGCTCTTCGGTGGCTGTTGCGTAAGAGAAACGTAGCGTTTTCTTATCCGCGTGATCGCTAAAGAAGAACTCGCCAGGCACATACACCACACCCTTTTCCAGTGTCTGCTGTAACCAGCGAGTTGTATCAAACTCATAACGGAACGCCGCCCACAGGAACATCCCGCCCTGCGGCTGGTTAAAGGTGATGTGCTCACCCAATTCCTGATGCAAGAACGTGGACAGGCTCAGGCACTTCTTCTTATACGCGTCACGAATCAGCTCAATTTGTGGATTCAGGCGATCCAGCGTCAGATACGCCGACACCAGCGATTGGGTAAAAGAGTTGGCGTGTAAATCCGTGGCTTGTTTGATGATGGCCACTTTTTGCTTCATCCACTCCGGCAGTACAATCCAGCCTACTCGCAGGCCTGGCGCCAGAATTTTAGAAAACGTCGAGGTATAAACCACATTTTCCTGGCTGCCGCGTTCTGTCGCAACTTGCAGCAAGGTTTTCTCACGCGTTTCAGTGAAGCTGATTGCGCCATACGGATCATCTTCGACGATAACGAAGTGATGCTGTTCTGCCAGTTTGACCAGTTGCTCACGGCGGCTGGCACTTAATGTGGTGCCACTTGGGTTGCCAAAAGTTGGCACCAGATAAACACCTTTGATGGTGGTCGTTTTGAGTAGCTCTTCGAGCTCATCGACAATCATCCCGTGCTCATCGCTGCCCACAGATTTCACATCGGCCTCATTCAGGCTGAGGATTTGCAGCGTAGCCAGATAGGTCGGACGCTCAACAACAAAAACATCGCCCGGATTCACCAGCGCGCGCATCAATAAATCCAATGCCTGTTGCGAACCTGAGGTGACCAGAAGTTGATCCGGGTTGGTGGTGATACCACGTTCCTGGCACAACCCGACCAATTGCTGACGTAACTCAACGGTGCCTTCGGTCAAACCGTACTGAAACGCGTCGTTAAAGTTCTCAGCGACCACTTTCTGTGTCGCAATGCCCAGACCTTCTCTATCGAACAACTCACTGGAAGGAATGCCGCCAGCCAGGGAAATGACGCCTGGCATTTTGCTGTGCTTTAACAATTCTCTGATTGCTGAAGGTTGTAGAGCCTGAATACGGTGCGCGAGGTGTGAACTATTACTCATGTTGTTGTCTCTGATTTTTCTATTCATTTAAAATATCCCCATCATCCTTCAAGCCGCAGGGGTGTTGGCTGCAGATGCTCGCCCCAGTTACTTACTCAAGTAAGCTCCTGGGGACTCTCATCCTTGCCGCCTACCGGCATCTCGAACGCTAATGGGCATATATATAGCAACCTAATTACTTAGCAATGTATTTCAGACAATGCTTTTTTGCGAGCGGCTTTCCTGAATTTAAGTCTCGCGTTCGCGGTCATCTCACAGAAATGTTACTGTGTATCAAGAGAATGTCGAAAGCGAAATATCCAAGATGATTCATTTACTTATCGTTGATGCCCTGAACTTAATACGCCGTATTCATGCGGTTCAAGGCTCACCCTGCGTTGATACTTGCCTGCACGCCCTTGATGCGCTGATAACACACAGTCAGCCCACACATGCCGTTGCCGTCTTTGATGACGAAGACCGTCGCGAAGGCTGGCGACATCAGGTCTTGCCAGACTATAAAGCTGGCCGTGTACCAATGCCAGATACCTTACATCAAGAGATGCCCATATTGCGTGCAGCCTTCGCCAAAAGAGGCGTGCCGTGCTGGCACTCTCATGGAAATGAAGCTGATGACCTGGCGGCAACGCTGGCTGTAAAAATAGCAGCAAGTGGCCATCGCGCCACCATTGTCTCGACCGATAAAGGGTTTTGCCAGTTACTCGCACCCACGATTCAAATCCGCGACTATTTTCAAAAACGCTGGCTGGATGCGCCTTTTATCGCGCAGGAATATGGCGTGCTGCCAGAACAGCTTGCTGATTTCTGGGGGCTGGCGGGGATTAGCAGCAGCAAAATCTCTGGTGTACCGGGGATCGGGCCGAAAAGTGCCACGCAGTTAATCAATCAGTTTTCAACGCTTGAAGCGCTGTACGAACACCTGGATGAAGTACCTGAGAAATGGCGCAAGAAGTTAGAGCAGCATCGGGAAAGTGCGTTTATCAGCCGCCAGGTGGCGCAATTGCAGACAGATTTACAGCTTGATGGGAATTTGCAGCAGTTGAGACTGCCTGGTGGAACGCCCTCACCCTGGCCCTCTCCCTCAGGAGAGGGAACTTAACGGTTTAAATCCTGGGTGTTCCCCCTCTCCCTGAGGGAGAGGGAAATTAACCGTTTATCTCTGGGGTGTTCCCGCTCTCCCTCAGGAGAGGGAACTCAACGGTTTAAATCCTGGGTGTTCCCCCTCTCCCTCAGGGAGAGGGTCGGGGTGAGGGTGATTAAATTATCGCTCGTCGCGACGCCCGCCAACGGCTGCCCACATACGGCGCACGTGTACGGTCACTTCTTCGCGGTCATGGTACAACTGGCGCGCCTGAATCTCGGCACTGATACCATGCTCTGCCAGTTTTTCATGAATCAGTGCCAGATTTTGCGACACTTCTTCGTAGCGCTTTTTCATCGGCAACTTGAGGTTAAAAATGGTTTCGCGGCACCAGCCGTTCACTAGCCAGGTCGCCATCAGGTTTGCCACTTTCGCCGGTTTCTCTACCATATCGCACACCATCCAGGAGATGTTGTTGCGGGTTGGCTTGTATTTAAAACCATCTTCCTGCAACCAGGTGACTTGCCCGGTATCCATCAGGCTTTGCGCCATTGGGCCGTTATCGACAGAACAAACCCACATGTTGCGTTGCGTTAACTGGTAAGTCCAACCCCCAGGACAGGCTCCAAGGTCAACGGCATGCATTCCGTTTGCCAGACGCTCGTCCCACTCATCAGCCGGAATGAAGGTATGAAAAGCTTCTTCCAGTTTCAGCGTTGAACGGCTGGGTGCCTCAGAAGGCAACTTCAGGCGTTGGATCCCCATATAGTAAGGAGAATTGTTGGTGGTATAGGAATAGCCGGTGTAACAACATCCCGGTGCGATAAAGAACACATGCACCACCGGACGTTTTGGCGTTTCGTAATTGGTCAGGATACCGGCTTCACGCAGGCTGGCGCGCAACGGCACTGTCAGCTTACGGCAGAACTTCATCAGCTCTTTGCTTTCGTTGGTATCAGCCACTTCAACACGCAGATCTCCACCTTTCTCTACCACGCCAGTTAGCATGCCGGTTATCGGGGTAATACGATCTTCAGGAGGAAGATCTTTGAGCAGTTCACCCGCAACGATCATTTGACGAGCAAAGATCAGATCCCGGAACGGCAATTCACGCGCCAGTTTGTCAGCTTCATCTTGCTGATAACATTCGTAAATCACGTAGCCGCTGTTTTCTTTGACTCGTGCAAAACCATACACGCCACGCTGGTTGGCTTTATCGGTAATCTCCGCCGCACACTCTTTCTCAAAGCCTTGTCGGCAGTACAAAATAACTTTATTCATGGCTTGCGCCCTTACGTTTCAGGCGCATTGCACCAATCAACATCAAGATCCAACCGGCGAGAAAACTCATTCCACCGACGGGAGTAACAAACGCCCACAGGCGTAAGTGAGACAGCGCCAGGCAATAAAGACTGCCGCTGAACAGAACTGTACCCAGAGCCATAAATACGCTGCTCCAGTAAAACCAAATGCTAATCCGGCGCTGCATCGCAACGGCCAGACCAAAAATCGCTAACGTATGAAATGCCTGATATTCGAGGCCGGTTTGAATCCACCCCATCTCAACAACACCAAGCGTTTTACTTAATACGTGTGCCCCAAAGGCGCCAAGGGCGACAAAGATAAAACCGCTAATTGCGGTAAAAATCAGCATGAATCGGCTGGTCATGGTGTAACCCTAAAGTAAGGCGTAGGGGCATGCCTACGCGCTGGTTTGCTTACTGATCGTAGCGAAAACGGAATTTTTCTTGTTCGCTCGCTGTTTTCGCCAAAATCCACTGCCTGAAGGCCGCTATTTTACCCAGTTCTGCCTGGCTGTCATGACAAACAAGATAAAAGGCGTTTTTACTCACCAGAACATCGTTGAACGGGCAAACTAAACGACCCGCTTCAATCTCTGACTGCGCCATAACATTGTTTGCTAAAGCAATGCCTTGCCCGTGAATCGCGGCCTGGAGCACCATCGCACTGTGGCTGAAGATCGGACCTTGCTGCACATTGATATGGCTGACTCCCAATTGGCGAGTGTAGGTCTGCCAGTCACGACGAGACGCATCATGCAATAAAGTATGATGCGCGAGATCTTCTGGGGTTTTGATGGGTTTGTCGCCGGTTAAAAGCATCGGGGAACAGACTGGCAGCAGATATTCTGCGTACAATTTTTCCACACGCAGACCCGGCCAGTTGCCACGTCCGTAAAAAATAGCGACGTCGACATCATCCGAAAGTTTATCTTCCTGACGGTCAACAGCCTGTATACGAACGTCGATTCCCGGATAAGCTGTGTTAAAGCTAGTTAACCGCGGCACGAGCCAATGAATGGCAAAACTAGGCAAAAGACTGACCGTTAACGCGCCCTTTGCACTCCGCGCTTGTAGCTTACGGGTTGCCTCGGTTAACTGCGAAAATATCTCTTTGATGTCCAGATAGTAACTCTGTCCTTCTTCCGTCAGCAGCAACGAACGGTTGCGACGGCGGAACAATTTCAGGCCCAGAAAATCCTCCAGGGACTTAATCTGATGGCTGACGGCGGCTTGAGTCACGAATAATTCTTCGGCGGCTTTAGTAAAACTCAGGTGACGAGCGGCGGCGTCAAATACACGTAAGGCATTTAAAGGTGGCAAACGCTTGGACATAGTTGATTGGCTTAAATGTTAAAGTCTATTAACAAACAGGTGAACTTAGTTAACCTATTAGTTTTTTTTATCTGAGCCATTATAAATTGTCCGTTGAGGATGCACCAGCAAATACCTATAGTGGCGTCACTTCCTGAGCCGGAACGAAAAGTTATCTGAAATGCGTGTTTCGGAGGGCTTTTGGCTTACGGTTGTGATGTTGTGTTGTTGTGTTTGCAATTGGTCTGGCATTCCAGACCCCGGTAGCTAAGCTACCCCTTTTTCACTTCCTGTACATTTACCCTGTCTGTCCATAGTGATTAATGTAGCACCGCAAATTGCGGTGCTTTTTTTTGCCTGTAGTTTGAGCAAAAAGATTACTGATCCAGCTCAACCATCTCTTTTACATCAGTACGGTTAATCTGCTGTTTATTCCCATTAGCATCTTTGTACTGAATCATCCCTGTTTCATCATCGGTTTGCGGTTTGCCATCGGCGACAATGCTTCGGCCATCATTGGTGTGCATCACGTAGTTCGGGCTTGAACATGCTGAAAGCGCGAAAACCATAAGACCTGCGGATACTGCTGCGGCTGCCTTGTTCATATTCTTCTCCTTAGTAGCGATTAATTCTGAATTACTCTTAAAAATAACTGAGGTGAAACATTCACCTAACAGTAATTAGCATAACCCTCTTTCCCGAACCTTGCCTGGTGAAGCAGAATATTCCGAAGGTTATTGATCCCTTGTGTGATTAAGACAAATGCGCGACGATCACCTCATAGTGATACGAGGAAAATCATGAAAACATTTAATCCCGCCAGTTTTCGCAGCCTGTTTCCCGCGTTGGCTGATGCTGGTGTCTATCTCGACAGTGCCGCAACTACACTGAAACCTCGCGCAGTCATTGAAGCGACTCAGCAGTTTTATAGCCTGAGCGCGGGCAATGTTCATCGCAGTCAATTTGCCGAGGCACAGCGACTTACAGAGCGTTATGAAGCGGCTCGTGACAGCGTGGCGACTCTGGTGAACGCCCCTTCCGGCAAAGATATCGTCTGGACGCGTGGTACCACCGAAGCCATTAATCTGGTTGCTCAGTGTTACGCGCGCCCTCGCCTGCAGCCAGGCGATGAAATTATTGTTAGCGAAGCAGAACACCACGCGAATTTCGTGCCGTGGTTGATGGTCGCTGAACAGACGGGTGCGAAAGTTATTAAATTGCCACTGGGTAAAAATTACCTCGCCGATCTCAGCAAACTGCCTGAGTTACTCAACGCACGCACTAAAATCCTGGCTCTGGGGCAAATGTCTAATGTTACAGGTGGTTGCCCGGATCTCGCCAAAGCGATTACGCTTGCCCACGAAGCTGGCGCGATTGTAATGGTTGATGGCGCGCAAGGTGTCGTACATTGCCCACCGGACGTGCAGGCGTTGGATATTGATTTTTATGCTTTTTCAGCTCACAAACTGTATGGCCCAACCGGAATCGGGGCACTCTACGGTAAAACTGAACTGCTAGAAGAGATGTCGCCATGGTTAGGCGGCGGCAAAATGATTACGCATGTCTCATTCGAAGGGTTCAAAACGCAGCCGGTACCGTATCGCTTTGAAGCGGGTACGCCAAACGTTGCAGGCGTTATTGGCCTGAGCGCGGCACTTGAGTGGCTGGAGACCGTGGATTTGACTGAGGCTGAAACTTACAGCCGTGGGCTTGCGACGCTTGCGGAAGCTGAACTGGCAAAACGCCCTGGTTTTCGTAGTTTCCGCTGCCAGGACTCAAGCCTGTTGGCGTTTGATTTCAAAGGCGTTCACCACAACGACATGGTTACGCTGTTGGCTGAATCAGGCATTTCACTGCGCGCCGGTCAACACTGCGCACAACCGTTGCTGGCGGCCCTTGGCGTCGCGGGGACATTGCGTGCCTCTTTTGCCCCGTACAATACACAGAGTGATGTCGATGCGCTGATCAAAGCTATCGATAACGCTCTGGACATTCTGGTGGATTAAATGACAAGTGGATTTTTAGCCGGCCACCCCTTCGGGACCTCTATCACCGCCGACAATTTGCGCAGCACGTTTGCCCCGTTGCAGCAGTGGGAAGACAAATACCGTCAGTTGATCCTTTTGGGGAAGCAACTTCCGGCACTTCCTGCGGATCTCAAACGTGATGAGATAGAAATTGCAGGGTGCGAAAACCGTGTCTGGTTGGGTCATAGTCTGCAAACCAATGGCACGCTGCATTTCTATGGGGACAGTGAAGGACGCATTGTTCGCGGTTTGCTGGCGGTGTTACTGACCGCCATCGAAGGGAAAACGGCTGAACAGTTGCTCAATGAAGACCCGCTCGCCCTGTTTGATGATTTAGGGTTGCGCAATCAATTAAGTGCATCGCGCAGTAGCGGGCTTGCGGCATTAGCGCAAGCCGTTCGCATGGCGGCTCAAGCCTGATTACGCGCCGCTTTTGCCATCATTTTCTTTAATACATGGGACACTGCCACAAAACCAAAGCTGGCGGTGACCATGGTTGCCGCACCAAAACCGGATGCACAATCCATACGTTTTGGGCCATCGGCGGTACTTTTCATCGCACATACCGAACCATCTGCCTGCGGGTAAACTAACGCTTCGGTGGAAAACACGCAGTCCACGCCGAGCTTACCTTTGCTGTTCTTCACCACGCCAAAATCACTTTTAAGTCTTTCGCGCAGTTTCGCTGCCAGGGGATCCTGAATGGTCTTTGCCAGATCGACAACCTGAATCTGCGTCGGATCGATTTGACCGCCCGCGCCACCGGTTGTGACCAGCGGGATCTTGTAGCGTCGGCAATAGGCAATCAGTGCCGCTTTAGGGCGCACGCTATCAATGGCATCAATAACGTAGGTAAAACCTTGATTAAGCAGTTCCGCCGTATTTTCCGCAGTAATAAAGTCATCCACCACGGTGACGCGACATTCTGGATTAATTTCCCGAATACGGGTCGCCATCACTTCGGTCTTGGCCTGGCCGACGTTATCGCGCAACGCGTGAATCTGACGGTTGGTGTTGGTCACGCAAACATCATCCATATCGATAAGCGTAATTGCGCCGATTCCGGTACGTGCCAACGCTTCTGCGGCCCATGAGCCCACGCCACCAATGCCAATCACGCACACATGCGCATCAGCAAACAGCTGCAGAGCATCGCGACCGTACAAACGAGCTGTGCCACCAAAGCGTTGCAGCCAGGCATCAGAGAGAACTACAGACATGACGTTATCCTCGGAAAAATCTTTGCGGGTACTGAATTAGGATGAGCTTGCGGGCTGATTATACAGCCCGCAGAGGGGAAACAGGAGGGATTAACCAGTAAATACGCTGTTAGTGGTGCCTGGTGCGTTTTTCAGCACCCAAACGCGGCCATAGTGATTATACCAACCCGCACGGTGACCGGCATCAGCTCCAATACCCTGGTAAATGTCGAAGTGCTGGCCTTTAATCGCGCCACCCACATCTAACGCCACCATGACACGCAATTCATATTGCCCACTGAATTTCCCATTGTTATCCAGTAACGGGACTTCAGCCAGAATGGTGGTGCCTGCGGGAATAATAGAACGGTCGGAAGCCACAGAAGCACGGCCAATTAACGGCACGGCGCTCGCACCTTTCACTGGCGCGAAGCTGGCAGGTTTAAAGAAGACGAAAGATGGATTCTGCTCAAGCAGCTCCTGCACTTCGGCCTGGGTGTGAGTTTCACCCCAGTGACGAATCGCCTGCATCGACATATCTTCTTTCTTCACTTCTCCGCGGTCGATAAGCACTTTGCCGATACTGCGATAAGCGTGGCCGTTCTTCCCTGCATAACCAAAGAAGGTTAACGGCTGGCCATCACCGAAGTCGATATAGCCGCTGCCCTGGACATCCATAATGAAGTTATCCATTAAGGAGTTGCTGTAAGCAATAATGTAGTTGTCGCTTAGTGCGCCACTGTAGATTTCAGCACGGGACGGTAAACGCCCGCGTTTTGGCGGCATGCGGTAAATAGGATACTGGAACTCACCCTGACGGGTATAACGCGCCTGCACCACCGGCGTGTAGTAGCCCGTGAATTGCACGTTACCGTAGTTGTCGGCACCTTCCATCTGCCAGGCGTCGATACCGTACTGGCTCAGCTTGCTGGTGTCGCCACCGGCTTGCAGCCATTGCTGAACGGCACCGTAAACATCACTCTTACTATTATAGAGGCGAGGAGATGCGGAACGAATCTGGTTAACTTGCTCAGCAAAGTCACCACCGTTAATCGGGGCCCCTACCGCATCCGGTTGGTTTACGAGGGAGAAAGGCTGGGTAAACTTCCCGTCTTTATATTGCTGACCTTTATTTGTCGGTTTCGAGGAACAGCCAGCCAGAATGGCAACCATCACTCCTGTTACAATGTACTTAGTCCAACGTCCTATCATCACTTCCTCGCCCTGTTTATGCCGCTTCACGCACGGGAAGATAGCAAACACACAGCAAGAATTAAACGAGTTGCGCCGCCTGGCAGCCAGATGTGTTCACTATTTGACCTTAAATTAAATTATTATCAATTAGATGAGACAAATCGGGTATTTTTTAAAAAAAGGGTTGCATCAAAAGCCGAGCAGAGTATAGTGCGCTTCCACGGACGCGGGGTGGAGCAGCCTGGTAGCTCGTCGGGCTCATAACCCGAAGGTCGTCAGTTCAAATCTGGCCCCCGCAACCAATTAAAAAGTCGCTGATAGTAGCGCGGTGATGAAAATCATTAGCAGAAAATAGTTATACGGACGCGGGGTGGAGCAGCCTGGTAGCTCGTCGGGCTCATAACCCGAAGGTCGTCAGTTCAAATCTGGCCCCCGCAACCAACTAAGTCGCTGATTATTCGCGCAATGATGAAAATCATTTGGGTACCAAAGAAGTTTACGGACGCGGGGTGGAGCAGCCTGGTAGCTCGTCGGGCTCATAACCCGAAGGTCGTCGGTTCAAATCCGGCCCCCGCAACCAACATTTAAAGCACCTTTACAGGTGCTTTTTTTGTATCTGAAATTCGCGTTATTGGGTGGATGACGCTTACGCTTATCCCCCACGAAATGCTGTTTATTGTCGGATAAGCGCAAGCGTCATCCGACAATAAACAGGCTCTAACCTAACCGCGTCGTGCTAAGCGCGAACTATCCGCAAAATAAGCCCGAATACCTGCCAGAATCGACTCTGCCACTTCCTGCTGGAAAGTCGCGGTACGCAGCTTTCGCTCTTCTTCAACGTTACTTAAGAATGCCGTTTCCACCAAAATCGATGGAATATCTGGCGCTTTCAACACTGCAAACCCCGCCTGATCGACGCTGTTTTTATGCAGTTTATTGACGCGTCCTAATCGGGTTAGCACTTCTTTGCCGAATTTCAGGCTATCGTTGATGGTCAATGACTGGACCATATCGAACATTGTATGGTCGAGATAGCGGTCGCCGCTCTTATTCACCCCACCGATTAAGTCGGCGGCGTTCTGAGTTTGGGCAAGGAATTTTGCAGCGGTACTGGTCGCACCTTTGGTTGAGAGCGCAAAAACTGAAGAGCCACGCGCCGCACCCGAAGTAAAGGCATCCGCATGAATAGAAACAAACAAATCAGCACGTTGCTTCTGCGCTTTTGCCACCCTGACTTTTAACGGGATAAACACATCCTCGTTGCGCGTCATATAGGCTTTCATGTTCGCTTCTTTATCAATCAGCGCTTTCAGACGACGGGCGATTTGCAACACAATGTCTTTTTCACGCGTCTTGTTCGGCCCAATCGCACCGGGATCTTCCCCGCCGTGGCCAGGATCTAACATGATGACAATCGGTCTGTCGCGCCCTGCTTTACCCGGTTTCGGCCCTTGTTCCGGGGATGAAGGCGTGTCTTTGTCCAACTTTCCGTTGTTATAATCTTCCAACAAGGCCAGCAGCGGATCTTGCTCGCTGTTCATATTGGCCGGATAGAGATCCATCACCAGACGTTCTTTGAATTCAGCAACCGGAGCCAGGGCAAACAGATGTGGCGTGACGTTCTGCTTAAGCTCGAAAACCATGCGCACCGTTTGCGGATCAAACTGACCCACACGCGCCGACTTAATGAAAGGATCGTCACCACGAATCTGACCACCGATGCCTTTCAATACTGAATTTAAATTCACACCTTCTATGTCGACAACCACCCTGTCAGGATTGCTTAATGCAAACTGTCGGTATTTAAGCTCCCGGTTCGATTCCAGCGTGACTCGGGTGTAAGACGATGCGGGCCAGACACGTACCGCAACCACCAGGCTTGAGGCTGCAAAGCCAACCTGGCTTACACTGAGTAGCCACATAGCGCCTACGCCCTTTAGTAAACGGCGACGACTAATTAATGAACGGGAATCTGACATAGCTCTCCTGAGCGGTGTGTTTCCGTGAACCGAATAACCAATTTTATTTTTTGAGCCGAAAACTTTAGCGAATCAGGCTGAGGCTGTCACTCATAAAAGGGTAAACATTCGCAATCAAGTACCTGGCGACAGGGACACAGAAATTTCTGCTTTGTGGCAATTGCTGCTTGCACCTGGAGCAATAAAAGAATAAAAATACAGAAATTACGAATAATCATGCAATGAGGGCTTGCCGTGGTGAAGGAACGTAGAACCGAACTGGTACAGGGATTCCGCCATTCTGTTCCCTATATAAATGCCCATCGGGGAAAAACGTTTGTCATTATGCTTGGCGGCGAAGCCATTGAACACGAGAACTTTTCCAGTATCGTTAACGATATTGGGCTGTTGCACAGCCTGGGGATTCGTCTGGTGGTAGTGTATGGCGCGCGCCCGCAGATTGATGCCAATCTGGCTTCGCATAATCATGAACCTCTCTATCACAAACATACGCGTGTCACCGATGCAAAAACCCTGGAGCTGGTTAAACAGGCCGCCGGTTTATTACAGCTGGATATTACTGCACGTTTGTCCATGAGCCTTGGCAACACTCCGTTGCAAGGGGCGCATATCAACGTCGTCAGCGGTAACTTTATTATCGCGCAGCCGTTGGGCGTGGATGATGGTGTGGATTATTGCCACAGTGGTCGTGTTCGTCGTATCGACGAAGAAGCCATTCATCGCCAGCTGGATAACGGGGCGATTGTCTTGATGGGCCCGGTTGCTGTTTCCGTCACAGGTGAAAGCTTCAATCTCACCTCTGAAGAAATTGCCACGCAACTGGCCGTCAAACTCAAAGCCGAAAAAATGATTGGTTTCTGCTCTTCACAGGGCGTTATCGACGATAACGGCAATATCGTGTCAGAACTCTTCCCTAACGATGCACAAAAACGCATTGAAGAGCTGGAAGAAGCCGGTGATTACCATTCTGGCACCGTGCGTTTTCTGCGCGGCGCAGTTAAAGCCTGCCGTAGCGGCGTGCGGCGTAGCCATTTGATCAGCTATCAAGAAGATGGTGCGCTATTGCAGGAGTTGTTCTCTCGAGATGGTATCGGTACGCAAATCGTGATGGAGAGTGCGGAGCAAATTCGCCGCGCGACGATTAACGATATCGGCGGCATTCTGGAACTCATTCGTCCGCTGGAGCAGCAAGGGATTCTGGTGCGTCGCTCGCGCGAGCAACTGGAGATGGAGATCGATAAGTTCACCATTATCCAGCGCGACAATCTGACCATCGCTTGTGCAGCACTCTATCCGTTCCAGGAAGAAGGGATTGGTGAAATGGCCTGTGTTGCGGTGCATCCTGATTATCGCAGTTCATCACGCGGTGAAGTCTTGCTGCAACGCATTGCCACCCAGGCCCGGCAGATGGGGCTCAGTAAGCTGTTTGTCCTGACCACTCGTAGCATTCACTGGTTCCAGGAACGTGGCTTTATGCCGGTCGATGTCGAGCTGCTGCCAGAAAGCAAAAAAGAGATGTACAACTATCAGCGCCGCTCAAAAGTGCTGATGGCAGATTTAGCGTAATCTCAAACTCCCTTCGTAGGTCGGATAAGCGAAGCGTCATCCGACAATACTGGCTAAAATTGGTGGATGACGCTTCGCTTATCCACCCTACAAAACCCGTTCATCGACCCTGGTTGCACCTTTGGGGCTAGTTAAAACTTTCCATTAACCCGCTACGTCGCTCCGTTTTCGTGGTTATCGCCTTTTCCAGTACTCGATCATCGGCATATAAAGACAACTGACTGCGAGCACGTGTGATCGCGGTATAAACCAGTTCGCGCGTCACTACAGCCGTATATTGATTTGGCAGAACCAGAGCCGCATGCTCAAATTCCGAGCCCTGGGATTTATGCACTGTCATCGCATAGGCGGTGTCATGCCCGGGTAAACGACTCGGTTGTACAGACTTGATGGTGCCATCAGGCATCGGGAACCAGACGCGCAGCCCCTCACCTCTATCCAACGCAATACCAATATCCCCGTTGAACAATCCCAGCGAACTGTCGTTACGGGAAATCATTATTGGTCTGCCGTTATACCATCGCGAGACCGTCGGGTTTGGTCGCTCAATCAATCGTTTTTGAACCAGCGCCTGCTCGATGCGGTTATTCAGACCACTAACACCAAACGGGCCATCTCGCAGTGCGCATAACAACTGATAGCGCCCGAAGGCGTCAAGGATCGCGGCGGGTTCTGCATTTTGGCGTATGAGCTCCAGATATGGCCGATATCCTTCCACCGCATCGGCAATCATCAACGCGTAATCTTCAGTCTCACGCAGTGGCTGCTTTGAAATATCGCCAAAGCCTTTGGAAAAGACCTCTTTGGCCTGTTTCACATCGCTGGCGTTGACGGCAAATGCCAATTGCCCGATACCGGACTTGCTATCAAAGCGGTAGCTTTTTTGCAGCAAACAGAGCCCATCGCGCAGCACGCTCGCCAGGCTTCCCTCCCCTGCAGGCAGTGAGTAGCCGGTCAGTCGACTTAACTCCGCCGCTCTTACAGGTGGATAGCCATGTGTAACGTAGTAGCAAATATCCCCCAGTACCGCACCTGCTTCCACGGATGCCAGTTGATCGCGATCCCCGAGGAAAATAACCCGCGCATGTGGCGGCAAGGCGTTAATCAACTTAGCCATCATCGGTAAGTCGACCATTGAGGCTTCATCCACCACCAGCACATCAAGATGCAACGGATTTCCGGCGTGATAACGCAGGCGCTGGCTATTTGGTTGTGCGCCCAATAAACGGTGCAAGGTGCAGGCGTCGTTCGGCAGTGCGGCTTTCTGCGCATCATCCAGCGGCAAACGGCGTAACGCTGAACCCAGTGATTCCGTTAATCGCGCCGCGGCTTTACCCGTCGGAGCCGCCAGTTGAATGCGCAAAGGCGTGGTACTGGTGAGCTGAACCAGGGCTGCGAGCAACTTCGCCACCGTCGTCGTTTTGCCAGTGCCGGGGCCTCCGGAAATCACCGAAATCCGTCGCGTTAGCGCGACAGCAGCCGCCACTTTTTGCCAGTCGGTATCCGCCATCGGTTCAAAAAGCTGATTGAGAACGCTGATAACCTGCGCTTCGTCGAGAGCTATCGCGCAATTTTCCTCACCAAAAAACTGCGCAACCAACAGTTCGTTTTGCCACATCCGATTGAGATACAACCGTTCGCCAATCAGCTTTAACGGCGTGGCACCTTCGTACTCACTCACCGCCTCTGAAGCCTGCAGTACTTCGCGCCAGCCGGACTCTGCTTTGGCCTGCACAAACAACTGTTCCGCCAAATCAGGCTGCCGACCGTCAAAGCAGAATTCGCGCGTTAAACGTGAAAGAGGCAGGCACACATGGCCTTCACCAGCATCATGGCTGACAAGCGCCGCCGCCAGCATCACGGCAGGTTGGTCATCACCGGCAATCATCATGGCGAATTGCGCATCGAGAGATCGCATTAACTTCTGCTCGACCGCTTGCTGTAACAGCTCAGACATTTTCATGGCGCAACCTCATCCTTTTGTTCCGCAACAGTCGTTTTCACCGCAAAAAGTGCATCCATTTGTGCAATTAACTGTTCATCCGGACGCGTGGCAAATATTCCCTGGGACGAGCCGTTAGATTCAACGCCGCGTAAGAACAGGTAGATAACACCGCCGAAGTGAGTCTGGTAGCCATAATCCGCAATGCGATGACGTAAATAGCGGTGCAGCGCCAACGTATATAGCTGATATTGAAGGTCATAACGATGAGATTGCATCGCCATCGCCATGGCTTCCTGGGTGTAAGCGCTGCTGTCTTCGCCTAGCCAGTTCGACTTGTAATCCAGCAGGTAATAACGCCCTTCCCAGCGGAACACCAGGTCGATAAAGCCTTTCAGCATGCCGCGGACTTGTTTGAAGTTTAAAGGCGGGCAACCTGACGATAATGGATCATATTCACGCACCAGCTTGTCCAGTTGCACGGCCTGTAAATCACTCTCAATCGGCAGATAAAACTCCAGCTCGACCTGTTTTTCCTTCGGTGTTAACTGGCTCAGGGACACGCCGGTTTCATTTAATGGTGCCTGCAAAATGGTGTTCAGCCATTCGCTTAATATCGGCTGCCACTCCTCGCCAAAGCCAGGTGCCGCCAGTTGTTCGGCAATCCAGACATCGTTAACTGGCTGCGTAAAATCAATGCCTTCAAATAAGCTATGGAGGAAGGTGCCCGGTCCGGCCCCACGCGGGAAGGTGTGCGGAGTAAGTAATGACTCACTTTGTACGGGAGCCACGCCTGCGGCATCCACATCGAGGCGCGGCAACAAATCCTGTGCGAGGCTGCTGCCGTGCTGTTGCAAACCAGAATAACTGGTCACGCGCCAGTTATCAGCCACCTGGCGTTTCATCACCCGGGCGCTCAGTTGCGGGAGTTCAGCACTCACCGGCTGCCATGGGGTGAAATCATCAGAATGAGCTTCTTTGATATTTATCGACTCGCTCGCCAGCTGCGTTAAGCAAGACTGTAGTCCCGCTGCATCTTTCGCTTCACCTTTTTGCAGCAGATAACCCAATGCCCCGAGATGCAGGTCGCTGGCCCCTTTTTTGGCACGGTTGCCTTTAAATAACGGCGCCACGCCAATACTGCAATGCCAAATAGAACGCGTCAGAGCGACATACAGCAGACGTAAATCTTCCGCCAAACGCTCTTCTTCTGCGAGGCTTAGACTCTCCGCGTCGTCGCTTAAATCCAGCAACGGTGAGTATGTCGAGCGGTCGTGGTATAAGCCGCTGCTTTGCGCACGATAGTTAGCGATGAACGGCAGCCAAACCAGCGGGTATTCGAGCCCTTTTGATTTGTGAATAGTGACCACCTGTACCAGATGCCTGTCACTTTCGAGGCGTAATTGTTGGCTAAACGCGTTGCTGTCAGGTTCGGCAACTTGCTGCGCCAACCATCGGACCAAAGCATGTTCGCTGTCAGTCTGCGACGCTTCTTCTTGTAGCAGTTCACTGATGTGCAGAATATCGGTCAGACGGCGCTCACCACCCGGTGTTGCCAGCAAGTTTTCAGCTATCTGGCGGCGGGCAATAAGTGCTCGCAGCATCGGCATCACACCCCGTCGCAGCCAGGTATTTCGATATTCTGAAAACTCTTCGACCAGTTGATCCCAGGCATTTTCATCTTCGTTAAGTGCTTCAATCATGCGGGCATCAAGACCCAACATACTGGTCGCGACTGCACTGCGCAGTGCGGTTTCAATTTCCGGTGCCAGCACCGCCTGCAAAATCCACAATATTTCTCGCGCTTCCGGCGTGGCAAACACCGAGTCACGGTTTGAAAGATACACGGACGGAATGTTCAGGCTCGCCAGGGCTTCGCGCACAATAGAAGCCTCACCACGGCTGCGCACCAGAATGGTAATGTCAGACGACTTTACCGGCCGCGATGTTTCGCCTTTCCACAGTAAAGCGTCGCCGCGCTGTCCGGCACTCAACCAGTCGCGAATCTGCTGTGCGCACTGCATGGCCATAGTTTGTTGGTAATCACTCACTCCACAACCATCGCCCGACTGTGTCCAGAATGTCATCGCCGCCTGACTTTTACCTTTAAAGGTAAAACGCAGGCCGTTATTTTTTGCCGCAGCTTTCACTGCTAAGAAAGGAATTTGCTGGAATAAGAATGGATTATCCAGTTGCTGGAACAGCGTATTGACGCTGCTTATCATCCCTGGAGATGATCGCCAGTTGGTATCCAACGTGTAGTGGGCACTTACCTCATGACGCGCTTTCATATAGGTAAAAATATCCGCGCCACGGAATGCGTAAATCGCCTGTTTTGGGTCACCGATAAGCAACAGCGCGGTGTCAGGCTGATTGATATATAAACGTCTGAAAATTCGATATTGCTGCGGATCGGTGTCCTGGAATTCATCAATCATCGCCGCTGGGAAACGGCCACGAATGGCAGCAGCTAGCGCATCACCACCGGGTTTATGCAGCGCTTCATCCAGACGAGTCAGCATATCGTCGAAACCCAGTTCGCCACGACGACGTTTTTCCTGCTGCACGGTGTAGCGGATTTCAGCCATTGCGCGGGCGATAACCAAATCACGCAGCGTTAGCGGTTCGCTCAGAAGCGCATTAATCGCTCTGAAAACAGGGTGTTGCGGCGGTTGACCTTCTTTGGTTTTCTCATCTAACATCGATTGAGAGAAACGCTCGAGCTGCTCTGGCAATTTATAAGTCGTGGTTTCTGTTTGCGCCCAGGTACCGACAATATTCAGCCAGTTAGGTAAGTTTTTACTGCTATAACTCCGGCGGTCAATTTTGGCCTCACTGAGAATTTGCGCAATATCATCCGCACAGGCACACCACTGCGTTTTCACATCCTCAATGGCTGTAATGATCTTTTGATGGCGAGCGAGCAGCGTTTCATCATCTGCAGGCGGTTGCTTCAGGACCGGCTGCTCACCCTGCAGCCAGCTGTTTATATCCCTGAGCAATTCTTCCGGCCCTGCCCATTGCTCGGCCATCACTTGCGCTATCGGCTTCGGCAGAGGGTAACAATGGCGGCGCCAGAAATCGGCACAAGCATGGCGGCGTAACAGCGATTCATCTTCTATAAGCTGTTGTTCAAACAGCATGCCCGATTCAAAAGCGTTCAGGCTGAGCATTCTTTGGCAAAAGCCATGGATGGTAAAAATAGCCGCATCATCCATTTGCTGTTCTGCAAGGCGCAAAATGCGGGCTGCCTGGTGAAGATCGGGGATCTCCGCCAACAAGCTTTGGAACAGGGGATTTTCAGTTCGGTTGCGAACGCAGGCAATGCGCAATTCATGAATGTTGGCACGAATGCGGCCACGCAGTTCTTCGGTCGCTGCCTGAGTAAAAGTTACGACCAGTAATTCTTCAACGGAGAGCGGGCGAGGATGAGCATTTTCACCTCCCAGCCCAAGCAGCAAGCGTAAATAAAGTGCTGCGATGGTGAATGTCTTTCCGGTACCGGCAGAGGCTTCAATCAGCCTCTCCCCTGTCAAAGGTAAACTTAGGGGGTCAAGAGGCTGCGTAGTTCCGGTCATTTTTTACCCTTTGTCTTTCAAGTTGCAGGTGCGTTGGCTGCTCTCGCTCACCCGAATCACTTACCTGTGTAAGCTCATCGGGATTCCCTCGTTTGCCGCCTTCCTGCAACTTGAAATCCGCCATATCCTTGTTGCAGGTTTGTTGGCTGCTGTCATTCGCCCGAATCACTTACCTGTGTAAGCTCATCGGGATTCCCTCGTTTGCCGCCTTCCTGCAACTCGAGATCCATTGGCTATAAATCAGTTATATCCCGGTTGCAGGTGTACTGGCGCTATCACTTTGAATCTACGAGCGGCAACGATTGTTGCAGACCGCTGACTTCCTTCCAGGTTTTCCACCCATCTGGCGCGGCGTAGTCAACCTTGCCATTGTTGCTACCAGAAACCTGCGACAGAACGGCCATTCCTTGCGGTTCAATCACAGCCTGATGGAAGAAATCAGCCAGTTTTTGCGGCGTCAGCTTTTTAATTTCGGCAACGACTTTAGCACGTGAATCAAAGTCCAGGTTTCCGCGATCGAAATCTTTGCTCAGCTGCGAAGCTTCCTGGGACAAGGTTTGTGGCGCCTGCATAATTTCACTGATCATCCCCTGCTGCATTTGTGCAAAATCTTCTGCACTCATGCTACGAAGCTTTTGCTCAGCCGTCGGGTAGAACGCCTTAAAGCGTTCATACAGATAGGCCGGTTGTTTATCGTTGCTTTGCAGCAAGAAACCAATCCCCCACTGACGCCCAACCGACATCGGGAAGGCAAATACCGCATAACCCAGTTGCTCTTGAGTACGTAACTGGTTGTAGAACCACGGCTGGATAATTTGCCCTAACATTGAGCTGTAAGCGGTACTCACGGTTTCATCAAAACCTTTCGGCACATAAACCGCTGCCAGGGCTGAGTCCGTACTGCTGCCGGTTTTTTCGAACATCGCTAACTGTTGTTTATCAACCAGAACATCTTTATTACGGCACCATTCATTGCCCTGTGTACCAAGCTGGCTTTGTACATTATGCGCCAGATCTTTTGCCTGCTGAGGAGACATATTACCCAGCACCAAAAACTCAGGTTTAGCATTGTTTTTTAACACGTCACGGTAACTCAGCACATCTTGTAAGGTCAGTTCTGGCAATAGCGCACGGCGTAATTCGCGTTGGAAATAAGGCACCTGTGACACCATTTGCACAGGCATAATCGCCTGATCGTAAGCTTTGCCTTTGTCTGCCGAATCCATCATTTGGGCATACCATGACTTCGCCTGATCCAGTTGTTCCTGGGTCGGTGTATAGGAGAAGTAGCCCTTCAACAACGCTTCAAACAACTGCGGCAAACGTTGAGTGTAACCATTGGCATTTACCATCAAACCACTGTTCGCATTGGTGGAGAAACCAATTCCTCCGACAGAAGCCTGATTGCTTAACTCATCCAGCGCAATACCCGCCAGATAGTCATTCAGAGCAAATAACACCTGATTTTTCGCACTGTCCATCGCCTGCGGATTACGCAGCACCATGGTCACATCGGCCTTAGGTTCGCTGGCAAAATAGTGGCTAGGCATATACAGCACGCGTAAACCCGGCTCTTTGACCAATAGCTCAGGATGAGCATAGCTTTTCTCTGGTTTAACCAACGTAAAGTCGTCAGGAATGTACGGGTTCAACTGAGGCAATTCCAGCTTTATAGCCGCTGCTTTTTGCTGCCAGTCACTGAATATCTGCGGGGTAATTTTATCTACCTGATAAGGCGCATCAACAAAATATGCCGTTTTGTTATGTGGCTCTTTCGGGCTGATATACCAAATGCGGGCATTTTGCGGCGTCATCATATCCAGTCGAGCTTTGATAGCTGCCGGATCGTATTGATCAGCAATATTTACTGAGTCCAAAGTATGTTCGACCGGCACACGCAGCATGGTATCGGCTAACCATTCAACGTAATCCATATTGCGGGTAATGGACGGATAACGGAAGTCGAGATCCAGCACATGGGCGAGCTCATCGAAGTAACTTTTATCGACCCCATTTTCACGCAATTTATTCAAATAACTGAAGATAGCCGCTACGACTTCGTCACGATGAGCGAGGCCTTTATCAGTCAATGACACGGAAATGGCGAACACGCCGCTATTACCATTAACCAGGGGATCGGAGTCAGCTCGAATGCTGTCAGCAAGGCCTTGTTTTTGTAACCAGTCAGAAAGGGTGTCGTTGCTACGATTGCCAATCAAATAGCCAATCAACTCATCCGTTTTACTGCGAAATTTATCGCTATTGTTATCAATACGGAATTCAACACGCACCACTTTGCGCGGCAATGCAGGCACGTAGTGAATCACGATGCCTTTTTGCGCGTCAGTCACCACGGGCACGTCAATGGTCGGCTTTTCGATATTTTTATTCGGCACCCGGCCATAAGTTTCCACTGCAATTTTTGCCAGTTCAGGCAAAGGTTTATTGCTGTAGATCACCGCTTTCATCAGGTTTGCGGAATAGAACTTATCACGGAAAGCCACCAGCGAATCCAACAGCTTGCTGCCCGGTTTGTCGCGCAGAGTTTCCAGGTTACCACCCGAAAAACGTGAGCCAGGGTGCGCTGGGTTGATTGTTTCTGCACTGACCTGCGCCATACGCATACCGTCACGGGCGCGGGCTAAGGTCAGCTCCGCATTGACTGCATTGCGTTCACGTTCGGCATATTCAGGGGCGAGATTGGGCTCAGCGATAGCATCAGACAAACGGTCAACCGAGCCTTCCAGTGCATCGTTTTCCACTTCAAGGTAGAACGCGGTGCGGTAGGTTGCAGTGCTCGCGTTATGGCTCCCGCCATGCTTTTTGAGAAACTCCGACAGGCTATCCGGTTCAGGATATTTTTTAGAACCCATCAGCGTCATATGTTCAAGGTAGTGAGCCAGGCCAAGATGGTCGTCCGGATCTTCTAACGATCCAACCGGAACCACTAATGCAGACAATGACTTAACAGCTTGCGGGTCAGAAACCAACAAGACAGTCATACCATTATCTAAACGAACGGCCTGATACTGACGATTGTCTTTATCACTTTTACGGATAGTTTCCTGGATGGGTTGCCAACCCGTGTCTGCCTGACTTAATGGTGCCCAAAGAGCGGCTAACAAGAAAAGCGGTTTCAACCAGGTGCTGCATTTAGGCATTCACGAACCTCATAATCACGAAACTCCTATACCGACAGGACTTCAAGTTGCAGAACTTGCTGTAATTTGAAGCACTAAGGGTATAACTCACTCATCATTAACAACTTTCAAACAAATTTGTTATTTTTATTGATGCTTTTTTCGCCAATCCTGAGCAAGTTGCGCATCATAGATGAACCTACCGGATTGTGCAATTTTTATACTATTTTTTAAGCTTTATTGAACCGAAATATTGGCAACAAGTAACGCTCAGCCTCGGTGATGATGGCCTCGTAGTAGTCAGGTTCCAGTGTTCGATACAGGCGTTGTAGCCACATATCAGCCCCTTCACCTTCGACTCTTTGATTCCCTTCCCAGGCAGCCAATAATTTACTTTTGGCTTTCAGTTGCGTTTGTTCATCCCATAAAATGGCATCATTCGCCGGTTCGTAACAGGCTTTTATCCACGCCCCCCCACTTATTGGGAGGAGGAGAAGAGGCTGCACTAATCCTTTGCGATAACCATCAATAAGTTGCTGGAGATAGTTTTTTGCCTGATCTGCACTAAGCGATGGGAATTTCCACTCGGTAGAATCCCGTCCGTACAGACGACTTTCACCGCTTCCGCCCATCGCACACCAAACCACATGTTCAATCCACAACTGCAAACCATGTGCAGGGTTAAGAATTGAAGGCCGCCAGCGCAGCAGGCCATCTTGCTGCACATCCGACAACCACCCTTCCAGACTGGTTCCGTCGATGAGCAACGACACTTCCTGGCTATTGCCATTTTGTCGCTCGGTTCTCACTTTTTGTGCCAGCTCTTCCATTTCTGTTAACTGGCTTTCCCATAAAATTTCACCGAAAGCGCCATATGGCAGGACACCTGCCGCCCGATAACGGCGAAAAAGCTGCTGTGTATCGCCTTCCTGAACCAGGGTATTCAATAATTCCTGATTCATCTGGAAACGCTCCAGGCTATCCAATGTGAAAGGCTCAGCATCAGGGAGATCGATTTCTTCAAGACGGAAATTGATGCCCAGACGCATCTGGAAAAAGGCACGAACAGGATGTCGCCAGAAGCGTTGCAGCTGATCCAATGTAATGACGTCGTGCTCAACTTCCTGCAAGGGTTGAATAAATGGCACCTGCGGGCTCCCTTGCTCGCTGGCAGCTGGCAGCCATTCCCTTGCATAACTTTGTGTCGTGACACCGGGGATGAAATTCCCCGACTCAAATGGGGTGCGGTTATGCTGCTGAACCAGATATTTTTTCACGCGCTCGCTGCTGTCATCACACGTTTGTTCTAAGTCCTGCGGCAGACAATGGCTTTGTGCGATGTAATCCAGGAGTTCCTCAACCAATACAGAAGGATAGCGCTGGCTGTTGTCCTGAATAGAACGCCCGATATAACTGATATAGAAGCGCATTTGTGCTGAGTTAAGCGCCTCAAGGAACAAGTAGCGGTCGTCATCGCGACGGCTACGGTCACCACGCTGAGGTTTCTGACTCATTAAATCAAACCCAAGCGGCGCCAAAGCGCGTGGGTACACGCCATCATTCATACCCAGCAAGCAAACCACTTTGAAGGGAATAGAACGCATCGGCATCAGGGTGCAGAAATTGATCGGCCCAGCGAGGAAACGTTGGCTGATACGCTCTTGATCCAGCCGCTGCGCCAGGTCGTCACGTAATAAAATTAAGGAGATATTCTCCTCGTAATGCGATTCAAGACCATATTTGATGATCTCTTGCCACTGCTGTTCAATCAGCGCCAACGCACCTTCTGTTTCCGTATCAGGCAGGAAGAAGCTCGCTAACATGTCACGGCAAACGGTGGTCCAATCCGCCAGCGGGCGCGCTACCGAAAGCTCGTGGCGCCACTTATTCAACTGCATTAACAGCTCGGCCAGTTGCCCTACGAGCTCAGCAATTAAGCCACTAGACTCATCATAAGGAAGGATTGACTGCCACTCTCCTGCCTGGCTATCCATTGCGTAGCCCAATAACATACGCGTTAAACCAAAGCGCCAGGTATGCTGCCCTGTCGCCGGAAGGTCCAGTTCACGTACGTTGTCGTCATCAATGCCCCAACGGATCCCTGATTCATTTACCCACGTACGTAGATAGCGCAGCCCTTCTTCATTAATTGAGAAGCGGGCCGCCAGTGCGGGAACCTCAAGTAAAGCAAGCACATCCTGCGCAGCAAAGCGGCTATCAGGTAGTGAAAGTAAGGAGATAAATGCTTGTAAAGCCGGGTGCGCTTGCCTTGCCCGTCGGTCAGAGATCGCAAACGGTAAGCGCCGTTCGCCGACGGCATTGCCGAATACGGCCTGGATAAACGGACTGTAGCTGTCGATATCGGCCACCATCACGATGATGTCGCGCGGCGTAAGGGTGGGATCTGCATCCAACATCGCCAACAACTGATCATGCAGCACTTCTACTTCGCGTTGAGGGCTATGGCACTCATGGAAGGTGACGGAATAATCTTCCGGTGAAAGAACGCGTTTATTATGGCTGTGTTCAAACTCTTCCAGGGTAAGCCCCGTAATCGCATTGTTTTGTAGTTCCAGCAAATCGTACTGTAAATTGCGCAGTAAATTATTGGGTTCGATATCAACGAAAACGTCAATCTCTTCAAAATGTTGCAGTTCGGCTAACAAGTACGTGTAGTCACGTCCTAATTTTCCCCACGACGCCAGCAAAGGATTGCCAATATCCTGTTCACCGTCGTCGTTGAACAGTGCAGAAGCAGTATTACTGTCTTTAAATAACGGAAGCGTTATGTCTTCCTGAGTGTGTTTACGTCTGCTGCGGCTGATTAACCGGGCAAGGTAAGCCGGATCTTTAATATCCCCCCAGTAATACCGGCAAGGGTTGGTAAACAGTAAGTGCACATCAATGTGTTTACCTAATGCTTGCAGTGCCTGAAGGTAAACCGGTGGTAGCGCAGAAATCCCACAAATAAAGACGCGGGAAGGCAAACCAGGCGGGCAATCATTGCTTGATTCAAGGGTTTTAATGAAACGCTGGTAGAGATTTGCGCGGTGCCATTCTGGCTGCCCAAGTTCTTGCGTATGGCGGACCAACGCAGCCCATAGCGGAGCCTGCCACAATTGGGCTTCGCCCACATTGTCGACAATTTCACCCTTTTCCCAGCGGCTTAGCCACTCTGGGCGATAAACTAAATATTGGTCATAAAGGTCAGCAATTCTTGAAGCGAGCTGAGAAAGTTTTCGGCCATTTTCATCTTCATCAAGATACTGCTTAAGCAGTGCAAACTCTGGCTGTTCCAACATTGTCGGGATGAGCGTCATTAACTTCCAGCTCATGCTTTGCTTATTGAAAGCACTCTGCTCCGGGATATTCGGCAACACGCGCACAAACATATCCCATATAAAGCTCGCCGGAAGCGGGAAACTAATATTGGCCGCGATACCGAATTTTTGCGCCAGCGTCATTTGTAGCCACTGCGCCATACCGGTACTTTGCACCAATATCACTTCGGGCTCGAAAGGATCCGATAAAGGTTGCTGTTCCACAATAAATTCCATAATTGCTTCCAGCACATCCAGCTGGTTGGAATGGTAAACACGCAACATAGAATCGCTACTCCTGACTTTTCTCTTTTTGCAGACAATGTAACCGTGACAGTTGCCCAGTTCGCCCTGCCGGACTCTTAATCGTAACATTGATGCTGACACATCCAGCCGCCGATGTCTGCTGCCGACTGACTTTCCATTCATCAGCCGGTAAGGGTGATTCTGGCTCACTCATTTCCAACGCGAGTCGCCAAAGTTGCCGAAATTGCCACTGTGACTGAAAGCCTTGCTGTAAAACGCGGTGATAGCCCAGCAAAGCCAGCATCACCACCGAAAACAATGCCATCGCACACAGCACTTCAACCAGGCTAAACCCGCGCTGAAATGATTTCATTGGGGAAGCTGACATTTTTCCACCTCATGAAAAGGGCAGAAATCCAGCCAGCCATGGGAGGTTGATAGCCACTGGGAGTGGTCCAGTGTTCCCCATTGCCAAAGAATCATCGGCATTTTTTGCCCTGTTACAATCGCGAACGCTGCCATCACGGCGTCATTTTTTTCAACCACTCGCACACAACTTTTCCAGCCCTTTCCGGTCTGCTGCTGGCATTGCCAGGACTGCTGAGATTGCCACGTTAACTGGCTTCCCCAGGATTGAGCAGAAACAGCACTGGCATATTGTTTAAGGAAATCGACTTCGCTGGCGACCAGGAATCGTTGGTGGCTTAACTGCTGTTGTAAACCACTCAGCATTAACATGCCCATTGCGAATAACAACAGTACAAACCCCAGGGTGATATTGCCCCGTTCAGATTGCCTGCTCACAGGTTATATCCCACGACAGTGTGGCGCAGTGACACTGGGTTTTGACCATTTTTAGAGACTGCGGCAAGGTCAATAATCAACAAGGGAGACATGGACTGGCGAGCCAAACGGGTAACCTTAAATTGCTGTATAACCAGCGTTGTTGGGTCGGATAATTTTTCCCATCCGCCGCCTGCGCAATGGCTCGCTCCACGTGAAGCTTCCAGATCGGTACCGTTAAGTCGAAATCCTGTCTGCTCAGTTTGCGCATGGCTTGTGGGTTCCCAACGCCCGTTGCTATTGCTGTCCCATTGCAACAACACACATTTTCCCCCTTCGCTCAAGACTAGCCCCTGCCCTGAGCAAGTTCCGTGGCAATAGCCTGCACGCTGCAACTGCTTCCCCAAACTGAATGCTAATTGCCATAGCGATTCTTGTATTATCTCTTTCTGATACTGCTGCAATACCGCGCGCTGAAGTACCGGAAATAATCGACCAGCCCCCAATAGCACAATGCTACTTAATGCCATCGCGATAAGCGTTTCAAGTAAAGTAAACCCCTGCTGGTTTAGCTGCATTTGTTACTCCCGATAACCTCACAAACTCGAATTCGCCCTTGGGCTGATAGCACCACGCGCCATTTTCCTGCCGCACTTTGCAATGTGATATGGCCCGGCCAGGCGGTATTTCTCAGGCCATAAAATCCAAGGCCTGCCGTAACTTCGCCAATATCGACATCCGCAAATGGTTGAAGCATCCTCCAGCGTCCTTCAGACAAACACTGGTTTGCATCAATTAGCTTGCTGGACAGGCACCACTTCTTACCTGTGCGATTGACCGTGAGCAAATGGTCGCGATTATGCCAGTTGGCATCGCTGCGCAACTGTTCGAGCAAATGACGAATCTGTTGAGTGGTAATCGACATGCGCTGCTGTTGCTGCCATTGCTGCCAGCCATAAACACCGCCCGCGCTAAGCATGGCGACAATAACCATCACCACCATCATTTCTATCAAGCTGAATCCATGCTGTTTCGTTTTCATGGCAGCAGTGTGCCAGCCATCCAATTCTTCGCTACTGAAGAAGGCTGGGTTTTCGGGATGTCTCGAAGGAAAGTTTTGCTGTTGCTATGCGTTTCAGAAGTGCTGGAAGGAGGCTCGCAATAGCTTTACGCGGGCAAAAAAAACCGGCGCACAAATGGCACCGGTTATGGCAGGCTGTCAGCCGTTAGATAGCGACAGGGGCTTTGATCGCCGGATGAGGATCGTAGCCTTCAATTTCGAAATCTTCGAAACGATAGTCAAACAGCGATTCAGGTTTACGTTTGATGACCAGTTTTGGCAGAGCACGCGGTTCACGGGTTAACTGCAAACGCGTTTGCTCCAGGTGATTGCTGTACAAATGGGTATCGCCACCTGTCCAGACAAAGTCACCCACTTCGAGGGAGCATTGCTGCGCCATCATATGCACCAACAATGCGTAGCTAGCGATATTAAATGGCAGGCCCAGGAAGATGTCGCATGAACGCTGGTAAAGCTGGCAAGAAAGCTTGCCGTCAGCCACGTAGAACTGGAAGAACGCATGGCATGGAGCCAATGCCATTTTATCCAGTTCACCCACATTCCACGCTGAAACAATGATGCGGCGTGAATCTGGGTCGTTTTTAAGCTGGTTAATCACAGTGGTTAACTGGTCAATGTGACGGCCATCAGGGGTTGCCCATGATCGCCACTGTTTACCATAAACAGGGCCAAGATCACCATTTTCGTCTGCCCACTCGTCCCAAATTGAGACGTTGTTTTCATGCAGATAGGCGACATTGGTATCCCCTTTCAGGAACCACAGCAGTTCATGAATGATGGAACGTAAATGACAGCGTTTAGTGGTAACCAGAGGGAAACCATCTTGCAGATTAAAGCGCATCTGATGACCGAAAATCGACAGCGTACCCGTGCCGGTACGGTCATCTTTTGGTGTGCCGTTTTCCAACACATGTTTCATCAAATCAAGATATTGTTGCATGTTTCCTCACGAAAGCTGTTGCTGTGGACGACGACGATACGCCCAAACCATCATTATCACACCGGCCACAATCATCGGAATCGAGAGGATTTGCCCCATGCTGATGTACTGTACCCATGCACCGGTAAATTGAGCATCTGGCTGGCGGAAGAATTCAACGATGATACGGAATGCACCGTAGCCAATCAGGAACAGGCCGGACACCGCACCCATCGGACGTGGCTTACGAATATACAGATTCAGGATGATGAACAGTACGATACCTTCCAGCACCATTTCGTAAAGCTGAGAAGGATGACGTGGCAAGACACCGTAAGTATTAAACAACGACTGCCATTCAGGGTGCGTTGCCAACAGGCCGATATCTTCGCTGCGCGAACCAGGGAACAGCATCGCCCAACGGAAGTCAGGATCAACGCGACCCCACAGCTCACCATTGATGAAGTTACCAAGACGACCGGCGCCCAGGCCAAATGGAATCAGCGGGGCAATAAAATCAGCAACCTGGAAGAAGGAGCGACGAGTTCGACGTGCGAACCAAATCATCACGCAGATAACGCCGACCAGACCGCCGTGGAAGGACATACCGCCATCCCAGACTTTAAACAGGTACAGTGGATCCGCAAGGAAAGAAGGCAGGTTGTAGAAGAATACGTAACCAAGACGCCCACCGAGGAATACCCCGAGGAAGCCGGCATACAACAGGTTTTCAACTTCGTCTTTCGTCCAACCGCTGCCTGGTTTATTGGCACGACGACCGGCAAGCCACATGGCAAACACGAAACCGACCAGGTACATCACTCCGTACCAGTGCAAAGAGACTGGCCCAATGGAAAAAATCACCGGGTCAAATTCAGGGAAATGCAGATAGCCACTATTCATCTGTCACCACAAACCATTGTTACCCCACCGAAAGTCGACGATGGGTTGCAAGTACGCATCTGTGCAGATGCGCTCCGAAAGCAGCGGATCATAGCATAAAGGGCAGCAGGGTTAAGTCGCGGAAGTTGTAAAAGATATGTAATACCCTTCATTCTTCAAGCTGCAGCTGTGCTGACTGCAACTCGAATGATTTGGGAATGAGAAAAATGAACTAAATTGCTAATGAACGGCTTAACGTCCGCCGCGAATCAACCCACCCATGCCACGCCGTTCCATGAAGGAGGCGACTTGATGGCGCACTTCTGTCGCCAACTGGGCCTCAAGGCTACGCCTGGCCAGCAATTGAACCTCTTCCAGACTAATGTGGCGCAGCAAATATTTAACACGCGCCACAGAACGGCCGTTCATCGACAAATGGCGATAGCCCATGCCAACCAGCAGCGCAACACACATTGGGTCGCCCGCCATTTCACCGCAAAGGCACAGGTCGATACCGTTACGTTCAGCCTCTCTGGCGATATGATTTAATGCACGCAGCATCGCCGGGTGCAGGCTGTCATAGAGGCTCGCGACACGCGTGTTGTTACGATCGACCGCCAGTAAATACTGCGTCAGGTCATTCGTGCCGACAGAGATAAAGTCAACGCGGCTGGCAAGATGTCCCAGCATGAACACCATGGATGGGACTTCAACCATGATGCCAATTCGTAGTTTGGGTAATTCGTAGCCGAGAACTTCTTCTACTTCGCGCCCGGCACGGTCAATCAGCCGACGTGCTTCATCTATCTCGTCGATACTGGTGATCATCGGCAACAAAATGCTCAGGTTGCCAGTGGCGGCATTGGCACGCAGCATAGCTCGCACCTGAACCAGGAAAATCTCGGGTTGGTCAAGCGTGATACGGATACCGCGCCAGCCAAGACACGGGTTTTCCTCACTGATTGGCATGTACGGCAGTTGTTTATCCGCGCCAACATCCAGCGTTCGCAGCGTGACGGGCTTGTCGTTAAACATCTGCAACATGCCCTGGTACTGGGCGACCTGCTCTTCCTCAGACGGGAAACCACTTTGCAGCATGAACGGGATTTCGGTGCGATACAGACCAATGCCATCGATGCGGCTGCCAAGCAGTTGTTCATGCTCAGGGCTCAGACCGGCATTAAGCATGACCTGCACACGCTCACCGCTTTTTAACGCAGCAGGGCTATCAACGTCGTCCTCGACCAGGCGGCTAAGTTCGTTCTCTTCGGTAATGAGCCGCTGGTATTCCTGCAACAGCACCGTTTCCGGATCTACCAGCAATTCACCGCGGTAGCCATCAACAACCAAGGTACGGCGATGCAGTACCGAAGGCTGGATATCCGCGCCCATGACCGTTGGGATGCCCAGTGCACGCACCATGATTGCGGCGTGCGAGTTTGCAGCACCATCGCGCACCACGACGCCAACCAGGCGGTTTTGCGGAAGCTCAGCAAGGGTCGTTGCGGACAACTCATCAGCCACCAACACAAAGCGCTCAGGCCAGGTGTTCGGGCTCTGAATGTTGTCATCGAGATGGAATAACAGACGTTGGCCGAGGGTACGAAGATCACCTGCGCGTTCTTTAAGATAACCGTCAGTCAGGCTTGCGAATTGCTCCGCAAACTTTTCGATAACTTTTTTAACCGCCCATTCCGCTACCGAGCCTTTATCCACTTCCTGGAATAATTCGCGACGCAGACGAGCATCGGTTAACAGGTGCGAATAGAGATCAAAGATAGCCGCCGTTTCTTTCTGGGCGCCCGCTGCAAAGCGTTTGCTATAACGGCGAAACTCGTTGGATGCTTCTTCAAGTGCCGCGGTCAGACGCTCTCGCTCAAGCGTGGTATCGAGTGTCGAAGCTTCAGACACTTGCTCCATCAACGGGAGCGTTGAGTCCATCCAGCCTTCAGCAATCGCAACGCCAGGAGACGCTGGTAATGCCCGGATACGTGTCTGGCGGTACTGGCCAAATAAGGCGGCTAACTGTGATTGAGAGAGAATGGCTGCCATTTGTGTGGCGAGCGTGACGAGGAAGGACTCCTCGCTTTCATCATATTGCCGGTGCTCACGTTGTTGCACCACCAGCACACCCAGCAATTGACGTCGCTGGATGATCGGTACCCCAAGGAAGGCTCGAAAACGTTCTTCTTTTACTGCCGGAACATATTTAAAGCTGGGATGCTTTTGTGCATCAGCGAGGTTTATCGGCTCTGCAAGACGACCGACTAACCCGACAATGCCTTCATCAAATGCGAGTGTGACTGTGCGACCACGCGGTTTTTTAAGGCCGCGCGTCGCCATCAGGTAAAAGCAGCGTCGGTCATGATCTGCGAGATAAACCGAGCATACCTCGGTGTCCATCGCAAGGCAGATATCTGTAACCAGAATATCCAGCGCCTCATTGAGGCGCGGAGCACTGGCAACCTTCTCGACTATTTCTCGCAAACGGGTGAGCATTTTTGCGTGACTTAACCTCTTTTACGTCGCCAAGCAGGCGCGTTATTACGTGGTGGCGTAACTTCCTGCAGCGGCATTACGACGCTTGCAAACTCTTTCATCACCCGACGATAAACATCGCGTTTAAAGGAGACGACCTGGCGAACCGGATACCAGTAGCTAACCCAGCGCCAGCCATCAAACTCTGGGGTACTGCTGGTTTGCATATTGATATCGTTATCGCTGGTTATCAACTGCAAGAGAAACCATTTTTGTTTCTGGCCGATACAAACCGGCTTTGTGTCCCAACGCACCAAACGTTTAGGTAACTTGTAACGTAACCAGTTTCGGGTCGAGGCGAGTATTCGGACATCTTTTCGCTGTAAACCCACTTCCTCGAAAAGCTCCCGGTACATTGCCTGTTCCGGGGATTCGCCAGGATTGATGCCACCTTGCGGAAACTGCCAGGAATGTTGACCAAAACGCCTGGCCCACATCACTTGACCCTGCCGATTACAGATTACGATACCAACATTCGGGCGGTAGCCATCATCATCGATCACCGGACTACCTCAAAACAAACTTAGATTAGGGCGATTGTTTCATACAAGCGCTAGACGGTAAACCACTGTGTAACGGTTGCCAGAAGGAATAACAATTGAATAACTCACAAAATATGACCGAGTTATAAACATCAGGCCGTTTGGACCGGTGAGTTTATTCACTTTTTCTGTGGATATAACTGTGAAGAACTACCTAATACACTCGGGACAACTTAGGATAACTCTAAAACTGCTAAACGACTCAAAAATAAAATGCTCAACATTTTCAAAGATATATTGAGTTATTAAATAGTACATCGCTCAGTAGTGTGATGATCATCACATAGTAAGATCTCTCACTGATGAAAGATCGACCAATGACGTTTTTATCCACAGATTGTGCCAACAAGTTAGTCACAAACTGGTGAAAAAATGGGTTTTACCCCCCAGTCAAGGCTGTAAATCGAACCAGTAGTGAGCTTTTTTACCACTTATCCCATTTTTCTGTGGATAACCCGGTGTAAGATCCTGTTCATTGCCAGTGACCAGAATGGGAAAAGGTTTTGGAAGAATTCAAAAATGATAATTTTTAGCGAAAAAAAGGATTCAAAATCAGTACATTGTCATTCTTATCCCCGACACGCTAAACTATTTCCATCTTGTGGGTAAACCACGTTCATTTTTTAACCGATCAGCAATCAGGCACAATGGAAGCACTTCGCCCTTTACTTACCCCTCCAGAAAACGAACAGATTTTACTGGCTCAAGCCCAGAATCTGGCAGGCTATACGCTAGGCGAATTAGCGGCGTTAGCCAATTTGCCGATCCCAGAAGATCTTAAACGCGACAAAGGTTGGATCGGTGTTTTGCTCGAATTGTGGCTGGGTGCCAGCGCCGGAAGTAAACCCGAGCAAGATTTCGCGGCTTTGGGTATTGAGTTAAAAACGATCCCTGTTGATAGAATGGGCCGCCCACTGGAAACCACTTTTGTCTGTGTCGCCCCGCTTACAGGCAATACGGGTGTGATTTGGGAAACCAGCCATGTGCGTCATAAGTTAAAACGCGTGCTATGGATCCCTGTCGAAGGCGAGCGGCAAATCCCTCTCGCTGAAAGGCATATTGGCTCACCATTATTGTGGGCACCTTCCGAAGAAGAAGAACGGCAACTACGTCTGGACTGGGAAGAGTTGATGGATTTGATTGTGCTGGGACAGGTCGAAAGGATTACTGCCCGTCATGGCGAAGTGTTGCAATTACGTCCGAAAGCCGCCAACAGCAAAGCATTAACCGATGCGATAGGTGCCGATGGTGCGCCAATTCTGACATTGCCGCGCGGTTTCTATCTGAAAAAGAATTTTACAGGTGCTCTGCTGGCTAATCATTTCTCGTTGTAGTTTCATTTAACTTGCACCCGATTCAGGGCTGGCGTTTATAATTGGCGTTTTATAAATTTCAGGCAGGATTTTTTAATGTTGTTTGCATGGATTACCGATCCTAATGCGTGGATGGCGCTGGGCACCCTGACGATTCTGGAAATCGTTCTGGGTATCGACAATATCATTTTTCTCTCATTAGTCGTGGCGAAACTGCCAAAAGCTCAACAGGCCAAAGCACGCCGTCTGGGTCTGGGTGCTGCGATGATTATGCGTCTGGTTCTGCTGGCGTCTATCGCCTGGATGACGCACTTAATTCACCCACTATTTTCCGTAATGGGCCATGATTTCTCAGCGCGCGACCTTATTTTGGCCTTAGGCGGCTTGTTCTTAATTTGGAAAGCCAGCAAAGAGATCCACGAGTCCATTGAAGGCGAAGAAGAAAGCATAAAAACCAATGTTCACTCTTTCTTCGGCGCTATTGTGCAAATCATGCTGCTGGATATTATTTTCAGCCTGGACTCGGTCATTACCGCCGTTGGCCTGTCCGATCATCTGTTTATTATGATGGCAGCCGTTGTGATTGCGGTGATGGTGATGATGTTCGCTGCAAAATCTATTGGTGATTTTGTTGAACGCCACCCTTCGGTGAAAATGCTGGCACTGTCATTCCTGTTGCTGGTCGGCTTTACGCTGATACTGGAAGGCTTCGATGTTCACGTGCCGAAAGGATACATCTACTTTGCGATGTTCTTCTCAATTGCCGTAGAAACATTGAACCTGATCCGCAACAAAAAGAATCCGCTGTAACCCGCACAGGGGAAGTCTTCTCGCTTCCCCTCTGTTTCTTTTAAGAATTTACTGCTTATCATCTTCATCAAGTCGAGTTATTACTAGACTGTATATGTCATTCCACACCACATGAGGCGAATAACGATGAAAAAATGGGCAGTTCTTATTTCCGCTGTCGGTCTGGCATTTGCGGTTTCCGGTTGCAGCAGCGATTACGTGATGGCGACTAAAGATGGCCGTATGATCCTGACCGACGGTAAACCCAAAGTCGATGACGACACTGGTTTAGTCAGCTATCGCGATCAGCAAGGCAACGAGATGCAGATTAATCGCGATGATGTTTCACAAATCATTGAACGTTAAATCCCCATCATCTTTCAAGCTGCAGATGCGTTGGCTGCTCTCACTTACCCAAATCACTTACCAGAGTAAGCTCATTGGGATTCGCTCCTTTGCCGCCTTTCCGCAGCTTGAAATATTTTGGGGATGCGATTATCAGCGCCTCGCTGGCCTGTAACACTTTTTCTTTACATCCCTCTTCCGCTTTTGCTTCCCCTCTGCCATGGTATTAGTCCATTTTTTGTCGGGCCTGTGCCTGGCTGATAAGTCAGAAGAATAAGGAAAGCGGCTATGCAATATCACCGTATCCCCCACAGCTCTCTTGAAATAAGTACGCTAGGGCTGGGAACCATGACGTTTGGTGAGCAAAACAGCGAAGCCGACGCGCATGCACAGCTTGATTACGCCGTCCATCAGGGCGTAAACCTCATTGATGTCGCTGAAATGTACCCTGTCCCGCCACGTCCGGAGACACAAGGGTTAACCGAAACTTATGTCGGCAACTGGCTAAAACAGCGCGGTAATCGCGAGAAGCTGGTTATTGCCACCAAAGTCAGCGGCCCAAGCCGCAATAACGACGCAGGTATTCGCCCGAACCAGATTCTGGATCGCAGAAATATTCGTGATGCGCTGGATGCCAGCCTGAAGCGTCTTCAAACCGACTATATCGATCTCTACCAGGTTCACTGGCCGCAACGCGCCACTAATTGTTTTGGCAAATTGGGTTATACGTGGACGGATAATGCCGTACCGGTCACGCTGCTTGAAACGCTGGAAGCGCTCACTGAGTTCCAGCGTGCCGGTAAAATCCGCTACATCGGTGTTTCCAATGAAACGCCGTGGGGCGTAATGCGTTATCTGCAACTGGCAGAAAAACATGATTTGCCGCGCATCGTCACCATCCAGAACCCGTACAGCCTGGTCAATCGCAGCTATGAAGTGGGTCTGGCAGAAATTACTCAACGCGAGGGCGTGGAATTACTGGCCTATTCCTGCCTGGGGTTCGGTACCTTGACCGGTAAATATCTCAACGGCGCCAAACCTGCTGGTGCGCGCAATACGCTGTTCAGCCGTTTTACGCGCTATAGCGGTGAGCAAACTCAACAGGCAGTCGCCGCTTATGTCGATGTGGCGAAGCGACATAATCTCGATCCTGCACAAATGGCGTTGGCATTTGTTCGTCGTCAGCCCTTTGTTGCCAGCACGCTGTTAGGCGCAACCACGCTTGAGCAGTTGAAAACGAACCTCGAAAGCTTGCATCTGGATTTGAGCGAAGACGTACTTGAAGAACTGGAAGCGGTGAACCGCGTTTATACTTATCCGGCACCTTGATATATCTATCCCCTCTCCGAAAAGAGAGGGGAATTCTGTCTATTTTTGACGTATCTGCCAAATCCACAAGCCGCCAATAGCCAGCGCAAATACCGCCCCAAAACCAATGCCAATGCCGACAATCGGCGCACCGGTTTTAACTGCCAGCGAGTAAAGCCCCAACATCAGCAGCATCGCCGCATTTTCACCGAGGTTCTGCACGGCAATCGCATTCCCCGCACCCACCGAATGTTTACCCCGTTCCTGAAGTAACGCATTGAGTGGAACAACGAAAAAGCCGCCCATGATGCCAATCAGCACCAATAATCCGTAAGACGGGAGCAGTGCGTTTTGCATGGCAAATAACAAGACGCCAATGCCAATCAAAATACCGGCAGGCATACACCGTGCCACGGTTTTGAGCGTCACCAGTTTTGCCGCCGCTCCCGCGCCCACCACAATACCCACCGCAACCATGGCATTCAGATAAGTTGGCGTCGCGTTATCGGTAATTCCCAGTGCCACCGGCACCCACAAAACCAGTAAGAAACGCAACGTCACACCCGCCCCCCAAAACAAACTGGTGCCAACTAACGAGAAGCGAGTTTCACCATTTTGCCAAAGTGTACGGCAAGCGCTGAAGAAACTGCGAGTCATAGGGGTAAAACGCCAGGACTGCCCAGGACGGGCTGGGGCAAGTTTCGGAATGAAAATATTCGCGACAACTGCTCCGGCATATACCAGGACACAGACGCTAAGTGCAGCAATGATATGCCAGTCGGCCAGCACACCACCGGCCATAGATCCCAGCAGAATGGCGGCAATAGTCGATGACTCCATCAGGCCGTTTGCCTTTACCAGACGATCGCCGGTGGTGAGCTCTCCAAGGATCCCATATTTAGCAGGTGAATACGTCGCCGCGCCAATTCCCACCAACGTGTAACCGATAAACGGATTGAGTCCAAAACAGATGACCGCCGCGCCGATGAGTTTCAGGCTGTTGGCAAACATCATTACTCGCCCTTTAGCAAAGCTATCCGCCACCTGGCCGACAAACGGAGCAAATAGGATGTAAGCGCCAACAAACACCATCTGCAGAACAGGCTGGCTCCAGTCGGGATAGAACTGCTGCTTCAGTACCGCCAGTGTGGCAAACAGCAAAGCATTGTCACCAAACGCCGATAAAAACTGCGCACAGGTGACAGCCATCATGCCCCTTGACCAAATGGAGGGATCGTTCACGGCACTATCACGCATTCTCTGTCTCCGGTTGGTCCACCAGCGTTTTTAGGCTGACAAAATCAGGTTTCCCACTGCCTAACACAGGGAGCTGTTTCAGGAAGCGGATGTCTCGAGGTATCGCCAGCTCAGGCACGCCATTGGAGCGAGCATATTGCAGCAGTTTTTCGCGATTGAGTTCGTTATCGGTGGTGTACATCACCAGTGCTTCACCTTTTGCCGCATCAGTTTTGATAACGGTTGCATGCATTTTCTCAGGCGATACCCCCAGCGCGAGTTGCTCGACCATCTCCAGCGAAACCATTTCACCGGCAATTTTGGCAAAGCGTTTGGCGCGCCCCTGAATCACACAAAAACCGTGCTCATCAAATTTGACTATATCCCCGGTGTCATACCAACCCGGCTCCACTTCACCTTGAGCATTTTCAGCACCCGGCGCTTCCAGCACGCCTGGGTTTTCGACACGCAGGTAGCCTTTCATAATATTCGGCCCTTTCAGTTGCAGGCGACCACCATCTTCAATCCCGGGAACCGCCATCAGACGCGCATCCATGGCTGGCAAAATACGCCCGACAGTGCCGACTTTTGCCGCCATCGGGACGTTAATGGAGACCACTGGCGCACATTCCGTCACGCCATAACCTTCCAGAATACGCAGGCCAAATTTATCCTGCCAAAGCTGCTTCGTGCTTTCCTGGAGCTTTTCCGCCCCTGCCACCACGTAGCGCAGACGATAGAAGTCATATGGATTGGCGAAACGAGCATAGTTACCGAGGAAGGTCGAGGTGCCAAACAACACGGTGCAGTTACGGTCATAAACCAGTTCCGGCACAATGCGATAATGCAGCGGGCTTGGATAGAGGAACACTTCGGCGCCGGTGAGCAACGGAGTAAACAGGCCGACCGTCAGACCAAATGAATGGAACAGCGGCAGCGCCGACATAAAGCGGTCGTTGGCGGTGAAGTCCGCGATAGTACGAATTTGCTCGACGTTCGCCAGCAAACTTTTATGGCTGTGCACCACACCTTTTGGATTGCCTTCCGAACCGGATGTAAATAATACCATCGCTGCGTCTTCCGGCTGCTGTTTAACCTGTGCCAGGCGCGGCATCAATAAACGACTGAAAATCCAGAGTTTATCCGCAAGCGTCACCTCGGCTTTTAAATCTTCCAGAAACACCCAGCGCACTTGCGTGAGTTGCTCCGGCAGATGCCATAACTTGCCTTTGTCGAGAAACTGGCGGGAGGTGAAAATGGTTTTGAGTTGCGCGGCGGTGATCGCGCTGGTTAGTCCTTTCACACCTGCGGTGTAGTTCATCATCGCCGGAATGCGTCCGCGCGAAGACGCACCAAAAATTACCGCAGCACTGATGGCCGCATTCGGCAACATCAGGCCAATCGTTTCGCCAGGGGCAGTGTATTTATTCAGAATGCGTCCGACAAACAGTGTTTTGGTCAGCAAACTACGGTAAGTGTCGGGTTTGAAATTAATGTCTTCAACGCAGTTTTTGCGTTCGCCATAACGATACTGCGCGGCGAGTAGTGCCTCAAACAACGTCTCACGGGGACGCACCGCCATACGCGCTTCCATCATAATCTGATGTAGCATTTCTCCGGCCATTTTGCGCCGATCGCGCGCGCGGGGTGCATCCGGCATCGGAACCGAGGTCGGCGGTAGAATATGCAGGCTGATACGAGGGAATAAACGACGTTTCACCAGGCCTTTCAGGCGGCTAAAAAATGTCAGTTCAGCGCCATCAATACGAATCGGAATCACGGTCGCATTTGATTTAGCGGCGACAAATCCCGCCCCTTCATAGATTTTCATCAACGAACCGGTCACCGAGATACGCCCTTCCGGGAAGATAACCACCGGACGGCCCTGCTCAACCAGACGCACCAGATGTTTAATCGACATCGGTTTTGTGGGATCAAGCGGCACAAAATCAATCAGTGATTTCAGCCAACGGATGTACCACTGCTGGCTAATAGAGGAGTAGACCGCGAAAACCGGGCGTACCGGTAAAAATAGCGCTAACAAAATCCCGTCAATAAAGGAAACGTGATTGGGGACGATAAGAACGCGCGATTGGGAGAGAACTTGATGATCGCCATAAAGTCGTACCCTGAACAAAATACGAAATAGCGTACGGAAAAAACCAAATAGCATAGCAACTCCCTTTGTCGTGAGTCAGTGCAGACACTTGAGTGTAGTTGCAGCAGATTACACGAGTCATCGGGATGGTGCGAGAGGGAGACTGGGGCAGAAAAAAGGCAAAAAAAAACCTGCGCATCTGCGCAGGTTGGTGCAAAAGAATTGTACTTAACAACGTACCTTGAATTCTCACCAATCAATACCTCTGGGATTTGAATTGTGACGCACTCTGGGATGGCTCACCAGTGAGAAAAAGCAAGGGAATTAGCGGAAAGTGCAACCAGGTGTTTAAAACCTCTTTTCCTGTTACAGGCTGAGGAATTTTGGGCAAAAAAAACCTGCGCATCCGCGCAGGTTGGTGTAATTCATGTGATCAGCATTAGTTGCTGACATCACCTATCAATACCTCTGGGACTTCAAATGTAGCAGTGGGTTGTGAGTTTTCGCCATCGTGAAATAGCAACAGCGCGATGCAAACTGTAAGCAAAGATTTAGGCTGAAATCTTTAAAAATCCATAGCATGCCCGCTGCTGCCGCTGCGCTTGAATATCACGGTAATATAAGTGTAACGATTACACTAAAAATGGCCGCATTTCGCTTTAGTTTGCGACGGCGACTACAGTTGCGCCCTTGAAGTAGCGCGCCTTTTCCGTAACACTTAAAATTGTGTAAACGCTTACCCACTCAGGAACAATTTCGATGGCGACAATAAAGGATGTAGCAAAACTGGCAGGCGTTTCTGTCGCCACGGTATCTCGTGTCATTAATGATTCCCCTAAAGCCAGCGATGCGTCACGTCAGGCTGTGAACAGCGCGATGGAAGAACTTAATTACCATCCCAACGCTAATGCCCGAGCACTTGCCCAACAAACCACTGAAACAATTGGCCTGATTGTGGGTGATGTTTCCGACCCCTTTTTTGGCGCCATGGTGAAAGCGGTCGAACAAGTGGCCTATCGCACTGGCAACTTTTTGCTGATCGGCAACGGTTATCATAACGAACAAAAAGAACGTCAGGCGATTGAGCAACTTATTCGCCATCGCTGTGCAGCACTGGTAGTGCATGCAAAGAAAATCCCTGATAGCGAATTGATTTCGTTAATGAAACAAATGCCAGGCATGGTGGTTATCAACCGTATTATTCCGGGCTACGAGCAGCGCTGTGTGGCGCTCGATGACCGCTATGGAGCCTGGCTTGCAACGCGCCATCTGATTCAACAAGGCCATACCAAAATTGGTTACCTCTGTTCCAACCACCAGATTTCAGATGCGGAAGACCGTCTACAGGGTTATTACGACGCACTCACTGAACACGGAATAGCGGTCAATGACCGGTTGGTCACTTACGGCGAACCCGACGAAAGTGGTGGCGAACAGGCAATGACCGAGTTGTTAGGTCGCGGAAGACATTTCAGCGCGGTGGCTTGTTATAACGACTCCATGGCCGCTGGGGCGATGGGCGTTCTAAACGACAACGGTATTGATGTACCCAAAGAGATATCGCTGATTGGCTTTGATGATGTACTGATTTCACGCTATGTACGCCCGCGCCTGACCACGGTTCGTTATCCCATCATCACCATGGCCGCTCAAGCCGCTGAATTAGCGCTGGCACTGGCAGAAAATCGTGAATTACCCGAAATCACGCATATGTTTAGCCCAACCCTTGTACGTCGACATTCGGTGATTGCATATTCTGGCGAGTAAACAAATAAAACCAGCCAGATAATATATCTGGCTAAAAACAACAAACCATTTATCCATTCGCAATATAAATACCAAACAAAATATTAATCAATAAAAGACATAGCATACATAATTAAAGTAACAATATTCTCCAGAATATTATTATTGCTTTTTATTTATATTGAGACCAAGATTCCATCGTACCAACCGAGTAGGAATGAATAACCTGTATTATAAAGTCAAACTAACCGGTGCCAGAGTTTCGCATATTGAATTCATTGTGCCTCAAAATCTTCTGGATAATAGTGCCGAATCCCAGGAAAAAGTCACCTTCAGCTATGAAACGATAACCTGGGAACATTGTGATGCCGGGACTAGTGCGTACAGCTTGTGGAATGATCGCGTTTTTTAAATATCAATTTTGATAAACAAGGAAGTTATCATGTCTGAATTAAGAGACCCCCATCAAAAACGGCAAGATTACCTACGCGACGGGTATCAATTTCAAACCTATCCAAGTATGAATCCAGTGTTGCGTGATATGGCTGCAATTAACGACAGCTTTATTACTGAGAGTCGATACATCATGTTGCTAACTATAGAAGAGGCACAGGGGGTGTCAGATGAGTTACTTGGCGGGTTAGATTACTTCTTCTCCTACAAACTAGGGCCAGGAAATATTAAAGATGGCCTGGACGGGTTTCGCACCCTCAGCAAATTAACCACTTACTACAGCCCTACTGGAAAATTAGTCTTTAACTTTAAGTGTCTAAAAATAAAAGCTGTAGAGTATGTAATTAATGGCAAGGCATATATCAAAATCACAGGCCATGCTGGCCTGCGTCGCATACTGACAGGCACCCGTTATGGGGCAACAAACCCACAAATGCTTGAATTGGCAATTGGGATGCGTGGTTTTGGAACCGCTCTTATAAAAGGAACAAAGTTTTGTATTTATGCCTCTTTAGCCTTTCGTGTGATTGAATTTATATTTAAATCTGATTATCACCTAAAAGATTTCCTGGTTGATATTACAATGGACGTAGCAAAAATAATTGTTTCAAGTGTTGTGATTGGGATTGTTGGTGGCATATTTACAGTGATTAGTGCACCAATAGTTGGCACGGCCATTCTTGTAATATTTATAGGTATTTCACTGAATATAGGGCTTAACATTCTGGATCATGAGTTGGGGTTTTCTGCAGAACTCAAAAATAAAATACAACAGGCATTAAATGAGCAACAAAAAATGAGTTCCTGGGACTACCAACACTTATCTCCATTTTCAACCCCACTACCCGGCAGAGGATATTAAGCATGAAAGAAAACACAACCTTGCGCTGGTTATTATTTAAATTTGCAGGGATATTTCTTATGATGGCCAGTATGGCCCTCATTTATCTGGTGGCTTATTTCTATAAGTTTTATGACATCAATTCATTAATTAGACTCGGTGATATCATAACATACAATGGAAGAGTTATTATCTGCTTTGGGGGCATACCTATGGTTATCTACATGTTCTTTTTTGCACTCCGTACAGTTTTAAATAAAGGAATTGCACCTCTAAAAAAAGGAACGGTAATTGGACAGATTTGGGGGGTATTTAGCATATTCTCTTTTGCCTTAGGGCTAATCGCATCCTATCTAATCCCTATTGTGTTATTGATGTTACATTACACTTCATGCCATGAGGATAAACTCAGAGTGTACTATGTTACTGATCCGCAACTTTGTACGACCATAATTCATAAGAAATGACTTTCTTTGGTGTCGTGTTTTAAAGCGAGTATCGATAGAGATGAAGCGCTTTATTCGGCTAATCCAGCCCGACACCGATGGACTGCCAGCCAAATCGCTCGTAGTAGTCTTTACAGGCAGAGTAGAAATAAAGTTGTGGGTAGCCCAGCGTGCGGGCGTAAATGATAACGTGTTCTTGTAGTTTTGCGCCAGGTCCGCGCCCACGCTGGTGCTCATCAATGTCGGCTTTGGTCGCCATTTCTGCGGCAAACGCCGCAATATTGCTTTCGAGTAGCTGACGCGCCTGGAGCATTTCATACGGGCCAATATCGCTGCTGAAAAAGGCCTCTTCTTCCGCTTCGTTTTCTGCCGAAACACGAGTGACATACACCCCAGAGCCCTGGCGAATATCAACCGTGCCTTGTAACTCGAGCATCAGCAACGCTTCACGAACAATCGTCCGGCTAACGCCATATTTTTCAGCAATATAACGTTCAGGCGGCAAGCGTGAACCGACTGGATACAATTCCCGCATAATTATATCTGGCTAAAAACAACAAACCATTTATCCATTCGCAATATAAATACCAAACAAAATATTAATCAATAAAAGATATAGCATATTTAAATAAAGTAACAATATTCTCCAGAATATTATTATTGCTTTTTATTTATATTGAGACCAATATTTTAGGTTAATCAACACACAAACCATTATTATATAAATCATATCAATAATATTAAAGGAATAATATGTCAAACTTAGCCTATCTAACCATTAATGGCAAAACACAGGGACTGATCTCTGCCGGATGCTCATCATTAGATTCTATTGGTAACAAAGCGCAAGTCGCTCATCTTGACCAGATTATGGTTTTTGCCGTCACTCATTCGATGTCCCGTGCTCAAAATGTCAATCATCATGAAATGGTGATCATTAAGCCTATTGATAAATCCTCACCTCTATTAGCCAAGGCAATAAATGATAATGAAATGCTGGTTTGCGATCTCGATTTATATCGTACCAACCGAGTAGGAATGAATAACCTGTATTATAAAGTCAAACTAACCGGTGCCAGAGTTTCGCATATTGAATTCCTTGTGCCTCACAATCTTCTGGATAATGGTGCCGAACCCCAGGAAAAAGTCACCTTCAGCTATGAAACGATAACCTGGGAACATTGTGATGCCGGGACTAGTGCGTACAGCTTGTGGAATGATCGCGTTTTTTAAATATCAATTTTGATAAACAAGGGAGTTATCATGTCTGAATTAAGAGATCCCCATCAAAAACGGCAAGATTACTTGCGCGACGGGCATCAATTTCAAACCTATCCAAGTATGAATCCAGTGCTGCGTGATATGGCGGCTATCAATGGTGATTTTATTACCGAAAGCCGATACATCATGTTGCTAACTATAGAAGAGGCACAGGGGATAACAGATGAGTTACTTGGCGGGTTAGATTACTTCTTCTCCTACAAACTAGGGCCTGGAAATATTAAAGATGGCCTGGACGGGTTTCGCACCCTCAGCAAATTAACAACTTACTACAACCCTGCGGGAAAATTAGTCTTTAACTTTAAGTGCCTAAAAATAAATGCAGTAGAGTACATAATTAACGGCAAGTCATATATTAAGATCACAGGCCATGCTGGTCTGCGCCGCATATTGACTGGCACCCGTTACGGAGCGACAAACCCGCAAATGCTTGAAATGGCTATTGGTATGCGTGGCTTTGGGTCTGCTCTTATAAAAGGAACAAAGTTCTGTGTTTATGCATCTTTAGCCTTTCGTGTGATTGAACTTATATTTAAGTCTGATTATCACCTTGTTGATTTTCTGGTTGATATTACAATGGATGTAGCAAAAATAATTGTTTCAAGTGTAGTGATTGGGATTGTTGGCGGGGTGATGACATTTTTCAGCTTTCCGGTTGTTCTTACTGCTGCTGTTATTATAGTCGGCGGTGTAATTTTAAACATAAATTTAAACACACTAGATAGTGAACTGGGTTTATCAGAAGATCTAAAGAATAAAATGCGCAATGCACTAAATGAGCAACGAAAAATGAGTGAATGGGATTATCAACATCTTTCTCCTTTTTTTAAATCACTTGACTGAAAGGGGGATTTAAAAATGAAAAAACATACCAGACTACAATGGTTGGGATTCAAGTTTGCAGGTATTTTTTTAATGATATCAATGCTAGCATTTATATACTTAACTGCACGTTTAATCCCAGAATATCAACTCTATTCAATGATTACTCTCGATAATATTATAATATATAATGGGAAGGTAATTACCGCCCTTGGAGGAATACCGGTTTATATTTACGCATTCTTTTTCTCCTTCCGAACAATTTTGCAAAAAGGCGTTGAGCGACTAAAAAAAGGAACGCTCATTGGTACTATCTGGGGATTGTTTAGTCTTGCATGTTTCGTATTTTTCATGTGTATGTCCTGGATCGTCCCTCTGGGATTGATGGCGTTAGATTACACGTTATGCGACGAGGAAGGAGATGTTCCTGGACTGTATTACGCCAGTAAGCCCGAACTCTGTAAAACAATTATTGCGAATCCTTAATTCATGAAAACTAAAAACCGAAAACTATCAAGTGATGTTCCATTTATCCTGCGATATCATTGTCTGGAATCACAGACAATTGGGATAGATTCAAAGCGTCTGGAAATAATGAATACTATAATGAATATATTATGTCTTATGGATGTAATACCAGGTTAACTTCAGGCAAAAAACATAAAATACAACAGGCATTAAATGAGCAACAAAAAATGAGTCAGTGGGACTACCAACACCTATCTCCATTTTCAACCCCACTACCTGGCAGAGGATATTAATTATGAAAGAATACACCACCATGCGCTGGTTGTTATTTAAATTTGCAGGAATATTTCTTATGATGGTCAGTATAGCCCTCATTTACCTGGTCGCTTATCTCTATAAATTTTATGACATCAATTCATTAATTACACTTGGTGATATCATAACATATAATGGAAAAATTATTATTAGCCTTAGTGGCACACCTATTCTTATTTACATATTCTTTTTTGCTCTCCGTACAGTTTTAAATAAAGGGATTGCCCCTTTAAAAAAAGGAACTATCATTGGAGAGGCGTGGGGGCTATTCTGTATATTATCATTTGCATTAGGGCTAGTCGCATCTTTTCTCATTCCTATTGTGTTATTAATGTTACATTACACTTCATGTCATGAGGATAAACTCAGAGTGTACTATGTTACTGATCCGCAACTTTGCATGATGATAGAAAATAAATGAGACCATATACTAAATTACATTGGGTAGGTTTTAAATTTGCAGGGGTGTTTTTAATGGCTGTATCATTGGCTATGATATACTCCACTATATTTTTTATTGAGGAATATCGTCTTTACTCAATAATTACTCTCGATAATATTATAATATACAATGGGAAGGTAATTACCGCCATTGGAGGGATACCAATTTACATTTACGTATTCTTTTTCTCCTTCCGAACAATTTTGCAAAAAGGCGTTGAGCGACTAAAAAAAGGAACGCTCATTGGTACTATCTGGGGATTATTTAGCCTTGCATGTTTCGTATTTTTCATGTGTATGTCCTGGTTAGTCCCGCTGGGATTGATGGCGTTAGATTACACGTTATGTGACGGGGAAGGAGATGTTCCTGGACTGTATTACGCCAGTAAGCCCGAACTCTGTAAAACTATTGTTTCTAAACCTTAATTTGTGTGCGGGGAAATATTTAAAGCGCAAACCGATACAAATGCACAACCTTATCCGGGTAATCCAGCCCGTCGCCGATATACTCCCAGCCAAAACGCTCGTAATAGTCTTTGCAGGCGGAATAGAGATAAAGCTGGGGATATCCCAGCCTCCGGGCGTAATCAATAACGTGTTCTTGCAGCTTTGCCCCAAACCCACGTCCACGCTGGTTTTCACTAATATATAAAGCGGCTAACCACGGATACAAATCCTGGCGGCTGATTAAATCGCAGCGCCATAACCCAACCGTTCCGACCAGCTTCTCACCTTCAACCGCCACAAAAGTTAGGGGTAACTGCCCTTCCCGCTGGCTGGTCGCCACAATCGAAGCGAAAAAGTCCCGGCTGTCAGGAGTGCCAAACGCTTGCCATATCCAGTCAGTAACCTGCTCAGCATATTGCGGCACCGCGTGCAGTGGTAAAATTTTCACATCAGTTTCCCCTGGAAGATGGGAACCGACTCAAATAGATAACCATCAAAATCCGGCGCATCGGAATCAGATTGCTCGAGCAGACTGTTTTTGACGTTTTCTAAATGCTGCCACATCGCCTGCCAGGAACCCATAACATCACGACGACGCAGAGCCGCCAGTATCGTTTGCAGGTCACCCAGCCATTTCAGACGATAGCTACGGGTATCAATATTTGCCCGTAATTTCTGCCACATCGGGCTGCTATCAAGATGACGCCAGATACTTTCCACCGTCGCCAGCAACATCTGGTTTTGCGAAGCACCTGCCAAGACCAGATGAAACATTTTGCAGTTATCCTGGCTAAGATCGTTTATCGCAATGGCTCGCTGTTCCTGTTCAAGGATACGTTTGAGATTGTCGATGTCGGCTTTGGTCGCCATTTTTGCGGCAAACGCCGCAATATTGCTTTCGAGTAGCTGACGCGCCTGGAGCATTTCAAACGGGCCAATGTCGCTGCTGAAAAAGGCCTCTTCTTCCGCTTCGTTTTCTGCCGGAACACGACTGACATACACTCCAGAGCCCTGGCGAATATCAACCGTGCCTTGTAACTCGAGCATCAGCAACGCTTCACGAACAATCGTGCGGCTAACGCCATATTTTTCAGCAATATTACGTTCAGGCGGCAAGCGTGAACCGACTGGATACAATCCCTGCATAATTTGTGCGCGCAGGTCCTCACCAATTTCCTGGTATTGTTTTTTTTCTGGCGAAAGTACTACCTTGTCCACAATATCACCCGCATGTGTTGATTCTCAGCGCCATCGTTTTGGCGCTGATTTATTCCCGCTAGCTTATCAAATTAATCTACCGACCAGGTCGGATAAGCGCAGCGTCATCAGACAGCACTAGCGCAAATGTTGGATGATGCTAACGCTTATCCACCTACAAAACCGATTTAGCGATCTTTATCAGTGACTATTTCCATTCATCATCAATGTCGAGCTGTAAGATTCGGGACTCGCTCAGCGCACGATACCAATGGGCCGATTTTTTCGCCCGACGCTCGCGGTTATTTTGCAGGTTGATTTCAATCAGACCGTAGCGGTTTTTGAACGCATTCATCGGCGAAACGTTGTCGGTAAACGCCCACAACATGTAGCCCTGGCAATTTGCGCCATCTTCGCGAGCCTTCAGCGTTTGGAACAAATGTTCACTAATAAACGCAATACGATAATCATCTTCAATCACGCCATCTGTATTGCGGAATTGCGCTTCGTTTTCCGTTCCCATGCCGCTCTCCGCCACAAACCACGGGATATTGCGGTACGCGGTTTTAATCCGCATCGCCATGTCGTAAACAATGCGCGGATAAATCTCCCAGCCACGCGACTTGTTCATCCGCCGTCCTGGCAATTCAAAAGGTTCGTAGTAATAAGCGGGATGGAAAGGTGTTTCCGGATTCCACGCCCGTGACGGCGCTTTCACCCGGTGCGGGTAGTAAAGATTGATACCCAGTTCATCGACCGTATTTTCACGAATGATCGCCAGTTCTTGTGCCGTGTAATCCCACTGCACATGATGTTTTTCAAGCAGTTCAATCAGCTGTTGCGGATATTCACCGTGCACTAAAGGATCTAAAAAAACGCGGTTGTAGAACAGATCGTAAATCTGCGCGGATTGTTGATCGTGTGCCGCACTGGATCGCGCATAAGTGACTTCCGGGTTGAGAATACAGCCGACAGTCCCGCTATAACCTTTCTCGCGGAACAGTTTCACCACTTTCGCCGTAGCGAGGTTTTTATGGTGATTCCATTGCATCCATTTATGCGTGTTTTGCTCGTATGGCCAGCGTAATGCGTCAAGATAAACGCGGGTTTGCACCACAATGGGCTCGTTAAAAGTAAACCAACGCTTCACCTTATGGGCGTAGCGGGCAAAGACTTTTTCCGCATATAACACAAACAGTTCGACCACTTTCTTCGACGCCCAGCCGCCATAGTTTTCAAATAGCGTGGCGGGCAACTCATAGTGTTCAAGGCAGATCATGGGCTCAATGCCAGTACGCAGCATTTCATCGATAAGATTATCGTAGTACTGAGCGTACTCTTCATCGACGATGCCATTTTCGTAATCGGTGAAATAACGCGACCAGTTTATCGACGTGCGATAGTGCGTCAGCCCCGCCTGTTTCATCAGCCCCACGTCTTCGCGGTAACGATTAATGAAATCGGTAGCGACTGCCGGACCATACCCTTCGTGCCAGACATGTCTGTCGTTTTTGTACCAGGCATCGAGCCAGGAATCCTGCCCTTCTTTTTTGCCGCTCCAGCCTTCGGTTTGCCACGCCGAAGCCGCTGCGCCGAGAATAAAATCTTTTGGAATGGTGACTTTTACGTTGCTCATGCCTTCCTCACACGTTTTTGGCTAGTTGTTGCTGTTCGGCCTGTAATTGCGCCTGTTCAGCACGGCGAGAGGCAATTTTCACAAACGGCAGGTAAATCAGCACGGAAACCAGAATGCAGCCCAACTGCGTCACGACCGCCCCCATAGAACCCGCAGTGGAAAGCCAGGCGTTAATCAAAGGCGGCGTGGTCCACGGCACCATGACGACCGCTTTGCCTGCAAAACCCATTGCCGTGGCGAAATACCCAATCGTTCCGGTGACTAACGGAGTGATGATGAAAGGAATAGCCAAAATTGGATTCAGCATAATCGGCATACCAAAAATCACCGGTTCGTTAATGTTGAAGATCCCCGGCCCAAAAGAGAGCTTCGCTATCTCTTTCATTTCTTTGCGTTTAGTCGCGATCATCACCGCAATCAGCAGGCCGATAGTTAAACCCGAGCCGCCAATGCTCATGTACACATCCCAGAAAGGCATGGTGATGATATTGGGGATCTCTTTACCCTGCTCAAACGCGCTCATGTTGACGGTTATCGCACCCAGCAGCAGCGGCTCGCGGATAGGTTTAATCATCTGGTTACCGTGAATACCAATAACCCAGAAAAGCTGTGCGACAAACATCAGTAACAGAATGCCAGGCAGACTTTGCACCACTTTTTCCAGCGGCTGCTGCACCACCTGATACACCGCGTCATACAGATACATGCCGGTAGTTTGGTGGAAAATAAAGCCAAAGGTCGCAATAGCTGTGACGGTAATAATTGATGGGATCAGCGCTGAGAACGAAGCGGAAACATTGGGTGGAACCGTGTCGGGCATCTTTATCTTCAGCCCTTCGCGTTTTTCCAGCCAGCAGTAAACTTCAACCGACAAAATAGCGATAAACATGCCGAGGAACAGGCTGCGAGTGTCAGAGAACTGGCGTGCCAGAATGTCTTTCACCATGTGCATCTGCCCATCGACCATCATTTCGATGGTGGTTGGCGTCACGCAAATAAAGCAGATAACCGCCAGTAAACCGGGGAACAGGCTTTTAATTCCGTTAATGCGCCCCAGTTCGATACCAATCAGAAAGACCGCGCCAATGTTGAGGAAGTTAAGTGTGGCGTAGTTAATCGCCGCGGTAATTGGCTTTAATTGCGCGAGAAATGACAATGCAGAAAAGCTGGCGAGGCCGTTTTTAGGGTCCAACACCATATTTGAAATCAGTACCGAAAATGCCCCGACAATGATGACTGGCATCAGGGTGATGAACGATGCCTTAATCGCCATGATGTAGCGGTAGCTGTTGAATTTAGTCGCGAAACTCCCCAGAGAGTCGATTAATTTTTCCTGCAATGCCATAGGGTATACCTCAGTTATGTCGTTTTTTATTATTAAGGGCGATGGATAACTAACGATTTGGTATACCAAAAATAGAACCAACCTCTTAACATTTCCGTGATAAATGTCCCAAGTTGTTATATTGGAATTCCAATGGCGACCAATTCCATTATTTTGGTATACCAAATAATGATAAGTGGCGTGAATTATTGAAAAGCGTGATCCGTGACATAACGAAGCCGCAAGCCCGATGTTTCACAATCTCAGCATGGTAAACTAGCGAAATTATGCGACCACGCTGCAAGCGTCTTAATCAGGAATGAATTGATGGTCACTATGCTGGATGTCGCGCTACGCGCAGGCGTTTCCAAAGCAACGGTATCCCGCGTGCTCAATGGAATTGGACAGGTTAAAGAGAGCACCCGCGAGCAGGTTTTTAACGCCATGGAAGAGTTGGGCTATCGGCCTAATTTCCTGGCGCGCTCCCTTGCGAATCGCAGCAGCAATAGCGTGGGTCTGGTGGTGTCGACTTTTGATGGGTTTTACTTTGGCCGCTTGCTACAGCAAGCCTCGCGTCAGACTGAAGCATGGGGTAAGCAACTGATTGTCACTGACGGTCACGATACACCTCAAAAAGAGCTCGAAGCCGTCCAGATGTTGGTTGACCGTCACTGTGATGCCATCGTGCTATACACCCGCTTTATGAATGAGCGGACGTTGCTTTCCCTTATGAGCAGCATAAAAGTGCCGCTGGTGGTGATTAACCGAGATGTCAGTCAGGCACGGGATCGCTGTGTTTTCTTTGAACAACAGGATGCCGCATTTAAGGCGACCGATTATTTAATCCAGCAAGGGCATCGCGATATTGCCTGTATTACGGTGCCGATTTCTACGCCTACCGGTCAGGCACGATTAATGGGTTATCGCAAAGCACTGCAAAAACATGGCATTGCCTTCAACGAAGACCGCGTCAAATACGGTGATTCGACGATGACTCTCGGCCACAAGCTGTGCCAGGATTTACTCGAAAGCCGCGTGTCATTTACCGCGCTATTCGCCTGTAACGACGACATGGCGCTTGGGGCGTCAAAAGCGCTGCATCAGGCAGGCGTGCGGATACCGCAGGATATTTCGTTGTTTGGTTTTGATGATGCGCCGAGCGCGCAGTGGCTGGAGCCTGGATTATCGAGTGTTTATTTACCTATCGATAGCATGATCACCACCGCGATTGATCAGGCAGTAAAACTGGCAAACGGCGAAGCGATCGAAGCGATCCCTCCGTTTGTTGGCAAGCTGGTGTTGCGAGAGTCAGTGGCGCCAGGGCCGTATTACGAGCCACGTGAGCTTTGAAAAAAATGGTGGATGACGCTGCGCTTATCCACCCTGGATAATTTTTTCGAACGTCGCATGCACCGTTCAATAGCTTTTCCCAGGTCGGATAAGCGCAGCGTCATCCGACATAACCACGAAATCAGAACAATTCTAAATCCAGCAACTCCTGAATAGTCTGGCGACGGCGAATCAGCCGCGCCTGGCCATTATCAAACAACACTTCAGGGAGCAACGGGCGGCTGTTGTAGTTAGACGACATAGATGCGCCATACGCGCCCGTATCGTGCAGCACCAGATAGTCCCCGACCTGCACCGGCGGTAAGTTGCGAGTTTCCACTTTGCCGCCTTCTTGCTGGGTAAACACATCGCCCGACTCACACAACGGCCCCGCCACCACGGTCTCAACTAAAGGCTGAGCCGCCAGTTCACGCCCGTCTCCCGCCAAAGCAGAAATATGGTGATAGCTGCCATACATCGAAGGACGCATCAAATCGTTAAACCCGGCGTCAATCAGCACAAAGTGACGCGACCCCATATTTTTAACCGAACGAACCTCCGCCACCAGCACACCCGACTCCGCAACCAGGAAACGGCCCGGTTCAATCTCAAGTTTTACCGGATGTCCCAGGCGCTCAGCAATTTTTTCACGCGCGGCGTTCCACAGGCCGTAATAGTGATCGGTATCGATCGTCTCTTCGCCTTCGCGATAAGGAATCGACAAACCACCGCCCGCTGAGATCGCTTCCAGATCCTGACCAAAATCAATCACCTGTTGCACCATTGCGCCACAAACACGCTCCAGGTGACCGTAATCAACACCGGAACCAATGTGCATATGAATGCCGACTAAATGCAGTTTGTAGCGCTGAATAACCTCCAGCGCCTGCGGTAAATCCGCATGCCAGATGCCATGTTTGCTATTTTCGCCACCGGTATTGGTTTTCTGGCTGTGGCCGTGACCAAAGCCCGGATTGACGCGCAACCATACGCGATGCCCCGGCGATACTTCGCCAAGCTGCTGCAACATATCAACGGACCCGGCATTCACCGGAATTTGCTGTTCGGCCACCAGCGCAAGGGTTGGCTTGTCAATCATATCGGCGGTAAAGACGATGTCGTCCTGATTTTCCAGCGGCTGATACCCCGCTGCCAGGGCACGCTCAATTTCGCCCTGAGATACTGAATCGACCTTCACGCCCTGCTCGCGCATCAGACGCAAAATATGAATATTCGAGCATGCCTTTTGGGCAAAACGAATCACATCAAACTGGCGCAGCTGGGCAATCTGCTGGCGAATAATATCCGCATCGTAAACCCAGACCGGGCAACCAAATTCCGCAGGCAGGGCCAGCAGATTTTGCGCGTTCAAAGCAGTGTTGGTGTTATTCAATAGGCGTGGCATGACGAGCTCCGGCAATCTTTCATTTTCTTCATTACGCCATAGAGTGAGATGAAGAAAAAATATCGATTTCTCGCAAGTCTATTCATATATGATATGGATAAAGGAGATAATCATGCCCTCAATTACCTTACGCCATATCGAAATTTTCCATGCAGTCATGACCGCCGGAAATCTCACCGAAGCCGCAGGGCTGCTACATACTTCGCAACCGACGGTCAGCCGGGAACTGGCGAGGTTTGAGAAGCTGATTGGTCTGCAACTGTTCGAACGCAGTCGCGGACGACTCCATCCCACGGTTCAGGGTTTGCGGCTTTTTGAAGAGGTACAGCGTTCCTGGTACGGGCTGGACAGAATTATCAGTGCCGCTGAAAGCTTGCGTGAGTTCCGCCAGGGTGAACTGTCTATTGCCTGCCTACCGGTATTTTCGCAATCTTTCCTGCCGGTTTTAATTCAGCCGTTTCTGGCGAGATACCCGGAGTTAAGCCTGAATATTGTGCCGCAAGAATCTCCGTTGTTAGAGGAGTGGCTGTCCGCGCAACGTCACGATTTAGGCTTGACCGAAAATACGGTAACGCCCGCCGGTACGGAGCGCCAGACCTTGCTGACGCTCAACGAAGTCTGCGTGCTGCCTGCCGGGCATCGCCTTGCGGATAAGAAAGTGCTTACGCCACAAGATTTCGCCGGGGAAAACTACATCAGCCTGTCGCGCACCGACAGCTATCGTCAGCTTCTGGATTCGCTGTTTCAGGAGCACGATGTTAAGCGGCGGATGGTGATGGAAACCCACAGTGCGGCGTCGGTTTGCGCGATGGTTCGGGCTGGAGTGGGAGTGTCAGTAGTCAATCCTTTGACTGCACTGGATTATGCTTCGAGTGGCGTGGTGGCACGGCGCTTTAGCGTCGCCGTGCCGTTTACCGTGAGCCTTATCAGGCCGCTGCACCGGCCTGCTTCCGCGCTCGTCAGCGCGTTTAGCGAACATCTACAAAACAGTATGCAAATCTACATCAAGCCGCTGGATACGCTGCTTGATGCCTGAATTATTCGGTCGCAGGTTGTTGATGCCCGGTGCCATTACTGAAGTTAATCAGGCAAATAATCAGCCCGATAACGGCAAGCCCTGCCGCCGCTACCGGAACGGCGGTGAGGCCGTATCCGTGGGCTATGACTGCGCCCCCCACCCACGCGCCTAACGCATTACCAACATTAAAAGCGGCAATGTTGAGCGTGGAGACCAGATTCGGCGCATCTTTGCCGTGAAGCACAACGTTGATTTGCAGGGCAGGAACGGTGGCAAATGCCGCCATCGCCCAGAGAAACAGCGTGATTTCCGCAAGCCACATACCATGGCTGGTCCAGCGGAACAGCAACGAGAAGAGTGCTATCAGGCTAAAACTCAGGATCAAACTGAAAGAAACGCGCCAGTCGGCCAGACGCCCACCGAGAATATTCCCCACCGTTAAACCCGCGCCAATCAGGAACAGCGTCCAGCTCACGCCCTGATGCGTCACTCCCGTGACCTGTAGCAGCATCGGTGCAATATAACTAAACAGGGCAAACATCGCGGCGGCAAAAAACACGGTCATAGAAAGAGAGAGCCACAATTTGCCATTGGCCAGTGCGCTGACTTCGCGTTTCAGGTCTGTAGGCGTCTCCTCTTTTTGCGAAGGTAAGCTGACAATCAACGCCACGAACGCCACCACACCGATGATCGCCACGCCCCAGAAGGTCGAGCGCCAGCCATACATCTGCCCAAACCAGGTGCCAATCGGCACGCCCAATACATTGGCTAATGTCAGGCCGGTGAACATCAACGCCACCGCCGACGCTTTGCGATTTGGCGCGACCAGACTTGCGGCCACCACCGCACCAATACCGAAGAATGCACCGTGGCACAGCGCCGTAATAATGCGAGCCAGCATCAGGAATTGGTAATTCAGCGCCAGCGCACACAGGATGTTTCCGATGATAAAAATCACCATCAGCAGTATCAGAGAAAGTTTGCGCGGCAGTCGTGCCGTCAGTAACGCCATGATCGGTGCGCCGATTGCCACCCCGAGTGCGTAGCCGCTAATCAGCCAACCCGCCGAGGGAATAGAAATCGCCAGATCCCCCGCCACATCGGGCAGCAGGCCCATAATAACGAACTCCGTCGTGCCGATGGCAAACGCACTCATCGCCAGCGCGAGTAAGGAAACAGGCATGGAATGACTCCAGGTTGCAGAAATAACAAAAGGCGGGAGAGCGCCGCTCAACCGCCAGATTACGGGGATGTCAGAGGTGCAGCTTGTTTGAAAAACTGTGCGCTGCTTAACAAATTAATAACACAAAAAACGCCGGGGGTGACCCGGCGTGCGCTAAGGATACTCTGTTTTATCGATTAACTATTTGAACTTTAAAATAAAAAAAAGACTACTCTTCCAACATGAAATTTACTGCATCGGCGGCATGAATTGCCGCAGTATCAAAGACCGGAAGCGGACAATCTTGTTGATTGAGCAGCAAGCCGATTTCCGTACAACCAAAAATCACCCCCTGCGCGCCCTGTCCCTGCAATTGCTCAATCACCTGCTGATAATAGTGCTTAGACTCGGCGGTGATTTTCCCGAGGCACAGTTCTTCGAAGATAATCTGGTTAATCCGCAAACGCTGTTCCTGGTCCGGGATTAACGATTCAATGGCGAATTCGGCATTCAGGCGACCGCGGTAGAAATCCTGCTCCATGGTGTAACGCGTACCCAGCAGTGCGACGCGCTGTACCTTTTGCGCGGTGATAGCGCGCCCCGTCGCATCAGCGATATGTAAGAACGGCAGCGAGCAACGTGACTCAATGTGATGCGCCACTTTGTGCATCGTGTTGGTACACAGTACGATGCCTTCAGCACCCGCTTTTTGCAGGCCGAGCGCCGCTTGCGCCAGCATATCGCCGGCTAAATCCCATTCACCACTGGCCTGACAAGCTTCTATCTCATGGAAGTCGACGCTGTGCAGCACGATTTTTGCCGAATGTAATCCACCTAATCGCTGCTTAATCCCTTCATTAATCAAACGATAATAGGGAATGGTCGATTCCCAACTCATCCCACCTAGCAGGCCAATTGTTTTCATTACGCGTTACCGGATTAATTTCATTTCAATGGTTATATCAGAGAGATGTCGAAAAACGAAAGCGTGATCAGCATTACAAAACTCCGGCACGAACTATCGCAAAGGCATATTTCAGGATACGATTATTTAAATGAAACGATGTTTCACATAACAAAGGATCAAGAAATGTTCACTTTTATTAAAGATACTCATCTGGAAGATTTAGGTGCGGGCGTGAGCCGCCGTATTCTGGCGCACGACGGTAAAATGATGGCGGTGCAGGTTAACTTTGAAAAAGGGGCCATCGGCCCGATGCATAATCACCCTCATGAGCAGTTAACGTATGTGCTGTCGGGCGAATTTGAGTTCACTATCGGTGAAGAAACCCACCGGGTGACCGCAGGCGACACCTTGTATAAAGAACCCCACGTGATGCACGGTTGTGTATGCCTTGCTGCGGGAACACTGCTGGATACCTTCACTCCAGTGCGTGAAGATTTCCTGAAGTAAGCGAAAAAACGGCTTCTTCCTGGTTTTGGAAGAGGCCGTTAATAGCAGAAAACCTTAAATTACATCTCTTTTATATCTACACGAGATGCCATAGCGCCACGGATCAGCACCGCTCCCGCCGACACGATCAAGCCAATCAACGCAGCCAGCACGATAATCAGGCCCTTACCCACACCATCTTTTTTAACCGGTAACGAAGGCTGCATCTGGAATTTGTAAGGCGTGAAATCAATCTTTCCCAAATTTACCGCTTCTAATGCGCTAAGAACGTGTTCACGGTTTTGCACCGAGACATTCAACTGCGCCACATCTTTAATCGACTTTTCAATCTTGAGCTTTTCGGTTAACCCATTTGCTCCGAGAGAAACTGAGTAATCAGGATCATCTTTTACTGCCTGTCCATTGCTGTATACCGGATTTTTTAGACCCGCCGCATTGGCTACCTGTAATGAGTAACCCAACCGTTCAATATTGATATTATGTTGATTTTCCAGGTTGTTTCGATCTAATGCCAATTTGTCTTTTTCAAAGGCTATTTTTAATTCAAGGGCATTTTTAACGCTTGAAATGAGATCTTTATTCACCTCAGTGGCGATAAACTTAATGTAATTTTGCAGCACTTGTTGGGCATCAGTGGCATCAGGCGCGGTAAAATTCAAAGTCCAGGAGGTATAAGGTAAATTGTTGGTTTTTTTAGGGTCACTATTATCCATAGCCGTGAATTTTTGCGAGACGCTAACGATGGCTTTATATAATTCACTCTTATCGACATCGCTATTTTTCGCCAGTGCCTGCACATAAGGAGATTGAGCAAGAAATTGTTCGCGAAGTTCCTGCGACTCAAACTTCTCTAAAAACGAATGATACAAGCTACCAGCATCGAGATTGGTTTCTACGCCAAGAACAGTCAGATTCACCATCGCACGATGTAATCCAATAATCTCTTCAGTTTCAGGTGGGGTAACAATCGCCTGGCTGGTCCATTTTTGTGGCAACAGAAAACTGACGGCCAATCCACATAGAGAAAACAGTAACGTGATAATAATTATCTGTTTTCTTGCTGCAAAAAGTGTGAAGAACAAGTCCAGAAGATCAATCTCATTATTACCCGGTGTCATAATCGGGTATGGAGAGACACTTTCTAAACCATTAATTTTCATTTCTTTAGAAGACATAACTGGCCAATTTTTAAATGATTAACAAAAAGACTCGCGTTACTTCAACGCAGCGGGAAGTAAAAACAGCGTTTACCCGACAGAAAGAGAAGGCGGAACAGGTTTGTTTTTAAATCATGAGAAGACTGCATAGCATTTCCCTCTGGACTGTCGTTTTCGCTAATAACAACATGTTTCGAGGAATATTCTTACAAGCAAGTAACACCACCAAAACAAGCCTATAACTTTGTAATTAAAGGTAATTCTCTTCAATGAAACGTCATTATTCCTAAGAATTTTCTTAAAGACAACTAACAAATCCTACCTTTTAACCTTAAGTAAAATGTCATTCGTCTCGCCCATCGCTTAAAACCTCGCCCATTTCACAAAACCAAAACAGCGTTTCGACTTCGATCACATTTCCGTAATGAATAGAATGACTCGGTTACAAATAGTAATAAGATTATTTAAAACGCTGTTTTACAAATCAGGAACCACGGTTCGCATGTTTATGAAATCTGTACTCCCCTGCAGAGACCCGAAACAGGCAGCAGTGTTTAACGTTTAATTATCAATCAATTATCAGGGACTGAACATGATGTATACGCCCACCGCTTTCCGACCCATCCGATTTGATTCACGGGTGTGGCAATGAGTTTCAAGAACAATTCTGTAAAAACATTTTTTAAACCATTGATCGCCAGGTAGGTATGTATGAATGAAAACAAAATGCTGGGATTGGCATGGATATCGCCCTACATAATAGGGTTGCTTATCTTTACTGCCTTCCCATTTGTTTCATCTTTCTTCCTCAGTTTTACTGAGTACGATCTGATGAACCCGCCGGTGTTCACCGGTATTGAAAACTATCGCTACATGTTGACCGAAGATTCACTCTTCTGGAAATCCATGGGCGTGACTTTTGCGTACGTGTTTTTAACTATCCCGTTAAAACTCGCTTTCGCACTGGGTATCGCATTTGTTCTGAACTTTAAACTGCGCGGTATCGGCTTCTTCCGTACTGCGTATTACATCCCATCTATTCTGGGCAGCTCAGTCGCCATCGCAGTGTTATGGCGTGCACTGTTTGCCATCGATGGTCTGCTAAACAGCTTTATCGGTGTGTTTGGTTTAGATCCAGTGAACTGGTTGGGCGAGCCTTCTCTGGCGTTGATGTCCGTTACGCTGCTGCGTGTCTGGCAGTTCGGTTCTGCAATGGTCATCTTCCTGGCTGCACTGCAAAACGTTCCGCAATCACAGTATGAAGCGGCAATGATCGACGGTGCATCTAAATGGCAGATGTTCATGAAAGTGACCGTGCCTTTGATTACACCGGTTATTTTCTTCAACTTCATCATGCAGACCACGCAGGCGTTCCAGGAGTTTACCGCACCGTACATCATCACCGGCGGCGGCCCGACTCATTACACCTACTTGTTCTCGCTCTACATCTACGACACCGCGTTCAAATACTTCGATATGGGTTATGGCGCAGCGCTGGCGTGGGTTCTGTTCCTGGTCGTGGCGGTCTTTGCCTCCATCGCCTTTAAGTCATCGAAATACTGGGTGTTCTACTCCGCAGATAAGGGAGGCAAAAATGGCTGATATTCCAACTAACCAGCTCGGTTCACCAAGCCAGACGGATCTGGCCGAGCAAGAAATCGCACGTACATTACGTCGCGAAAAGATCAGCCGTACCATCCGCTATGTGGTGCTGATATTTGTCGGTCTGTTAATGCTCTACCCGTTGGTGTGGATGTTCTCTGCGGCATTTAAACCGAACCACGAGATCTTCACCACGCTGGGTCTGTGGCCGTCTAACCCAACCAGCGACGGTTTCGTCAATGGCTGGAAAACCGGTACTGAGTACACCTTTGGTCACTACATGTGGAACACCATGCAGTATGTGATTCCAAAAGTTCTGCTGACCATTATCTCTTCAACGATTGTCGCTTACGGCTTCGCCCGTTTCGAAATCCCGTTCAAGAAGTTTTGGTTCGCGACTCTGATTACCACCATGCTGCTGCCAAGCACCGTGCTGTTAATCCCGCAATACCTGATGTTCCGTGAAATGGGCATGTTGAATAGCTATCTGCCGCTGTGGCTGCCAATGGCGTTCGCAACCCAGGGGTTCTTTGTCTTCATGTTGATCCAGTTCCTGCGTGGTGTGCCACGCGATATGGAAGAAGCCGCGCAAATTGATGGCTGCAACTCCTTCCAGGTGCTCTGGTATGTGGTAGTGCCGATTCTGAAACCGGCCATTATCTCCGTCGCCCTGTTCCAGTTCATGTGGTCAATGAACGACTTTATCGGGCCGCTGATTTATGTGTACAGCGTAGACAAATACCCAATTGCACTGGCGCTCAAAATGTCTATCGACGTGACTGAAGGCGCACCATGGAACGAAATTCTGGCAATGGCGAGCATCTCCATTCTGCCATCGATCATCATCTTCTTCCTGGCTCAACGCTACTTCGTACAAGGCGTGACCAGCAGCGGAATTAAAGGTTAAGTGAGGGAATATCATGGCTGAAGTTATTTTCAACAAATTGCAAAAAGTTTACTCCAACGGCTTCCAGGCGGTTCATGGTATCGACCTGAAAATTGAAGACGGTGAGTTTATGGTTATCGTCGGCCCATCTGGCTGCGCGAAATCAACCACCCTGCGTATGCTGGCGGGTCTCGAAACCATCAGCGGCGGTGAAGTCCGCATTGGTGAGCGTGTGGTCAACAACCTGGCACCTAAATCTCGCGGCATTGCGATGGTGTTCCAGAACTACGCGCTGTATCCGCACATGACGGTGCGTGAGAACCTGGCGTTCGGCCTGAAACTGAGCAAGCTGCCAAAACAGCAGATCGAGTCCCAGGTGAATGAAGCCGCGAAAATCCTTGAGCTCGATGAGCTGATGGACAGGCTGCCGCGCCAGCTATCGGGTGGCCAGGCACAACGTGTGGCTGTAGGCCGTGCGATTGTGAAAAAACCTGATGTGTTCTTATTTGACGAACCACTGTCGAACCTTGATGCCAAACTGCGTGCCTCGATGCGTATTCGTATCTCTGACCTGCATAAGCAACTCAAGAAGAGCGGCAAACCGGCAACGACCGTGTATGTAACCCACGATCAGACCGAAGCGATGACCATGGGTGACCGAATCTGTGTGATGAAATTGGGTCATATCATGCAGGTAGATACACCAGATAACCTCTATCACTACCCGAAAAATATGTTTGTGGCAGGCTTCATCGGCGCGCCAGAAATGAATATTCGTCCGAGCAAGCTGATTGAGAAAGAGGGCCGTCTGCAGATTAGTGTCGGTCACGACACCCTGGCATTAAACGAGCGCCAGCAGAAGCTTTGTGCTGCATACAAAGATCAGGACATCTTCTTCGGCATCCGTCCTGAATTTATTTCAATCTCTGATGAACCGTTCGCTGAAAGCCACTCCAGCGGTGAAATGGTGCGTGTGGAGAACATGGGCCATGAGTTCTTCATCTACCTGAAAGTAGCTGATTTCGAAATGACCTGCCGCATCCCTTCCGATGAAGCTAAGCCGATGATTGAAAAGGGTCTTCACCGTAAGGTGTATTTCAAGTTTGACATGGAAAAATGTCATATTTTCGACGCTAAAACTGAACAGAACATCTCTCTCTAACAGGATCTATCATAATGAAAAAAGTGCTGTTAAGTACCCTGATTGCTTCTACTTTAGGAATGGCTGCCGGCTCGGCATTTGCGGCGGATGATGTTGATTTACGTATGTCCTGGTGGGGCGGCAACGGACGCCATCAGGTGACGCTGAAGGCAGTTGAAGAGTTCCAGAAACAACATCCAAATATTAAAGTGAAATCTGAATACACCGGTTGGGACGGTCACCTGTCCCGTCTGACCACCCAGATTGCGGGCGGTACTGAGCCGGACGTGATGCAAACAAACTGGAACTGGCTGCCAATTTTCTCTAAAACCGGCACGGGCTTCTACGATCTGAACACCGTAAAAGACGAGCTGAATTTAGCGCAGTTTGATCCTAAAGAACTGCAATCAACCACCGTTGACGGCAAGCTGAACGGGATCCCGATTTCCGTCACCGCGCGCGTGTTCTATTTCAACGACGAAACCTGGAAAAAAGCAGGCATCGCTTACCCGAAAACATGGGATGAGCTGATGGCGGCGGGTAAAACCTTCGAAACCAAACTGGGCAAACAGTACTTCCCAGTGGTGTTAGAGCATCAGGATACGTTATCTTTGCTGCGCTCTTACATGGTGCAGAAATACAATATTCCAGAAATCGACACCGCTAAAAAGCAGTTCGGCTACAGCAAAGAGCAGTGGGTTGAGTTCTTCGGTATGTACAAGAAACTCATCGACAGCCACGTGATGCCTGACACCAAATACTATGCGTCATTTGGTAAGAGCAACATGTATGAGATGAAGCCGTGGATTGAGGGCGAGTGGGCCGGTACTTACATGTGGAACTCCACTATCAACAAGTACTCCGACAACCTGAAGCCACCAGCAAAACTGGAACTGGGTTCTTACCCGATGCTGCCAGGTGCAACAGATGCCGGTCTGTTCTTCAAACCAGCGCAAATGTTCTCAATCAGTAAAACGACTAAGCATCCGAAAGAAGCCGCCATGCTGATTAATTTCTTGCTGAACGAGAAAGTGGGCGTGGAAGCGTTGGGTCTGGAGCGTGGTGTTCCGTTGAGCAAAGCCGCTGTCACTCAGTTGACTGCTGATGGTGTTATCAAAGATACCGATCCAGCGGTTGCGGGCCTGAAACTGGCGCAATCTCTGCCAAATAAACTGTCAACGTCTCCGTACTTTGATGATCCGCAAATTGTGTCCCTGTTTGGCACCTCTTTGCAGTACATCGATTATGGCCAGAAAACCGTTGAAGAAACGGCTGCTGAGTTTGAGCGTCAGGGTAACCGTATCCTGAAACGCGCAATGCGTTAATCAATCAGCCTAAGTTTTCAGTTCTGTACCCTGCCCCGCCTTCTGGCGCGGCAGGGTATTTTTTTAACCTCATAAGGAGCTTCGTTATGGCTAAGGGTAAGAAAGTCCAACTTTCCTTCCGCGCCCGACGCGACAAGGAAACCGGTACTGAAGTCTTGCGTTTGACCCCGCCTCACATTATTTGCCATCGCAATTACTTCTATCAAAAATGCTTTAGTAATGATGGGCAGCGGCTGATTTTCGGCGGCGCATTTGAAGGGCACTGGAACTACTACTCTCTGAATTTAGAGAAACAAATCGCCACTCAGCTGACTGAAGGCAGCGGCGACAATACCTTCGGCGGCTTTTTATCGGCTGACGATCAATCGCTGTGGTATGTGAAAAATACCCGCGAGTTGCGCCGCGTCGATCTTGAGTCGCTTGAAGAGTACGTCGTTTATGAAGTCGATGACGAATGGGTGGCTTACGGAACCTGGGTGGCGAACTCTGATTGCAGCCAACTTGTGGGTATTGAAATCAAAAAAAGCGACTGGTCGCCGCTGGACACCTGGCAAAAATTCCGCGATTTCTATTTCACCAACCCGGAGTGTCGCCTGATTCGCATTGACCTGAATACCGGTGAGCAGCAGGTGATTTTGCAGGAAAAACGCTGGTTAGGTCATCCGATTTACCGTCCGTTCGACGATGAAACCGTCGCGTTTTGTCACGAAGGGCCGCGTGATGCCATCGACGCTCGTATGTGGTTGATTAATCAAGATGGCAGCAACATGCGTAAAGTGCGCCAGCATGAAGCAGGTGAGAGTTTCACCCATGAGTTTTGGGTGCCGGATGGTTCAGCACTCTATTACGTCGCGCACAAAGAGGGCGATGCAAATCGTTATTTGTGGAGCGCCTGCCCGCAAACTCTCGAAAATCGCCTGCTGCGTGCTATTCCCCCTTGTTCACATTTGATGAGCAACCACGACGGTTCACTGGTGGTGGGTGATGGTGCGCCGCACAAAACCGGAAATATCGATCTCAACGATCCTTTCATTTGGGTGTTTGATCTGAAAAAGGGGACGCAGAAAGCGGTTTGTCAGCACAACACATCGTGGAAAGTGCTGGACGGCGATCGGCAGGTGACGCATCCCCATCCGTCCATTAGCCCGGATAATCAGTGGGTGCTTTACACCTCGGATGAAGAAGGGATGCCAGCGTTGTATCTGGCGAAGATCTAGCTATAAAAAAACCTCCTGATTTCAGGAGGTTTTTCGTTTGATGTTGTCGGGGGCGCTACGTTTGCCCGACCTACGAAAGAACAACATTTCGTAGGGTGGATAAGCGCAAGCGTCATCCACCGCGTACATCAATCTCGAATTAACGGGCTAACCAGCCGCCGTCAACTGCAACAGTATAACCGTTGATGTAATCAGAAGCAGGAGATGCCAGGAACACGATTGGACCTTTCAGATCTTCTGGCAAGCCCCAACGACCCGCTGGGATACGCTCAAGAATCGCAGCGCTACGCTCTTCATCAGCACGCAGTTGCTGGGTGTTATTGGTTGCCATGTAGCCAGGTGCGATGGCGTTCACGTTGATACCGTGTTGTGCCCACTCGTTCGCCAGCAGACGGGTCACGCCCATGACTGCGCTTTTTGACGCGGTGTAAGAAGGTACGCGGATGCCACCCTGGTAAGAAAGCATAGAAGCGATGTTAATGATTTTGCCGCCTTTGCCTTGAGCAATGAACTGGCGAGCAACAGCCTGAGACATGAAGAACACGCTCTTAATGTTCAGGTTCATCACGTCGTCCCAGTCTTTTTCGCTGAAGTTGATTGCATCTTCACGACGAATCAGACCGGCGTTGTTAACCAGAATATCGATTTGGCCGAATTCAGCCACTGCGCGCTCCAGCAGATCTGGAATGCCATCAATCTGACGCAGGTCAGCGGTCAGGCTCAGGAAGCGGCGACCCAGAGCGGTAACACGCTCGATGGTTTCTGCTGGCTCAACGATGTTGATACCAACGATGTCACAACCAGCTTCAGCAAGACCGATAGCCATACCCTGGCCCAGACCTGTATCACAACCAGTAACAACAGCAACTTTACCTTCCAGGGAGAACGAATCCAGTATCATGTAGGTTTCCTTTTTTATACGGGCCTGCTGTTAGCGCAAGCATTTTGGGGAACATTTTAGTCGCGCTAACAGCGCAATTCATAAAGTACTTACGGTGAAAAACAGTGTTCCGTAATCTTTGATGGCGTAATAGTAATCTTGTTGAAACTGCTTTTCAATTATAAATGAAACGTTGTTTCAAGTTTTGGGTAATACTTATCAAATTTGATATTGGGATCACGGTTAACCGCTATTTTGCCGGTTCAGACTCATTTGTTTGATGGAAGAAATGTGAGCTGAGTTACTGTTTAGTGAATGCAATCACACACTTTGAAACATTGTTTTGATAAATTGATACCGGTTGTTCGAACATACATTTTCGACAGGTATGACTTGTCATTTTAAGGAGAGCATTATGGCTAAAGGTATGCGGGTTAAGCTGGTTTACGAAGTGAGTCAGGACCCAGACACAGGCGTCGAAGTCACCCGCTTAACGCCACCAGAAGTAACGTGTCATCGAAATTACTTCTATCAAAAATGCTTCACCAATGATGGCAATAAGTTACTGTTTGCTGGGGAATTTGACGGCAACTGGAACTACTATCTGTTGGATATCGCAGCCTGCGAAGCGGTGCAATTAACCGAAGGCACGGGCGACAACACCTTTGGCGGCTTCCTCTCCCCGGATGACAAATCTCTCTATTATGTGAAGAACGAACGCACGCTGCTGGAAGTGAATCTTGAGACGTTGGTTGAGCGCGAAGTTTACCGCGTTCCGGCTGACTGGGTCGGTTACGGCACCTGGGTGGCAAACAGCGATTGCACCAAACTGGTGGGTATCGAAATCTCCAAAGACGACTGGGTTCCATTGAACGACTGGAAAATCTTCCACGACTTCTTCCATAAAGGTCCAAACTGCCGCCTGCTGCGTGTTGATCTGCAAACCGGCGAAAGTGCGGTGATCCACCAGGAGAAAAACTGGCTCGGCCATCCTATTTATCGCCCATTCGATGACAATACCGTCGCATTCTGCCATGAAGGTCCACATGACCTGGTTGATGCGCGTATGTGGATGGTCAACGAAGATGGCAGCAACGTGCGTAAAGTTAAAGAACATGCGGAAGGTGAAAGCTGCACGCATGAATTCTGGGTGCCAAACGGTTCCTCATTAATGTACGTTTCTTATCTGAAAGGCCAGCAAGGTCGCACCATTTATAGTTACAACCCGGATACCGGCGTCAACGCAGAAGTCATGCAAATGCCTGCATGTTCACATCTGATGAGTAACTTTGATGGCACGCTGCTGGTTGGTGATGGTTCCGGTACGCCAGTAGATGTGAAAGATACCAGTGGTTATACCATCGATAACGACCCTTATTTGTACGCCTTCGATGTAGAGAAGAAAGCTTATTTCCGCGTCGCGCGCCACGATACTTCCTGGGCAACATTTGCTAATAGCCGTCAGGTTACGCATCCGCATCCTTCATTTACTCCGGATGACAGCGCAATTCTGTTCAGTTCTGATAAAGACGGTAAGCCAGCGCTATATATTGCGAAAATGCCTGCTAACCCTGAATTAATTTCTGCCTGATAGAAATATAGTGTGTCCGGTACAGGCCTTGCCCTTTCATAAAGAGAGGGCTTTTTTTTGGCGCAAATGGTGGCTTATCCACCCGACTTATTAGCCTCAATCATCGGTCGGATAAGCGCCAGCGTCATCCGACAAAATTTGCGTAAATAATAAGATGTTTTTATATCCGTCATATTATCTATAAAATATAAAAAAGCCCCCGCAATAATGCGGAGGCCTTCTTGAGGGTTTAGATAGATACAGAAATTAAATCAATTAGAAAGAATACGCTACACCGACACGATAACGAGTCTGACGTTCATCAGTGGATTTGCTGCCGCTGACGTTGCCCAGTTCGGCATACGGAGCCCAGTTTTTATCCCACTTATAAGCCAGTTTCACGTTATATTCTTCAGAGTCTTTTTTGTTATTAGAACGAATCTGGTGGTCGCTCTTCGCATAAACATAGTTCAACTCAGTACGCCAGTCACCCAATGCATAGCCAACCCAGGCATCGCCACGGTTTACTTTATCATCTTCTTTATTAGAGTCATTTGGGTTACGCGTGTATTCGAAACGATAACGAGCAGCAACATAGAAACCATTATCAAAGCTGTATTGCGCATGAAGGTTTGGTTTCCAGATAGTACGGCTGTCATTACTTTCAACGGTCAGTGCCGGAGTCAGAGAAATATTAGGCGTCGCTTTCCAGCGCCAGCTAATTTGGTCTTCATGACCACTACCCACCAGGTCTGAGAATGGCTCATCTTTATTGGTACCGCCAGATTTCCACTTGGCCTCGACGCTAAAACCCAGACCATTGTCAAAACGATGCGACACGGCTACACGATCGGCGTTAATACCGCTATCAATATATTCATGACGTAAATCAACAGTGACTGCTTGCGCTACAACACTAACACCACAGAGAACAGCCACGCCCAGAGCTTTCTTCAACATAATCGCATTCCCTTCATTGAAATATCGTTTCATTATTATGAAACTGAATTTTATTTTTAAATGAACAATATTTTAGTGATCGAGATCGTAAAAATTTATGTCAAATGACACACATGGTAATCTTCGTGATGGGAGTCAACAAAACAAACCACAACACCTTACTTTTAGCGACAAACATCACATTAAAATAATCAAAAACTCCTTTGAAACAATATTTCAATCATGTTTTGAATTATTTACATAAGAATTTTCCCTGCACTTATATAAAATTAAAAGGGAATACCACCGGATATGAAAAATGAGGAATAAGTGAAATTATGTGACGCAGTTAAATAAAGCGAGGCGAAAGTGTGACGGACATAAAAAAAACGCCTTCACCAGGAAGACGTTTTTAGAAGTTGATTAGTAAATCTAAAGGAGATAGCCCAAATAATTCGAGTTGCATCGCGGCGGCAACTGAGCAAGTCCCTGGGAGCTTACATAAGTAAGTGACCAGGGTGAGGTCACGCAGCCAACAAAGAGGCAGCTTGAAGTATGATGGATAGGGTCAATCGCGCTCAATAGCGAGCGCCACACCTTGCCCGCCCCCAATACACAATGTCGCCAGCCCTTTTTTGGCATCACGCTTGATCATTTCATGAACCAGTGAAACCAGGATGCGACAGCCTGATGCGCCGATAGGATGCCCCAGCGCCAGCGCACCGCCGTTGACATTGACCTTTCGCTCATCCCATTCCAGCATTTTGCCTACGGAAAGCGCTTGCGCGGCAAAGGCTTCATTCGCTTCGATAAGATCCAGCTCTTCAAGCGACCAGCCTGCTCGTTCGAGACAACGCTGGGTTGCGGTCACGGGCGCAATCCCCATGTAAGCGGGATCAACACCGACGCTGGCAAAAGCCCGAATACGCGCCAGAACCGGCAAATTCAACTCTTCGGCTTTACTGGCACTCATCATTAACACGGCGGCTGCGCCATCATTAATAGAAGAGGCATTTCCGGCAGTGACGCTGCCGAGACTATCAAAGGTGGGACGCAACTGCGCCAGGGCTTCCGCGCTGGCATCGGTTTGCGGTTGTTCATCCGTATCAACAATCACGGAATGACCGGCATTCAGCTCGACCGTCACCGGCACGATTTCATCTTTAAAACGTCCGGCATCAATGGCCGCCCGCGCTTTATGCTGGGACGCCAGTGCATAGGCATCCTGGCTTTCCCGGCTGATACCGTATTCACGGGCGAGGTTTTCTGCGGTGACGCCCATATGGTAATCATTGAATGCATCCCACAGCCCGTCATGAACCAGGCTGTCGATAAGCTGACTATTTCCCAGACCTGCGCCATTGCGGCTGTCAGCCAGCACGTGCGGTGCCCGGCTCATATTCTCCTGGCCACCGGCAATCACGACATCAGCTTCACCGCATTGAATGGCCTGAGTCGCAAGGTGCAACGCTTTCAGGCCGGAGCCACACACGTCATTAATGGTGATAGCCGAAACAGACCACGGCAAGCCGCTATTGAGCGCGGTCTGGCGCGCGGGATTTTGCCCGGCTCCGGCGGTCAACACCTGGCCGAGGATCACTTCATCAACTTCTTGCTCGCTCACGCCACTGCGTTCGAGCAGCGCTTTCACTACCGCACTTCCCAGCTCCGAGGCACTGCGTGGGGCGAGAGCCCCCTGGAAGCAGCCTATAGGCGTTCTTGCAGCCCCCACGATGACGACATCTTTCATTGTTATCTCCGCAACCCCGTCATGCTTCGCGCTGCTGGTGCGATGCAACGTGAATTATTTAAGGGGGGCTAGTGAGGTTAGTCGATCTCGCCGCCGCTCCTTTTCGAGGTACATCGCGGCATCGGCTTCGCGCAACGCCAGGTCATGGTCGGTCAGCGCGGGATTAACCGCGACCACCCCGATACTCGGACCGGCATAATTAATCACACTGGAATGTAGCTGATACTCGCCAGTCAGCAAGTTTGCGAGACGAATTTTGAAGGCGTCCACCGCATGTTGCGCTTCATCAAGCACACCCGGCCCCACGCCTGCGACCACAAACTCATCGCCACCCACCCGACCTGACACCTCGTTAAGGTGCAGGCCGTCTTTAAGACGCTGACCAACTGCGACGAGGAAATCGTCGCCGGCTTCATGACCGTAAACATCATTGATCTCTTTGAAATCGTCGAGATCGGCAAAGGCTAACAACACATAACGCGCGTCATCCCGGGCTTTGGAAAAGAGTTTCGGCAGCTCCTCAAACACCGCCCGGCGATTGGGTAATTTCGTCAGCTCATCAGTATAACTGGCGGTAGTCAGCGCGACATTGACCTGCTGTAACTGCTGCAAAAGCCGTTCATTTTGAATTTGTTGAGCAATCAACTGCGCGAAGAGATGCAGGACTTGTTCACTGCGCTCGTGGAATTCCCGGTGCTCTGAGCTGGCCGCGCACAGCGTGCCATAAAGAGAGCCATCCGCAAGGGTTACCGGCGTACTGACATAGGTCGTGATCCCCAGCGCTTTCGCCGCCCCGGAATCCCCCCAAACATTCGCCACATTACTGGTGTAGCGCTTTCCCTCATCCAGCGCACGCTTACAAAGCGTATCGCCCCAGGGAACCGAAAGTCCTTCGGGGATCTGCATTTGTCGGGTATTACGAGAAAAAAGAATATGTTGGAAGCTGCCATCTGGTTCAATGCGGGTCAGGTAGGTTGACTCCATATTGGTGACCAGTTCGAGCATTTCAAGCAGCTGTCGGACAAGTCCTTCGAGCGTGTATTCAGATTCTAACGCCGTGGAAATGCGCTCGATAAGATTGTCGGACATAAAGCACAATGACCTTTTTAAAATTATGCGTAGACGAAAGCTTTTTCAGGCTCGTTTTTAACATATTTTAAATACAACTTCCCCTACCGGATATGACAATTGAGAGACGGCACCGCGCCGTTTGAATGCAATGCCCTACCAGCTTAACAGTGGGCTAAAACTATTATCTTTGACCAGTGCACGTAACGCCGGGAGCCTGCTGCATTGCTGCATCAGTTCTGGCAGGGGGAAAATTTCACTCGCCTGCAGCGTCACATTCTCAAGCTCCCCCCAGAAGTACCATCCCTCGCTCACCTTGCTGGCAGGCACCCATAAATGAAGATGCAGTCCCTGCTCAGGTTCATCAGGCAGGCCAAGCCATTGGCTAAATCGCGGGATGTCAGGGGTTTCATACTCCACCAGCGCACAACGCTGCACCTGGGCTGCGGGAATATAAAAGCGCAGCGCCCCCAGTGTGATGCGCACGCTCGCAAGGTTAGGCGAGTGAGTCATAACCGCAGGTTTCCAGATAACGCTCAAAAATTAAATTCAAATCCAGCAGGGCGTAATACTCATGCCCAACCGGAACAATCCCCACCACCACTTTCTGCATCGCGGCCGATAAATGTTCCGTCGCAGGGTGAATCTGGCTTTCGGCGACATCCAGTACGTCGACTAATCTATCGACCAGAATCCCGCTTTGCATTTTCTGTCCACGCCCCATCAGGATCGAGCGCTTACCCACGCCTTCCGAGGCAGGGGCTTCAATAAGAGAGTTAATGCTAATGACGGACTCCACGCGCCCACGATGATTGATCACCCCTTCAAGCGACGGCGGGCAGCCGGGCACCCAGGAAACCGGACGATCCGCAAGAATCTCTTTGATGTGCGAGCCATAAAAAGCAAAGCTTTTGTCTGCCACTTTGAATAACACCAGGCTGCATTGCGGCTCGTCAACATTGGCGATTTCGCGGTTTTCGTCCTGATAGTGGCTGAGTATTTGCTCTAATTGTTGATTCATGCGACCTCCTTTTCGCCCGCCAGGCAATAGCGATTGCGGCCATGCTGTTTGGCGCTATACAACGCCTGGTCAGCACGTTCACGGATGGTTTCGATTTCATCGCCCGGCAGCCAGGACGCAATTCCGGCGCTGAAAGTGTTGCTAAAGCGGGTCTGGTTAACCGAGAAGTGGATTTTTTCAAACCCCTGACGCAGCCGTTCAACCACCGCCGCCGCCTGCTCCTGGGTTGTCGCAGGCATGATTATCGCAAACTCTTCCCCGCCGTAACGACCGACAATATCGGTGCTACGCAGGCGATGGGAAAACAGCTGGGAGATCCCGAGGATCACCTGATCGCCCGCCACATGGCCGTAAGTATCATTGATACTTTTGAAGTGATCCAAATCGACCATCACCAGGCTGAAAGGCACGCCGCTGTAATTGGACTCGGTAATCGCGCTTTCCAGATAATGGGTGGTGGTCGAGTGGTTATACAGGCCGGTCAGGCTGTCCTGCGACATGCGCGCACGCAGGGTACGCATTCTTTCCGCCCGAATTGAGACCGCATTAATCAACTCCTGCGGGTCAGCCTGCTTGATGATGAAATCTTCCGCGCCGGTGCTCATCGCGCCAAACTGGGTGGTTTTATTGGTTTCGCTGGAAAGATAAGCGATAGGTAAACCGATGTGCTGCGGGATCTGACGGATAAGTTTTGTCAGCTCTTCGCCGCTGTATTCCGGCATATGGAAATCCATCAGCACAATGTCGATCGGATGGGTATTGAGCACATTCAGCAGATGCGGCACGCGCGTCAGAACGTGGACTTCCATGCCCGCCATGCGCAACATTTCTGCGTTGTACTGCGCCACTTCCGGCTCATCGTCAATCAACAAAACCTGATACGGTTTTTTCAGCGAAGGCTGGGTTAAACGATGCAGTTCCTGCACCAAATCCGTGGTAGCCGCAGGTTTAACGTAGTAACCATCGCACCCGGCTTTAATGGCGTTAATACGGGCGTGGAAATGGCTGTGACAGGAAAGATAGAGCACCGGGAAAGGGGTACCGACTTTCTTTTTCAGGTCAGACATCGCCAGCGGGCCGCCGTAAGCGTGTTCCGGGAAGCTGACATCCATAATCACCACGGACGGAGGCTGCGAGATAACCGCCCTGGTAAAATCTGCCGTATTGGTGAAGACATAACAGATAAAGCCAAAACAGCGCAGCTGAGTCGCCAGCAGTTCCGCCTGTTCGCTTTCATCATCACACAGGTAAACAGGCTTGATGGTACGGTTAATCGCCACTTCTTCCTGGCTGGACGCGGCAATCGGGAATTTCACCAGCGCATCGCCGCCCCGACGTGCGCTTTCCGCCTGCTCGTCCGTCAACGCAGACAACTGCTTAAGTACCTGATCAAGCTTCTGGAACAACGGCTTATCCAGTGGCAGTTTCACCAACAAATGCTCGCCTTCCGCCGCCTGGCTGGCGATTTTGGTAAAGCCAAACGAGGCGCTGGTGCCGTGAATGCTGTGCAACAGCAGATGCAGTTGCTTGCTGTCCGCTTCATCGGGTTGCGCGATTAATTTGCCCAGCAACTCTTGCGCCTGAGTCAGCATTTTAGGAATGCGTTCCAGGAAGCGCTGGCGTAAGCGCGCAATTTTATCCTGAGCGGTAGTCATTGTGGTTTGCGTCAATTCTTGTTTCATCATGATTGAGTAATCTATTCAGCCGCTTCGGCGGGCATCAGTATTTCATTCACCACAGCCACCAGGCGCTCTGCCATATTTTCGTCTTTCTTCACCCAGCAATCGGGAATAACAGTAATGTCTGTCATCTCGCTGGCGCTGAGTAAAATAAACGGTTTAGACCATCCATTGGCACGCAACATCTCTAATAGATCCAGCCCGGTAATGTCCGGCATATGGAAATCACTGATCACCAACGCGATATCGCTGTCGGAATCAATATTGGCTAAAGCAGTCATCGCACTTTCGGCAATCATCACTTCATAGCCACTCATTTCCAGAAATACTGAAGCCAGTTCTGCCGCGAATAAATCATCATCCACTAATAAAACACGCATCTTTTTTCTCACTTATTAAGCCGTTAGCACAAAAGCATTTTTAATGTTTCTATGAGGCTATCCTGCTCAAAATCACCCTTGGCGATATAAGCATCCGCACCGACCTGGATCCCGCGACGCCGGTCTTCTTCTTTGGCTCGTGAGGTCACGATAATAATGGGAATATGTTGGTAATTTTCTTCGGCTCGCAGCGCTTTGGTGAGCGAGAAACCATCCATCACCGGCATTTCGACATCCGTCAGTACCGCGTCAAACTGCGTCAGACGCGCTTTTTGCAAGCCCGAGAAACCATCTTCTGCCAGCGTCACCTGGTAGCCATGGGCTTCGAGCACGTTCTTCTCGATTTCACGGGTGTTCATTGAGTCGTCGACGATCAATACATGCCACGCGTTCGGCCTGACTTCGGGTTTGGTGGCCGTGGCGCGTGACTGCCCGCGCTTCTGCGCCATCTCCATCAACACCGGAACCTGTAAAATACTCACCAGTTGGTTATCAGGGGAAAGCACCATGCCGGAGACTAACGATTGCTGCTGCATATGTTTTGGCAGCGGCTTAATCATCATGTTGCGCTCGTCGAGCAGGTTATCCACCAGCATCGCCATCTTGCCAAACTGGTTCTGAATAATGATAAGCAACAAGCTGTTTGCCAGCGCCGGTTGAGTCTGGCTGCCAGGCCGGTCATGGATGCGCAGCAACTCGGCGGCGGAAATCACCGGGATAAATTCGTTATGCAGAATAATGGCCGGACGACCCGCGATGTCGCGGATTTCATCACGGGAATATTTCACCACTTCAACCACATACTGCGCCGCGAGACCAAACAGATGGTTCTGCTGTTCGAACTGCAAAATGCGCATCATCGCCAGCGAAATCGGCAAACGGATAATAAAGGTGGTGCCCACCCCTGCACGGCTATGGACCTGCAACGTACCCTGCAAATCCGAGACTATGGTCTTGCGCACGATATCCAGCCCGACCCCGCGACCGGATAATTCGGTCACAATCTTGCTGGTGGAAAAGCCTGGATGGAAAATCAGCTCGTTACATTCCATCTCGGAAAGCCGATCGGCAACCGCCTCGTCCACCAGTCCCCGAGCCACCGCTTTGGCGCGGATCCCCGGATAATCCAGACCACGGCCATCATCTTCCACGCGTAGCAAAATTCCGCGCCCGTCTTGTTGGGTGGTCAACGTGATGGTGCCGCGCGCTGATTTGCCGAGCTCCAGCCGCTCCGTGACTTCGCCAATGCCATGATCGATGGCGTTACGCAGCAGGTGAGTCAGCGGTTCAGACAGACGATCGATTAATTGCCGGTCGATCTCGATTTCGCCGCCTAAAATACGGCAATCCACCTGCTTATTGAGCGATGTGGCAAGCTCACGCACCTGAGTGGACACCGGTTCAAACAGCATCGATACCGGCAGCATCCGGATGGTGGTCGCTACGTCATACAGCTCAAACATCTGCAAATGCTGAACCTGGAAATCTTCTTTTAATTTGCGGCTAAATTGCATGATCTGCTGGCGAAGCTGCCCGGCATCCATGTGTGCCAGGCGTGGCCCGAGGTTCGACAAACTTTGCACCTGCTGTTCAAGCCGGTCATGCGTGGCGACCACTTCACCCAAAATGTTAATCAGGTCGTCGAGTTTTTCGAGTTTGACCCGTACCGAACTCGCCTGTTTAAGCCCGTTATCCACCGCGTCTAGGTTGAGCGCTGTGACCTGCTTTTCCATCGGCGGTGAGGTGATTTCCTGCGCTGGATGCCCCATTTCGCCACGGCTGGCGCGCGCCAGGCGTTCGCACAAAGCCACATCGGCAGGCGGCAACTGATTGTTGCCGTCGGTGGCCGAAAGCTGGGTCAGTTGGTCAGAAAGGTAATCGCAGGCTTGCAGAATCAAGGTGCCCAGGTTCTGGTCGGGGGCGAGTTTTTTATCGCGAAGCTCGCTTAAGATCTCTTCAAGCTGATGGGTGACGTCGGCGATGCTTTGTAGTTTCAGCATCCGCGCCCCCCCTTTCACAGTGTGTGCTGCACGGAACATCTCGCCGATTTGTGCGTCAGTACTTTCGCCAGACGAGAGCAAGAACGCGCCCTCTTTCACGGTGTGCAAATGGCCACTGGCTTCATCAATAAAGCGCAGCACAAATTTTTTAAGATCAATAGCCATACGTTTCTCTACTGCCCATCCTGACGGGTGAACTGCGCCAACTGATGTTCACAAAGAAAACGAAACGAATTACTCGGAAATGAGAGCGGCAACCGCAGTGCGCAGGCATTGCCAGGGCTGTTCATTTCCGCGTTGAGTAATTGCAGTGCGATGCGGTAGGTCCGCAGAGCCGGGCGATAAAGCTCACTCTGGCGATACATTTCCGCCAGATAATAATGAGCAGGCCAGTAGCCCGGCTGTTGATAAACTACCTGTTTAAACCAGGCAATCGCCTGTTCCGTGTGTTGCTGCCACATCATCGCCAGCCCAAGAAGCATTTTCGCTTCCGCAGACCATTCATCCCGTTCCAGTATGTGTTGCGCGCTTTGCGCCGTTTGCCCGAACTCGCATTTTTCCAGCGCAATTGCCCCCTTGATAACCAACGCTTCCTGATGGTGAACATCGCAATCCAGCACTTTGGTTATCCACTCTTCGGCCTGGGCAAAGCGTTTTTCCGCCACGCAGTCGAGGGCCTTTTTAATCAGGCTATCGCACTGTTGCGTGGAGAGCGTCGGCGCCACGACACAAGGTGCCGCAGCGGGAATGGCGCGAGTGACTTTGGCAGATGGCACACTGGCGGAAGCAGCCGGAGCGCGTGATGATTTCGGCTGGCAGAAGTAAAACAGGCCGTGCTCCTGCTTGAGTTTCAGGATGCCAAAGTTATTGGCCAGCGTTTCCGCATTGCCGAAGAACAGCGCACCGTCTGGCTCGAGGATATTAAGCAAATTGAAATGCAGCAGACGGCGGGTTTCGTCATCAAAGTAGATCGAGACGTTGCGCAGCAAAATAATGTCGAACTTCGGTTGGATCTGCTCTTTGACAATATTCGAGCGGTGGAACGTCACTTTCGTGCGGATCACTTCATGCAGCTGGAACTGGTTACCGGTACGCGTGAAATAGGTTTGCTGCAATAACGGATCAACGCCGCGAAACGAGTAGCTGGAATAGTTTGCGGCGCGTGCTTTGGCGAGAATTTTGGTGTCGATATCGCAGCCGTGGATCTCCACGCGAGCAGCAAATTGATCGTGGTATTTCTGATGGAGTTTAATCGCCAGGGAATAGGCTTCTTCACCGGAGGAACAGCCCGCGCTTAAGATACGTACCGGCCCGCTACGTTGCTCCAGCAGCTTCGGCACCAGGGTTTCACAGACGAAATCCAGCACTTCCGGTTCACGGAAAAAGTAGGTTTCGTTGATGGTCAACAGGCTCAGCAGCTTGTCAAACTCGACAGTCGAGACGCAGATCTCTTCATAATATTTCTCGCTGCTCTCTTTCCCGCGCTCGCTCATACGCTGCAACAAAGCCGTATTGAGCAACCCTTCCATGCCGTTGAAAAAATGCAGACCAACTCTGTCTTTGATCAGTGTTTTGAAGGCCGCAATATTGGGGATCATGGCAATTTGCCCTCGAATTTCCCTTGATGAGCCATCGCCATTAAGGCTCCGGCCAGCTTTTCCAGCGGAAGAATTTTGTGGATGACGTTTTTATCGATAGCGAATTTGTTCATGCCGAATACCACAGAGGTGGCTTCATCCTGCGCAAGCGTTGTGCCGCCGTTCTGAAAGATGGCGTCGATGCCACGGCATCCGTCGCTGCCCATGCCGGTCATAATCAGCCCCACCGATTTGTCGCCGTACACCTCAGCCACCGACTCCAGCAGCAAGTTACAGCTCGGGTGATAGACATCGCTAATCTGGCGCGGGATTGCCGCTAACCGATGGTGCTTTTTCACCACCAGATGATGCTCCGGCGGCAAGATATAGACGCGCCCGGCGGTCAACAAATCGTTCTCCTGGGCGAGATGCACTTCCAGTTCGGTGATGCTGTCCAGCCACTGCACCATGCTCTTCGCAAAACCGTCGGCAATGTGCTGGGCGATAAGAATCGGACAGGGGAAAATTGCAGGTAGCGCCTGCAATAATTTACTTAGTGCCTGCGGCCCGCCCGTTGAGCAGGCAATCGCCAGTACAAACGGCCATTGATGATGTGGAGCTTCGTTCATGACCGCGGGAGGAACACATTTGGCGGGGGACTCGGTATGGTGGCGCAGCCCCTGGATATGGCGAATCACCTTCACCCCCACCAGCATTTCGACCTGGCGATGCAGGGCTTTGGTCGCTTGCAGCGATTCACCCTGGTTATCGACCACCGCCAGTGCGCCACGCGTGATGTATTCCGCATCCCACCGGGCATCGGCGTAGTAACGCATCACCATGATGGGGATTGCGCAGGTCGCCATAATGGTTTCGACGGTTTCCACGTTTTCGCGGTCGGGCGCACCTAACGTTAGCACCAGCAGATTGGGCGCCATCTGTTGCACCAGACTTGCCGCCTGTTCGCGATGAACCGCCTGCCCCACCACGGCAATGTTTTTATTAATCTCAAGCTGTCGGATCAGCGAGTCTCGCGACTCGCTGCCATGATCAACGATCAGCACACGGATTTTAGGCGTGTTCATCAAGGCTATCCGTCAATTTGAACGACCCGGTAGCCTGGTTCAACTCTTTGGACAGCTGAGTCATATCCTGGCTAATTGAGAGAATGTCTTTGATGGATTGAGAGGTGTAATTGCTGGCGACTACGATTTCGCGCAGCGCCATAACAACCTGATTACTTGCAGTTTTCTGCTGCTGCGTGGACAGTGAAATCTGCATCGCCGCCGTCGAGGTTTGTTCTGCCGTCGCGACTATTTCATGTAAACGATCGGCGCTGACTTTACAGGCTTTGGTGCCCGCTTTAATGCTGTTGCTGCCTTTTTCGGCATTGAGAACCAGACGGTTAATTGAGTTTTGGATCTCGCTGATTTTGTTCTCAATTTCATAGGTCGACTCGGTAACGGAATCGGCCAGGCGGCGGATTTCTGCGGCCACAACCGAGAAACGTTTACCCGACTCACCCGCGCTTGACGCTTCCAGAGCGGCGTTAAAGGCGATGAGTTTGGTTTGGTCTGCCACGTTGTTGATGATGACCATCACGCGGCTAATCTCTTTGGACTTGTTGCCCAACATCATGATTTCACGCATGCTTTGCTGATTGTCGCTGTCGATATCGGCCATGCGTGTCAGCAATTCGCCCATCGAGTCAGAACCTTTATTGCAGTCCTCGAGGGTGACATTGGCAATATCAACCACCGCGCGAGAATGCTCGGCAATCTGCGTTGAAGAGGCTGACAACTCTTCCATGGTTGAGGTGATTTCTGCCACCGACGACGAGGTTTCGACGCTGGTAGAGGCCTGGCCATCAACCGCTTCGGTAATGTTGAGTGCCGCTTCATGGACATGATGAGCATGGGAAACCACTTCGCTGACTAATGCGTGCAATGAAGCTCGCATCTGTTCATTGGCACTCAGCAGATCACCGATTTCATCATGGTGATCGACACGCACTTCCGAGCTGAGATCGCCCTGCGAAATGGATTTTGAAATCTTCAGCACATTGTTTAAACGACGGGAAATCAGGATGCGGCTGGTTCCGGCAATCAGCAGCAAAATCACCGGCATCAGCAGCACACTAAACAGCAGCAGACTGTTGCGCACCAGGTTGCTGCTTTTGGCCACATCATCAACGTAACTGGTGGTGGAGATTATCCAGTTAATCCCATCAATGTACTCAAACACCGAGACACGCTTACGCGGTGCTGCGCCATAGCCGCTGACGGTTTCGTAGTAAATGGTGCCGTTTTTGCGCGCCAGCATATCGGCATAGCGTTTGTAGCCGTGGGCGTCGGTGACATTCTCCACTTTCTGGTTGGCAAGTGTTGGGTGAGCCACCATTAAGCCCGGGTTAAATCCGCCATCCAGCACGAAGGCGTAACCGCCGTCTCCGATATGCACGTTTAACAGCTCTTTAATCACCGGTTGCAGTGCCAGTTTAACGTCAAAACCGATCGCCACCGCCCCGACAACCTGGCCGTATTTATCGGCAATCGGTTCGTAGTGGCTGATGAATTGTTTACCGTATAGCGCCACCACGCCGGAAAACGGTTTGTTGTGGACTAATGCTTCCAGCGCGGGGTTGTCATGGCTCAGTACCGTGGCGATAGCAATTCTTCCTTCTTTACCCTGCAAGGAAGTGGAGACGCGTACAAACTGATCGCCTTCGCGTACAAAGGTAGAAGCAAAGACACTGGTTAATTCGGTGAAGTGAGCGTTAATGCTTTTATCATTTAATAACGCTTTTAATGACTCAGCATCTAAAGAGTGCAGCGGTGCCGGAGACATATTCTGATAGTTATTAATATAAACGTTGCTGTAACGCTCAGCGTCTCGCGTCACTCGTTTATATTCAGTGAGAATATTGTTATGGAATATGCGCGTGTTAGAACGCAGCACTTCCAGGGCATTGCTTTCCAGTTGCGTCGCTAAATAGGACGAAAGCAGAAAGGATGCGCCAATCAGCAGTACGCCGATACAGGCGACCAGCATCAGGCCCAGTTTCATGGCGACACCCACGTGTAAGGTATGCAGCCATGCAGTCAGACCACTTTCCTTGTCATTTGAATATTCAGCGTCTCCATGACGCTTGAATTTAAAAAAGTTACTCATGGGTTTCCATTTTTTTGTGGTGTAAATAAGTTTCGTCGTTGTTCATTGGTGGATGACGCTTCGCTTATCCACCCTACAAAAACAGTTCACACGAGAGAGAGCAGTTCCGTAGGTCGGGCAAGCGCAGCGCCCCCGACAACAACGGTTCACACGAGTGAGAGCAGAGGAACGGGCTTACCGATGTGATACCCCTGAAGCCAGTCCACATTCATTCGTTCAAGGCAAAGCTGAATATTTTCATTTTCAACATACTCAGCCACCACCTGCATATTTTTCATTTTTGCCACATGGCAAAACGACTCAACGATGTAATGACTGAGCTCGCTCTCAGTAATTTCACGAATAAAAGAACCGTCTATTTTCAAAATATCCGCACTGACATCCCGTAAGCGGGCATGGCTGGAAAAGCCAGTGCCAAAGTCATCAATCGCCACCCGACAACCGAGACTTTTCAACGATCGCACGGTGTTCTGCGATTGTTCGGTATCGGATAGCGCGTCGGCTTCGGTTATCTCAAAGATGATGCGATGCGGATCGACACTAAACTGGGTCAGTAAAAGCTGAACGTTGTGCACAAAACTGGCACGACACACCGTCACCGGCGCGAGGTTAATCGAGAAGCAACGATCCGGATGCTGTTGCATGGTTTTGAGCGTGTTGCGGATCACCCACAGATCGATGTCCGGTGCCAGGCCCGCTTCGGTCGCCACGGGTAAAAAGCGGTCCGGCGGAATAAAGCGCCCTTCTTCATCCAACATGCGCAGCAGGATCTCGTGATAACGCTCTTCCCCACGCGTGCTGACAATCGGCTGTGCCATTAACACGAAGGCATCGTTATCCAGGGTTTTCTGCAGCACGGTGCGAATGTCAGTACGCCCAACAATGTAACTTTCCAGAATGCGGCTGGACTGCGCTTCGAGGTTTTCCGGTTTGCCATTCACCAGCGATAGCCCGGAAACAATCCCCAGCTTCCCGGTCAGGCTGTAAACGTCATTACAGAACTGCGTTGCCCGGCAATAACCGAGGCCGCTACGGAAACCCAGTTGCTGATTGTTATGCGAATAACGGAAAGTGTTGGCTGATTTATACAGCAGGCTGAGTCTTCCCCAACTCGGTTCATTGAGTTTGAGCAGCAGACCAAAACCGGCGTGGTAGTAAATTTTTTCGTCGTCGTTCAGTTGCTTATGCAGATGATCGGCGAGCTTCTTTTGGTATCTGGCGCGGAAGTGCAAACCGTAACGGCGTGAGAAAAGCTCCATTTCGGGGACCTGAATCAGGCAAACCGTGGAGTGTGGTGCCGCCTTGATATCCGCCTTTAAGGCACGAAGATTCGGCATGTTGGTCATCGGGTCGGTTAAGCCAATTTCCAGCAGTTCATCAAACCGTAACTTATTGAATCGGGACAACACGCCCATAATGACGATGGTCAGGGTAAAGACAAAAATAGCCGTCGAAACCAGCACCTGATGCAGCATGAAGTCATCGTTCAGGGCAATGTAGTTTTCGTTATTTTTGCCCAACACGATAAGCATCACCGTCCAGACTGGCGTGGTGATGATGTAGCCGAAACGAACCGAACTCCACAGCATCAGCGGGAAAATCAGGATCAGGCTGTAAAAGGTAAAAAAGACGTTACCCTGGAAGGGAATATTGAGACACACCATCAAGATAAGCAGCGTGGTGAGCCAGGCAGCAAAACGGGTGTAACCGACATTTTCTGAGAACTGCGCAACCACAGATTTGCAGCACACGGCGGCATACTTCGGACGGCTGATAATTCTTAACACGGTATAAAACAAAGGAATGCCGGTGACGCAACCATTCATTACGCCCTGGATTCTGACCAGCGTTTGCGCGTTAAACAGATGATCCCACACCATTCCAGAACAGGGATGTGCCATGGTGAAAAAGCAAATCACTTCGCTAAAAACGGTATTTAGCAACGCATTACACAAGCACAACCAGATGATGCGCTGGGTGGTCAGACTGATGCGCCCAAAACTTGATGGGCTACGCCAGCCGGTGCTTTGGGTATAGAAGAAGACGCTAATTAACCCTGCTGCCAGATAACCAAGCAACTCCCAGGTTTCAGCAAGAGGACGTAATAACAGGGAGAGAACCGTGAGGAGAACCAGGCCGGGGATGGCCCGGTAGCCGAACAGCACCAACACCGCGGAGATGGCGGCTAATTCCAGGTCATAGACCACCAGAACCCGCCCATCGACGATAAGATGGCTGCTGAGCAGCTGCGCCAGTGCGTAAAGCAGGCAGGGTAAAATTAACGGTAAACCCCACCGTTTATTTGAATGCGCTGTGCTATCGCTCGCTATAGAGTTCAAGAATTTAACCCGTGTTGTATGCTGTTGTGTGCTATTTATGTGTTTTGGAGAGTGTATTGCTTAATGGACAAAAACGTGTAGATGACATAATTAAACAAAACAACTACCGCAATTAATTAACATCTACCGTTAAATAAAAAGAAATATCCACACTTTTAAAGCGGCCTTGCTGCAAACAATCCATTAACAATCATCATTGGTTATTTTTAATATTGAATGGAGGCCGTTTAACGAGTAAAAATCGCAGTCATTGTTTAATGATTTTTAATTGTATTCAGTTTCGGCTCAAAAAAGAACAGCCACTTATAGGTAAAAATGGACATTTCCATAACGTGAAAACCATAAACAACCCAGATGAAATTAACACCCAAACCACTGAAAGTTATGAAAATAAATTTAAAACACATTATTCCATTAATCTTTTATATTGGTTATTGAAGGACAAACAGACATCACCGTTAAACTGTTTATTTAATGGCAAAGCTAAAGAGAATCAATCAATAGTTAAATTAGTGTTTAATACCTATCTTTAATCATTGACTTGCCCCCGCCGGTTATCTATAGTCCCGCCGCGTATTTATACCTTTATTTATTTTCTCAGCAATTATGTTACGCAATAGTTCTTTATTGTTGATTCAACATACAACTCTATTAATAAAAAACTCACATAATAATCGGGTAATAACCGGTGGATGACGCTGCGCTTATCCACCCAACAAAATCCTCATAATAACCGGTCGGATAAGCACAACGTCATCCGCCCCCCCTAAGTATCTCATCCTCAGGAAGCTGGTAATCTGTGGCTAAAAGTTTTTTGTCGCTGAAAAGCGTTAAAGGTTGGCACCATTCTATTGCAGGAAAAATTACCCAGTTTTTATTGGCGGGGATCCTGATTGCATTTGGTGCTGGCGCCTGTGCGGGATGGGGGCTGATTGATAGCTTCTCTTACCAGCAATGGGTTCACCAGGCTGAAGCGAATGCTCAGATAATGACGTATATCGTGCGAAACGTTTATACCAACGTCGCCGTAGGAACCAGTGCCACCGGGCAAATTACGCGGATTGTTTCTGAACACAAATTGGGTGATGCGGACTCCGTCATTCAAACCGGCTATAACCCGGTCGATGTGCTGGCGCTAGCTTCGGTACAAACCCGCAACCCGACGTGGCTTTTCCTTTATACGCCTGAACAAGGCTTCCAGGGCATCAGCAACAACTCCGATTCGCAAGAAGCCAAAATCACCTTTAAGGGACACAAAGCCACCGATGTGCTGGTGAACTACTACATCGGTTTTGCTTCCATTAACGGTAAAGAGTGCTTTATCAGTGCCGTTCCGATTCTTACGCCTGGCGGTGAGATCCTCGGTAGTTTAATCAGCAGTATTGGTAATAAGAGCCAGCTGTATGCGGCTTATGACGCCATGCTGAAGAAAACGCTGGTGATCCTGACGCTGATTTTATTGGGCACACTGGCCCTGGTGACGCTGTTTATGCGCCGCCTTTTCCGCCCGGTCCCGCTGCTGATTAACTCTTTGACGCGCATTGCTCATGAGCAAACCGATCACATTACCCCTTACTTAGATCAGGATGACGAAATCGGCCGGTTAGCAGCAGCAATTGAGAAACTCCGTATTGCGATGGTGGAACGTGATTACCTGCAACGCATGCAGGATATGTCGCAAAAAATGGAATACATGGCTCACCATGACTCGCTGACCGGCTTCCCGAACCGTGCGTCCTTTAGCCAGGCGCTGGATAAATGTATCCGCGAAATGAATCAGAACGGTCAGCTATTCAACCTGCTGCTGATTGACCTCGATAACTTTAAGCCGGTGAATGACACCTTCGGCCACTCTGCTGGCGATGAAGTGCTGATAGGCGTTGCCCAGCGTTTGTCTTTGCTGTTAGGGCCAGCGGATTTTGCCGCACGCTTAGGCGGTGATGAATTTGCCATTTTGCAGAGCGTGAAATCTGACAACTGCCAGGAAGCTGGAGCACTGTCGCAGAAAATTGTGCGCGCGTTGAGCATTCCTTTTACCTACGGCACCCACTCTTTCGCCATTAGTTGTAGCGTCGGTATTGTCACCGCTCCGTCTCAGGGTACCAGCGCTACGACGCTGATGATTAACGCCGACCTCGCCCTGTATGCCTCAAAACATAGCGGGCGCGGCTGCTACCACTTCTTTGAAGATGGCATGATGATGAAACACACCAACAGTGTGTTTGTGAATCAGGAAATCATCAACGGCATTGATAACAATGAGTTCGTGCTGCACTACCAGCCGATTATCGATCTGGAAGATGAAACGGTTTGTGGCTATGAATCGCTGATCCGCTGGAATCATCCGACTAAAGGTCTTATCTATCCTGACTACTTTATTAATATTGCCGAAGAATCAGGGCTGATTATCCGTCTGGGTGAGTGGATTATTCGCGAGTCCTGTAAAGCCGCTGCGAAATGGCCACATTCCACCAAAGTTGCGGTTAACATTTCGGCTTATCAATTACATAGCCCTGGCCTGATTGATATTGTGGTTGATGCTCTGGCACAAAGTGGCCTCGCGGCTAATCGCCTGGAAATTGAAGTGACTGAATCGGAAAAACTCGATCAGTCGATTGCGCTGCCGGTATTTAAGAAACTTCGGAAGATGGGCATTTCCATTGCCATGGATGACCTGGGCACCGGCTATGCGGCGCTGGATTACCTGCTTATTTATCCGTTTACGCGCATCAAAATTGCCCGCACCTTGATTATGAAACTTGAGCAAGAGAGTGCCAGCCAGTATCTGGTGGTGATGCTGATTCAGTTTGCGCAGAAATATGGCATGAGCGTGACGGCTGAAGGCGTGGAGACCGAGCAACAACGTACCATTTTGCGTCGTATTTCCTGCCAGAATGTCCAGGGCTACTATTACAGCCGGCCGTTGCCAGAAAAAGATCTCGAGCCGACCTTTGGCAATAAAGTCATCGACGGGGAAGTTTGCGATGTTTGTTAAACCTTTAGTTGCTGGACTCTTTCAAAGGTCGGATAAGTGTAACGCCATCCGACACCGCTCACCGAAATGGGGGATGACGCGTGCGTTTATGCACCCTTCCTGTCTGTCAGCCATCTGGTTTCTGTCACTATTTTTGCTCTGTAGTCCGGTATGCCATGCCCACGGTATACACAGCAAGAAGACCCTTGAGAGGATTGCGGAAACGAAGACCATCACACTCGGTTATCAGGATGATGCATTCCCGTTTTCGTATGTCGAGTCGCAGCAGCCCGCTGGTTATTCCATTGATATTTGCAATAAAATCGTCGATGACTTAAAAACCAAACTGAAAATAAAAGATCTTAAAGTTCGCTGGGTAAGAAGCAGTACCGCCTCACAGTTTGTTTTAATTAAAAATCATGTCACTGACATGATGTGCATCCCGGCTTTTTACTCGGAATTGCGTCATCAGCAAGCGGAGTTCACCCTGCCGTTCTTTTTCTCCAGTACCCGTTTTATCACCCGAAAAAACAACAACACTGACACCATTAAAGAATTAGCCGGGCACAGTGTTTTAGTGAAAAGTGGCACCATCTATGTCGAGCAACTTCATCAGCTTAATAAATCCAACGATCTCAATCTCAATATAGAACTGGATAACAGCAATAATGCCGCCTTCAGAAGTATCCAGGCGGGTGAATTACCCGCGCTTATTTCCAGTTACGTACTGCTCAAAGGCATGATCGCACTCTCGCCTGATCCCCAGGACTTTGAAATCTCAGATGAGGTCTTTAGCCAACCGATACCCGCGGGGCTGCTCCTTCCTCTGTATGATCCCGAGTTTAAAAGCTTCGTCGACGAGTCAATGAGTAAGATCCTTATCAGCAAAGACTTTACCAGCCTTTATCAGCATTGGTTTATGTCGCCGATTGCGCCGAAATCGATAAACCTTAATATCCCTATGTCGACTGCGCTAAAAGCCTTGATCGCATCAACATTAAACAATGCGAACTAAAATGAAAAAGTTATTCAATAACGAGCTTAAGCATCTGTTCCGTGGGGTGACATTACTGCTGGTGGCACTGGTTTCTCTTCCGCTTTGCGCCGAGCAAATCTCGCCGACATTTGAACATATTAAATCCAGCCATATGCTCAACATTGGCTACCGCCAGCTCGCACCGTTCTCTTTTCGAGATAACACCGGCAAGGTCAATGGTTACACTATTTCGCTGTGTAATATTATTGCCGGTGAAATACAGGTATATCTGGGATTACAAAATCTCGACGTTCATTATATCCCGGTGATGTTTGCTGAACGAGTGACCGCACTCAATAGCAACCGAATAGATTTAGACTGCAGTGTGAATACCGATGCACCGGAAAGAAAAAATAGCGTCTCTTTTTCGACAGATTATTTCACTGCGAATTTACGCATCATTTCACTGCGCCAGACGACTATCCATACTCTTGAAGATTTAAAGGGGCGTACCGTCAGTGTGCCTCGCGGCTCTAAAGACCTGTTGGAACTGAATCGCGTCAATCGTGAAAAACATCTGAGCCTGTCAATTATTACCTCAGAAACGACGGAAGAAGCGTTTGATATGATGGCGCAAAAACGTACGGCGGCCTTAATCCTCGATGATATACTGGCCTACCCTTTTATCAACCAGAGCAAAGATCCTGAAGCGTTCACTGTTTCGCATGAAGTTGTGGGGGAGAAAATGAAGTACGCCATTATGATGAAAAAACAGGATCCGTTATTTGTTGCGTTTGTCGATAAAACTCTGGGGCACATTTTCGCGTCATCAGCCCATGAGCAGATGACCAAGAAATGGCTGTCGCAGAAAATCATCACTACAAACGATCAGAAAAATTAAACAGTTAACGATACTGATGACACCGTTCTTTCCCAGGACAAGCAAGTACAGCGCCAGACGGGTATCAACGAACCTTATATTATCAGGGTTGCTGTTGTTATTATTGCTGGGGAATTCGTTACGTGCCGCCTGGGACTTCACCACGATCCAACAACGCACCAATCAGCTATATGGCCCCGCGACGCCTGAAGCAGAAAAACGTATTGATGCCTGGCAACAACTGCTTATCCAGCAGCTTAATAAAAGTGAATCTGAACAATTAAACGCAGTTAATCTATTTTTTAACCAAAAGCTACATTACCGCGAAGATAGCGAAATCTGGAATTCTGTTGATTATTGGGCAACGCCTGTGGAATCACTGCGTAAAGGGCAAGCGGATTGTGAAGATTATGCTCTGGCGAAATATTTCACCTTACGCCATTTAGGTGTTTCCGGGGAAAAGCTGCGAATTACTTATGTTAAAGCCATCCGCCTTAATCGCGCGCATATGGTATTAACCTGGTATGAAACACCTAATGCGATCCCTTTGGTATTAGACAGTTTGACCGACAATATTCTACCCGCAACAAAACGTACAGACTTATTACCGGTTTACTCTTTTAATGATAGTGGGCTGTGGTTACCAGGCAGTCAAAATAATAAACGTGTCGGGGATAGTAAGAACCTTTCTCGCTGGCAAGATGTATTGAAAAAAATGCGGGAAGAAGGATTCCCGATTGATGAATAGGATGAACCTGTGTCACTTTTCAAACAGCTTCTGATAGCTATCTTTCTTTTTATGCTGATTATTTTCAGCGGCAGCTTTGTGGTTAATCTCGAAAGTTCACGGGATCAATACACCAATCAGCTGTTATCCCATGCTCAGGATGCCGCGACCGCATTAGGTCTGTCGCTGACGCCGCATGTTGACGATCCGGCGATGATTGAGCTGATGGTAAGTTCGATTTTTGATAGCGGCTATTACGACTCGATCCGCATAGTTGATCAGAACAACGGCAAAACTATTCTTGAGCGCAGCGCCTCGACGACGATTGCGGATGTTCCTCACTGGTTTACCCGCCTGGTCAATGTTAAACCGCAACCCGGTGAAGCGACGATTATGCGCGGCTGGCAACAGGCAGCACGCGTGGAAGTGGTCAGCAATCCGGTGTTTGCAGTGAAGCGTTTGTGGGAAAGTACGCTGGCGAATTTGCTGTGGATGCTGGCATGCAGCGTGGTGTGTATTCTGGCGGGCGCCATGTTGTTACGTCGTCAGTTACGTCCACTCAACTATATGGTTAAGCAGTCACAAGCGATTACCCGACGCGAATATCTGACGCAACTCGATTTGCCGAAAACCCCCGAGCTGCGCCGTGTTGTTGAAGCCATGAACCTGATGGTTACCAAGCTGAAATCGCTGTTTGAGGATCAGGCCGAGCACAGCGAACGTCTGCACAATGAAGCCTATCTCGACAGCCAGACCGGTATTGCCAACCGCCGCGCTTTCGATATGCAGATCCAGTCCCGTTTGAGCGATGAAGAGACGGCTCCGGGTTATTTGTTGTTGCTGCGTATTCAGGATCTTAGTGGCCTGAACCAACGTTTTGGTGGCCCGCATACCGATAATCTGCTCAAGCATGTCGCGGATATGATGAGTGTGGTGAAAAGTCAGCATGCCAACTCAGACAGCATTCTGGCGCGTATTCGGGGTGGCGAATTTGCCCTGCTTTGCCCGGGCGTGACCCATGGCGAAATGGTGAATCTGCAACACTCGCTCACCCAGCAACTGTCCGCATTCTATGCGACGGGAATGTCAGATATTAATCCTGTCGCTCATAGTGCGATGGTGCCATTTAATTCCGGCGATACCCCGAAATCACTGTTCGTTCAGGCTGACCGTTTACTGGTTGAAGCAGAGACACATACCACGCATCAGACCAACGATGTGCCGGCAGGTGACAGCACCGGGACTGAAGATCAGCATCTGTGGTTCACCCGTCTTGATACTGCCTTGAACAACCAGCAGTTCCAGTTATTCTTCCAGCCGGTGGTGGATTGCAAAAACCCGCAAAACATCATTCATTACAAAGTGTTGTCACGCATGCTGGATGAAGAGGGTAATAGCATTACCGCCGGCCGTTTCCTGCCGTGGATCCATCGGTTTGGCTGGAGCCATCGTCTGGATCAGGTGATGTTAGGTCTGACGTTGAAGCAGTTGAAAAGCTATTCAGGGCACCTGGCGCTGAGTTTGTCGGGGAGTTCTCTGACCAATGAAACCACCATCAAACAGCTGCTCAGTCCGTTGAAGTTGCATCCTCAGCTTGCCCGTCGTTTGATTCTGGAGCTGGATGAAAACCAGTTACCGAAGCCTGAGCAGATGGAAGTGTTTGTGAAGTTACTCAATCAGCACCGCTGTGGTTTGGGTCTGCAACACTTTGGTAGCCGCTTCGATATGATTGGCCACTTCTCGCAGTGGGGGCTGGCGTACCTGAAAATCGATTCCAGCTACATTCGTCATATTGATGTCGAGAGTGATAAGCGGCTATTTATTGATGTGTTACACAGTGCGACCAACAATATTGATTTGCCGTTGATTGCCGAGCGCGTGGAAACCGAAGGTGAATTGCGTGTTTTGCAAGAGGTGGGGATTTATGGGGCTATGGGGCAGTTGCTCGGTGAGCCGGCACCGTTTTAATTATACCCGTCATATTTCAAGCTGCCTCTGCGTTGGCTGCAATCACAAACCCCAGTCACTTACTTCAGTAAGCTCCTGGGGATTTGCTCTTTTGCCGCCTTGATGCAACTCGAACTATTGAGGGTATGCTATTAATTTTTGATGAAAAATCATTTTGTAGGGCGGGCAAGCGCAGCGCCCCCGCCAGCCCGTCAAAAGTCAGAAGATCCCCTGGTCGTCGCTATTAAGCAGATCTTCCAACCCACCTAATCCCTGACGTGCATGCGCACGATTCATCAGCTTAACCTGCGCCATTTCTGGCAAATCGGTAATCGTAATCACGCCTTTCTGGATCAGCAGAAAAATCAGGTCATCCAGAACGCGCACCATTTCCAGGTCGCTTTTTTGCAACAGCTCGCGGTGATGCATACTCTCGTCCACCACACTTGCGGCGTTATGCCACGCTTTTATTTCAGCGGTCTGGGCAAAAACTTCGCCCGTCATGCCAGTAAACGGCGCGTTCTCAACCCGCGTCAATTGGCCTTCATCATTTCGTTGTACGTAATACATGGTTGCTACCTTTTAGGGCATGCGAAAAACACCGCCCGGTGAGGGGCGGTAAGTCTCAATTATGAATGGTAATGCTCAGGCTTTGGGATTAAGTGATCCAGCGAGTAGTGCGATGATCCGTGTGAATCACTGCTCATATCTGGCGCACTATGTACCGGATGTGCCGGGTTTGCGGCATCACCTTTAGGCGCATGAGGCTCTGAACCGCCCTTGATAAGCTGCGCAATATCCGTCTCTTCGTGCAGTTGATGCGCGAGATCACTCAGGTCAATCTTGTCATGATGGCTGTCATCTTTACCGGTAAAGACTTTAGTATCGTCCCGACCCGGATGAGCTTTTGCATCATGGCTAAGATTGAAAGAAAGCGCATCATTGCTGTCGTCGAACAGGTTGCTTAAGCCGTGATCGTGACCCGCCGCATGGTGCGCTTTGCCCGCAGTATCAACGTCATGCTTCCCACGATGGGACGGATCATCCATCGTAAAATCTGACGTTTGATGGATAACGTTGGTGTTGCCATGATCGTCGTGAGCAGTCACTGAAACATCCACGCTATTTTTTCCGATATGAAGCTCATGGGTATTTACCGGAACGTCGTACGTCAGGTGGCCATTCTCTTCGTGCAGGACCGCGTCATAAGGTTTGTGATTGATGGTAACGCTAATATGTTCGTTGTTATGCACATCGGCGCTGTCGATTTGGCCGGTAATATGAGTCACATGATGACGCGCTTCTTGCGAGTCGATGTGGTTATCACGGGTGACATTGTTGATGGTGATTTTGGCGTCAGCGTGGGTGTCCACCAGCACATCATGTGAGTCATGAACGGTGATGGCGTTACCCGCTTTATCGGTCGCACTGATACTCACATCAAAGGTGTTTTTCCCTTCATGCAATAACGCTTTATCAACGGGAATGGCGTAACCCAGGTGACCGTTAATCACACCAACCACACCCGGGAACGACTTGCCGTTGACCGTCACCATTACATGATCGCCCAGTTGTGCATCGGTATCCCGGTCAATCGTGCCGGTGACAGAAACATGGTCAACTTCCTGGGCATTGATAACATTGTTCCCCGCCACATTGTCGAGATGGATTTCAGCCCTGAGTTGGGTATCCATCAGCACATCGTGTGTAGTGTGCGCAGTAAACGTGTTGCCGGCATCGTCCTTCACGGGAACATCAACAACAATACTGTTGCCACCTTCCCGCAAGTCACCTCTGAGAACGGGAATGTCGAATTGTTTATGGTCATCCAGCGTGCCGGAGTATGGCTGTCCGTTGACGGTCATCGCCACCGTGTCGCCCGGTTGCGCATCTCCATCAACCGTACCCTTAATAGACACACTGTCAGCCTCTTTGGCGTTGATGACGTCGTCCGTTGCCACCGGTTGCAGCGTGATGTTGGCACCAATCGTCGTATCGAGGGTAATAGTGTGAGTATCGGTCGAGGTGTACACGTTACCGGAAGTATCATGCCCGGTGAACGAGACATCTATCTTGTTATTGCCTTCGGTTAAGAGGCTGTTATCAACCGCAATGGCGAAGGTTTTCTCGCCACCTTGCAGCTGGTACTCCGCACCCGGCACGGGTTTGCCATTAAGCATCAGCGTCACGGTATCGCCGTCCTGCGCATCGCCCGCCACGGTGCCGGTGACCATCGTTGTGGCGTGGCTATGTTCTTCAATATTCACCTTGTCGTCGCCAGCAACAGTCCCGATGTGGACTTCATTTTTCACATCGTGGTCGATGGTGAGGGTGGTGGTATCAGTGACGGTCAAGGTGTTACCGACAGCATCGACACCGGTGACTTTGTAGGTAATTTCCTGATTAGTGAGCAGGTCGGAGGTCGGGACATCCAGTTTAAAGGTAAACCCACCGTGTCCATCACTGTGCAGCGTCGCTGGCCGTTCGTTGCCATTGACGGTCAGAATCACGCTGCCGCCCTCTTTCACATCCCCCGTGACCGTGCCGCTGATCTGCGTGGTTGACTGGTTGCTTTCGTCGATATTCAAAATGTTATCGCCCGCCACTTTATCCACGGTCAGCGTGACGTTAGCGTGATCGTCGATGGTGATCGTTTTAGACTCACTTTGGCTGAAGTCATTCCCCGCATTATCCTGCCCGGTGACCGTAACGATAATTTCGGGCTTGTCGGTATGCTGGGATGCTAATTCCGCTTTTAAATTATCGGTGTTCACTTCCAGCGTGTAGACCAGTTTGCCAGTGAGGTTATCGAATACCACATCCGCCGTTTCTGTGACGCCATTGAGCATGACGGTCACTTTATCGCCGACAGCGGCATCGCCACCCACCGTGCCGCTGATCCCGGTTTTGTCCGCCCCCAGATCTTTGGCCGAAAGGATATTGTCGCCGGAAACGGTATTGACGTGGATGGTCGCTGCCGCCGAAATATCGGTTGAATACGTTTGAATGGCGCTACCGGTGGTGGTGTTTCCGTGCTCGTCATGCCCGGTAACTTCGGCTTTGATTTCGTTGCCGGGCTGCAAATCGCTGGTTTTGACATTGACCGAGTAACTCAGGTCTTTACCAATCTCAATGTTTTGATAAACCTGCCCATTTACGGTCAGCGTGACGTATTCACCCGGATTCACATCGCCGGAAACATGGCCGGTGATGGTGGTGGTAGGCTGCTGTGTTTCATGAAGATTCAGGATGTTATCGTCAGTAACTTTGTCGATAGTGACTTCGGCTTTAACTTCCGTATCCACGGTAATGGTTTTACCGTCGGTTGCCGTAAAGGTGTTGCCCTGCTGGTCCTGCCCGGTGACGCTGACGGTGATGGTCGGGGTATGGCGCAGGTCATCAACGCTGACGTCTTTGCTAAATCGCATCACACCTTTTGAGTCAGTATGAACCTGCGTGGTCACAGGATTGCCGTTCACCATGATGGTCACGTTACTGCCATCATGAATGCCGTCGCCTTTGACAATACCGCTGACGGTGGTCGTCCCGGACTGTGATTCCAGAATATTGATAACGTCGTCGACTGCGATGTTATCGAGGTGAATTTCAGCGGTAGCCAGCGTGTCCACATGCACGGTTTTTTGCACACTGCTATCTGCTGTTTCACCTGCGCCATTATGCGCGTGGGCCGTGACCGAAATATCAGGGTGAGCCATCAGAAGTTTGGTATCAACTTCAACCTCATAACCCAACTCACCTGGCAGATTCGGACGCTCAACAATCTTAACCTGCATATCTTGATCGCCGATATGCAGCGTGACGAACTCGCCCGCTTTAACGTCGCCTTCGACGGTGCCACGGATCGTGGTGGTACCTTTTTCCGATTCGGCTTTATTGATCACATCGTTACCCGCAATCGGGCTGATGGTGATTTCGGCGTGTGGCGGATCGTAATCAGGAGTGGTTGTGCCACCGGTATTACTATCGGTTGGATGACCGTTCCCATGAGCGACGATATGGTCGGTTGCAGTTTCAGTATTACCGTAATCATCGGTAGTCGTGATCTTCACGACAATATCTGAATTTGGGCCAACATCACTCGGGTTGATGTAAGCCGGATTACCCGTTAAGGGATCGGTGGTGTGATCGGCGTTATAACCCAAATGTCCGTCAGGGAATTGCTCAACCGTCGTTTGAACAGTTTTACTACCGACCGTAATGGTGACGACATCCCCAATTTTCGCATCTCCGCCCACATTGCCAGAGATTACCCAGAAATCATTCGTACCGTTTACATGGACTGAGCCTGGCGTGATATCAATTGTTGCCTCAGCGCGCGTATCAATACCCACCGCATGAGAGGCGGTTGCCAGTACGGTATTGCCCGCCGCATCGTAACCGGTTACTGATGCATGAAGGACCGGTTTATCGCTGCCGGAAAGCAGATCATCTGTGCTGACATCAATGCTGTAACCTAAACCGTGGCCCTTGCCTTCAGAAACGACTTTTCCGGTGTAATGCTGGTTGTTCACTTCCAGGTCAACGATGTCGCCGATATGCACATCGCCAGTAACTTTTCCGGTGATGGTGGTGTATTGCTGGTGTGCATCGACATTGTTAATCCAGTCATCACCCGAAACCGTACCAATGGAGATGGTCGCCTGTGCGCCATCATCTCTGGTGACATCGTGATCCGCATGGACGGTGATGGTGTTCCCGGCTTTATCCTCAGTGCTAACGGTCGCTTCAATATGTCCGTTGGCGAGCAGGCCCGCCGTTCTCACTTCCACGGAATAACCTAACGCGTTATTGAGATGCGGCTGCGGTTCAACCGCGGCTTTATATTCGACACCATCGACCCAAACATGCACCGTATCGCCTTGATGAACATCGCCGCCTACCGTGCCATTAATGGTGGTAGTTGGATGTTTTTGATCGAGGTGATTCAGGATATCGTCACCAGAAACCACGTTGATCGTCAGTGATGCACTGGCGTGATCGTCAATATTTACATGGTGATCGGCAGTAGCAACGATGCTGTTTTGCGCCTTGTCCGTTACGCTGATGCTGGCATGAATATTTGGATCCTGATGCAGATCGGTCGTTTCCACCATCACGTTATAAACCATGTCGCCATTGGAGTTGAGCTCAACGGTTCCATGGTATTCATGGCCATTAATCTTTAGCGTCAGATCATCACCCGGCTTCATTTCCCCCTTCACAGTCCCGCTCACCAGTGAGTAATGGTGATTGAGTTCTTCATTATTGAGGGTGTTATCCGAGGTAACCGAATTAACGGTAATCTCAGCTTCCACTTTAAGATCAACAACCACAGTCCGGTCCGCATTCGCCGTTGCCGTGTTGTTGGCGTTATCGGTGCCCGTTACGGTTGCAGTGAAGTGCGGGTTAACCATCAAGTCGTGGGTACTAACCGGTTTGCTCCACACCAGATTGCCATGAGTATCTTTGGTGACTTCCGTCGTCAGTTCATTACCGTTAATCACCAGATGGACGACATCACCTTCTTTCACGTCGCCGCCGACGGTGCCTGACACCGTGGTGAATTCTTTATCCGACTCTTTGCCATTGATCATATCGTCGCCGGTCACTTTATCGATGGTGATGGTCGCTTCGGCTTGCAGATCAATACCGATCTGATTGGTGAAGGTGAAATGGTCCTGGTTACCCGCGGCGTCGTGTGCCACAACATGGGCTATCGGGTTCGGGTCAGCTAACAGATCTTTGGTCGACACGTCCACGCTATAACCCAGAGCACCATGTTGATTCAGCAGCTTGATAACGGTGGTTTCATAGGTGTGGTTATTGACGGTGATAGTGACTTTATCGCCTTCATTAATCTCGCCGCTCGTCGAGCCGCTCACCGTGCCGGTGATTTTGGTGGTGTGCTCTCTTGATTCGTGGTGATTGATGATGTTATCGCCGGTCACCGGTCCCATCGTGATGTTGCCATCAGCGTGGTTATCAATATGAACGGTGTGTTCGGTGGTCTTCGTGACTTTGTTGTGCAGTTCGTCGTATGACGTGACTGAGGCGGTAAATTTAACATCACCATCAATTTTGCCGTGGTTATCGCTGATGGCGTAACTATCCACTTCAATGCTGAAGCCTAAACCATTGCCCACAGGAATGACCTTGCCTGGGTACTTATCACCGTGAATCTCAATCACAACGTCATCGCCGACTTTTGCATCGCCACCGACCACGCCGGTGATCGTCACTTTTGGCTGATCTAACTCATTGTAATTGAGCACATCATCAGCGGTGACATTATCAATTTGAATGGTCGCATCTGCGTGGGTATCCACCGCAATATCATGGGAGTGTGAGGTAGTGACGCTGTTGCCGTGCAAGTCGCTGCTGGTTATCGACACTTTCACCGTGTCGAGGCCTTCATAAAGCCCGCCCGGTGGCACCGGCACCGAGTAAAACAGATTGCCGTTTGAGTCCACGTGAACCACGCCTGAATAATCGTGGTGGACTTCCTTACCGGAAGCATCATGGCCGGTCACCCGAACGGTAACTTTATCGCCAAATTTTGCATCATCACCCCAGACCGCACCCCGAATAATGGTGTTACTGCGGGATTCAATTGCGCTGACCCAGTCATCACCCGCCACTGTCTCGATGGTGAAATCGTTTACTGCAAAGTTATCGATATGCATCTTGTGATCGGTAATGACGATAACTTCATTCCCATGATCATCATGAGAGGTAATTTTCGCCGTGAAGGTGAGATCTTGATCAAGATGGGCTTTGTTGTTACCAAACTCCGAGGATTTAACCTCAATATGGTAGCTCAGATCTTTACCAACGGTGCCGGGGTAATCGGTTCCGTTAAAGGTGATGACCACCCTGTCGCCTTCTTTGGCATCGCCACCCGCGATACCGCTAATCATCTGGGTATCTTTAGCCAGTTCAGAGTGGTTCAGGAGATTGTCCTGGGTAACGTCAGCAATGGTCAGCGTGGCGTTGGCGTGGTTATCAACACTCACCGTGTGTTCATAGTGCGCAGTGACCAGGTTGCCATGATCGTCGTGTGAATCCACCTTGACGGTAATTTTCACATCCTTGTCTACTTCAGTTTTGTTGTCGCTGAAATCAGACGACTTCACATCAATCTTGTAGCCCAAATGGCCTGGCGTTAGCTCCACCACTCTGCCGAAGTATCTCTGACCGTCGACTTCCAGTGTGACTTTATCCCCTTCTCTGGCATCACCGTGAACGTCCCCGGTGATGGTCTGAACGGACTGATCCAGCTCGCTATGATTGAGGACGTTGTCCTGCGTCACATCTTTAATATCGATGGTCGCATTAGCGTGATTATCGATACCAACCGTATGTTCTTCGGTTACGGTGACGACATTCCCGGCTTTGTCATGAGAGGTGACGCTGACATGGAAGGTGACATTGCCATCGACTTCGCCTTTGTTATCGCTCAATAGCGATGGGTTCACCGGAATACGATAACCCAATGAATTATCGTCGAAAGTAATGACTTTGCCGTAGATATGCTGAGTACCGATCTGGATATCAACCACATCCCCAGGGCGTGCATCAAGACCGACTTTGCCATGGATCCACTGTTTATCAGCACCCAACTCACTGTGGTTCAGGACGTTATCTTTCGTGACATTTTCAATGGTAATGCTGGCGTGAGCCGCAGTATCCACGTCAACATTTTGGTGCGCGATGGCTATCGCTTCGTTCCCTGCTTTATCGTAGCTGGATACCTTCACCTGAACGTCATTCTTGCCTTCATGAAGTGCGTCACGCGGGACCGGAACGTTGTATAACAGGCGGCCAGCGGCTCCTTCAAACACGGTACCGAAGTAGCTTTTGCCATCGACGGTCACTTCCACCACGTCACCCGCTTTGGCATCTTTGCCGCTAACATGGCCGGTAATGTCGGTATCGTGCTGGTGTTCAGCATTGTTAACCACGTTATCGCCCGCTACGGTTTTGATAATCACGCTATTTTCTGCATGGTTATCAAGATGAACCCGATGGTCGGTGGTTACGACAACTTCGTTATTCGCTTTGTCATGAGAGGTGACCTGAACAGTGAACGGTTTATCGGCATTCACTTCACTCTGGTTGTTACCAAACTCAGAAGTCGGAACCTCAATGCTGTAAACCAGGCGACCGTCCGGGGTTTCAACCACCAGCCCGGTATGCTGATTGCCATTAATGGTCAGGATGACTGGATCATTCGCTTTTGCATCGCCGCCCACAGTGCCTGTGATGGTCTGCGTCTGGTGTTCCAACTCAGTATGGTTCAGGCTGTTATCGTCGGTAACACTGTCGACGGTAATCGTGGCGTTGGCGTGGTTATCGATATAAACCGTGTGCTCACGAGTCTGAACAACGACGTTACCCGCCGCATCGTGAGATTTCACCGTGGCGAGGACATGAACTTTGTCGTCCACTTCGCCCAGGTTTTGACTGAACAGCGCAGAATCCACTTCAATGTGGTAGCCGAGACCGTTGCCAACCGGCACCACTTCGCCGGTAAACTGGTGGCCTCTCACTTCAATGCTGACCACATCACCCGCTTTAGCATCGCCGCCCACCATGCCACTTATCATCTGCTTCGATGCAGTCAGTTCGTCATGGTTGAGGACGTTATCTTTGGTGACATCTTCAATGGTGATAGTGGCATTGGCGTGGTTGTCGATATTAACCGTGCTCACCTGAGTCGCGATCGCTACGTTACCCGCGCCGTCGTGCGAGGTAACTTTGGCGTGGACATCGACCTTGCCGTCCACTTCACCTTTGTTGTTGCTAAATACCCGCGGATCAACCGGGATGTTATAGCCCAGCTGCCCATTGCCAAGATCAATCACCTCCCCTTTGAAATGATTGCCTTTAATTTCGATATCCACGCGGTCGTGAACTTTAGCATCACCGTCTACAACACCATGAATAAACTGGGTTTTAGCCGCCAGTTCATCGTGGTTAAGTACATTATCTTTGGTAACATTTTCAATGGTGATGGTGGTGTTTGCGTGGTTATCAATATGCACCGAGTGCACAGCGGTCTGCACCACCACGTTACCCGCATCATCATGGGATTTAATCGTGGCGTGGATCTTAACGTCGCCATCGATTTCACCTTTGTTGCGGCTAAATGCGGAAGGCTCCACTGCGATGTTGTAGCCTGACTGGCCGTTGCCGAAATCAACCACGCTGCCGGTGAAATGCTTGCCGCGAATCTCGAGATCCACCACATCCCCCGCACGTGCGTCACCGCCGACGTTGCCGTGAACAAACTGTTGCGCGGCGTTTAATTCGTCGTGGTTGAGGGTGTTATCTTTGGTGACATCATCAATAGTGATGGTGGCATTAGCGTGGTTATCGATTTGAACGTTATGTTCAGTCGTCTCAACCACTTCGTTGCCCGCCGCATCATGTGCTTTGACGCTGGCAATCACTTTCACAAAGCCGTCTACGTCGCCCTGGTTATGACTAAAGTCTTTCGGATCTACCGCTATCTGATAACCGAGTTGGTTGGGGCCGATTGCGATAACATTTCCGCTGTAATGCTTGCCGTGGATCTCCAGGTCAACCACATCGCCGGGCTTTGCATCACCGCCCACTTTGCCGTGAACAAACTGTTTAGACGCATCAAGCTCGTCGTGATTGAGGATGTTGTCTTTGGTGATGGGATCAATGGTGATAGTGGCATCGGCATGGGTGTCGAGCGTGACGTTGGTATGCTCGACCGCAATCGCTTCGTTGCCCGCCGCATCATGGCTGATAACCATCACGCTGACTTTATTATGGCCCTCGGCAAGCGTGCCAACTGGCACTGGCACTTTGTAATGCAGATGGCCTGCGGAATCAGCCGTGACCTCACCGACGAAATCTTTCCCCTGCACATGAACCACCACCCGATCACCAGGCTTCGCATCTGCCCCGCTAACCCGACCCGTAATAAAGGTGTCTCGCTGCGATTCAAGGTGGTTAACCACGTTATCGCCCGCCACGGTTTTAATGGTCAAACCATTCCCGGCATGAGTGTCCAGCACCACGTTTTTGTGCTCAACCACCATCGCGGTGTTACCGGATGCATCGACACCGGTAACCATCACCTGCACGTCGTTGCTGCCTTCGGTGAGAGCGTTAGTCGGGACCGGGACTTCGTAACGCAACTGGCCGTGTTCATCGACGGTTACGTCACCGTAGAAGTTTTGGCCGTTGACGCTGACCACAACTTTATCGCCTGCCTGCGCATCACCGCTGACCACACCGGAAATCATGGTCGGCATACGGGCTTCAGTAGCGTTGACGATGTTGTCACCGGCCACCGTCTGGACGATCACATGGTTTTCGGCATGAGTGTCCAGCACCACGTTTTTGTGTTCCACCGCAATGGCGGTGTTACCGGCGGCATCGACACCGGTGACCATCACCTGTACGTCATTATTACCTTCGTTCAGCGCGCTGGTGGGTACAGGAATTTCATAGCGCAGGCTGCCGTTTTCAGCCGTCACCACTTCGCCACGATATTCGTGTCCGTTTACGCTGACGACCACACGATCGCCAGCCTGCGCGTCACCGCTCACCACGCCGGAAATCAGGGTCGGCATACGGGATTCGGCAGTATTCACCGTGTCGTCGCCCGCTACCGTGTCGATGATCAGCGCGTTATGCGCCTGGGTATCAAGGACAACGGTCTTATGCTCAGTGGCGATGGCTTCGTTACCCGCCGCGTCATGGCTGACGAGCTGCACGGTGACGTCATTCGCCCCTTCTTTGAGAAGCTGGGTTGGCACCGGCACTTCATAGCTCAACTGGCCGTTATTGTTCACCACCACACCATGGAAATCGCGACCACCAACGGTTACGGTAACCGGGTCGCCCGCCTGCGCATCGCCACCGGCCAAGCCGGTAATCATGGTTGGCATACGGGATTCGGTCGCGTTAACGATGTCATCGTTAGCCACGGTTCCGATAGAAATAGTGTTATGAACGTCGAGATCGATATCAACGTGATGGTCAGAAGAGGCTTGAGTGGTGTTGCCCGCTTCATCCGTCGAGGTGACGGTGGCATGGATATTGGGATCAGCCAGCAGCCCCTGGGTTGAAACGTCGATGCGGTAACCCAGCGCACCATTTCCCAGGTCGATGACCACGTCGGTGTATTCATGCCCATTCACGGTGAGGGTAATTTTATCGCCGATTTTGGCATCGCCGGAGACGGTGCCATGCACCGAAGTCCGGGCGTTGTGAGATTCCGCAATATTAATAACGTTGTCTGGCGTCACGTTATCAATGGTGATGTTGTCATGCAGATCGGTGACATCGATGATCGCGTCAGCAGTACTGTGCGCGGTGCGTCCAGAGACATCTGTGGCAGTGGCGGTGACGCTAATCTCGCCTTCAACAAGACCACTTAAATCAGGTTGCGTTGTCCAGTGACCATTTTTCACCTCCACATCAAACGTCAATGTGTTTTTTTGGCTATCGGTAAAGGTCAACGTGACATGGTTCTGGTTGCTGGTGCCGTTAATGGTGGCGTGATTTATTTCATTTTTGTTAATGAAGCCATCGTTACCGGCGAAGTCGTCAATCTGAACTAAAGGAGGGAGAACGGGAGGGGAACCGGCAGTTTGAGCACCTTCGGGTAACTCATGCGTCCAGGTGGGAGCGCCGATACCCTGGGTTTTAAAACCCGCAGTGGGATCAATAATTTGCCCGGTCATATCCAGTTGGACGAGGGTATGACCACCGCCGCCACCTTCAATTTGTACCGGGGGCTCATTGCCCGCCGCGGTCGCTTCTAAGGCTTGCGTCGGGTCCGCGCCATCAGCAATGGCTTTCTGTAATGATGCGACATCCTGCGTGTCATGCTCACCACTGCTGACCGCGTTTAAACCATGCTCAGTCCAGTGGCTGTTACGCCCAAGGTCAAGAGTCTTACCGTCCGGCAGAGAGACGCTCACCGCGCCGCTGTCCCCGGTGACAATCTCCTCACCACTGTAGATACGGTCACCTTCTTTCAAGAGGCGTTGGGAGCCATCTGCTGCAACTACATAAACCTGGCCAATTACTGCTCTGATGACACCGAGTAAATTACTCACCGAACCCTCTCTTGAAAATCTTCATTATTTTTAGATGTCGCGATAAATTAAATAATTAATAACATTATTTTTTCATTTACTGGATGCAACGCAATAATAAGGAATGCCCATTAATGGACATTCCTCAAATAGAGTTAATTAATAAATGTAGAAAAAAACACAGTTATTAGAATTCTATTACCGTGAGCTTGACTGAGGATTAAATATAATCAAAAATGACGCAAAGTGAAACATCACATTACAAAACATTAAATTTCATTTCGAATGAAAGCCCATTTAATGTAATCAGACAAACACCTCTGCATTTGTTAACCAATATGATGTTTCGTGTTAAATGCACAAATGGATATAAAGCGTGGCATAGGGATATCATTTTCTCGCGTAATAAGGCTTCATTAAATGCAGAAGTATCTGTTGTTTATATTTGGTGTTTTATCAATACAATCTGTTAACGCAGAAAGCTTACAAAATACCGTCGAGCATGCCCTCTCTAGCCACCCTGAAGTTAATGCCTCAGTCAATAGTCGCTATTCGGCAGAACAAGATTTACGTGCTGCACGTGGAGGATATCTCCCGTCTTTAAATTTAAATGCTGAAGCGGGCCAAAAAAACCTGAATGACGCAACGACACGTGCGGGCGGCAATAATAACGGGATGAACCTTTCCCCGAACGATGCCACGGTAAGTCTTGATCAGAACGTGTTCGATGGCTTCGCCACAACCAGCGAAGTGGGCCGCCAGAAAGCGACCGTCGACTCCCGCGCATTTACCGTGTTGAACGTCAGCGAAACCACCGCATTGAACGTGGTTCAGGCCTATCTCGACGTGCTGCAACGCGAGGAATATGTCCGCCTGGCACAAGACGATCTGGCGAACCACGAGCGCATCTACGACCAGATTCGTTTGCGTACCGACCAGGGCGTTGGGCGCTCCGGGGATTTGATGCAGGCGGAAGCCCGTCTGGCACAAGCGCGCAATAACTTACTGACTGAGCAGACAAACCTGGAAGATGCCAATACCACGTTTGTCAGCGTGACCGGGGCTGCGCCTGAAAACCTCAGCCTGCCTGAAAGCATTGACGGTAAACTGCCGAAATCGCTGGAAGATGCGAAACGCGTCATGGAAGCGAATAACCCACTGTTGAAGTCGGCGAACGCCGATATTGAAGCTGCGCATCAGCAATACCAGGCGGCGAAATCCACGTTCTATCCGCGGGTTGATGTTTCACTTTCCCATAGCATCAGTAACGATACCGACACGACTCGCGCCCATTCCGAAGAGTGGCAAGCGATGGTGAAACTGCATTACAACCTGTATCAGGGTGGAAGCGATAAAGCCGCAATGGATTCCCGTGCTTACCTGGAAAAACAAGCGCAAGACGTGAGAAATAATACCTTGCGCCAAATGAACCAGGAAATTGGGCTGGCATGGTCGGCTTTAAAAAATGCCCGCGACCAATTACCCGCGGCTGCAGATTATGCTGACCGTAGCGTAAAAGTCCGAACCGCTTATCAGGATCAATTCAGCCTGGGTGAACGAACCCTGCTGGATTTATTAGACAGTGAAAACGAAGTATTCTCATCTAAACGTCGTCTGGTGGAATTACGTTATCTGGAAATATCTTCCGGCTATCGCATATTTGCGCGCACCGGTGAATTATTAAAAGCTCTGAAAATTAATCCAACGCCTGCGGGTCAGCCAATTGATTCGGCGAGTAATAATACGTTGCCAGAATTGCAGTAGCGTTTAAGGAATATATTTCCGTAGGTCGGATAAGCGCAGCGCCATCCGACATTATTTGGTGGATGACGCTTCGCTTATCCACCCTACAAACACCGACATAACGCCTAAATGACTTCACAAGTTGAACAAATGAATAACCTGTCAGAGACTCCCCCCGTTGAAGAGTCGAGTTACCATGACCCGCGTAGTCGCCATGACGATCCTTTGCTCGATTGTCTGTTGGTACTGTGCTCTTTGCATGGTAAATCCGCGAGCCGTTCGACGTTAAGCAGTGGTTTGCCGCTTGAAAACGACCGCCTGACGTTAGCGATATTACCGCGCGCAGCAGCACGCGCGGGTTTGAAAGCGCGGGTCATTAAACGTACGCTGGATAAAATCCCGGAGATGTCGCTACCCGCGATCCTCTTGCTGCGTGATGGCGGTGCGGCGGTGTTGCTGGGCCGGAACGCCGACGGTTCCGTACGCCTGATGCCGAGTGAAAGCGAAGGCGGTGAAATCCGCGTTGACGCCACCACACTTGAGCAAAGCTATGCCGGCCAGGTGATTTTTGCCCATCCTCGCCATGAGTTTGACCTGCAATCTGAATCCTTCCTGCCGCGCACTAAATCGTGGTTCAAAGACACGTTGATGCTGTCCCGCTTCCTGTATATGGACGCGGTGCTGGCAAGCTTGCTTATCAACCTTATTGCGCTGGGCACCCCGCTGTTCACCATGAACGTGTATGACCGGGTTGTTCCCAATCATGCAACGGTGACGCTGTGGGTTCTGGCGGTCGGTATTTGTCTGGCGTTCATTTTCGATTTGATATTAAAAATGCTGCGCGGGATCTGTCTCGATATTGCCGGCAAGAAGAGCGACCTGATTATTTCCGCTACGCTGTTTGAGCGCATCACCGGCATGGAGATGAAGGCGCGCCCGGCACGTGTCGGTAGCTTTGCGCAGAATATCCATGAGTTTCAGTCGCTGCGCGATTTCCTCTCGTCACTGACGCTGACCACGCTTATTGATCTACCGTTTACGCTGGTGCTGTTGTTAGTTATCGCCATTATCGGCGGCTCGCTAGCCTGGATCCCGCTGCTCACCTTCCCCATCGCATTGCTGATTAGCTGGGCATTACAAAAACCGGTGAATGCGGCGGTGGCCAAAACCATGAGTCTGGCAAGCGAGCGCCAGGCACTGCTGATTGAAACACTCAGCGGCCTTGATGCGATTAAAGTTAACAATGCCCAGAGCGAGCGCCAGTATCAGTGGGAACAAACGCTGGGCAGCCTGAGCCGCCTGGAGTTGCGCGTCAAAACGTTATCCAGTTTTGCCAGCAACCTGACCGGCTGGTTCCAGCAAATGTCCGGCGTGATCATGATTATTGTCGGCGTTTACATGATTATTGGCGGCAACTTGAGTATGGGTGGCCTGATTGCCTGCTACATGCTCAATGGCCGTGCGCTAATGCCAATGGGACAACTCACCGGTTTAATCGCCCGCTACCAACAAGCACGTCTGACCATCAACAGCACAGAGAAAATGATGTCGATGCCGCAGGAACGTCGCGAGCATGAACATCCGCTGAAGCGCGAAAACTTCCGTGGCAGCATCGAATTTAAAGATGTCGATTTCAGCTATCCCGAGCAGAAAAATCCTTCGCTGCATAAGGTCAATCTGACCATCAAGCCTGGGGAACGTGTCGGCATTATCGGCCGCAGCGGATCAGGAAAAAGCTCCATCAGCAAACTCATTATCAATCTGTATCAGCCAACCGGCGGTAACATTTTGATCGACGATGTCGATGCTCGTCAGTTAGACGTAAACGATCTGCGCCATAGCATTGGTTACGTACCACAGGACATTCAGCTGTTTAACGGCACGCTGCGCGATAACCTGATTTCTGGTGCGCGTTATGTTGATGACGAAACCATGCTGCGTGCCGCAGAACTCGCGGGTGTCAGTGAGTTTGCGCGTATTCACCCTGATGGTTACAACCTGCAAGTGGGGGAACGTGGTATGCAATTGTCAGGCGGTCAACGCCAGGCCGTTGCCCTGGCGCGCGCCCTGTTGCTGGAGCCACCGGTTTTGTTGCTTGATGAGCCAACCAGCTCCATGGACAACACCAGTGAAGACCGCATCAAACAGGCGCTGGTGCCATTCGTCGCTGATAAAACCTTGTTACTCGTGACTCACCGTGCGTCGATGCTGACCCTGGTTGATCGCCTGATTATTGTTGATAAAGGACGCATTATCGCTGATGGCCCGAAAGCCATTGTTATGGATGCGCTGAAGAAGGGTCAAATCAATGCGTCTCGCTGATTTATTTACACGTTTGCGTCAGCAAATCCGCCCCTACTTTAACGGGCGCGATGAGAATCAGGCCGATAACATTAATGAAGTCAGTCATGCACTGATTGATGATTCACCGCGTGTTATCCGTCTGACACTGTGGACCATTCTGGCGTTAGTGATTCTGGCGATTGTGTGGGCCGGGTTTGCCCGACTCGATGAAGTCACGCGGGGTGAAGGCAAGGCTATTCCCTCTTCGCGTTTGCAGAAAATACAAAACCTGGAAGGCGGGATTGTCACGGAGCTGTTTGTTCATGAAGGGCAAATTGTCGATGCCGGTACGCCATTGTTGCATCTGGATGATACGCGCTTTGCCTCGAATGTCGGCGAAACAGAAGCGGACAAACTTGGGTTACGCGCCAAAATTGACCGCCTGACTGCGGAAGCTGAAGGCAAAGATTTTGTGATTTCTGATGAGATTATGAAGCGGGCACCGGAAGTGGCGCGTGGTGAAGTGGATTTGTATAACAGCCGCCGCAGTCAGTTGCAGAATGAAATCTCGGGCCTGCAAGAGCAGTTAGTGCAGAAGAAGCAGGAACTGCGCGATTTCCAGTCGAAACAATCTCAGTACAAACACAGCCTCAGCTTGCTGCAACAAGAGATCAAAATGTCTGAACCGCTGCTGGCCTCGGGCGCGATTTCTAAAGTGGAGATCCTGCGTTTGCGTCGTACCGAAGTGGAAACTAAAGGGCTGCTGGACTCCATCACCCTGTCGATTCCGAAATCTGATTCCGAAGCTAAAGAGATCGATAACAAAATTGCTGAAAGCCGCAGCCGCTTCCAGAGCGATGCGTTGTCGCAACTCAATGAAGCGCGCACCAATCTGAGTAAAGCCGAAGCCACGGGCAAAGCGCTGGAAGACCGGGTTAACCGCACCATGGTAGTTTCACCGGTTCGTGGCATCGTCCAACAAGTGATGGTGAATACCATTGGCGGCGTTATCCAGCCAGGCAGCGATCTGGTTGAGATTGTGCCGCTCGACGACAAACTGCTGATAGAAGTAAAAATTCAGCCACGTGACATCGCGTTCCTGCATCCGGGGCAACATGCAGTGGTTAAATTTACCGCTTACGATTACACCACCTACGGCGGCTTGAATGGCGAATTGGTGCAGATTAGCCCTGATACCGTGACCGATAAAGAAGGCCACAGTTATTACATCGCACGACTGAGAACCGATAAAAACTATTTGGGTACCAAAGAGCACCCAATGTTGATTATTCCGGGAATGGTCGCATCGGTGGATATTCTGACGGGCAAGAAATCGATTCTGAGTTATTTGCTTAAGCCGATTATTCGGGCCAAAGCTGAAGCACTGCGCGAGAGATAAATAAAAAGCCGCAACGGATAACGTTGCGGCTTAATTTTTTGTCTGTCTGGATAACGGTAACGGCGGATGACGCTGCGCTTATCCCCCCTACATCTACTGTCTGGATAACGGCAACGGTGGATGACGCTGCGCTTATCCACCCTACAACTACAGCCTGGATAACGGTAACGGTGGATGACGCTGCGCTTATCCACCCTACATTTACTGTCTGGATAACGGTAACGGCGGATGACGCTGCGCTTATTCACCCTACAACTACAGCCTGGATGACGCGACGCTTATTCACCCTGCACTGCTATCGGTTATTGTAGGTCGGATAAGCGAAGCGTCATCCGACAACGGCCAAATAATCTTAGCGAAATATTACTGACAACTAAAAGAAGCTAACTTCCCACGTTTAAGCGTCAACTTACCTTCGTTCACTAATTCTTGTAATACCTTATGGATAGCACTGCGCGAAATATGGTTACGGCTCAGAATAAAAGTATACACCGAGGTTTTATCGCGAATGTCAGGATCCAGCGACCAGATATGCTTCACATGCTCCGTCACGATTTCACGTATAGTTTTATGAGAGCGCATATTTTCACGCTGGAAATAACGCTGAAGATGGCTGGTTAAAATATCAAATGCATGCATCCATAAGTTTTTCTTGGTCAGCAACTCATTGGCATTGGCGGTGCTCATCACCCACATTTCACAATCTGAATCACAGCGTAAGTAATGCGATGTGAATTCACTGCGCATTTGTGCCAGCCCCAATATTGCGGGCGCGGTGAGGCTTATTGTGACAAGGTCATTTTCGACGCGGTAGACGGAGACGGTTCCTTTCTCCAGGAAAAATAAATTGCCATCCTTTCTCAGCTCAATGCGCTGACGTTTTTTTCGCAACGAAAAATACGCATTCTCTGACCTTTTTATTTCTTCGCCAATGAGCATTACAGATTCATCTACGTTAAGACTGGACATCAATTTTTCTTACCTGGATTGTGGATATAGATTATCTCCTTTCACTTTGTGAGGGAGACAGCCCTTAAGCAATTTGATAACGCATTCTCAACGTTGATATCAAAGACCGGATATCAAGACAAGTGTGTTCTTAATTAGCCAATATGCACTAAAAGCTGTGCTTACATGGTTTTCTCACGGGAGAACACCCATTGCTAAGTTGAGACATCATCAATGATGATTAAAGGCGACCAAATAGCTCAAAGATTAAATTTCACTTATAGCATCGCGTTTTGGCGGTAAAGAACATCACCATGGCATCAACTCGCTCAGCGCTGTGTCACTGAGTATATTTATCTCCAGGGCTAAGGTAATGTTTTTTATCTTTGCAGCGGGATCTTTCTCTTTGCAATTAAAAAAGAAATGCTGAAAACATTTAAACAATTGATTTAAATTAACTTTAATTGTTTTTAATGTGTTTATCTTTTGTTAGTAGTATTGTGAATAGCTGAAATAAAGTACAACCCGGGACGGCCCAGGTAAAACATCAGGTTATTCCCTGCCCCAATATGCTTATAATGGTACGTGTGAAATCCTGCCTGAGCTAACGAGAGTACTGGCAACATGCCCGAAGCAGAAAACCTGTCATATCTCATTGAAAGTAAAATATTATTTATCCCTGCAAAGCAGTGTCTGGTGCATGCGGACAGCCATGAACAGATAAAACTCAAGCCAACCGCCTCTTTATGCCTTTTGTTACTGCTCAGAAATCATGGTGCCATTGTCACACAAAATGAATTGCTGGCTTTTGCATGGGGGGATAGCCACAGGCAGGTAAGTTTTAACGCGTTTTATCAAAGCATTCTTTCTTTGCGTAAGTCCTTTATGCAAATGAATATTGAAAAGCAAATAATCACGACTGTTCCACGCAAAGGACTTATCATCCAGCAAGAAATAAGCGTCGAGGAACAGCGCGAATCTGTAGCAGAGATTCAGCCCGAACCATTACCCTTAGAAACAACAAGGGATTCGACAACTCATATCGCGGCCAAAGAAAAGCGAACTTTTTTAAACCTGACAGAAGGGTTGATGATTATCGCCACCGTGATAATCATCGCTGTCATTATCTATCCACGCCTATTTAACGAAGATTATTTTTCAGGTTATGTTTCCCCGAAAAAATATGATGGCCAGTGCCACTATTTCTTCAATGGCGATGCCAGCAATCATATCCGCCATGAGGCGTTCATCAAGGAACATCCTGAATTGTGCAAGGACGATAATTACCTCTATATAACGGCGTATACAGAAACCAAAAATGTTTCTGTCATTCAATGCACCACCAGTATGGAGTTATCAAAAGGTAACTCTTGCCAATCCGTCTTTTATCCACGGTACGATAGTCAATGAAGATATTCTCAGCGATTGCCGCAATAAGAATCCAGACACGCATCATTTTTTTAGTCTGCGTGGCTATTCTTGCCAGCCTGGCGCTATATCTTCATCAGCCTGCTCATGACGCGCGGCATAATCTTGCCTGCCGGGCGACGATACAGATAGAAAGAGACAAGGCTGCGTTTCGTGGGATCATTGATTTTAAATCGGGCGACGGGAAAGGTATTGCTCACATTAATGGCATCATTAATGTCAGTGCGCAGGAAGAATATACCGTTCAGCGTACCGTGCTGTTTACCCATACGGATTACGGGCTCAGCCCAGTCTGGGTTTCTCGCCAAATTATCATATCGAATCGCGAAACCGCGCCATCAGCGATCCTTCAGCAGTTCCTGCCAGACTTTTATCTCAAAAGTGCCGGCGTGACCGACATTGATATTTTTGCGCTGAACAAAGATGCGGATCTCATTACCCGCGAAGGTATCCCGTACTTGTACTGCCAGAAGTTCATGCTGCCAGATGACGAGTAAAATCTCTAACTAAAGCCCACTAAGATAGGGACTGAACTGGCGCAGGGATTTTTATTCTGGCGCCCCTTGCCGATAGATGAATTATGCCGGATGCTGGAAAATAACAATCTTCCTAAGAATGAATATCAACCGTAACAAACAGAAGTATTACGCCAGATATTGTCCATTAAAAGACAACTGCAGGGTGGGTTGTCTTTTATTTTTCTAATTGCATAAAATTACCTTGAAGATAATAAACACATCGCTATTATTCACTCGGCTATTTCCCATTAAAAAAACAAGCACGCCCTTCAAGAGTAAATTTTAAGTTAAATATGTTATTTAATTATGATGTTTCATTAGTCTTACTTGCCGTAATAAGTGCGTGCGTCGCTTTTTATGTCTCTTTTTGGCTATGTAAGGCTGGTGCGCGCAGAAATCATTATTGCTGGCCTTTATTTAGCGGCCCAACGATGGGCTGTGGGATATGGGTTTTGCACTATATGGTTATCCAGGCCCATCACCATAGCCATGTTATTAATTATAACATTCATAAAACGCTGGCATCATTGCTGATAGCGATGGTCGGTTGCACCCTGGGTTTTGCCTGTTTTTTATTCAAAAAACTGCGCGGCCAACACTACCTTTTTCCTGCTTTTATATTTTCGCTGTCCGCAGCATCCATGCATTATTTGGGGATGGCAGCCATCGTTAATGCAGGCGATGCGTACGTCAGCAGAAATCACATCATCCTCTCCCTGGTGGTTATTTTTATCGCATCGTTGATTATGTTGCGTTTAATGCACCTGATGTTGGTGATGAAGGGCAGGAATGATATTTATGCCAACTTTTACCGACTGGGTGCCACCCTTACGCTGTGTACGGGTGTGGCGATGATGCACTTTGTCGGATCATGCGAAATGAACATGGACACGCATCCCATGTCATCAATGCCTTTAGTTCAGGATGACTATATCGAAAACACCATCGCCATGACATTAAGCGTACTTGTCGCAATGGTATTTCTGCTGGCAATCGTTATCTGGTTTGTTAATTTCAAAAAGCATTTAAGTAATGAGTTGCTCAAGCGTGAGTTAATTAAAAAGAATTTACTGCTTAAGCAAATGACACAGCATGATTCATTAACGAAATTACCTAATCGTCTGTATCTGCAAACACATCTGAATACCCTTTTCGCAAGCCACGCTGTACCGTTATTTATCATGTTTATCGACCTGGATGGTTTTAAACGGGTTAATGACGTCTGGGGGCATGCAGTCGGGGATGAACTGCTGGTGAAGATTTCACAGACGCTCAAAGAAAACGTCTGCCACGAAGGTTTTGTCGCCAGAATTGGCGGTGACGAATTTATCATCGCAATTTGTCAAAAAGATAAAGAGAGGGTTATTCAACTCGCACAAAAACTGCTCTCTAAAATTGCGGGTACCTATGAACTCTCAGCAACGACAGTCGATTTTATCTCGGCCAGCATCGGGGTGTCCATTTACCCGGAGCATGGCACTGATGTCGCGACTTTACTTAAAAAAGCGGATGTAGCCATGTACTACATTAAAAACCAGGGAAAAAATAACATCACATTTTACAATGAAATAGAGATGACATTACCGAGCTAATCGTTAATTGAAACCATCGAGTCGTAAGAGACTCATTCCTAAGCAATGGATGCTTGTGAATCACTCCAAACCTGGAATTAGTGAATAAGCTAACATTGATGATGCAACTATCTAAAACATATAACCGATATAAAGATAAGTGGTGGGCACTGCCACTGGTTCTGCCTTTCATACTCTACCCGATAACTGAATATTTGAGTGCTTACGGCGTGGTAGATGGCTTTGAAAGCACTTTCTTCTACCTGAACATGGCCCTGACCACCATCCTGACCATGATTTATGGGTTTAAAGCCCTCCCTGGGATCCTGCTGTGCCTGTTTTATCGCGTATACCCGGACCGCGGTTTAGAACCTGCATTGATGTCGATGCTGCACTATTTTACGTCAGTCGCCATTAGCTGTGCAGGGTATTACTGCTTCACGGGTAAGAGAGGACGCGCAAGTTTTGGACGATACGATCTCACGTGGCAACGCATTTTTTGGCTGATATTTATCAATGCCACGCTATTCCTTAATTACTACCATGCAGAGCTCTATTTGGGCCTGTTTGGTATCCATCATTCCTTGATGTATATCAGCCCGTTTACCACCCGCACATTAATCAATTATCAGGGAATGATCGTTGGGAATATGATGGGGTTGCCGATGATGTATCTGGTGATTCGTTCGATTAGAACGCCTGCTTACCTGGTCAAATATCTTAAGAAGATTCGTCTTCAGGCAGCACGTGAAATGCGTTTACCCGAACTCGTCTGCTTGTTCGGCTCCCTCGGCTTACTCACGATAATGATGATTTCCCCATTAAATCATGCGCTGCCGCTAATGAACTCGATTTACACCCTGACGTTATTACTGCCAGTGATGATTTGGGGGACATTGCGTCTTGGTCATGCCGCAATTTCAGTAGTCTGGTGGGTCGTGCTGATTGTGTTATGCCACAACATTCAGAGTTTCATCCCACATGATGCTTATTATAAATTGCATCTGGCGGTTGCCACTTCCTGTTTCTCGGCGTTTTCGATAACCATCACCCTGATGGCAATCAATATTTCCCGTAAACGTGCCCTCAATTTAAAAACGCAGCGTTTGATGCACATTGACCCGGTGGTGCATTTACCCAACTTGCTGGCGCTTGAAACAGACTTAAAGCAAAACACGGTCTCCGTCTTATGCCAGCTGTATATGCCTGATCTTGAGTTGTTAGGACGCAATTATGGCTTGCTGATGCAAGTGCAATATAAACAACAGTTAGCACTCTATTTAGAACCGGTACTGGATAAAGACGAGCTGATTTATATGAGTTCAGGGCACGATCTTATCGTACGCATTTCTCCTTTACATGCGGAAAGACGCATCGCGGAGATCTATAGCAAAGCCAAAGATTTTCGGTTTATCCGCGACGGCGTAAAACTGTACCCGCAAATTGGTTGCAGTTATTGCATCATTAATTACCCCGTTGGCCACCTGTATTTATTAATTGGCGAGTTGCGGACACTTGCAGAGATTTCACTCACCACTAACCTGCCGGTCGACCTGAGAAAACAGAGTAGCCGACAGGTGCAGAACCAGGTGAAAATCAAAGTCGAGATGATGAACCAACTGCAGCGCGCGCTGGAGTTGGACCGTTTTGTGTTAATGGTGCAGCCGATCGAAAGCAAGGACGGAGATTGCTATCACGAAGTCCTGTTAAGGATGCGCGGAAATAACGATGAGATTATTTTCCCCAATACCTTCCTGCCACTGGCAAATGAGTTTGGCATGTCCTCAAGCATTGATTTGTGGGTGTTACATAACACCATGAAATATATGGATGAGACCCGACATTCACGGCCAAACCAGCGTTACGCCATTAACCTGACACCGGCATCAATTTGCCGTACGGATATGGCAAAACACATTGAGAAATTGATGATTATGCACGGCATCTCGCCTGCACAACTGGTGCTGGAAGTCACCGAGGCCGAAGAATTAACCAATAATATGCAGGCAGAAAAAACCCTCGATGCCTTACAACGCCTGGGTTGTAAGATTGCCATTGACGATTTTGGGACCGGATATGCCAGCTACGCCCGAATAAAAACCATGCGCGCGGATATTCTCAAAATCGATGGGAGTTTTATTCATAATATTAATTCCAGTGAAATGGACTACAAAATTGTTGAGTCAATTTGCGAGCTTGCTCGTATGAAGAACATGTCACTGGTGGCTGAGTTTGTCGAAACCGAAGAGATTCGCCGTACGCTTTATCATATGGGAATTGATTATGTGCAGGGCTACTTAATCGGCAAACCTACGCCAATAGCAGGCTTGCCCGCAACACTGACGCCCCCCTTAGCCGTTGCGGTTGTGGGATGATGAGCTATTTCCCCGCGTCGACCCATTCACGTAAAAAATCAATAAACACACGAACCTTTTCGGGAACGTGGCGGGTATTGGGGTAAAGCGCATAGATGCTCTGACGCGGGAACTGATGGTCCATTAGCAGGGCATGAAGTTCACCGCGTTGAAGCGCCGGGCGCACCAGCCATTCTGGTAACAGCGCAACGCCCGAGCCTTGCATGGCGAAGGCAAGTAATGCAGAAGCACTGTCTGCGACAATCGCGGGAGGGCGTTCGACCTTAAATAAAACCGCCTGCTGGTCGGGGGTCATCACTTGCCAGGTGAGCGGCGAGGCAAGCCTGCTGTGGGCAAGCCAACAAGCCTGGGCTAATTGAGCCAGACTGGCTATCGGGCGCTCGCCAAGATAAGCAGGCGAGGCAACGGGTAAAATAGCAAAACTGTCGATGGGCGCGGCTCTAAGGCTCGAGTCCGCAAGCTGGCCCAGACGAATGGCGACATCGAAACGTTCGGCAATTAAATCAGCGTGATAAGAAGAGGATACGTGTTGAACGCGTAACTGGGGATGCAGCCGAGAGAAAGCCGCCAGCGCCGGAACCACCACCTGAGTACCGTATTCCGGTGTGCTGGTGATTCGCAACACGCCGCTTAACCCGCCATGATCCTGCTGGACATCATCAAGCAGGTTTTCCGCCTCCTCCAACAGTCGCTGGCAACGCAGCAAAAAGCGCTCTCCGACGTCGGTCAGCGACAATCGACGGGTGCTGCGCACCAGCAATGAGACACCGAGCTCAGCTTCTAACTGTTTGATATTAAAGCTTACCACCGCCTTGGTTTGCCCAAGCGCGGTCGCCGCAGCGGTAAAACTCCCCGCCTCTACCACCGCCACAAATATCGTCAGCCTTTGCAGGTTGAGCATCACGCACTCCGTTACTGTCAAAATAATTTTGACAGTGTAAACCTGTGGCGGTGATTTATCCTCCCTTTATGCGCCGCTACACTCCTCGCCTGTTATCGGAGGTGGTATGCCCTATCGCACTAAAGTTGCCGTTGTCTATCTGCTGGGTTTTTTCGTCGATTTAATCAATATGTTTATCGCTAACGTCGCCTATCCCGCGATCAGTCATGGTTTGGGGGCAACGGTCAGCGAACTGGCGTGGGTGAGCAATGCCTATATTCTTGGGCTGACGATAGTTATCCCTCTCAGTGCATGGCTGGCACAAAGAGTGGGCGGGCATCGGGTGTTTGGGCTTTCGCTTGTGATATTTCTGCTGGCGACGCTGGGGGCGGGCTTCTCGCAGAGTATTGGGCAACTTATCGCATGGCGACTGCTACAGGGCATGGGCGGCGGGCTGCTCATTCCCGTGGGCCAGACGCTCGCCTATCAACTTTACCGCAGCCACGAAAGAGCGGGTCTGTCGGCGGCGATTATGCTAGTCGGCCTGCTGGCTCCGGCACTCTCCCCGGCGCTCGGCGGGCTGATTGTCGACACGCTCACGTGGCGCTGGGTCTTTTTTGCCAACCTGCCGCTGGCGGCACTGGCACTGCTACTCGCCGCCATCTGGCTGAAAAAACAACCCGATACGCAACCACGTACCCGGCTTGATGTCATCGGCCTGCTCAGTAGTTGTAGCGCCCTGCTGCTGATCCTGCTTGGGTTAACCAGCCTTGCGAGGAATGATGGAACTGCCACCGGATTAGTTATGCTTGCCTGTGGTCTGCTGGTATTAGCGGGTTACGTGCGCCACAGCTTGCGACATTCCCATCCGCTGCTGGATCTGCGACTGATGCAAGACCCACTTTTGCGTAACGCCATGATGATTTACCAGGCGATTCCGGGCGTGTTTATCGGCGTAAGTCTGGTGGCGATGCTGTATCTGCAAAATCAGCTTGGTATGGGAGCCGCGCAAGTGGGCAGCCTGATGATCCCCTGGTCGCTGGCGTCGTTTATGGCGATAACGTTGACCGGAAAGCAGTTCAACCGCTTAGGCCCGCGCCCTTTGCTGATTGCCGGCTGCATCATGCAGGGTTTAGGGATTCTGGCTCTCGCACAGGTGGGTAGCGCGCAACAGTATCCGTTACTGCTGGCGGCATTCGCGATGATGGGATTTGGCGGGAGCTTGTGTAGCAGCACCGCGCAAAGCTGCGCCTTTTTGCAGGTGAATGATGCGCAACTTGCTCAAGCCAGCGCATTGTGGAATATCAATCGCCAGCTCAGCTTCTGCCTGGGGGTCGCGCTACTCAGTTTGCTGCTTAACAAGTTGCAGGAAAATATGCCCGCAACGCTCGCCTTTCACTGGTGTTTTTATCTGGCAGCCGCCAGTGCGCTCATTCCTGTATTGCTCTGCCTGCGCATAACCAACCGCGCCATCGTGCGCCAACTTAACGCTCAAAAGGAATAAAGATGAATCCGTATATCAGAGAAGTAATTGATGTCCACGTGGCAATTGAAAACTGGCTTGGCAAAGGTGAAGGCGACGTCGAAGCGCTGCTGGCACGCTTTGCCCCATCGTTTTCCATGGTCACCACCGGTGGTGCAAAGCTGGATTTTGCCATGCTGAGTGCCTTTTTCCGCGGGCAAGGAGCGGCAAAGCCTGGGCTTAAAATTGTCGTCGAAGAGATTACGATCGTGGAAGACTGGCTGACCGGTGCGGTCGTCAGTTACAGCGAAAGGCAAAGTCTGCCGGGGCAAGAGGCCACATTGCGCTACTCAACCGTCGTCTTTGCTGACGGAAAGTGGAAACTGTTGCATGAGACCATGGCTGTTTAAGTGCATATCGCATACGGTCAGATTTTGTTCTGCGACCTGGCTAAGAATAATGTCGCTGACTGGGGATTTTGATTTATATATCAGTAGACTGGAGCGGGTGAAGGGAATCGAACCCTCGTATGCAGCTTGGGAAGCTGCCGTTCTACCATTGAACTACACCCGCTTTGAAGTGCGTAGGCATTATAGACGTTCAGCTTATACTGGCAAGCGCATTTTGATTTATGTGATGGATTATTAAGCAGTTGTTTCGTTTGATACGAGGGTAACCGTCGCTTTTAGCACTCGCTTCGCATACGTGACTATATGCTCTTTACTGAGTCATATGGGAACGGCAGAAATCCTGAGTAGAAGGAACGCCACGACTATGATGAAAAATAAGCAAGAACTCACACCAAGAATTAAAGAGTAGTTTTTCATATAAATCAGTCCTATAAAGGCGGGAGGTAACAAAATCCACCTCTCAATCTTTAATTGATTTGAATATGATTAATAGCTCTAATTCGTTTAATTTTGACAAAAGAAGCAAGCCGTTATTAATACATATGAAAAATATCGTATTAATTCTTCTCTAATAGATTATTTGTCATTATTGAATTGTATTGAATAAAAGCCAGACACAATCTGGCTTTTATTCATTAACAGGATGGTGGGAGATAACGCTGTGGATCAATTGCGGTCGCACGATAACGAATCTGGAAGTGCAGATTCACCGAGTCGGAACCACTGCTGCCCATGGTGGCAATTTTCTGCCCGGCGGTGACTTTTTGGCTGGTGTTGACCAGCGTGGTTTCATTGTGAGCGTAGGCCGTGATGTAGTCTTCGCTATGTTTGATCATCACTAAATTGCCGTAACCACGAAGCTGGTTGCCAACGTAAACCACGGTTCCGGCGCCTGATGCGTAAATCGGTTGCCCACGTTTACCGGCAATATCGATGCCTTTGTTGCCACCATCGCTATTAGAGAACGGCACAATGACTTTGCCTGTAGTAGGCCAACGCCAGCATTTTGAGCCGACTGGAGGTGCAGCCGCTTTTGCAACACTGCTGGTTGAAGTGGAGCGCGGCTTAGAGGTTTTCGCAACGGCGGTTTTTTTCGAAGAGTTTGATGAGCCGGAGCGACTTTTAACCCGAAGTTTTTGCCCAACTTCCAGTGTATAAGGGGATGAAATACCGTTGAGGCGCGCCAGTTCGCCGACACTTGAGCCGGTCATACGCGAGATTCGGTAAAGGGTGTCACCACGTTTAACGGTGTAAACAGAACCGCCGTAGCTTCCTGCGGATGCTTGAGTGGTGCTCGCTTTATTTGATGAGCAAGCGACGAGAAACAGGCTGATTAGCAGGACGATGGCATTCGGTGCCCACTTTCTGACTGTGCTTTCCTTGCGCAAACTATTCCTCTGAAGTCATTAACTGAATAAATAATGTTCCTCCCCGCAGGGAGGAACAATGACGTCTTACTTAACCGGGCGCAATGCTGGGAACAGGATAACGTCGCGGATGGTGTGGCTGTTGGTGAACAGCATAACCATACGGTCGATACCAATGCCCAGACCTGCTGTTGGCGGCAAGCCGTGCTCCAGCGCAGTCACGTAGTCTTCATCGAAGAACATCGCTTCGTCGTCGCCCGCATCTTTCGCAGAAACCTGATCAGCAAAGCGCTGAGCCTGGTCTTCTGCATCATTCAGCTCAGAGAAGCCGTTACCGATTTCACGGCCACCGATGAAGAACTCGAAGCGGTCAGTGATTTCTGGGTTCTCGTCGTTACGACGCGCCAGTGGAGAAACTTCTGCCGGGTATTCAGTGATGAAGGTCGGCTGAATCAGATGGCTTTCTGCCACTTCTTCGAAGATCTCAGTGACTACGCGGCCCAGACCCCAGCTCTTCTCAACTTTGATGCCGATAGACGCTGCGATTTCCAGTGCTTTAGCCATATCGTCCAGATCCGCAATATCGGTTTCCGGACGGTATTTTTTGATGGCTTCGCGCATAGTCAGTTTTGCGAACGGCTGGTCGAAGTCAAAGATCTCTTCGCCATACTGAACCTGCGCAGTACCCAGCACGTCATGCGCCAGAGTACGGAACAGCGATTCGGTCAGCTCGATCAGATCTTTGTAATCCGCATACGCCATATAGAGTTCCATCATGGTGAACTCTGGGTTATGACGCGGGGAAATGCCTTCGTTACGGAAGTTACGGTTGATTTCGAAGACGCGATCGAAGCCACCCACAACCAGACGTTTCAGATACAGTTCCGGCGCAATACGCAGGTACATATCGATGTCCAGCGCGTTGTGGTGAGTGATGAACGGACGAGCCGATGCACCGCCAGGGATAACCTGCATCATTGGCGTTTCAACTTCCATAAATCCACGGTTAACCATGAAGTTACGTACGCCAGCCATGATCTGCGAACGAATTTTAAAGGTGTTACGAGATTCGTCGTTGGAGATCAGATCCAGATAACGTTGACGGTAGCGCGCTTCCTGATCCTGCAGACCGTGGAATTTGTCCGGCAGTGGGCGCAGAGCTTTAGTCAGCAGACGCAGTTCAGTACAGTGAATCGAAAGCTCACCGGTTTTAGTTTTGAACAGCTTGCCACGTGCACCGAGGATGTCACCGAGGTCCCATTTTTTGAATTGCTCGTTGTAGACGCCTTCTGGCAGATCATCACGCGCAACGTAAAGCTGGATACGGCCACCCACGTCTTGCAAGGTCACGAAAGACGCTTTACCCATGATACGGCGAGTCATCATACGGCCAGCTACGGCAACTTCGATGCCCAACTCTTCCAGCTCTTCGTTCTCTTTAGCGTCGAAGTCTGCATGTAATTGGTCAGAGGTATGATCGCGACGGAAATCATTTGGGAAAGCAATACCCTGCTCACGCAGGCCAGCCAGCTTCTCGCGACGGGCTTTCAGTTCATTATTAAGATCGACCGCTTCGGTACCCTGTACTTGTTCTTCAGACATGTTGGTTCCTCATAACCCTGCTTTCAAACTTGCTTCGATAAATTTGTCCAGATCGCCATCCAGTACCGCTTGCGTGTTACGGGTTTCTACACCAGTACGCAAGTCTTTGATACGGGAGTCGTCCAGTACGTAAGAACGAATCTGGCTGCCCCAGCCGATATCCGATTTGTTGTCTTCCAGCGACTGCTTCTCAGCATTCTTTTTCTGCATTTCCAGCTCGTATAACTTCGCCTTCATCTGCTTCATCGCCTGATCTTTGTTCTTGTGCTGCGAACGGTCGTTCTGGCACTGGGTCACGGTGTTGGTTGGAAGGTGGGTAATACGTACCGCAGATTCTGTACGGTTAACGTGCTGACCACCGGCACCGGATGCGCGGTAAACGTCGATACGCAGATCGGCCGGGTTGATTTCGATATCAATATCGTCATCCACTTCTGGGTAGACAAAGGCCGAACTAAAGGAGGTGTGGCGACGGCCACCGGAATCGAACGGGCTCTTACGTACCAGGCGATGCACGCCAGTTTCGGTACGCAACCAGCCAAAGGCATATTCACCTTGAATACGAATAGTCACGGATTTAATACCCGCAACTTCACCTTCGGACTCTTCAATGATTTCAGTTTTGAAGCCACGCGCTTCAGCCCAACGCAGATACATACGCATCAGCATGCTGGCCCAGTCCTGCGCTTCGGTGCCGCCAGAACCTGCCTGAATGTCGATGTAGCAATCCGCGCTATCGTACTCGCCGGAGAACATACGACGGAATTCGAGCTGCGCCAGTTTGGCTTCCAGCTGATCTAACTCAACAACGGCTTCGTTGAAGGTTTCTTCGTCGTCGGCTTCGATAGCTAATTCCAGCAGACCGGAAACATCTTCCAGGCCCTGGGTCATTTGATCGAGGGTTTCGACAATGGCTTCCAGTGCAGAACGCTCTTTACCCAACGCTTGCGCGCGTTCAGGTTCGTTCCACACATCAGGCTGTTCCAGCTCTGCGTTTACTTCTTCCAGGCGCTCTTTCTTGGCATCGTAGTCAAAGATACCCCCTAAGAACGTCGCTGCGCTCTGTGAGGTCCTGGATGCGGTTTTTTACCGGATTAATTTCAAACATGGTCTGTATTATCTTATGTTGATGACAGAAGACGAAATGCGGTCGTAGACCGGAAAGTTTACCGGAATTACGCCTCTTTTTATAGTTTTGATCCACTTATAGCCAAGTAATTGAAGCTGTAACAAGGCGACAAGAGAGCCCATCCCGATGAGCTTACATAAGTAAGTGATTCGGGTGGGCGAGCGCAGTTAACGCAGTTGCGGCTTTAAGTACGCAGGCTATATCGGCCAGATATGGTCGATTAAAAGCTGCACCGTTCGATTACCACGGAACTCGTTCACATCGAGCTTAAAGGCCAGTTCAACCTCGCGTACGCCATTGTCCGGCCAGCAAGCGGTATCAACATTAAATGCGATGCCGTCAATCAATGGCCCACCGCCGACAGGTTCAACCATCACTTTTAGATGACGCTCGCCCACCAACCGTTGCTGCAATAATCGGAATTTACCGTCGAACAGCGGTTCCGGGAACATCTGGCCCCACGGCCCGGCATCACGCAAAATCTCAGCGGTTTCCAGCGTCATTTCTTGCGCGCTAATAGGCCCGTCCGACCAAATCACGCCTTGTAGCAGCGCCGGATCAAGCCATTCGCCGACCAGATCGCCAAAGCGCTGACGGAACTCTTCGAACTTCGCTTCTTCCAGCGACAACCCTGCGGCCATCGCATGGCCACCAAACTTCAGCATCAAGCCAGGATATAACGTATCAAGCCGCTCGAGGGCATCACGCATATGCAAGCCTTGCACCGAACGACCCGAGCCTTTCAGGGTACCGTCGCCTGCGGGTGCAAAGGCAATAACCGGGCGGTTAAAGCGTTCTTTAATACGCGATGCGAGAATTCCGACCACGCCCTGATGCCATTCTGGATGGTACATCGCCAGGCCATACGGCAGCTCATCATGGCTATGCTCAAGCTTCTGGCACAGCGCCAGAGCTTCAACCTGCATGCCCTGCTCAATCTCTTTACGCGTCTGGTTTAGTGCATCCAGTTCGTTGGCCAGCATGCGAGCTTCGCCAATGTTCTCGCTGAGCAATAACGCCACCCCTACGGACATATCGTCCAGGCGGCCAGCGGCATTCAGACGGGGACCCAGCGCAAAGCCCAGATCGCTTGCCGCCAGTTTTTGTGGCTCGCGGTTGGCGACTTCCAGTAAGGCTTTAATCCCAGGACGGCATTTTCCTGCACGGATACGACTCAAACCCTGCCAGGTCAGAATACGGTTATTGGTGTCGAGGGGAACAACATCCGCCACGGTGCCCAACGCAACCAGATCCAGCAGTTCTGCAAGATTTGGGATCGCCAGCCCTTGTTGTTCGAACCAGCCGCAATCGCGTAAATGCGTGCGCATCGCCAGCATCAGATAAAAAGCCACCCCAACACCCGCGAGGGATTTAGACGGAAACTCACAATCGACCAGATTCGGGTTGATGATGGCTTCTGCCGCAGGCAGTTCCGGCCCAGGTAAGTGGTGGTCAGTCACCACCACTGGAATGCCCAGCGCATGAGCGCGCTCGACACCACTATGAGAAGAGATGCCATTATCGACGGTCAGAATCAATTGCGCGCCGCGCGCATGAGCCTGATCCACGACTTCCGGACTCAAACCGTAACCATCTTCAAAACGGTTGGGAACGAGATAACTGATGTTTTGACAGCCCAGGCTGCGCAGCCCCAGCACGCTTAAAGCGGTACTGGTTGCGCCGTCGGCATCAAAATCACCCACCACAATAATGCGCAAACCTTCCCGGAAAGCGTTGTGCAGTATCTCGACCGCTTTATCCATGCCATTGAGTTGCTGCCACGGCAGCATCCCTTTTACGCCACGTTCAATGTCTTGTTCGCCACGCACGCCTCTACTGGCATAAAGGCGCTTTATAAGTGGATGCAGTTGCTGGGGTAACACCACGGATTCATCGACCGTACGACGGCGAAGTTGTGTTTGCTGTTTCACCCGTTAACTACCCGCCAACGTTGGTGAGTTGTTGATGCGCATCCAACATTTGTTTCATCTCTTTCGGCCCCTGATAACCAGGAATCACCGTGCCGTTGCTCAGGACGATCGCAGGAGTTCCCTGGATGCCGAACTGCACGCCGAGATTGTAATGGTTAGCGATATTGGTATCGCACGTTGCAGCCGCGACGGCCTCGCCTTTCATGGCGGTATCGAAGGCTTTGTTGCGGTCTTTCGCACACCAGATGGCTTTCATATCGTTTTCAGTCTGGCTTTTCAGACCCTGGCGTGGGAAGGCCAGGTAACGCACGGTGATCCCCAGTGCGTTGTAGTCTTTCATCTCTTCATGCAGCTTGTGGCAATAACCGCAGGTGATGTCGGTAAACACCGTGATCACATGTTTCTCTTGCGGAGCTTTATAGACAATCATCTCTTTTTCGAGCGCATTCAGTTTACCCACCAGCAATTTGTTGGTGACGTTAACCGGTTGCGCACCACTGACATCGTACAGTGGCCCCTGAATGACGTGTTTCCCATCTTCAGTGACGTACAAAACACCACTATCAGTTAATACCGTTTTCATGCCCGCCACAGGTGCAGACTGAATATCAGCATTTTGCACCCCTAACTTAGTCAGAGACTGCTTGATTGCTGCGTCATCTGCATGAACAAAACCGGACAAAGAGGCCGCTAATAATGGGAGCAGCCAGAAACGCTTTTTCATGATGATTCCTTTATCTTTTACCACTCACGCCCGCGGGTGGTGTTGTTGATGCAGCTGACGTAAACGTTCGGTCGCTACATGCGTATAAATTTGGGTTGTGGACAAATCACTGTGTCCAAGCAACATTTGTACGACTCGCAAATCCGCGCCATGGTTCAGTAAATGCGTGGCAAAAGCGTGCCTAAGAACGTGCGGCGACAGCTTTTCGCTGTCGATACCTGCCTGCACGGCGTAATGCTTGATGCGGTGCCAGAATGTCTGACGCGTCATCTGTTGGGCGCGATTGCTGGGGAAGACCACATCAATCGACACGCCATTAAGTAACCAGGGCCGCCCATGTTCGAGATAGTTTTCCACCCAATAAACGGCTTCTTCACCCATCGGCACCAGGCGTTCTTTATTGCCTTTACCGATGACGCGCACCACCCCCTGACGCAAACTGACATCACTCATGGTCAGCCCTACTAACTCCGATACGCGCAGACCAGTAGCATACAATAATTCGAGCATCGCTTTGTCACGCAACTCGATGGGTTGGTCGATACAAGGCGCTTTTAACAAACGATCGACCTGCGCTTCACTGAGATCTTTTGGCAAACGTTGCGGCAATTTTGGCGATGAAAGCATCACGCTTGGATCGTCATCACGCAGTTTTTCGCGGTAGAGATACTGAAATAATCGACGGATCGCGCTCAGCATACGTGCCGAACTTGTTGCTTTATAGCCGCCTTCAAGACGTTCAGCAAACAGCGACTGCAAATCGCTGGTTTGCACATTCAGCAAGTTCAGGTCATGGCGTTCCAGCCACTCCGCGACCATTTTAAGGTCCCGGCGATAGGAGTCTAACGTGTTCTGTGCCAGATTCCGCTCAAGCCACAGCGCATCAAGAAATTGTTCGATTCGGGCCTGATCTTGTTCCATACAGCCTCACTTACCAGCCTCACCTTTGGCGAATTGTGTCCATTATGCATGATGCACAATCGGATCTGGTACACTTGCAGTCCTGCACGTTTTTAAAAGAGTTGTTAACACGATGAACATTGGCCTTTTTTATGGCTCCAGCACTTGTTACACCGAAATGGCTGCCGAAAAAATTCGTGACATCATTGGCCCCGAACTGGTGACACTGCACAATCTGAAAGATGACGCACCTGCCATGATGGAACAGTACGATGTGTTGATTCTCGGCATCCCGACCTGGGATTTCGGTGAATTACAGGAAGACTGGGAAGCCATTTGGGATCAACTGGATAGTCTGAATCTTGAGGGCAAACCGGTAGCGCTTTATGGCATGGGCGACCAGCTCGGCTATGGCGAATGGTTCCTTGATGCGCTCGGTATGCTCCACGATAAACTCGCCCCACGAGGCGCTCAGTTTATCGGTTACTGGCCAACAGAAGGCTATGAATTTACCAGCCCGAAACCTGTCATTGCTGATGGACAGCTGTTCGTTGGCCTGGCGCTTGATGAAACTAATCAGTACGACTTAAGCGAAGAGCGGATCCAAAACTGGTGTGAGCAAATTCTCGTGGAAATGGCCGAGAAGTTTGCCTGAGAGCGACTTAAGCTTCCCCACTCCCGCTTGCCTGTTGTTGCTGCATCAGGCGGCGTAAATCACGCCATTCGCCAACATCCATGCTGTCAGCTGACAGCCATAGATGTTGACAGCGTTTACGTCCCACGCGGCGTAAACGCAGCATCATCCCACTGCGTAACACCCAGGGCGCACCGACAATCTCCCACTCCTGGTTTTGCCACCGCAGGTGGTAATCGGTCAGGAGTTTCATTTCGCCCTGGCAAGCATGAATACGGCGCTGGCTACGTACGCTGTCAAAAACCACCAGCGAAAGAAGCAGCATCCAAATTAGCGTGTAGCTCATCGGCCACGGCATCAAAAGCACAAATAGTGCAATCATTCCGTGTACCAATAGAGAAAGCCATTGTGCACGCCAGGAGACGCGAAGATCAGATTGCCACAGGACCACGTTCTTTATTCCGTGTCTGAATCAGTGTCACCATCCGTTGCAGCTCTGTATCTGCTGGTTTGCCATGATTCATCAACCAGTTAAACAGGTCTGGATCATCGCTTTCCAGCAAACGGACAAATAACTGCTTATCCTCAGTGCTTAACGAGTCATATTCATATTCGAAGAATGGCATAATCGAAATATCAAGCTCACGCATTCCCCGGCGGCACGCCCAATGAATTCGGGCTTTGTTATTGATATCCATGTGCTCTTTCCTGGTTCTCTGACAAAGAAGGTACAAATCTTAGTGTAACGTGTTTTCTTTGCACGTATTAAATGAATGTTACCGTTTGCGCGCTTTATCGTGAGAAATATTTAATGTGCGTTGCAGTTGCAATAAGCTTGCGAGAAATCCCGTAAGTGCACAATCCACCTAATCAAACTGCTTGCATTGGCAACTGGCTCTTTTACCATTGAGCCAATTCATATGCTCAAAACCCAGGGACATCACTATGGCTTTTACTCCATTTCCTCCTCGTCAGCCAACGGCTGCAGCCCGCCTGCCGCTTACCCTCATGACGCTTGATGATTGGGCACTGGCAAGCGTGACGGGCAAAGACGCAGAATCTTATCTGCAAGGCCAGGTCACGGCTGATGTTGCACAACTGGCGGCAAACCAGCACACGCTTTGCGCACATTGTGACGCGAAAGGGAAAATGTGGAGCAACCTGCGCCTGTTCCATCGCGGTGAAGGTTACGCGCTGATTGAACGCCGTAATCTGCGTGACGCGCAGCTGGTCGAACTTAAAAAGTATGCCGTGTTTTCCAAAGTGACTATCACACCTGATGATGAAAGTGTGCTTCTGGGTGTGGCTGGTTTCCAGGCGCGTGCGGCACTCGCCAATGTTTTCGCCTCATTACCGGATGCAGAAAACCCAGTGGTTCAGGAAGGCGCGACCACACTGCTGTGGTTTAACCTGCCTGCCGAGCGCTTCATGCTGGTGACCGACGAAGCCACTGCGCAGGCACTGGCAGACAAATTACAGGGCGAAGCTCAACGTAATGACAGCCAACAATGGCTGGCCTTAGAGATTGAAGCGGGAATTCCCGTCATTGAACCGGTTAACAGTGCGCAGTTTATTCCGCAGGCGACCAACCTTCAGGCTCTCGGTGGCATCAGCTTCAAAAAAGGCTGCTATACCGGTCAGGAAATGGTGGCACGTGCGAAGTTTCGTGGCGCTAACAAGCGTGCTCTGTGGTTCCTTGCAGGGAAAGCCAGTCGCTTACCGGAAGCCGGCGAAGATCTGGAACTGAAGATGGGTGACAACTGGCGTCGTACCGGCACCGTTCTCGCCGCCAGCCAGTTAGATGATGGTCGCGTGTTAGTACAAGTCGTGATGAACAACGATTTGGAAGCCGACAGCGTGTTACGCGTGCGCGATGATATCGGCAGCCAGCTTGTTATCGAGCGTTTGCCTTATTCGTTAGAAGACGAATAAATACCCTTCATACTTCAAGATGCAGGTGCGTTGACTGCATCTTGAAATATTTAAGGTATGGCTTGATGAATATCGACTATTAACGGATATACAAATAGATTGCGAGGAAGTGGCAAACACTGCCGCCCAGCACAAAGCCATGCCAGATAGCGTGGTTGTAGGGAATACGCTTACAGACGTAGAAGATAACGCCTAAAGAATAAATCACACCGCCTACCGCTAATAACGTCACGCTGCCTGGCGCGAGTTTAATCACCATCTGGTAAATAACGACCAGCGATAACCAGCCCATCAATAAATAAGTCACGAGCGATAAGACTTTAAAGCGATGCGCAATGGTCAGTTTGAAAAGGATGCCCGCGAGCGCCAGTCCCCAAATGACGACCATCAGCCCGCGTGCCAGAGGCGAATCCAGCCCAACCAGTAAAAATGGCGTGTACGTCCCGGCGATTAATAAATAAATGGCACAGTGGTCAAATTTTTTAAGCCAGCGCTTAGCCCGTTGATGGGGGATAGCGTGATACAGCGTTGATGCGAGGAACAGCAAAATCATGCTGCCGCCGTACAGGCTATAACTGGTTATGGCGGTGACACTCGCGTTGGACTCCACCGCTTGTACGAGTAACAAAATCAGCCCGACAATCCCAAAAACGAGTCCGATGCCGTGGCTAATACTGTTGGCGATTTCCTCCGCCAGTGAATATCCTTTATTGTTCAATGGTTTGTCAGCCATAGGGCTACTCCCGGTGAAACTGTAGGTAGAAAATTCATCGCATCCAGAATAGCTGAGAACGATTCCAGCTAACACCTGTACGCCAAAATAAATATGTCAGAGTTCATAACGTCAATTATACACTCTTGCCACTTACCCTTTACGAATGGAGCACAAGGATGACGCAGCCTGCCTTTGGCGCAATGAGCGAAGTGATTAACTTTCTAATGGAAATCGACAAGTTAAAACTGGTCGAACGCCGCACCAAAATTATCGGCCATGGTCGCCAGGAAAACTCCGCAGAACATAGCTGGCACTTTGCCGTTGCCGCGATGAGCCTTGCCCCCTTCGCCCCCCAAAATGTCGACATTTCTCGCGTGGTCCAGATGGCATTACTACATGATATTGTTGAGATAGATGTAGGTGACGTCCTGGTTTACGATCTCGCCGCACGCCTGGCGGTTGCCGGGAAAGAAGCCGCCGCAGCCGAACGGTTGTTTGGCCTGTTACCTGAACCTCAAAACTCACAGTTTTTGCAGCTCTGGCAAGAGTATGAAACGGGTGATAGCGTGGATGCCCGGTTTGCTGGCGCACTGGACAGGATCCTGCCGATTCTGCAAAACCTACATAACGAGGGGCAAAGCTGGCGCGAAAATGGGATTTCACTGGAACAAGTGTTGACGCGCAACGCACTGGTGGGCGAAAGCTGGCCGGAATTATGGCAACATGTCGTCAGTCATCTACATTCGGCACAAGAAAAGGGCTGGTTACGATAGCCTCTTTCCTATTGGAACATTCAGGAAGACGTACCATGTTTACTCATGCGGCAGTTGCTAATCTCAACGGACTAGAAATGATGGTCTACAACTTTGTCATTAAAAACCGTGACAAAGTGATGTACATGACTATCCGCGAGTTAGCCGATGCGGCGGGAGTGTCCACTACCACCGTGCTGCGTTTTTGCCGCAAGTTAAATTGCGAAGGTTATTCCGAGTTTCGTGTGCGCTTTAAATTATATCTTGAGCAAAATGATGAGCAGTTAGTTAATTTTGGTCCGAGTGAAATTATTAGCTTTTTTAAAAGCACTAACAATGAAGAGTTTGATAATTTAATTGACCAGGCCGTTGATATTATTTGTTCATCGGAACGCATTATATTTGTCGGTGCAGGAACATCTGGTGCGCTAGCCAAATATGGTGCACGTTTCTTTTCGAATGTCGGGAAATTTAGTAACCATATTGATGACCCTTATTTTCCGGTCACCAACGATATGGCTAAAAATGCCCTGGCGATTGTGCTTTCGGTGTCTGGTGAAACCGAAGAGATCTTGCGCTTCGCAAGCCAGTTCAGCCTGCATAACTGCAAGGTGTTCTCTATTACCAGTCACGAAAACTCTTCACTGGCTAAACTCGCTGACTTTAATATCTCCTGGCATATTCCCCTAACACGCGTCGGCGGTGTTTATGACATCACCACACAAATCCCTGTCATTTATATTTTAGAAACCATTGGCCGTAAATTGGCTAAGAAAATGGCATAAAAAAACAGCCTGTTTTTTCTATGTAACAAATCACATTAACCGTGATTTGTTATATCGTGACAATTAAATTTCATTTGTTAGACTCCAGAACAGAGATTATTAACTTAACGCTAAAGTGTGATGTATCCCACATTATATTCGGCGCTAACCGTGAGATTAACAAATATGAAGAAACTGACCTTACCAAAAGACTTTTTATGGGGCGGCGCTGTGGCTGCGCATCAGGTAGAAGGTGGCTGGAACAAAGAAGGTAAAGGCCCAAGTATTTGTGATGTACTGACCGGTGGCGCGCATGGCGTGCCGCGTGAAATCACTCAAGAAGTTGTCCCTGGCAAATATTATCCGAACCATGAAGCCATCGATTTCCATGGTCGCTATAAAGAAGACATCGCGCTGTTTGCCGAGATGGGCTTTAAATGTTTCCGCACCTCCATTGCCTGGACGCGTATTTTCCCGCAAGGCGATGAGCTGCAACCGAATGAAGAAGGTCTGAAGTTCTATGACGACATGTTCGATGAGCTGCTGAAATACAACATCGAGCCTGTCATCACCCTCTCCCACTTTGAAATGCCACATTATCTGGTAACTGAATACGGCGGCTGGACTAACCGTAAAGTGGTTGATTTCTTTGTACGTTTTGCCGAAGTGGTGTTTGAACGCTACAAAAGTAAAGTGAAGTACTGGATGACCTTTAACGAGATCAACAACCAGCGTAACTGGCGTGCACCATTGTTCGGTTACTGCTGCTCCGGCGTGGTTTACACCGAGCACGATAATCCAGAAGAAGTGATGTACCAGGTTCTGCACCATCAATTCGTGGCCAGCGCCATGGCGGTGAAGATTGGTCATCGCATCAATCCTGAAATGCAGATCGGCTGCATGCTGGCGATGGTGCCGTTGTATCCGTTCTCCTGCAAACCAGAAGACCAGATGTACGCGCAAGAATCTATGCGTGAGCGCTATGTGTTTACCGATGTGCAGTTGCGCGGATACTACCCATCTTATGTGTTGAACGAATGGGAACGCCGTGAGTTCAACATCAAAATGGAAGCCGGTGATGAGCAAATTCTGCGTGAAGGCGTGTGCGATTACCTCGGATTTAGCTATTACATGACGAACGCCGTAAAAGCGGATGGCGGCAGCGGCGATGCACTATCTGGCTTCCAGGGCAGTGTGCCAAACCCACATGTTAAAGCGTCTGACTGGGGCTGGCAGATTGATCCGGTTGGCTTGCGTTACGCACTTTGTGAGCTGTACGAACGCTACCAGAAACCACTGTTTATCGTTGAAAACGGCTTCGGCGCTTACGACAAAGTGGAAGAAGACGGTTCAATCAATGATGACTACCGTATTGATTACCTGAAAGCGCATGTTGCCGAGATGATGAAAGCGGTGACTTACGATGGCGTGGATCTGATGGGCTACACCCCATGGGGCTGTATCGACTGCGTGTCGTTCACCACCGGCCAGTACAGCAAACGCTACGGCTTCATCTATGTGAACAAGCATGACGATGGTACTGGCGATATGTCTCGCTCACGCAAGAAGAGCTTTAACTGGTACAAAGAAGTGATTGCCAGCAATGGCGAAACACTCTGATTGAATGAGTTGTCATCACGCCCCGTTTACGGGGCGTTTTTTATTTCAGGTCGGCAATGCAAAACGGAAGCAAGCTCCGGTTTCTTGTCTTTCCACCAGCGCAATGTCGCTGCCATGTAACTGCAACATCTGACGCACAATCATCAACCCTAAACCTCCGACTCTCACATGCGACTGGTTCACAATCGAAGGACGTACAAACAATCCCTCTTTCAGCTCTTGTGGGATGCCAGGCCCACTATCGCTTATCTGCACCATTACTTTATCGCCCTCTTTCCATAGCCGCACCGCAACGATACCTTGCTCTGGTGTATGACGAATGGCGTTATCCAGCAGGTTGGTCAACACCCGTTCGATCATCCCTAAATCCGCATCAATCAATGGCAGACCAGGCTGGATATCGGCCACTAACTGCAATTTGCGCGTTTGGGTCATCAGTTCGAATTTCTGGAAGACGTCCTGCAATAATTCGCCGAGGCTGAATTGTTCTTTTTGCGGCTTTACCACGCCATATTCAAGACGGGCTAATTCGAATAGCGACTGCGCAAGCGTGCGAACTTTCTGACTCTGGGCCAACGCGATGTCCAGATAGCGTTTTTTATCGTTATCCGAAAGCGTTGATGACATCACGGATAAGCTTTCAAGATAACCATGCAGCGAGGTTAATGGCGTGCGTAAATCATGGGAAATATTGGCAACAAACTCCCGGCGCAACTGGTCTTGTTGCGAAAGACGATGCCACTGTTCTGAAATACGCCGCGCCATCATTATCACGCCCTGGCGTAACTGGCTTATTTCATCGTGACTGTGCACTTTTTCCAGCGGCAGCTCGGCCAATGCTTTCATTTCTGTCATGCCGCCAGTTTCCAGCGCATTCACCTGATGCGAGAGCGCGCGCAACGGGCGGGTAATCCAGCGAAATGCCAGCGCACCGACAATCAGTCCGAGTAATGCGACCAGGCTAATCGAGAGCACAACCACTTTAAAGAGCGTGTTTGATTGTGCATCACTGGCGAGCGCGTTGTATTTTTCACCCAGCAGAATGACATACAAATAGCCTTTTACCTGGCCGTTTTGCAGCATCGGCGTGACGCTAAAGACTTTTTTGCCATCAATACTGCGCGGATCGTCACCGTAGATCGGATACTGGCGATCGTTTATCGCGGTTTGGATCGGATCCAAATCAATTCGATGACGTTTGATATGGTTGGGCGGCGCGGCATCACCAATGATATTGCCTTTATCATCAAGCAGATAAACTTCCACACTGGGATTTACCGTCATCAAATTTTCAAACAGGCTACGTACTGAATCTTTGTTCAGGCCGTCTTGCCCAAGCAAGGGATAGTTCTGGTTGATGTGCTCAGCCAGCGAGCCTGAAAGCTGTTGAATCACCGCCTGGCTGTACTGGGTACTGGTGCGAATTTGCAGCCATCCCAACAGCGAGCAGGAAGTAATGAGCAGCAACGCAAAAACCAGAGTCAGGCGCTGTGAAAGAGAGAGTTTTCGCATGGTTTACTCGTTTCGCGGTGCGATGAATTTATAGCCTTTTCCCCAGACCGTCAGAATGAATTCAGGCTCCGCGGGATTGTCTTCAATCTTGATGCGTAAGCGGTTGATATGGGTGTTGACCGTGTGTTCATAGCCTTCATGTTGATAACCCCAAACCTGGTTAAGCAAATTCAAGCGGGAGAAAACTTTGCCAGGATTTTTTGCAAAAAACCACAGCAGGTCGAACTCACGCGGTGTCAGCTCAACGGGCTGTAGTCTGAGGCGCACATCGCGGGCCAGAGGGTCGATAGTCAGTCTGTCAAACATCAGGGTTCCCGCATCCTGCATCAGGTTCTGGCTCATCGCTTCCTGACGGCGGAAAAGTGCTTTGACGCGTGCAACCAGTTCCAGCATTGAGAACGGTTTTGCCAGGTAGTCATCAGCTCCCAGTTCCAGCCCCAAAACGCGATGCGTTTCACTGGAACGCGCGCTGATCATGACAATCGGCGTGTAACGCGTCATAGTGCGGGCATGGCGGCAAATTTCCAGGCCATCGACGCCTGGCAGCATCAGATCGAGTATCAGCGCATCCCAACCGCCCTGTTTGAGCAGTTCCAGTCCCAAAGCGCCATCAGCCGCATGAACAATTTCATAGCCCTCTTTGCGCAAATGCAGCTGCAACAGCTCAGCAATATTTTCGTCATCCTCAACGATTAACAACTTTTTGGGCATTATCACTTCGCCTTATATCCGCCAGTTAGTGAAAGTCTATACAACATTCGCGCGTCGAGTTATCACATTTAATTTAACTATTCAGGAGATGCTGGCAGCCAAATACAGGCGGACGGGGATGTCTAAAGATGAGATGGGGAAAACAGTAAGCAGAATAATGACAGTGACCTTCACATTCAGGTCACTGTCTTTTTATCTTCCGCCTGCTAAATCGAGGAAACTGCCTGTCACATACGAAGCCTTCTCACTGAGAAGCCAGGCGATGGCCTGCGCAACTTCTTCTGGCTGCCCACCACGTTTCATCGGCAACAGATCTTTTACGCGATCTACTCTTCCGGGTTCACCGCCAGAGGCATGGATCTCGGTATAGATTAGGCCCGGGCGTACACAATTGACGCGAATACCTTGCGCCGCGACTTCCAAAGCAAGCCCGGTCGTCAGCGTATCTACCGCCCCTTTTGATGCCGCATAATCGACATATTCACCCGGTGCACCTAAACGTGACGCTGCCGAAGAAACATTCACAATCGCCCCGCCGTTACCCCCGTGGCGATGCGCCATACGTTTTACCGCTTCCCGGCAACAGAGAAAGTAACCTGTAACGTTAGTGGACATGACGTGATTAATACGGTCAGCCGTAAGTTCTTCGATAGTGGATTGTTGGAACAGGATCCCGGCGTTATTAACCAGAGCGGTTACCGGGCCGAAGGCGTTGTCGATTTCCACGAACATTGCCATCACTTGTAATTCGTCAGCAATATCGGCCTGGATGGCGATCGCTTCACCGCCGGCTCCACGAATGGTATTCACCACGTCGTCGGCTGCGGATTTATTACGTTGATAGTTTACGACGACTTTGTAACCCGACTGCGCAAGCAAGAGCGAGGTTGCTCTGCCAATTCCCCGGCTGCCGCCAGTGACTAATGCTACGGCCATTTTGCCTCCAGTAGAATATGGACGCCCTCACCCCGGCCCTCTCCCCCAGGAGAGGGAGAAAACCGTTAGGTTGAGGGTTGTTTTAAACCTTACTGGTATTCGCTCATCGGTACGCAAGAACAGAACAGATTACGGTCACCAAAAACATCGTCCAGGCGCTTCACGGTCGGCCAGTATTTATTGCCATGGCCTGCCGGGAATACCGCCAGTTCGCGGGTGTAAGGATGTGCCCAATCAGCCACGATTTCATCCTGGGTGTGCGGAGCGTTAACCAGCGGGTTATCTTCCAGCGGCCATTCACCCCGTGCAACACGGTCGATTTCAGTGCGGATAGTCAGCATCGCATCGATAAAGCGATCCAGTTCCAGTTTGCTTTCGGACTCGGTTGGTTCAACCATCAGCGTACCCGCAACCGGGAACGACATGGTTGGTGCGTGGAAACCGAAGTCAATCAGTCGCTTAGCAATATCCAGTTCGCTAATACCGGTTTCTTCTTTCAGTGGGCGAATGTCGAGAATACATTCGTGCGCTACATGCCCACTACGGCCGGTATAAAGAATTGGGAAAGCAGACTTCAGGCGAGTCGCAATATAGTTAGCATTCAGGATAGCTACCTGGCTTGCTTTCTTCAGACCCTGCGCACCCATCATGCGGATGTACATCCAGCTGATTGGCAGAATTGAAGCGCTACCAAATGGAGCTGCAGAAACGGCGCCCTGCTGAGTCAGCATCTCTTCAATCTGTACCACGCTGTGGCCCGGCACGAATGGCGCCAGGTGCGCTTTCACGCCGATAGGTCCCATACCTGGGCCGCCACCACCGTGTGGAATGCAGAAGGTTTTATGCAGGTTTAGGTGTGAAACATCCGCGCCGATGTAACCTGGAGAAGTGATCCCAACCTGCGCGTTCATGTTCGCGCCATCGAGGTAGACCTGGCCGCCGAACTGATGAACGATCTGGCAGACTTCGCGGATCGTTTCTTCATAAACACCGTGAGTCGACGGGTAGGTCACCATGATGCAGGAAAGCGCATCGCCCGCTTGTTCTGCTTTAGCGCGCAGATCGTGGAGATCGATGTTACCTTGTTTGTCACAAGCCACGACTACCACTTCCATGCCAGCCATTTGCGCAGATGCAGGGTTAGTCCCGTGTGCAGAGCTTGGGATCAGGCAAAGATTACGGCTGCCTTCGTTGCGGCTTTCGTGATAACGGCGAATCGCCAGCAGACCCGCATATTCACCTTGCGCGCCAGAGTTTGGCTGCATGCAAAGTGCATCATAACCGGTCAGTTTCACCAGCCAGTCAGAAAGCTGGGAGATCATCTGGTGATAACCTTCTGCCTGATTTGCCGGGCAGAATGGGTGCAGCTCAGCAAATTCCGGCCAGGTGATTGGGATCATTTCCGCCGCAGCATTCAGCTTCATGGTGCAAGAACCCAGCGGGATCATTGCCTGATTCAGCGCCAGATCTTTACGCTCAAGACTGTGCATGTAGCGCATCATTTCGGTTTCGCTGTGGTAGCGGTTAAACACCGGATGCGTCAGGATCGAGTCTTCACGCAACATGCCTTTCTGAATAGACAGGCTATCTCCCGCAACGTTTTGATCTAATTTGTCGATATCCAGACCATGGTTGTCACCCAGCAATACACTGAACAGTGCCTGTACATCTTCACGCGTAGTGGCTTCATCAAGAGTGATGCCAACTGCATTAAGAATGTCGCTGCGCAGGTTGATTTCACTCGCTTCAGCACGCGCCAAAACAGCGGCTTTATCGGTCACTTCCACACACAGTGTGTCGAACCAATGTTTGTGACGCAGCACCAGGCCTTTTTGTTGCAGGCCAGCGGCCAGAATATCGGTCAGGCGGTGGATGCGCCCTGCAATGCGTTTCAGGCCGGCCGGGCCGTGGAATACCGCATACAGGCTGGCAATGTTCGCCAGCAGAACCTGGGAAGTACAAATGTTGGAGTTCGCTTTCTCGCGGCGAATATGTTGCTCACGAGTTTGCATCGCCATGCGCAGTGCGGTGCGTCCCGCAGCATCGCGTGAAACACCGATAATACGACCTGGCATGGAACGTTTGAATTCGTCACGAGCAGCAAAGAATGCAGCATGTGGACCACCGTAACCCATTGGTACGCCGAAACGCTGTGCGGAACCGAATACGATGTCAGCGCTTTGTTTGCCAGGTGCGGTTAACAGAACCAGCGTCATAAAGTCAGCGGCAACACTCACGATGACTTTGCGTTGTTTCAGTTCGATAATCAGAGCGCTGTAGTCATGGACTTCGCCGGTGGTGCCAACTTGTTGCAGCAGCACACCAAATACATCCTGATGATCCAGCACTTTCGCGGCGTCATCGACTATCACATCAAAGCCGAAGGTTTCAGCACGTGTACGGACAACATCCAGCGTTTGCGGATGTACGTCGGCTGCCACAAAGAAACGGTTGGCGTTTTTCAGTTTGCTGACGCGCTTTGCCATCGCCATGGCTTCTGCCGCAGCGGTCGCTTCGTCCAGCAAAGATGCAGAGGCAATGTCCAGCCCCGTCAAATCCAGCGTCACTTGTTGGAAGTTGAGCAGCGCTTCGAGACGGCCTTGTGAGACTTCCGGCTGATACGGCGTGTATGCCGTGTACCAACCTGGATTTTCCAGCATGTTACGCAAGATAACCGGCGGAGTTTGTACCGCGGTATAACCCATGCCGATGTACGTTTTAAAACGTTTATTACGGCTGGCAATGGTCTTTAATTCAGCCAGGGCCGCGAATTCTGTAGCAGCCTCACCCACCTGTGGTGGTTCAGCAAGCTGGATATCAGCAGGAACGATAGAGGCTATCAATTCGTTCAACGAACGAGCGCCGACTGTTTCCAGCATTTCATGCTGTTGTTGTGCGTTCGGTCCAATGTGTCGGTCGATAAACGCTTCGTGATTTTCAAGCTGACGTAAAGACTGGGTCATGAGCGGTGATTCCTGAAACATGTGGGGCTTTAGCGGTGGATGACACTACGTTTATCCACCCTACAAATTCATTCCCCTGACTTTGCGGCGAGGGAGAAAGCCGTGCGATCCCCTCTCCCTCAGGGAGAGGGGGAAAGATTATTCGTCTTCTAGCAGAGCTTCGTACGCAGTTGCGTCCAGCAAACCGTCCAGTTCAGACTCGTCGCTTGCTTTGATTTTGAAGATCCAACCTGCGGTGTATGGCTCGCTGTTGATCAACTCTGGCGTGTCGCTCAGTTCATTGTTCACCGCAATGATTTCGCCGCTGATCGGTGCATAAATGTCAGAGGCAGCTTTAACAGATTCAGCCACAGCGCAATCATCACCAGTGCTGACGGTTGCGCCCACTTCTGGCAGGTCTACAAACACCATGTCGCCCAGCAGCTCTTGCGCGTGCTCGGTGATCCCTACGGTGTAGGTACCATCAGCTTCTTTACGCAGCCATTCATGCTCTTTGCTGTATTTCAATTCGTTCGGCACATTGCTCATTGTTGTTCTCCTGATTTCGAAATTCACTGCGCGACAGCTTTACCGCCGCGAACAAAAATTGGTTTAGTGACTTTTACCGGCATTTCTCGGTTACGGATTTGCACAATGGCCGTTTCGCCAATGCCCGCAGGCACGCGCGCCAAAGCAATGCTGTAACCCAGTGTCGGCGAGAAAGTCCCGCTGGTGATTACGCCTTCATGAAGGTTGCCGGATTCATCAGTAAAACGAACAGGCAACTCATTACGTAATACGCCTTTTTCCGTCATGATCAAACCAACCAGTTGCTCGGTTCCTTTCTCACGCTGGAGTTCCAGTGCTTCGCGACCAATGAAATCACGATCTTCAGGCTGCCAGGCGACGGTCCAGCCCATATTCGCTGCCAGAGGAGAAATGCTTTCATCCATTTCCTGGCTATACAGGTTCATGCCTGATTCCAGACGCAGCGTATCGCGCGCGCCAAGTCCGCAAGGCTTCACACCGATCTCGACCAGATGCGCCCAAAACTCGGCCGCTTTTTCATTCGGCATAGCAATTTCGTAACCGGCTTCACCGGTGTAGCCGGTGGTCGCAATAAACAGATCGCCCGCCTGATGCCCAAAGAATGGCTTCATCCCTTCTACGGTATGACGTTGTTCTTCGGTAAACAGCTCTGCAGCTTTTGCCTTAGCGTTTGGCCCCTGAACGGCAATCAGCGACAGGTCATCACGCACGGTGACGGAAACGGAGAAAGGTGCAGCGTGTTGATTAATCCAGGCTAAATCTTTCTCGCGAGTGGCAGAGTTCACCACCAGGCGGAAGTCGTCTTCAGTCTGGAAATAGATAATCAGGTCATCGATAACACCGCCGGAGGCGTTGAGCATGGCGGTGTAGAGGGCTTTACCCGGCTGGGTCAGTTTGGCAACGTCGTTTGCCACTAAGTAACGGAGGAATTCGCGGGTACGGCTGCCTTTAAGATCAACAATGGTCATGTGTGAAACATCAAACATACCGGCATCGTTGCGCACCGCATGGTGTTCGTCAATCTGCGACCCATAGTGCAATGGCATCATCCAGCCATGGAAATCTACCATTCGCGCACCGCAGAGATTGTGCTGTTCAAACAAAGGGGTCTTTTGAGTCATTTTTTCCTCTTTAACCATCTGGTTGAAAAGCGCTTTTCGCTTTTCCGTTCATCAGACGAAACCCAACATCGCCACCGATCCCGATAGCGACGCAAACGTTACCTTTCGTCTGAACTTACCACTGAATGGGGGAGTAAACCATAAGGTGAAAACGGTCATTGCATTAGCTTATGACCAAAATCAGGAGGGAATGATGCAGAGTATTCAACTACAAAAATGCGATTCACTACGCATAAACAAGAAGTGTTTAAGTCATAATTTAGCGTTAGCTAACATTTACGACCATTTCAGAAACAAATTCACTACATCGCTAAAAACGTGGGATGAGAAAAAGTAATCCGAGATAGAGGGTAAGATTAGAATTTTTCAAATGAGGGAAGGTGATCGTTGTCACACCGAATGCGCTTAATAATTCGAGTTGCAGCAAGGCGGCCAACCCGGTTATCCCCAGGAGCTGACTAAAGTCAGTGACTGGGGTAACTGAGTGCAGCCAAAACCGCTGCAACTTGAAGTATGACGAGCGTTTAACGGAGCCAGGTTGGGAGATCGTGTAACCCCATCGCCTGACGAACCAGTTGTGGTTTCACTCCAGGAAGGGTATCAGCCAGTTTCAGGCCAATATCACGCAGAAGCTTTTTCGCCGGGTTGTTTCCGGCAAACAGATCGCGGAAACCCTGCATACTGGCGAGCATCATGGCGGCACTGTGTTTACGGCTGCGCTCGTAGCGACGCAGGTACAAATGCTGCCCGATATCTTTACCCTGGCGATGCAAACGACGGACTTCATCAATCAGTTCTGCGGCGTCCATAAAGCCAAGATTCACGCCCTGCCCGGCCAACGGATGAATGGTATGGGCGGCATCGCCAACCAGTGCCAGTCGATGCGCAGCAAAACTACGCGCGTAGCGGCCTGTCAGCGGGAATGTCTGACGCTCGCTTTCAACACTGCACAAACCCAGGCGCATATCGAAAGCGACAGACAACGCCTGATTAAATTCTTCCGTACTCGCCTGTTGCATCCGTTCGGCTTCCAGCGGAGGAAGTGACCAGACAATCGAACATAAATGCGGGTCGCTTAACGGCAAGAAAGCCAGGATGCCGTCGCCATGGAAAACCTGACGGGCCACCGCCTGATGCGGTTCAGTGGTACGAATGGTGGCAACCAGCGCATGGTGGCGATAATCCCAAAAAGTCAGCGGGATATCGGCCTGATTGCGCAGCCATGAGTTCGCGCCATCAGCCCCGACCACTAAGCGCGCGGTCAGCATGGTGCCATCTTTGAGGGTAATAAAGGCTTCGTTTTCACCCCATGCCACTTGTTGCAGTTCGACGGGTGCCATCAACGTGACATCACTGCACTGCTCAGCACGCTGCCATAATGCATGATGAACCACTGCATTTTCGACAATATGACCTAGATGACTGAAACCATAGGATTTATCGTCAAATTCGATATGCCCGAAGCTATCTTTATCCCACACTTCCATGCCGTGATAGCAACTCGCGCGGCTGCCGATGATTTTTGGCCAGGCGCCAAGGTGAGTCAGCAACTTCTCGCTTGCGGCATTGATGGCCGAAACACGCAATGCTGGTGCAGATTCAGGAGCCAGCGGCTGTGGCAGATGGTTCTCCAGTACCGCAACACGCAAACCACTCCCTTGCAGGCCGCAGGCTACTGCCAGACCCACCATGCCACCACCAACAATCGCCACATCAACGCTTTGCAAATTGACTCTCCTTTTACATTTATAAACCTGCTCACCAGGCATATATGTTGCTGACAGTTTGTCTCGGGAATGCGCGGAGAAACCGGAGCGTACTCATGTACGTGAGGATTTCGAGCACATTTCTGGGGCAAAATGGCAAAAAAATAAGGCTGGTGACAGGTTTTAACGCGCAACCCAGCCAAGCGTACGCGAAGCCAGCACATCTCGCGCTGGAGTAAATTGTTCCATCGCCATCAGCCCAAGATTACGCCCTACCACCAGCGGAGCCCAGCGGTTAGCGAACAACTGAACTAAGCCATCCGTTACGCCGATAGTCGCCATTTTATCTTCACTGCGGCGCTGCTGATATTCTGCCAAAACAGCATAACTACCAATATCCTGAGATAACTTGTGCGCTGCCGCCAAATTCTCAGCCAGTGACATCACGTCGCGTAATCCGAGGTTAAAACCTTGCCCGGCAATCGGATGAAGGGTTTGCGCGGCATTGCCCACCAGCGCAACCCGGTGAGATACCGATTGCGAAGGTGTGGTCAGCGCTAATGGATAGTGCTTACGTGCACCGCCAAAGGTGATTCGTCCAAGCCGCCAGCCAAATGCCTGCTGCAACTCATTGCAGAACCGTTCATCATCCCACTGCGCTATTTCTGCCTGCGCTTCCTGCGGATGACACCACACCAACGAACAGCGTCCATCAGACATCGGCAACATCGCTAGTGGACCGTGTTCGGTGAAACGCTCAAACGCACGACCATTGTGAGGTTGCGATGTACTGACATTCGCGATAATCGCAATCTGTCCGTAATCCTGTTGCTGCCAGGTGATGCCACACTGCGTGGCCAGTGACGAACGGGAACCATCTGCCGCGACCAGCACTTTGCCTTCAAGCAGCGTGCCGTTATCAAGCAGCACGCTGACTTTATCGGTTTCACGGGTAAAAGAGGTGACGCGCTGCGGGCAATGCAATGTTACGCCGGGTGCTTTGCGCAGCAGAGCGAACAAACGCAAACCGACGTCATGCAATTCCACCACCTGCCCCAACGCCGGGATTTGGTAATCCCTGGCATCCAGCGTGACAAATCCTGCATGTCCGCGATCGCTGACATGAACAGAGGTAATCCCGGTCGCGCAATCCTGGATAGCTGGCCACACGCCAATCCGCGTCAACTGCTGGCAAGTCCCCTGGGCGATGGCAATGGCACGCGCATCAAAACCCGGATGTGCTGCCGATTCAGGCGCTGCCGCTTCAATTAAATGAACCGGCAACTTACCGTGGGTCAAATGGGAAATAGCCAGCGCGAGCGTTGCTCCAGCCATCCCTCCGCCGACAATAATTACGCTCATGACTGACGCGCCGCCGCCATTAACGCTTCGATGTCGTCAGCCGATTTCACGACGCTGGCGGTAAGATTTTCGTTACCCTCTGCGGTGATAAGAATATCGTCTTCGATACGAATCCCAATACCGCGGTACTCGGCGGGAACATCCGCATCGGGCGCGATATACAGACCCGGTTCAACCGTAATCACCATTCCTGGCTCAAGTACGCGCGAACGCTCTTGTCCATAGGCACCGACGTCGTGAACATCAAGTCCCAACCAGTGGCTCAGACCGTGCATAAAGAACGGACGGTGAGCGTTTTCGGCAATCAGCTTATCCACTTCGCCGTGGAGAATGCCGAGCTTCGCCAGGCCTGCAACCATAATGCGTACCACTTGCGCGGTGACTTCCTGCATTGATGTACCAGGGCGGTAAAGCTGCAACGCGGTTTCCAGCGATTCGAGCACGATGTCGTAAATCGCCCGCTGCGGTGCGGTAAATTTACCGTTAACCGGGAAGGTACGGGTGATGTCACCTGCGTAGCCCTGATATTCGCAACCGGCGTCAATCAACACCAAATCGCCGTCGCGCATTTGGCTCTCGTTTTCGGTGTAATGCAAAATACAGCCATTTTCGCCGCTACCAACAATCGTGTTGTAAGACGGGAATCGCGCACCGTGGCGGTTAAATTCGTGAAGGATTTCGCCTTCGAGCTGATATTCAAACATCCCGGGGCGGCATTTTTCCATCGCTCGGGTATGTGCCAGCGCGGTGATTTCACCTGCGCGACGCATCGCATTAATTTCTTCTTCTGATTTGAACAGGCGCTGTTCGTGAACCCACGGACGCCAGTCTGTCAGTGTGGCGGGAGCGGTGAGATTCTGGCGTGAACCCCGGCGTAATTTGTCGAGTGCGGCAAAAACAATGCTATCAGCGTAGGCGTATTCACCTTGCGCGTGATAGACAACATCAAGGCCATTGAGCAGCTGATGCAGTTGCTCACCGATTTCAGAAAACGCCAGTGCACGATCGACACCGAGTTTATCAGGTGCCGCTTCCTGACCAAGACGGCGACCAAACCAGATTTCAGCGGTTTTATCGCGCAGACGGTTGAACAAAACGCTGTGGTTGTGCGTTTCGTCGCTTTTAATCAACACCAGTACCGCTTCAGGTTCGTTGAAACCGGTGAAATACCAGAAATCGCTGTTCTGGCGATACGGGTATTCGCTGTCTGCACTGCGTGTTACCTCGGGAGCAGCAAAGATGAGCGCGGCGCTTGCCGGAGCCATTTTGGCTAACAACGCCTGACGGCGCCGGAGAAATTCGTGCTGATTCATCACACCTCCTGAAGTTTATTGTTGTTAGTGTAGAGTTGGTTTCTGGACTTCTGGCGCTGTGGGTACAGGGCGAGTAAATTTGTCATGGCACAGCAGCGCTGCAACACGCACGTACTCGACTATCTCTTCGAGCGACATTTCCAGCTCTTCTTGATCTTCGTCTTCGTCGTAGCCCAATTGCGCAATGTTACGCAAATCGTCGATAGCTTCGCCGGTTTCGCCAGTGACTTTATCGAGTTTCGGCTGAGTGACACCCAGGCCAAGCAGGAAATGATTGACCCAGCCCGCCAGTGCGTCGGCACGGTCAAACACCGAGACGTCGTCGCCATCCGGCAGATATAACTGGAACATAAAGCCGTCATCTTCGAGCGTATCACCGGTGGCACCGTGCATCTGGCGCAGGGTATCCGCAAGGTTTTGACCAAAGGCTAACCCTTCGTTTGTCAGGTCATGAAGCAGTGGTTGCCAACTGGTGTCTTTGTTGCCACCGCACAGCATGCCGCTGATGAGGCCATGCATTTCTGCGGGCGTCAGACCCACACCTTGTTGGTTCAATAATTGGCCGACTAAGTCATAGTCAGGCATAGTGTTCTGTATAGACATGCGCATTCGCCATCGTTGGCAGGGATAGTTCATGTTATGCTACCACCAGGGACCTCGAGGCACCAGAAAAGGGCTTGTATCTTCATTACGGGGTAGCTATAGTGACGCCCCTTTCGTTACCAGGCACGGTTAACGAAGGCAGGCGAGTTAACAGCAGGAAGGTGGCATGTCTGCACAACCAGTCGATATCCAAATTTTCGGTCGTTCATTGCGCGTGAATTGTCCGCCTGAACAACAGGATGCACTGAATCTTGCGGCGGAAGAGCTTAATCAGCGGTTGCAAGATTTAAAAGTTCGCACTAGAGTCACAAATACTGAGCAGCTAGTTTTCATCGCAGCACTAAACATTTGTTATGAGCTGGCTCAGGAAAAATCGAAAACCCGCGACTACGCAGCCAATATGGAAGAGCGTATTCGGATGTTACAGCAGACCATCGAACAAGCGTTGCTTGAGCAAGGTCGCATAACTGAACGACAGGGTCCAAATTTTGAATAACACTTCACAGTTACCTATGGTAGAGTGACTTTGAAGACCAAATTTCTCTGAGATGTTTGCAAGCGGGCCAGTCCCCTGAGCCGATATTTCATACCACAAGAATGTGGTGCTCCACCGTCTGTGAGCATGCTCGGTCCGTCCGAGAAGCCTGATGACAGTGACGCTGCATTCACCTTGAACCAAGGGTTCAAGGGTTACAGCCTGCGGCGGCATCTCGGAGATTCCCTCTTTCTACCAACCAGTCATCACCATGACGAAAATTCAGCTAATTCCATCGCTTCGACAAGAAATCCGACAACACATTCGGCAACGACGCCGGGCACTTACCCCATCTGAACAACAACACTTTGCTCATCTAGCAGCCGAACGAACGCTGGCCTATCAGCCCGTTACTGACGCAAGTACGGTCGCCCTGTTTTTGTCATTTGATGGCGAACTGGATACCACACCGCTGATTCGTGCGTTGTGGCGAGCCGGAAAAAGTGTGTATCTCCCGGTGCTTCATCCATTCAGTAAAGGTCATTTGTTATTTCTGCACTATGCGGAAAACAGCCATTTAGTGATGAATCGTCTGAAAATTCTTGAGCCGAAGCTGGATGTCCGTGACGTGTTGCCACTGGATAAACTGGATGTGCTGATCACGCCGTTAGTGGCGTTCGATGAGCAAGGACAAAGGTTAGGAATGGGTGGCGGTTTCTATGATCGCACGCTGCAGAACTGGCAGCAGCAGGGTGTCTGGCCGGTTGGGCTGGCACATGATTGCCAACTCGTTCCGTCATTACCCGCTGAAGAGTGGGATATTCCCTTACCAGCGGTCGTCACACCATCGCGGCTTTGGGAATGGTAGTGTCAGGTTACGCGCAGCTTTAACAGCTGTTTGGTGTGCCAGTATTGCAGTATCAAAACCGTGGTCAACGCACCAAGAAGTGCGCAGAACATATCGGATTGCGTGTCCCAAACATCGCCCTGCGTGCCTAAAAACTCATCAGCCCCTTGCCCCAATGCCAGCGCCGCCGCCCATTCAATCAGTTCATATACTGCACTGATGGCCAGCGCGACACAGCACACCAAAAACGCGACCATTTTGCGCCCGCGAACATATCCGCCACGCACCAGAATTTCTCGCGCAGCCAGAGCTGGAACCAGCCCCTGGAAAAAATGACCGAGCTTGTCATACGGATTGCGGCTTAAACCCAACAACTCCTGCACATCAAAACCAATCGGTACTTTTGCGTAGGTATACAGCCCCCCAACCATCAGGATAAGGGCGTGCAGGAAAATCAAAAAATAGAGCAATGGGGTCAGTGGGTAACGCGAGAAAGTCGTTAACAGCAATGGAACAATGATGATGACCGGAGTGACTTCCATAAGCCAGGTCAGCCGGTCTGCAGTGCTCACGCCGGTATAGATAAGAATCAACAGAAGTACAAAAGCGCCGGATTTTAATAACATACTTGTCATGGTGAATCGCTTCCTGGCTCATGAGGAGCCCTTTCAGGCTCCTCAAATTTGAATTAGTTTGTAGGGTGGATAAGCGCTAGCGTCATCCACCATTTTCGCCAGTTTTGTCGGATGACGCTGCCGCTTATCCGACCTACGATTAGAGTTAGTAAAGCAGACGAGCGCGAATAGTACCCGGAATCGCCTTCATTGATTTCAGCGCTGCTTCAGCTACGTCTTCTTCCGCATCGACATCAATAACGACATAACCCATTTGCGGAGTGGTTTGCAGATACTGTGCCGCGATGTTGATGCCCTGCTCGGCAAAAATCTGGTTCAGCGCGGTCAAAATACCCGGACGGTTTTCGTGAATGTGCAGCAAACGGCTGGTGCTTCCACCGTGCAACGGCAGAGAAACCTCAGGGAAGTTCACCGCAGACAAGGTAGAACCGTTATCAGAGTATTTCGCCAGCTTGCCAGCCACTTCCAGACCGATGTTTTCCTGCGCTTCCTGAGTTGAACCCCCAATGTGCGGTGTCAGGATAACGTTATCGAACTCGCACAGTGGCGAAGTGAATGGATCGCTGTTGGTCGCAGGCTCGGTTGGGAATACGTCGATAGCAGCCCCCGCCAGATGTTTACGCGCCAGCGCATCACACAGAGCAGGAATATCTACAACCGTACCGCGTGCGCAGTTGATCAGTAACGCGCCTGGTTTCATCAATGCCAGTTCATTGGCACCAATCATGTTCCTGGTGGAGGCGTTTTCTGGCACATGCAAACTCACCACATCACTCATGTTGAGCAAGTCAGAAAGGTGCTGAACCTGGGTTGCGTTACCCAGCGTCAGTTTGTTCTCAATATCGTAGAAATAGACGTGCATCCCAAGCGCTTCAGCCAGAATACCCAACTGAGTCCCGATGTGGCCGTAGCCAATGATGCCTAACTTTTTACCGCGCGCTTCGTAAGAGCCCACCGCCAGCTTATTCCACACACCACGGTGTGCTTTGGCGTTAGCTTCTGGCACGCCACGCAGCAGTAACAGCAACTGGCCGATAACCAGTTCTGCGACAGAGCGCGTGTTAGAGAACGGGGCATTAAACACTGGCACGCCACGTTTAGCGGCAGCATCCAGATCGACCTGGTTAGTACCAATACAGAAACAGCCCACAGCCACCAGCTTTTCAGCCGCTGCCAGAACATCTTCAGTTAAATTAGTACGGGAACGCAGACCGATGAAATGCGCATCACGGATCGACTCTTTCAGGGCATCGCTGTCCAGCGCGCCTTTATGGTATTCGATGTTGGTATAGCCTGCTGCGCGAAGGTTATCCACGGCTTTCTGGTGTACGCCTTCCACCAGCAGGAATTTAATCTTGTCTTTATCCAGTGATACTTTTGCCATTTCCCGACCCTATTTTTAGTACTGTTGTTGTGCTGTGTGATAAGACACCCTTCTGCCAAAATATCAAAATTTACGGGCGGGGCAATATAAACGATTGCGTGGTCGACTAAGCAAAAAAGGAATAAGCCGCCATGGGTAGCACAAAATTCTAAAGAGGAGAGAGAACCAGGAATGAATAGCAGGCAGTTGTCAGGAATGTGACATATGTCACCAAATTTGGCGTTAGATTATTTTGTCATTTTTTATGCGGGTATGGGGCGCTTGTCACGCCCCAACCAGATCATTTCACAATGGTTTTCACGCCATCGGCAGTACCAATCAACGCAACATCTGCACCACGGTTAGCAAACAGCCCCACGGTGACGACGCCCGGCAAGCCGTTAATCGCATTTTCCAGCGCGATAGGTTCAACAATGCTGAGGCCGTAAACATCAAGAATGATGTTGCCGTTATCGGTTACCACACCCTGACGGTATTCAGGACGACCGCCCAGTTTGACCAGTTCACGGGCCACGCAGCTACGCGCCATTGGGATCACTTCTACCGGCAATGGGAAGTTACCCAGGATACCCACCTGCTTGGACGCATCAGCGATACAAATAAACTTCTCTGCCACAGACGCGATGATCTTTTCGCGGGTGAGTGCTGCACCGCCGCCTTTGATCATTTGCATCTGGCCGTTGATCTCATCTGCACCATCTACATAGATCCCAAGCGTATCGACTTCGTTAAGATCGAAAACCGGGATACCCAGGCTTTTCAGTTTGGCGGTGGAAGCGTCGGAGCTAGAAACGGCACCATCAATCTGATGTTTGATAGTCCCCAGAGCATCAATAAAGTGCGCGGCGGTTGAGCCGGTACCTACACCAACGATACTGCCCGGTTGCACGTATTGTAATGCTGCCCAGCCGACTGCTTTTTTCAGTTCATCCTGCGTCATGGTTATTTGCCTGTGCTGTGAAAACTGACGCGCATTATAAAGCAAGCTGCCAAAAAATGTCCCGCGAATGGCGCAGAACTCAGACGAACTTTGTGGATTTGGTCTGGATCAGCGGCAAATTTATGTCATAGTGCAGCCATAACAAAAACAGGAGTTAGCAAACAACAATGAAACGCCCGGACTATAGAACGCTACAGGCGTTGGATGCAGTGATCCGTGAACGAGGATTTGAGCGCGCAGCGCAAAAACTCTGTATTACTCAATCCGCCGTCTCGCAACGTATCAAGCAACTGGAAAATATGTTCGGCCAGCCATTGTTAGTGCGCACGGTTCCCCCACGCCCTACCGAGCAAGGGCAAAAGTTGCTGGCATTATTACGTCAGGTCGAACTGCTTGAAGAAGAGTGGTTGGGCGACGAACAGACCGGTTCAACGCCGTTGCTGCTGTCGCTTGCCGTCAACGCCGACAGTCTGGCGACCTGGTTGCTGCCCGCTTTAGCGCCTGTTCTGGCTGACTCCCCTATTCGTCTTAACCTTCAGGTTGAAGATGAAACCCGTACACAAGAACGCCTGCGCCGGGGTGAAGTGGTTGGCGCGGTCTCCATTCAGCCGCAGCCGTTGCCGAGCTGCCTGGTTGATAGACTCGGTGCGCTGGATTATCTGTTTGTCGGTTCGAAAGACTTTGCGGCACGCTATTTCCCGAATGGCGTCACGCGTTCCGCATTGCTGAAAGCCCCTGCTGTTGCGTTCGACCATCTTGACGACATGCATCAGGCGTTCTTGCAGCAGAATTTCGATTTGTCGCCGGGCAGCGTTCCATGTCACATCGTTAACTCATCGGAAGCGTTCGTACAGTTGGCGCGTCAGGGCACAACCTGTTGCATGATCCCGCATCTGCAAATCGAAAGAGAGCTGAAAAACGGCGAGCTGATTGACCTGACGCCTGGCTTGATGCAACGCCGTATGCTCTATTGGCACCGCTTTGCGCCAGAAAGCCGGATGATGAGAAATGTCACCGACGCGCTGCTTGAGTATGGGCATAAAGTTCTACGACAGGACGCTGAATAGAAAAAGGCCGCTAATATTTAGCGGCCTTTTTGTTTTGTCGGATGGCGCTAACGCTTATCCGACCTACGATTTTACGATTTTGCAGGGTGGATAAGCGCAAGCGTCATCCGATCAACAATTTTACGATTTTGTAGGGTGGATAAGCGCAAGCGTCATCCACCACCTATCAATGTCTTACTGTGCTGCTGGGGCTGTAGCCGGAGCGGAAGCCGCTCCCAGTTCAAACACCACATCAACCTGATCATCAAACTGAATCGTCTGCTGATCGTAGGTATCCTGCGCTGAAACCGGCGCAGCTGCATCGGCTTTCATCATCCGCACCATCGGCGCTGGCTGATAGTTAGAAACGTGATAACGCACGCTATAAACCGGACCCAGCTTGCTGTTAAAGCCTTCGGCTAACAGTTTCGCCTGGCGACTCGCATCGTCGATAGCCGCTTTACGTGCTTTATCTTTGTATTGCTCCGGGTCAGCGACGCCAAGCGATACGGAACGAATTTCGTTCAGACCCGCTTTCAGCGCGCCATCAAGTAACTCGTTCATTTTGTCGAGTTTACGTAGCGTGACTTCTACCTGACGCACAGCACGATAGCCTTTCAACTGTGTTTTGCCGTCTTTCAGGTATTCATATTCTGGTTGAGTACGAAGGTTAGCGGCGTTGATGTCTTTCTTCTCGATACCACTTTGCTGCAAGAAGGTCAGATACTGTGCCACACGGTCGTCAGCCTGTTTTTTTGCCGATGCCGCATCTTTAGCAGATACATTAACTTCGATAGCCAGCGTTGCAATATCTGGAACGGCATCCACGCTTGCGGTGCCGGATGTCACGATATGCGGACCATTTGGCAGCTCATCGGCCAATGCCGGAACCGAACCTAATCCCACTAAAGCGGCTAATGCCAGGGTTTTCAACTTCACTGTATTTCCTCCATGCTACATTCCACTGTCATTACGCCCGAAAAGTACATGGGCGTCTGGCAGCAAGCTTAGCTTGTAATGGTAACTTGTCTATCGGATTAAGGCGAATTAACCCATTAAGGAGGAAATATGACGAACGCCGTCTGCCGCCAGCTGTAATGCGATAAACCACATCACCAACCCGACAACGCCATTAATAATGCGCTGCGCTTTAGCCGTACGCAGACGGGGCGCAAGCCAGGCGGCGAGGAGTGCCAGACCGTAGAACCAAAGAATTGACGCGCTCACGGTACCCAGCGCAAACCAGCGTTTAGGTTCATCCGCCAGTTGCCCACCCAGGCTGCCCAAAACCACAAAGGTATCCAGATAAACATGCGGATTGAGCCAGGTGACCGCCAGCACAGTGGCGACAATTTTCCAGCGCCCTTGTTTCAGAACTTCCGCTGAGGCCAGTTCGACGTTGCTGCTCATCGCGGTGCGCAGTGCACCCCAGCCGTACCAAATTAAGAAAGCCACCCCACCCCAGGTCACGATTGCCAGCAACCACGGCGATTGCATCAGCAGCGCACTGCCACCAAAGATCCCCGCGCAAATCAGCAGCAAATCGCTGATTGCACAAAGCGAGGCAATCATCAGATGGTACTGGCGACGGATCCCCTGGTTCATGACAAAAGCGTTTTGCGGCCCGAGTGGCAGGATTAACGCTGCACCCAAAGTAAGCCCTTGAAAAAAATAAGATAACACGATGTTTCACTCTTCAATGTTTAGCAATTAAGGAAGAGTGTAGTGGGGAAAAATTATTAGAGGAAATGGATAATTTTAATGGTTTATAAGCATTTCTAATATAACCAGGGCCAGACTAAACTGACCCTGAAAATTACTCTTACGCGGCTTCTTTCGTGCGCTTGAAATTCACATCCATTTGCGGGTAAGGGAAGCTGATGCCCTGAGCATCAAACTCTCTTTTAATGCGTTCCAGTACATCCCAGTAAACATTCTGCAGATCGCCACTGTTACTCCACGCACGCACCACAAAGTTAATCGTGGATGCGCCCAGTTCATTGAGGCGCACAGTGATTTCGCGGTCTTTCAGCACTCGCTCATCGCTGGTGATAATGTCGGTTAAAATTTGCTTAACCAGGTCGATATCCGAATCGTATGCGACGCCAATAATAAATTCGTTGCGGCGTACCGGTTCGCGGGAAAAGTTAATAATGTTTCCGGCGATAATTTTACCGTTTGGTACCACGACAATCTTGCCGTCTACCGTACGTAAGGTGGTGGAGAAAATCTGCACATTGAGCACCGTGCCAGCAATACCGCCGAGATCTACATATTCCCCTGCTCTGAATGGACGGAAAGTCACAAGCAGCACGCCTGCGGCCAGGTTAGAAAGCGAACCTTGCAGCGCCAGACCAATTGCCAGACCGGCAGCACCGAGCACCGCGATGACGGACGCAGTTTGTACGCCCACGCGCCCCAAAGCGGCAATTAAGGTGAAGGCGATGATGCCGTAACGCACCAGAGCGGAAAGGAAATCAGCCACAGTGGCATCAATATGACGCGACACCATTACGCGGTTGATGGTGTTGGACACCATACGAGCCACGATCATCCCGACGATAATAATCGCAATCGCCGCCACAATGTTGACCGCATAGCTCAGCAGTAACGCCTGGTTGCGGACCAACCAGCCTCCGGCATTATTAATACTGTCTACTACGTTGAGATCTTCCATTCACTGTTCCTTGTCATTACCAAAATTCTGCGCCGCAAAGGCACAACAGAGTCTTTAAAGAGTAAACAAAACAAAAGAATATGCCAACTTAGTCACAATAATGCTCAAAAAACGCAAAAAAACCCGCGCAACGCGGGCTTTAAAATGGCACTCAAAATTGGTTAATTTCAGGACAGGAAATTAAATCGAATGCGTGAAGGTACGCGAGATAACATCCTGCTGCTGCTCACGCGTCAGCGCGTTAAAGCGCACCGCATAACCAGAAACACGAATGGTGAGCGTTGGATAATTTTCCGGGTGCTCGACGGCATCCATCAGCATTTCGCGGTTCATTACGTTGACGTTTAAATGCTGCCCGCCCTCGGTTTTCACATCGTGATGGAAATAACCATCCAGCAGACCCACCAGGTTTAGCTGGCGCACCGCATCGTCTCGACCTAAAGCCGCAGGCACAATAGAGAAGGTGTAAGAGATGCCATCTTTCGCATAGCTAAACGGAAGTTTGGCGACCGAAGTTAATGACGCAACCGCACCTTTACGATCCCTGCCGTGCATTGGGTTTGCGCCTGGCGCAAAAGGCGTTCCGCCGCGACGTCCGTCTGGTGTGTTACCGGTTTTTTGTCCATACACGACGTTTGAGGTGATCGTGAGGATCGATTGTGTCGGTACCGCATTGCGATAAGTCGGCAGCGCCTGGATCTTCTTCATAAAGCGCTCGACCAGATCGCAGGCAATGGCATCGACTCGATCGTCATTATTACCGTATTGCGGATATTCACCTTCAATCACGAAATCAACCGCCAGCCCGTTGTGGTCACGCACCGGTTTCACCGTGGCGTGTTTAATCGCGGAAAGCGAATCCACCGCGACAGACAATCCCGCTATGCCACACGCCATGGTGCGATAAACGTCCCGGTCGTGCAGCGCCATCAACGACGCTTCGTAGCTATATTTGTCATGCATGTAGTGGATGAGATTCAGCGCAGTCACGTATTGCGTGGCCAGCCAGTCCATAAAGTGATCCAGGCTGCTCATCACCTTGTCATAGTTCAGCACGTCATCAAGCAGCATCGGCATTTCCGGCCCGACCTGGATTTTGAGCTTTTCGTCCATTCCACCGTTGATGCAATACAACAGCGTTTTTGCGAGGTTGGCTCGTGCGCCAAAGAACTGCATTTGCTTGCCGATGACCATCGGACTGACGCAGCAGGCAATGGCGTAGTCATCACTGTCAAAATCACAGCGCATCAGGTCGTCGTTTTCGTACTGTAATGACGAGGTTTCAATAGATACTTTTGCCGCATAAATTTTAAAAGGTTTCGGCAACGCTTCCGACCACAAGATAGTCAGATTCGGTTCCGGCGCCGGCCCCATGGTGTAAAGCGTGTTCAGGTAGCGATAGGCGTTTTTGGTGACCAGCGTGCGCCCATCAAGCCCCATTCCGCCGATAACCTCCGTCGCCCAAATGGGGTCACCTGAGAACAGCGAGTCAAATTCAGGTGTGCGCAGGAAACGAACCATACGGATCTTCATAATGAAGTGGTCGACTAACTCTTGCGCCTGAAGCTCCGTCAGCAAGCCGGCCTTGATATCGCGTTCGATATAAATATCGATAAAGGTGGTGGTGCGGCCCAGGGACATCGCCCCGCCATTTTGCGACTTCACTGCAGCCAGATAAGCAAAGTAGAGCCACTGCAACGCCTCTTGTGCATTGCGGGCAGGCCGTGAAATATCGAAGCCATAATTTGCCGCCATCTCCTGAATTTGCAGCAAGGCACGGCGATGCTCAGACAACTCTTCGCGCAGGCGGATGACATCCTCAAGCTTTTCACCACGCTCCAGTTGATTTTGCAGGTCAGCAAATTGCAATTCGCGCTCACGCACTAAATACGCGATGCCGTACAGCGCCACGCGGCGGTAGTCGCCAATAATACGACCGCGCCCATAACCATCAGGCAAGCCGGTTAATACGCCTGATTTACGGCAGCGCAAAATATCCGGCGAGTAAACATCAAACACACCCTGATTATGTGTTTTACGCAGCGAGGTAAACTGGTATTCGAAATCAGGATCCATTTCACGACCATAAGCTTCAAACGAGCTTTTGATCATGTTGATGCCGCCATAGGGATGCAAGGCGCGTTTCAGTGGTTTGTCGGTTTGCAAACCCACGATTTTTTCATGCTCTTTAACAATATAACCGGGGGCATGTGCAGTAATTGTGGTGGCAATATTGGTATCGAAATCAACGGGCGCATGGGTGGCATTTTCGATGCGAATGCCATCCATCACCTTTTCCCACAGTGCGGTAGTGGCAGGCGTTGCGCCCGCTAAGAATGATTCATCACCCTCATATGGCGTATAGTTTTGCTGAATAAAATCCCGAACATTAATATTGGTTTTCCATTCATCACCTGAGAATTGCTGCCAGGCATGGGAGTAATTTTCGTTGGTAATATCAACATCTACTTTCATGACATCATTCCTTTAAACCACATAATTAATTTATACCCTTTAGATTTCGAATTACAGGCAGGCGGCAAGGGAGTAAATCCTCATAAGCTTACTTAAGTAAGTGACGGGGGTTTATAAATGCAGCCCACCTGCAACTTGAAAGATGACGGATATATCAGGCGTATTCAGCAAACTGGCATTCTTTACCCAAATGCAGGGCATCAATTGCAATCATTTTCTCTTCGTTAGTCGGAATTACCGCACAGATGACAGATGAAAGATCACTGGAAATAATTCGCTGACCTATTCGGTTCGGTTGGTTATTTCTGTCAGTGTCCAGTTCAATACCAAAAACGCGTAAACGTTCTGCCACCAGGTGACGAATTAATATTGAATTCTCACCAATACCACCGGTAAAAATAACGCCATCAAAACGATTTAATGAAGCGGCATGTGCGCCTATGGTTCGGGCAATACGATGAACAAAAGTTCTGATGGCTAATTGCGCACGCACATCGCCATTATGCCAGGCTTTTTCAAGAGTACGTAAATCAGACGATATTCCTGAAAGCCCTAGCAGCCCCGACTCTTTATTGACGACCTGTTCCAGGTCATCCATTGATTGCTCAGTTTGACGGGCAAGCCAGGTCATTGCGCCAAAATCCACGTCACCGCAACGCGTCCCCATGATCAGCCCTTCGAGCGGCGTCATGCCCATGGAGGTATCAACGCTGACTCCATTTTGAACCGCGCAAACCGAAGCGCCATTTCCTAAGTGAGCAATCACCAACCCCGAGTTTGCTGGGTCCAGACCGGGTAACTCGCCCGCTTGCTGAGAAACATAACGATGTGATGTGCCATGGAACCCATAACGGCGTACACCGTACTCTTCAAAATAGCGATACGGTAAACCGTACAAATACGCTTCAGGTTTCAGGGTCTGATGGAAACTGGTATCAAATACTGCGACCTGTGGAACGCCAGGGAAGCGAAGCCGCGCAGATTCCACCCCGTGTAAATTGGCGTAATTATGCAACGGTGCCAAAGGTGAAACCTGGCGAATTTGTTCGATAACCTCATCGGTAATTAAGACTGACTCACTGAATAAAGATCCACCGTGAGCAATTCGGTGGCCGACAAAAGCGACGCTATCGATTAAATTTCTAATCTCCAGTTCAGCCGCTATTGCAGAAAGCGCTTCCTCATAATTCTGGTGAGCCAGAATAACTGGCTCTCCATCGTTGACGGTTAAAAATGCTTTCTCAGTATTAATACCTTCACAAATCCCAGATAAAAGTACATCGCAAGTTTCTGCATCTAACACTGAAAACTTAACCGAAGAAGAACCGCAGTTAATCGTCAACACTACAGGGTAATCATTCATCTTTAAATTCCACTCATCCTGAGTCAATCGAGAATAATTAAATTAGTTTGTAGACAATATTAAGAATGGTCAGCAAACCAATGACGGTGACAAAAATGTTTTCTGTTTTACCTTTATATTTCGCCAGTGCAGGTGTTTTGCGGATGGCATACATCGGCAGCAAGCAAAGCAGTGAGGCGATAATCGGTGCACCCATCGCTTCGATTAAATCGAGGATGTTCGGGTTCGCGTAAGCCACAACCCAGGTTGAGCCCATGATGAAAATCATGCTGATAAAGTTGAGGCGACCGCCGGAAACTTTAGTTTTATCACCTTTGTAACCGAACTTGAGGATCAGGCCGTTCAACCCTTCCAGCGTACCGAGGTAGTGGCCAAAGAAGGATTTGAAGATGGCGACCAGCGCAATAATCGACGCGCCATATTCAAGCGTTGTGGCGAAAGTCGATTTGGAGCCAGACATAGATGAGAAGTGGTTCGCCAGATAGGAAAGCACCGGTATGTTTTGCGCTTTCGCTTCAGCCATATTCTGTGGGGAGAGCGTGAACAGGCAGCTAAAGGCAAAGAACATGACCACGGCAACCATCAGCATACTGGCGCGGGAGATGATTTTGGAGCACTTTTCTTCGGTGTATTCACGGCCAAATTCACCCTCATACTCTTCACGTTTGGATACCACGAATGAGGAGACAATCGGAGAGAAGTTAAAGGAGAAGACCATAATGGAAATGCCCAGCCATACGGTGACCAGGATGCCATCGCTACCGGTAAACGAAATATCACTGAGACTGGCTTGATCGATAACCGCAGAGTTCCAGTAAGGGATCAGCGAAACAGAAATCAGAACCAGGCAGGCGATGAATGGGAACACCAGATAGCTCATCACTTTGACCATAAGATCTTTGCCAAAGTAGATAACAAAAGCCATCAACAGCAGCAGGAACAGCGCCACCACTCCACGGTTCAGCGGCATCAGCTGGAGCTGGTTTTCCCAGAACGTCATGAAGGTATTTGTGATGGTGACGCCATAAATCCATAACAACGGGCAAATAGCGAAAAAGTACAGGAAGGTAATCACCACACCGCCTGTTTTACCAAAATGCTCTTCTACCGTTTCAGTGATATTGCCTGAAGGGTTACTGCCAGAAAGGCACAGACGAGCGAGCGCGCGGTGGCAGTAGAAGGCTATTGGAAAGGCAAGAAACAACATAATGAGTATGGGAATTAAACCGCCATATCCTGCACGAATAGGGAAGAATAAAACCCCGGCGCCGATGGCCGTTCCAAATAAACCTAATGTCCATGTGGTGTCAGATTTGCGCCATTGCGATGTAACTTTTTGACCAATAATTGTTGCATCTGTATTACTCATAATAATGTTCCTTAAGTAATTCTATACGCGTGATATTTCCAACTGCACCGCTATTAATGGCGATGCAGCTTTATTAATTGGAGGAGTATGTCAAATATCGGCTGAACCTGTAATTTGTGAAACGCGAGAGAGATCAATATTTCCACCAGAGATAATACTAACTGTTTTACGCCCTTTAATATAGTGATCGAGTTTTCCGCTTAATAATGCAGCAGACGCCAGGGCACCTGCCCCTTCGGTGACCACTTTATTACGTTGGATCAAGGCAACCATACTATTTCGGATTTCATCTTCACTGACCAAAATAATATCGGTGACTAATTTTTTAACGATTTCAAAGGTAAGACGACCTGGCCGCGCAACATCACAGCCGTCAGCTAATGTCCCTGACGTACGATGTGACATTAACTCGCCCTTGTAGAATGATGCCGCCATGCCATGGACGTTCTCTGCCTGAACCCCAATGATATTGATTGTCGGGTTAATGGATTTAATCGCCAGGGCGATACCGGCTATTAAGCCACCGCCACCAATAGGCACAATCACGTTGTCGACGTCGTATAAATCTTCAAGGATTTCAAGGCCGATCGTCCCCTGGCCGGCAATCACTTTTTCATCGTCATAAGGTGGAATAAAGATACGTCCTTCCATTTCAACGATTTCACTCACTTTGGCGATGGTGTCGTTGAAGTTATCGCCGTGCATCACAACCTGTGCCGAGTAGTCAGACGTGGCGGCCACTTTGGATTTAGGTGCGCCATTTGGCATCACCACTTTGCCGTTAATGCCGAGGATGGCACAAGACAGTGAAACGCCCTGCGCGTGGTTACCCGCAGAACACGCCACAACTCCTTTGCGTTTTTCTTCTTCAGTTAAAGAACTGAGCTTATTAAACGCACCACGGATTTTAAATGAACCGGTACGCTGCATGTTTTCAAATTTTAAAAATATTTCGCCTTTGCAGCATTCGCTAAGATAATTAGAGCGTGGCATTCCTGTTTTGTAGATATAACCAGCAAGTCTTTTTTTTGCTTCGAGTACATCAATAATAGTGACAGGAAGTTCATAGTCGATATGCATGTTGACCTCAGCATTTAAAAACAAAAAATAGGCGTGGTGACAATGTAATTAAATCATCACCTGGAATTAGTTATAGAATTCGTTATCAACCACTAAAGTAAATTAAGCTACTTCAGTTAATTGATTGAATTGAAATCTGCTTCGTAATGAATGTTTTTTTGCCAGCTCAACTAATGTTGCTGCGGATTGGTGAATGCGATAATTCTTAGACCATACAGCAGCATAGCGAGCAATAGGTAATTTATCTGCAACGGGGATTTTAATAAATAAGTTAGACCCGAATGGAGAAATCATGTCCCGTGGAATAACTGTCAGGAAATCGGCATTCAACACGAGATTATAAATGGTGACGACTGAATCTGTTTTAACGATGTTTTCGCTTTTAATATTATTTTTTTGCAATGTGGTGAGAAGCTCACTGTAATATCCCATTTCGGTTTGTGGCAATACCCATTGTTCCTGAGTTAACTCACTGAGCGTTGTCATCCCTTGAGTCGCCCGGGTTCGGCTGGCCACCAAAATGAATTCCGACTCAAACAGCGGTTCAATATGCAAATCCTGTAGCAGCATTTCATCGCTCAATGTGCCAATGGCAAAATCCAGACGCCCATCGCGGATGGCAGGTAAGAAAGAGGATAACTGGGCTTCAAACATTGAAACCTGGGCCTGCGGGAACACTTCTTTAAACTCTTTCATCATCCCGGGCAAAAACGTAAAACCAATCAAAGAGGGGTAACCGAATGACACGTCGACTACGCTGTTACCAACCATTTGATTCATTTCGCTACACAAGTTTCTTAGTTCACGAGTAATGGATTCTGAATAAGTCAGTAGGACTTTTCCCGCCTCGGTTAATTTTACCCCGGTGTTTTTTCTGATGATAAGTTCTAAGCCAAAATAGGCTTCCATGTCGCTGATAATTTTGCTGACCGCAGGTTGAGTCAGACTAAGTTGTTTTGCAGCAGAACCAAATGAACCACTCCTCACCACTTCCTGAAAGACAAGCAACTGTTGTGTTTTAGGTAATGTATTATTGTCCATGAAGTTCTGCACCTGATTAATTATCCATGCAGCAGATCATAACGAATTGCGCTGTAGATGTTATGTGGCTTGACTCACAAATACTCGACCGATAATTGCATGAAATGCAACCATTCAAAAAATATCATTTAAAAACATATAGTTATGAAATAGCGATCTGCCTTTAATATGATGAATATCAACCTTATTCGCCCTGATAAAATTAAGTTATGGAGATAATTTAATCATATAAGATGAAATAAAACGCTGTTTATACTGTTTTTTATAATAGCAAGAGAAGATTTATCTTGGTTGAACATCAGTATATTAAACAAACTTTGCCATTTTTAAAAATTTATTAATAAATAAACTGGGCTTATTGATATAAATATTTAAGTATACGATTTGATCTATTAAATATTAAAAATTGAACCTGTAGCACTCTTTCAATAATAAATACTGAGATAAAAACGATTGCCCTCTCAACAATGCAAAAAAAAAGCCCGCACGAGGCGGGCTTGATTCAAGCATTTACTGCTTCAAATTACAGAACGTCTACTGCGTTCAGTTCTTTGAAAGCCTGCTCCAGACGGGTGATCATAGAAGTCTGTGCAGAACGCAGCCATACGCGTGGATCGTAGTATTTTTTGTTCGGCTGGTCTTCGCCTTTAGGGTTGCCCAACTGGCCCTGCAGGTAAGCTTCGTTAGCTTTGTAGTAGCTCAGGATACCTTCCCAAGTTGCCCACTGAGTATCGGTATCGATGTTCATTTTGATAACACCGTAGCTCACGGAATCTTTGATTTCTTGAGCTGTAGAACCGGAACCGCCGTGGAATACGAAGTTCAGAGAGTTGTGCGGCAGGTTGTGTTTCTTAGAAACATAATCCTGAGAATCACGCAGGATAGTCGGGGTCAGAACCACGTTACCTGGTTTGTAAACACCGTGCACGTTACCGAAAGAAGCCGCGATGGTGAAACGTGGGCTGATTTTGCTCAGTTCGGTGTAAGCGTAATCAACGTCTTCTGGCTGAGTGTACAGAGCAGAAGCATCCATATGGCTGTTGTCTACGCCATCTTCTTCGCCGCCGGTGCAACCCAGTTCGATTTCCAGAGTCATGCCCATTTTGGACATACGAGCCAGATACTTAGAGCTGATCTCGATGTTTTCTTCCAGAGACTCTTCAGACAGGTCGATCATGTGGGAAGAGAACAGTGGTTTACCAGTTGCTGCGAAGTGTTTTTCACCCGCGTCCAACAGGCCGTCGATCCACGGCAGCAGTTTCTTAGCGCAGTGGTCGGTGTGCAGGATTACTGGCACGCCGTAATGTTCAGCCATCTGGTGAACGTGGTGTGCGCCAGAGATAGCACCCAGGATTGCAGCACCCTGAGGAACGTCAGTTTTCACGCCTTTACCCGCGATGAACGCAGCGCCACCGTTAGAGAACTGAACGATTACTGGTGCTTTAACTTTCGCAGCAGTTTCCAGTACGGCGTTGATAGAGTCGGTGCCTACGCAGTTAACTGCTGGCAGAGCAAAGTTGTTTTCTTTTGCTACCTGGAAAACTTTCTGTACGTCATCACCAGTGATTACACCAGGTTTTACGAAATCAAAAATCTTAGACATGGTTGTTTGTCCTGTATCGTCGGCCAATTTGCCCGTTAGGGTAAATGAAGAAATATTAACCACCTACCATTCACTGTAAGCGGCAAAAATTGAACGGGCAGGATAACCTGCCCGTAATCATTACTTCTTAGCGCGCTCTTCGAGCATTGCTACTGCTGGCAGTACTTTGCCTTCCACGAACTCCAGGAATGCGCCGCCCCCAGTGGAGATGTAGGAAATTTTGTCAGCAATACCGAACAGGTCGATAGCTGCCAGAGTGTCGCCGCCGCCTGCGATAGAGAAAGCTTCGCTGTCTGCAATTGCATTAGCAACGATTTCAGTACCTTTGCGGAAGTTCGGGAATTCGAACACGCCAACCGGGCCATTCCACAGAATGGTTTTTGCATTCTTCAGGATTTCAGCCAGTTGAGCTGCAGATGCATCACCGATGTCCAGAATCTGCTCATCTGATTTCACGTCGTTTACAGATTTCAGAGTTGCGGTTGCAGACTCAGAGAACTCAGTCGCTACGCGAACATCAGCAGGAACCGGGATATCACAGATAGTCAGCAGGCGTTTAGCTTCGTCAACCAGGTCTGCTTCGTACAGGGATTTACCTACATTGTGGCCTTGAGCAGCAACGAAGGTGTTCGCGATGCCACCGCCAACAATCAGCTGGTCAGCGATTTTGGACAGGGAATCCAGAACGGTTAATTTGGTAGAAACTTTAGAACCGCCAACGATAGCAACCATTGGACGAGCAGGTTCTTTCAGTGCTTTACCCAGCGCGCTCAGCTCTTCAGCCAGCAGTGGGCCTGCACAAGCGATGTCTGCAAATTTGCCCACGCCGTGAGTAGAAGCTTGTGCACGGTGCGCAGTACCGAATGCATCCATTACAAATACGTCGCACAGTGCAGCGTATTTTTTAGACAGGGTTTCGTCGTCTTTCTTTTCGCCTTTGTTGAAGCGAACGTTTTCCAGAACAACCAGTTCACCCGCCGCAACTTCAACGCCATCCAGGTAATCTTTAGCCAGACGAACAGGAGCAGACAGCTTGTCTTTCAGGTAGTTAACTACCGGAAGCAGAGAGAATTCTTCGTTGTACTCGCCTTCAGTCGGACGACCCAGGTGAGAAGTTACCATCACTTTTGCGCCTTGCTTCAGGGCCAGTTCGATAGTTGGCAAAGATGCACGGATACGTGCGTCAGATGTCACTTTCCCTTCTTTAACTGGTACGTTCAAATCTGCACGGATCAGAACACGCTTTCCAGCCAGATCCAGATCGGTCATCTTAATTACAGACATGGTGAATCCTCTCGTTGATTCTTAAAGTTTTGCGGACGCTTTATGCGCCTTACCTGAAACCACTTGCGGCCATGACTAACGTCGTGTCGAGCATTCGGTTAGCAAAGCCCCATTCGTTATCACACCAGACTAAAGTTTTAATCAGATGTTGCCCACTGACCCGAGTTTGCGTGCCATCAACAATGGCACTATGCGGATCGTGGTTAAAATCAGTCGAGACCAACGGTAATTCCGTATAGTCAACTATACCATGAAATGAATCACGTGCTGCTTTTTGCAGCAACTTGTTGACTTCATTGGCATTAACTGCATTTTTCACTGTCACACTTAAATCGATTGCCGTGACGTTAATGGTCGGAACACGTACCGCAATCGCCTCAAATCGGTCGTTAAATTGCGGAAAAATACGTGTGATACCAGCAGCAAGACGCGTATCTACAGGGATAATAGACTGGCTGGCGGCACGCGTGCGGCGCAAGTCTGGATGATAGGCGTCGATAACCTGTTGATCATGCATAGCAGAATGGATGGTGGTTACCGTGCCCCACTCAATACCGTAAGCATCATCAAGCAATTTGATAATAGGAATAATGCAGTTTGTAGTGCAGGAGGCATTTGAAACGATGCAATGTTCAGCCACCACACTTTCATGATTCACACCGTAAACCACGGTGGCATCGAGGTCGTTACCGCCAGGATGGGAGAAGAGGACTTTTTTGGCACCGGCTGCAAGATGCGCTTCACCGTCTGCACGGGAACCAAACACACCGGTACAATCGAGCACCACATCCACGCCCAGTTCACGCCACGGTAAATTTTCAATTTCCGGTTCGTGCAAGATACGGATGGTGTCATCACCTACCCATAACTGACTGCGTTCCTGACGAACGTCCCAGGCGAAGCGGCCATGACTGGTGTCATACTTCAACAGATGCGCCATACCCGCAGCATCAGCCAGTTCATTGATTGCTACCACGGTAATTTCCGCACGGCGACCGGATTCGTACAAAGCACGTACCACGTTGCGCCCAATGCGACCGAAGCCATTAATTGCTATGCGTACGGTCATATCTCTCCTGCCAGAATCCCTGAGACTAAGTGGCTGACAGAGTAATCCAGCAATCGTCTGAGGGGAATCCTCGCACTATCGAAACTGCAATTGTTTGCTTAATTGTCGAACATTCATTCGACTGAAACGCTTCAGCCATGTTAAGCGATACGGGGAATAAATGGAACGTTACCCCATGACAGGCAACCGATCTTCTGACGTACGTCACAAATTTGATGGAATAAATGCAACGACAAAAGGTCGGAGGATGAATAATGACCAGTTAAAATCAAGAATAATGGAAAAACAGCGGGCCGCAGTAACGGCCCGTGTCGCTATAAAATTTGATGGTAACCGCCCTGCTCATCCATACATAACTGCATATTAGCGGGCTGACTGTTTTCAAGAACCCGCAGCACATTTAGCCCGTCGGTCATCTGGAAAAAATCTACCGCCTGTTGCCGGGTCAAACCACCGCGCATTTTCCTGCCAATCAAACGTTCTGAGAGCCGTTCAGGTTGGGCCGAAATAAATACTGAATAATCACATAACGCCCGCAATGATTGCCATTCAGGTTGATTGAGCAGCAACCAGTTCCCCTCAACCACAACAATCGGCGCCTTCACCGTGATCGCATTTTCTACCGGGTCGTGCAAATTACGATCGTACTGCGGCCATTCACTTTCGGGCTGATGCAAAGCACGCAGCGCATCAGTCAGCTTTGCAACATTAAAAGTCTGCGGTGCACCTTTATGCTGCTTGAGATTATTCGCCAGCAGATAGTCGTTGTAGTGATGGAAGCCATCCATCGGCAAAGCCTGGATCACCGGTAATTCTGTATCTTGCGTACTCAGATATTCCCAAAAAGCCGCCAGCGTCGACTTACCGGTGCCTGGCGGAGCCGCCAGAAACACCACCAGCCTACGCTGCAACTGCCTTTGCTTTTCTGCTAACTGCTTTAACAATGGCTTATGTAACGTCTCGACCTCTTGATCGTTAAAGCGGGCTTGCGTCTCTAATCCATTAATCTTTAATGTGACATTCACCAGACTAGCTCCTTCAATAATGAAGTCACCGCCAGAGATAACGCCGTTTTCACCAGATTGCCGTAACGCACTTCGGAATAAATAGAGAAGTCCGAATACTTCATGCTTTTAATTGCATTAAACAGCGTAGCGTTTTGGGTAATTGAATTCAGGTTCGCAATGAAATCGTAAGTGACATCATCATGAAACTGTATGGTCTCTTTGCTGTGTTGCACAAAATCGCAAAACTGGGCAAAACAGGTAATATCGGCATACAGCCATTTATCCATTTTCCCCAGCGCGTATATCAGGCGCAACGCAACGTCGATATCATCCAGCGGCCCACTTCGGGCAAGCAATGGCTTAACGGCGTACTCGACGATCTCTTCATCATTATCAACAAATAACGAAGGCAGAAATTGCCTGATACCGGATAACAAAATATCGTGAGCGACGCTCATAAATGAGGCCAGATCATTTTGCGCTTCCAGCCTTTCAAGCACATCATCTTCGTTCAACGTGGTCATCAATAGCTCAGGACATTAAAGGTGATGTAGAGAGTCTATAATATTACAGGTGCGCTCTATACCATTAATCAAAAGCGTTTGAGTGCGTACCACATCACCTTCCTCACGCACGCCTTGCAGAATATCCCCTCCCGTCACGCCAGTGGCGGAGAATAAAACCTCATCGCTTTTGACAATTTCATGCAGACTGTAAATGCGGTTAACCTCAACGCCCATTTCAGCACAGCGGCGATGTTCAGAATCCGCAATCAGGCGATTCTCCCGGGACTCCCCTTTTGCCTGGCAAAAATCTAAAAGCTCGATTTGCATTTCCCCATCCAGCGCTTTCACCGCACAGGCTGAAATCACGCCTTCTGGCGCACCGCCGATGCTGTACATCACGTCGTACTGGTTTTCCAGTAAGCACGTCATTACGCTTGCGGCGACGTCACCATCGGGTAAAGCAATCACTTTCACACCCAGACTTGTGGCGACTGCGATGGCATCCTGATGCCGCGGTTTATCCAGCGTGACCATTCGTAGCCGCTCGAGCGGTTTGCCCAATGCTTTGGCAATATTGCGCAGATTTTCTTCAAGCGTGACCGCCAGATTGATCACGCCTTTTGCCTTTTTGCCGACCACCAGCTTTTTCATATACATGTCGGGCGCATGAAGCAGTGAGCCTTGGGGCGCACAGGCCATGACCGCCAGGGCATTGTTTTGCCCCATCGCCACCATGCGCGTACCTTCTATGGGATCGACGGCGATATCAATTTTCGGAGTGGGTGCATTCCCTAACATCTCGCCGATATACAGCATCGGCGCGTGGTCGATTTCTCCTTCACCAATGACAATCTTCCCCTGCATTTCGATTTGATTAAGCGCATTGCGCATCGCCTGCACAGCCACACCATCAATACGATTCTTGTCACCGCAACCGATGAGTGGCCAGGCAGCCAACGCTGCCTGCTCCGTGGTGCGGAAAAAAGGATAAGCCAGCGTTTTCATGCTTAAGCCTCCACACCGATATCAACGCCAAAATGCGCTAACAAATATTTTTCTGCGGCTTCGTTCCACACGCCATGTGTCTGTGCAACCAGCTCTGCAAGGCGGCGGAATAACGGGTCTGTTTCCCCTAAGCGCGCAAAATCGGTAATCGCGGTCAGCGGCATCGTGACGCCGTTATAAATCAGCTTTTTGCCGCCAGGAATATCCGGCAGGTTAATCACGGTTTCAGGAACAGCATCCAGGCCCCCGACGTGGGTGACCATAAATGACGGTTGTAATCGCCCGCTGGCGGCAAGCTCAATAGCTTCAAGCATGTCGTCCGTGGAGCCTCCGGAAGTCCCGACGATATGCGTGCTGCCGTAATGCACGTTGTAGAAGTTAAACGGCACTTTAAAGTTTTTATCGGTTGGTCCGGCAAAGAAATTCAGGCAACCATCATCAGCCAGCAGATCGTCGCCAAGCTCGATGACCGCAGGCACGGCGGCATAAACAAATACATCGTCGAAACCTGCGCCTCCAGTCATGTCGCGCAACGCGGCGGCAGGGTCATCCAGATTTTTGCTGTTCACATAAACCAGTTCAATGCCATTTTTTGCCGCCAACTCTACTGGTAAGAGTGTTTGTGCTTGCGCCAGTCGGGTTTCATCAATATCTACCACCACAACTTTGCGCGGTTTAATATTTCCGTTAATCGCATAGTCAATTGCGCCGATACCCATCGGCCCGGCGCACGCTAATAAGGCAAGGTTACCGCCGGGTTTAATTCCCATGCGGTGTTCATAAACATATTGTGTGGTGTGATAGTTAGCTTTATAGGCACCAATAATGCAACACATCGGTTCTGCCAGAGAGGCTGCTGCAAAATAAGATCCGCGGTAAGGTAATACACATCCCATATCGATGGCCAGTTTAGGGATAATCATATATGTCGCGTTACCGCCGAAATATTCATAGCTGTAACCGGCTGAATATCCGCTTGGTAATCCCATTGCCGGTTGCAGAACGTAACGCTGACCTTTCTTATATTTATCCCGTAGATTACTTCCTACTTCCACAATCACGCCAGCACACTCATGGCCGGTAATAACCGGGTGATTAATTAAATCATCCGGCACACGTTTGTGATCGCTGGCCAGTAACGCCGCTTTCCAGGTTGATAAACAAACGCTATCGGAAATTACACTCACGAGTAATTCATCATCAGTGATTTCGGGTAATTCAAATTCGCGGATACGGACATCCCGCTTGCCATAAATGGCTGCAACTTTAGTTTTCATCGGAATCCTTATTATTTTGCCTGGGAAGTCAATTCATTAAATAAAACATCAAGCTTAGGGTCGCCAATATAGTTATTAATGAGTATTAGCGGTTTATCAGACACCCGTTTCACACGCCCTTCAAGGCTTGCATGAGTAACAATGATTTCTGCATTCTGCGGAACGTTTTCAATCGCATAATGTTTAACTTCCGTTTCCATGCCCTGCTTTTCCAGGCGTTTACGGAATGTTGTCGCTCCCATGGCACTTGAGCCCATTCCCGCGTCACAGACGAAAGCAATCAGTTTCACTGGCCCTGTATTCCACGCCCCCTCTTGTTTCATCACCTTCATGGCGCTTGCCGTTTCATCGAAGTTGTCATCCTTTTCGGCTTCTTTGCTACGGTCCATTTTGAGGATCAACGAGGTGATAACAAACGATACGACTGTTGCGACTGTTACCCCAGCGATGGTGGCAAAGAAGGCACCTCGTGGTGTCAATGCCAGATAGGCAAAGATAGAACCTGGGCTTGGCCCCGCAACAAGTCCACCGCCCAAAAGATTAAAGGTGTAGATCCCGGACATACCGCCTGCAATCATGGCAATCAGCGTCAGCGGCTTCATCAATACATACGGGAAATAGAGTTCGTGAATGCCGCCGAGGAAGTGAATGATCATCGCTCCAGGAGCGGATTTTTTTGCCATTCCTTTGCCAAATATCGTGAACCCAAGGAGCAGACCCAGCCCAGGACCTGGGTTTGATGCCACCATAAAGAAGATGGATTTACCCGTATCAGACGCTTGCTGCATTCCAAGTGGATAGTAAACCCCCTGGTCGATAGCATTGTTGAGGAACAGAATTTTTGCTGGTTCGTTAATCAGGGAAAGTAGCGGCAAATAACCGGTACTGACTAATGCTTCAATGCACTCTTTTACGAAGTTGTTCGCTACCAGTACCGCAGGGCCAATGACCTCGAAAGCCAACAGACAAAGCAGCATCCCCGCAATACCCAGTGAGAAGTTATTGATAACCATCTCAAAGCCCGGTGGAATATGTTTTTCCAGCGTTCTGTCGATAACTTTAATGGCCCAGCCGCCGAGCGGCCCCATGATCATCGCGCCAATAAACATAGGAATGTCAGCGCCAACAATCACGCCGATAGTGCCGATACCGCCCATCACCGCGCCACGCTTGCCACCCACTAAATGCCCGCCGGTCGAACCAATCATAACGGGCAGTAAATAAGTGATCATCGGGCCAACTATTTTCGCGAAATGCTCATTGGGCATCCAACCGGTTGGAATAAATAACGCGGTAATAAAACCCCACGCAATAAAAGCGCCAATATTGGGGATAACCATGGCGGTAAGAAATCCCCCGAACGCCTGGACTTTGGCACGAGCTGATTTATTTTTCATATTTATCCTTTTTATACCCTAAATAATTCAAGTTGCATTGAGGCAGCAAGAGAGCGAATCCCGATGAACTTACATAAGTAAGTGATTCGGGTGAGTGAATGTAGCCAACAAAGATGCAGCTTGAAGTATGACGGGTATTATCCCTGAGAGATAATATCCATTAATTGCTGTTCAGTATTTGCGTTCAGCAAGGCCTCAATTTGAGATTCTTCACAAAACAGTTCACTCAATGCCTGAATGGCACCAATATGCTCATCAGAATCAGCCGCAGACAATCCTATTAATAGCTTTACTGGTTCTTTACCCTCACCGAAAGCAACCGTGTTTTTTAATAGGGTAAGTGATAACCCGGTTTTTATTGCACCGCATTCTGGCCTGGCATGCGGCATTGCCACATAGGGTGCCAGAATATAATACGGCCCAGTTTCTTGCGTTGTAGATTTTATTGCATCGATGTAAGAAGAGGTGACATATCCTTTTTGCAACAGGACTTCCATTGAATAATCTATTGCCTGCTGCCAGTTCTCGGCAGAGGTTTTTATGGATATAGCAGCATCAGGGAAATAATCTATTAACCGCATACTGACTTCCTCGTTTGTAGGGTGTTTTTATTTTAAATAAAATATGACGGCGAGGAAAATAAATCAAATGGGTGATGGAAAGGCGAGGATTTTTAAGCGAAAATGATTTACTGAATTAATTCAAATGATTAGATTAAACATTTTTCATTAATGCATTTTGTCAATATCTATAATTTGACTTAATTCACAAATACACAACTCCAGTTAATGCAATAGTTGCAATTAAGATCACATTAATGGACTTGATTGAATTTGTTTTTGAGATATTACGCAATGGGTAAAATGTGACAACTTCAAAAGAAAACAGCCAATCGGCAGTACCGCCGGCTGGCTGTTTTTAGTTATCGGATTTATACCCAGGATACTTCATGACGCAGGTAGGCGGCAATCGAATGAATCCTGATGAGCTTACTCAAGTAAGTGATTCGGGTGAATGAGTGCAGCCAACAACCCAGCATCTTGAAGGGCGACGGGTTTAAATCAGAATTCGATGCGCGCGCCCAGGTTATAACGACGCCCTTCAACCAGCCCGTAATCACCCCATTGAGTGATACGTTGTGGATCGGCATCGAACAAGTTGTAGATCCCCGCCAGAAGTTGAGTGTGTTTGTTCACCTGATAACGCGCGCCAAGATCGATCATCGTCCAGGTGTCGTAATCAACATGATCGCCAGTGTCGCGGTTGCTGCCGCGGTAATTGGCTTTACTCCACAGATCCAGCGCTTCGGTCGCAGACCAGGTAAGCGACAGATTTGCCATATGGCGTGGGAAATCATTCAGCGCGTAACCTTTGTTAACACCCGTTTTCTGCTCGCTGTGGTTATAGGTGTAGTTTGCATTGGCTTTCACTGTTTCGGTGACCTGCCAGTCAGCATTCAGTTCCACACCGTAGACATCAGCTTTACCGACGTTGAAATATTTGCTGATGGAATCGGCTTTATAACCGTTCATCTGGCACTGATTGGTATCCGTCGTTTCGCAGATACTCTGTTCGGAAATTTTATCTTTGAACTGGGTATAGAAAATCGTGCCGTCTAATGCCAGCTTCTCACCAGCCCAGTAGAGGCCCAGTTCCGAGTTAACACTTTTCTCAGGCTTAAGCTCATCATTACCCACGGTCAAATACGGATACGGTGGCAACGAACCGCGCGGCGTGACAAAGTCCGCAGACGTCTCACGGAGTTCCGGTTTTTTATAACCTGCAGAGACCCCACCTTTCAGCGCCCATGCATCAGTGATCGACCAGTTACCGTAGAGTTTTGGCGTAACATGCGTGCCGAAATAGTTGTCACGATCCAAACGAGCGGAAGTAGTTAGCGTGAAGTCCCCCATTTGCCAGCCATCTTCAGCGAACAGCGCCCAACCGTCGCGGCTGATTTTCGTCACCGGATCAACCCCAGGCGCTTCTTTGCTTGATACAGCAAACTGATCGTTCAGCTCTTCACGGGTGAAGTTAGCCCCCACTGTGAGCTTGTGATTATCAAGCGTGAAGGTCGTCTGGCTGTTCGCGACATAGTTCTCGGTTTCGATGTACTGAGGTGAATCACCGTCCAGTTCGTATTTTGACCGACCTTTCTCGTAGTTGATGTAGTTGTTAGTCGTGATGGTATCTTCCGCGTACCAACCGGTGTGGCTCAGCGTCACTGCATCACGGTCAAACGTCCACATCCAGGGCGCTTCATCACGATTCTTCTTTTGTCTTCCCGTCACCACATTCAGGTCAAACAAGTTAGTTTCATTGGCCGCCAGACCCACAGTCATATCAATCGATTTACGATCGTTTTTGCTGAAGTATTTATCGCGTTCATCATCACGGCGGTTTAGCCAGTCAGCTGCAACACTGACACCTAATACGTCTGGCACAATTGGCCCCATGGCAAACAGATTCATCTGGTTGGTATTGCCGAATGTGCTGTCTTCTTGAATGAAAGTATTTGCCGCCAGCGCCCCAGTCCAGTCGTTTACGCCGTACGGTTTTTTGGTAATAACGTTAACCACCCCGCCAATCGCGTCAGAGCCATACAGTGAAGACATTGGCCCGCGAATCACTTCGATACGCTCAATGGCTTCCATTGGCGGTAAGAAGTTAACTTCCGCGCCAATATCCTGGCCGTACGGGCGCGACTCGCCGGTATTCTGTTTAACGCTGTTAACCATATAAGCGGTATAGCTTGAATCCATGCCGCGCATCATTATATCGCCAGACGACATATCGCTTGAACCAGTACCAACATTAACCCCAGGCAAATCCTGAATAGCCTCGGCAACATTACGGTTAGGTTTTTCATCGAGCTGTTTACGGTCAATAACAGAAATTGTGGCGGGCGCTTCTTTTTTCTGTTGAGAAAAACCCGATGCCGTCACGACCATTTGATCTTCAGACTCTTTGAGCGTTGCGTTATTTTCTTCTGCGTGTGCCGGAAGCATTGTGCCTCCAGCGAGAACGACTATTCCTGCTAATGCCAAACGTTTATTGTTTCCCATTTTTTAATTACCTGAGATATTGAAAAAAAGTATGCTTGCCCTGTGAATTTTCATCACAGGGTTTTATTTTTCTTTTAATTGAAATGTATTTAGATTTTGTCGAGTTCGACTTTAATTATGTAGTCCGGCTTTTTACCCATTTCTTTTTCACCCTGCTTCACACTGGCAAAAAGTGTGCGGCCATCCGATGAAAGCGCGAGACTATTCGGCAGCGCCTTAGTAGCGATACTGGCTTTCACTTTATAGGTTTTGCTATCAACAATGCTAATCAGTTGCGCATTACGATGAGTAATATAAATTTCATTACGCGCCGCGTTATACATCACAGCCAGGGAGTTGATGACGTCTATGTGATGAATGATTTTTCCATCTTTAAGCGAAACCACCAGTACATTCGGTAAATCCGGATCGGTAATAAATGCACGTTCTTTATTATCATCCAAAGCAATATTTAAGAAGAAATGTTTTTTCTGCGGTTCGACTTTATTACGGGAAAGTATTTTATTATCGCTGGCATCAAGTGTAATTAACTCGCCGCTGCCGTTAACGGCATAAACCCTTCCCTTTTCTTCATCGATTGCCAACCCGGTTGGATATTCCCCCATATTTTCAATGGTGGCAATATGCTGCTGTTTTTGTGTATCGATAACCCAAATAATTCCTTTCTGAGTCACACCCGATACATATAAACGCTGGCGTTTTTTATCAAGTACCATTTCACGAGTGTGAATAATCTCTTTGGGATGACTCAGGTCACTCAGTTGTACAGTCTTAATCTCTTTACCACTGTGTGTATCCATCAGCGTCACAGAGCCTTCGAGAGTGTTGCCGATATACAGAATGTGGTTTTCGTCATCCAGCACCGTGGCGAATGCACGTCGCTCAGTGGTCATTTTTCCGGTGGCCTTAAGCGTGTCCGGGTTTAGTTTGTAGACCAGACCATCAGTCTTATCTTTATCAAATGAAGGCGCTGAAGCGGCAAACAGAACGTTTTGAGAGGCGTCATATGCCAGCTCATACACCCCATTCCCCATAGGGACGGTAAGAAAGTCCTTTTCAGAGAGTGGTTTAGCACTCACGCTCAATGAGTTCATCAATAGTGCGATGGTTAAAGCAATGAAGCCCGATTTCTGGTATCCGTACAAAGTATGTCGATTCATTTACTTAGATTCACATTTATTTACGAATGTGAATGATAATGATTTTCAATTGCATTATCAACAATAGATAAAAAAAGGCCAGCAATGAATGTTTGCTGGCCTTAGAGGTATGACGTTTTACAGAACTGCTTTAGCCTGTTTCACCACGTTTTCTACAGTGAAGCCAAACTCTTCGAACAGTTGCTCAGCAGGTGCTGATTCACCGAAGGTGGTCATGCCAACAACAGCGCCGTTCAGGCCAACGTATTTGTACCAGTAGTCAGCGATGCTGGCTTCGATAGCAACACGTGCGCTAACCGCTTTCGGCAGCACGGCTTCACGGTAAGCTGGATCCTGCTTGTCGAATGCATCAGTAGACGGCATAGAAACGACGCGCGCTTTGATGCCTTCAGCAGTCAGTTGATCCCAGGCGGCAACCGCCAGTTCAACTTCAGAACCGGTTGCAATCAGAATCAGCTCAGGCTGGCCTGCACAATCTTTCAGAACGTATGCGCCACGGGCAACATCTGCCAGTTGCTGTTCAGTACGATCCTGCTGCGCCAGGTTCTGACGGGAGAAGATCAGAGCGGTCGGGCCGTCGTGACGTTCTACAGCGTATTTCCACGCCACCGCAGACTCAACCTGGTCACATGGACGCCATGTGCTCATGTTTGGCGTCACACGCAGGGCAGCAAGCTGCTCTACAGGCTGGTGAGTTGGGCCATCTTCGCCCAGACCGATAGAGTCGTGGGTGTAAACCATCACCTGACGTTGCTTCATCAGCGCAGCCATACGCACCGCGTTACGGGCATATTCAACAAACATCAGGAAGGTGGAGGTGTACGGCAGGAAACCACCGTGCAGCGCAATACCGTTGGCAATCGCGGTCATACCGAATTCACGTACACCGTAATGGATGTAGTTACCGGCCAGATCTTCGTTGATTGCTTTAGAACCAGACCAGATAGTCAGGTTAGACGGTGCCAGGTCAGCAGAGCCGCCGAGGAATTCAGGCAGCAAATGACCGAATGCTTCGATAGTGTTCTGGGATGCTTTACGGCTGGCGATTTTCGCCGGGTTAGCTTGCAGGTTCTTGATGAACTCTTGCGCTTTAGCAGCAAACTCAGCTGGCATGTCGCCTTTCATACGACGGGTGAATTCAGCAGCTTCCTGTGGGAAGGCTTTAGCGTATGCAGCGAACTTCTCATTCCATGCCGCTTCTTTCGCCTGGCCTGCTTCACGAGCGTCCCACTGAGCATAAATGTCAGACGGGATTTCGAATGGCGCGTGTTTCCAACCCAGAGCTTCACGGGTCAGTGCGATTTCTGCGTCACCCAGTGGTGCACCGTGGGAATCGTGCGTACCGGCTTTGTTCGGAGAACCGAAACCGATGATGGTTTTGCACATCAGCAGTGAAGGTTTGTCGATAACCGCTTTGGCTTCTTCAACAGCGCGTTTGATAGCGTCTGCATCGTGACCGTCCACGCCGCGCACTACGTGCCAGCCGTAGGCTTCAAAGCGTTTAGCCGTATCGTCTGTGAACCAGCCTTCAACGTGGCCATCGATGGAGATACCGTTGTCATCATAGAAGGCAACCAGTTTACCCAGACCCAGCGTACCCGCCAGCGAGCAAACTTCGTGGGAAATACCTTCCATCATGCAGCCATCACCCATAAAGGTGTAGGTGAAGTGGTCAACGATGTCGTGACCAGGACGGTTGAACTGTGCCGCCATGGTGCGTTCTGCGATTGCCATACCCACTGCGTTCGCAACACCCTGACCCAGCGGGCCAGTTGTGGTTTCAACACCAGCGGTGTAGCCCACTTCCGGGTGACCCGGAGTTTTGGAATGCAGCTGACGGAAGTTTTTCAGTTCTTCAATCGGCAGGTCATAACCTGTGAGGTGCAACAGGCTGTAAATCAGCATTGAACCGTGGCCGTTAGAAAGAACGAAACGGTCGCGGTCAGCCCAGGCTGGGTTCTGCGGGTTATGGTTCAGGAAATCGCGCCACAGGACTTCGGCAATGTCGGCCATACCCATAGGGGCGCCCGGGTGACCGGATTTGGCTTTTTGTACTGCGTCCATGCTGAGTGCACGAATAGCATTGGCAAGCTCTTTACGAGAGGACATTTTGACTCCAGATCGGATGGTTGAAGGTCAGGCCTTGACTACTATGCGTTATGGGCTACGCCCAAAAAATTGCCATCAATGTACCGCAAGCCGTCTGCCATGTACATGGAGCATCCTTTTGTCCGCTTAAGAAATCTCTGGAAGCTGCTCGCATGTTGCGCAAGTTGCTGCGCGAGTTTGGCTAACTTCTTTATACTGATGCAACTAGCCGACGATTTGTGGCTGAATCACCTCTGAGCAGTTATCACTAATTAAGGATATTGGCATGAAATTGCGCCCAATTTTATTAAGCCTGAGCGTTGCTGCCCTACTGAGCGGCTGCCAGAACATGGACTCTAACGGTCTGCTCACTTCCGGCGCGGAAGCTTTTCAGGCGTACACACTGAGTGATGCGCAAGTTAAAGAGTTAAGCGACAAATCCTGTGCTGAGCTCGACAGTAAAGCGAGCATTGCGCCAGCCAGCAGTGAATACGCGCAACGGCTGACAAAAATTTCCTCCGCACTGGGCGACAACATCAACGGCATGCCAGTGAACTACAAGGTTTACGTCACCAAAGACGTGAACGCCTTTGCGATGGCCAACGGCTGTATTCGCGTGTATAGCGGCCTGATGGACATGATGAACGATAATGAAGTCGAAGCGGTTATCGGCCACGAAATGGGCCACGTCGCACTGGGTCATGTGAAGAAAGGGATGCAAGTAGCGTTGGGGACTAACGCGGCGCGTGTTGCAGCAGCTTCTGCGGGCGGTGTAATTGGTAGCTTGTCACAGTCACAGCTTGGCGATTTGGGTGAAAAACTGGTGAATGCGCAGTTCTCCCAGCGCCAGGAATCTGAAGCCGATGATTATTCGTATGATTTGTTGAGAAAACGCGGGATTAACCCAATCGGCCTGGCGACCAGTTTTGAGAAACTGGCCAAGGAAGAAGAAGGCCGCCAAAGCTCAATGCTTGACGACCACCCAGCTTCAGCCGAACGAGCGCAGCATATTCGCGACCGTATGACAGCAGATGGGCTGAAGTAAAATTACCCCTCATCCCGACCTTCTCCCTCAGGAGAAGGAGAAAACCGTACAATCCCCTCTCCTTTGGGAGAGGGTTAGGGTGAGGGGGCAACACTTAATAAAGGCGATTACTCGCCCTTCTTAGCAGCCTGGATATACAACATTTCTAACGCCAACGTCGCACCCGCCAATGCCGTGATTTCAGACTGGTCGTAAGCTGGTGCAACTTCAACAACGTCCATACCGACGATGTTCAAGTCTTTCAAACCACGAACCAGTTTCAGCGCGCGGTCGGTCGTCAAACCGCCAATCACTGGCGTACCAGTGCCTGGCGCGAAAGCCGGATCGATACAGTCGATATCAAATGTCAGATATACCGGCATATCACCAACAATCTGCTTCACCTGCGCCAGCACGTCGTCAACGGTGCGGTCGTTAACCTGTCCCGCATCCAACACGGTGAAACCGTTGTCTTTGTCGAACTCGGTACGAATGCCAATCTGCACAGAATGGTTAGGGTCGATCAAACCTTCTTTTGGCGCGGTGTAGAACATGGTGCCGTGGTCAAACTCGCAGCCGTTCGCGTAGGTGTCAGTGTGTGCATCGAAATGCACCAGCGCCATCTTACCGAAGTGCTTCGCATGAGCACGCAGTAACGGCAGAGTCACAAAGTGGTCGCCACCGAAAGAAAGCATACGTTTACCCGCAGCCAGCAGTTTTTCTGCGTGGGCTTGCAGACGTTCGCTCATATCACGCGCGTCACCGAAGGCATATACCAGGTCGCCACAGTCAACAACGTTCAGACGCTCACGCATGTCGAAGTTCCACGGGAAGCGGTTGCCTTCCCATGCCAGATTGGTCGATACCTGACGAATAGCCGCAGGGCCATGACGTCCACCCGCACGGCCAGAAGTCGCCGCATCAAAAGGAACGCCAGTAATCACCCAATCAGCATCACTTTCATAGGGCATGAAGTTCAGCGGAAAACGTAAAAAACCGAAGGCGTTGGAAACCAGGGAGTTATCGTATTGATGGCCTAAGGTGCTCATTGTCTGACCTCGCGGTGAAAAGTTGAAAATATGTCAAAAAAAAGTCCCCGCCGCGTCGTTAAACCCGACGAGGAAGGGACTGGATTCATTCAGACTGCTTATTGGCGGGGATTATCGCCCAATACAGACTTATGTGTACACTAATTACTCTGAATAATGACAAACCGCACAGGTCGGATAAGCGCAGCGTCATCCGACACAACAGGCGTAAATGGTGGATGATGCTTTCGCTTGTCCACCCTACAAAACTCTTTACTCGTCTTCGAGATAAGTATAGCCGTACAAACCAGCCTCAAACTCTTCGAGGAACTGCTGCTGCAAAGCGGCATCCAGATCGGTCTGTTTCACTTGATCACGGAAGTGAGTCAACAGCGTGTTCGGATCAAGCTGAACGTATTCCAGCATATCCGCAACCGTATCACCTTCATCAGAAAGCTCAACTTCCACACTACCGTCAGGGAACACAAACACATCAACCGCTTCGGTATCGCCAAACAGGTTATGCATGTTACCCAGAATTTCCTGGTAAGCACCGACCATGAAGAAGCCCAGCAGAGGCGGGTTTTCCGCATCGTATTCTGGCATAGGCATGGTGGTCGCAATGCCGTCACCGTCAATGTAGTGATCGATAGCACCGTCGGAGTCACAAGTGATATCCAGCAGTACCGCACGACGCTCAGGGATCTGGTTCAGACCTTCGAGCGGCAGTACCGGGAACAGCTGATCGATACCCCACGCATCCGGCATTGACTGGAACAGTGAGAAGTTGACGTAAATCTTATCCGCCATACGTTCTTGCAGTTCGTCGATGATTGGACGGTGTGCACGGTTGCTTGGATCCAGCAGACGCTGAATTTCGTGGCACATGCTCAGGTAAAGCTGCTCCGCCCAGGCACGCTCTTGCAGGGAGAAACTCCCCGCCGAGTAACCGGTGTGGATATCATGCAGATCGTTCTGGCTATCGTGCAGCCATTCACGCAGCGAGCGACGGTTGTTCGGCTCATGCATTTCGCCCCAGGTTTCCCACATGCTTTGCAGTGCACGGGATGCGTCTGCAGCCGGAGCCGTTGGCGTAGTGTATTCGTTGCGTTCAACACCGATGATGTTAGACACCAGCACGGTGTGGTGCGCAGTGACCGCACGACCGGACTCGGTAATCACCGTCGGGTGCGGCAGACCGTTTTCTTCACATGCGTCGCCAATCGCCCAAATGATGTTGTTCGCATATTCGTTCAGGCCATAGTTGACCGAACAATCGGACTGAGAACGCGTTCCTTCGTAGTCCACACCCAGACCGCCGCCCACATCGAAGCATTCGATATTGACGCCCATCTTGTGCAGCTCAACGTAGAAGCGAGCCGATTCACGCACGCCAGTGGCGATATCGCGAATATTCGCCATTTGCGAACCGAGGTGGAAGTGCAGCAATTGCAGGCTGTCGATACGACCGGCTTCACGCAACATCTCAACCAGTTGCAGAACCTGCGTCGCCGCCAGACCAAATTTGGATTTTTCGCCGCCTGATGACTGCCATTTGCCGGAACCTTGTGACGCCAGACGGGCACGCACGCCAAGACGTGGCACGACATTCAGACGCTCGGCTTCTTCCAGCACAATGCGAATTTCAGACATCTTCTCGATGACCAGATAAACCTTGTGGCCCATCTTCTCACCGATCAACGCCAGGCGGATGTATTCACGGTCTTTATAACCGTTACATACGATAACTGAACGCGTCATCCCGGCATGTGCCAGCACGGCCATCAGTTCCGCTTTAGAACCCGCTTCCAGGCCCAGCGGTTCTCCGGAATGAATCAGCGATTCAATCACGCGACGATGCTGGTTTACCTTAATAGGATAAACGAGGAAGTAGTCGCCGTTATAGCCGTAGGATTCACGCGCACGTTTGAACGCTGCGTTAATCGAACGCAGGCGGTGCTGCAAAATCTGCGGGAAGCAAAACAGTGCAGGCAAACGCTGACCCTGTGCTTCACGGGCTTTTACGAGTTCAGCGAGATCAACACGCGCTTGCGGAACATCAGGATCCGGGCAAACGGTGATATGACCCAGTTCGTTGACGTCGTAATAGTTATTGCCCCACCAGGCAATATTGTAAGTACGCAGCATTTTGCTGGCTTCCTGGGAGCTCATGGCAACCTCCTGCATGGAGCGGTGTACATCCTGCTCGCCCACTGACGAACCCGAAACAGAAGAGATTTTGTCAGACATGGCGAACCTCAAATTTAAACGAATGTGCAAAACAGTTGACTACTATCGCAGGGGTATCCCGCAATAACAACCCATTAACAGCGCGTAGTAGCAGCATAAGACGCTGACAGATAATCTGTGCGACCGGTTTCTTTTTCATATCATTGTATAAACACGTAACCGAGTTCCGTAAACGGTTCGGCGAAACCACGAGAAAACCCTTATCGATGACAAGAGAGCCCAAGTTCTGAATTTCGCGGGATTAGTGACCGGCCCGAGAGTCCTGAGAAGCGCCGAGATGAGTCGTTACCCTATGAGTAAAACATCGGCAGGGATGCAGCAAAGAGATGCTTAATGAGAGAGGCAAATGCACACCAGACTGGTGAGCCAGATTCTGCGAATTACAGCGGTTTTTCAATCCTGACACCTCCACACATACCATTTGGGGCATGCGACAAGCCAAAGCTAAGAAATTTGCTCAACCCGGCTGGAAGTGGGCAACACGTAAAATGTGTGCTTGTTGAATGAGCCGCGCGCGCCGCTTTATACCGATAACGGCTAAAAATTGCAAAACAAAAATCCAGGCTTTGCGGCACTGTCAGTAAAAATTGCCACGCCCGAATATCGGCAGAAACTTGCGAGCACAAAAATCACTGGTAATCTGATTAAGGGATAACCTAGAATAGACGTCCAGATGTTAATCCATCTATACCGATTAACTGTTAGACTGCTTAAAATTTATCCTGTGGCTAAAACTCCCAATATCAGTACATCGCACTGATACGAGCGCCAATTAGCAGCAGTCTGCACTAACCTAATTCTCTTAGGGTGAATAAAACATGGCTAAACACCTCTTTACGTCCGAGTCTGTATCAGAAGGACATCCCGATAAAATCGCTGACCAAATTTCTGACGCGGTTCTTGATGCAATCCTCGAGCAGGATCCAAAAGCACGCGTAGCTTGTGAAACTTACGTCAAAACCGGGATGGTGATGGTTGGTGGCGAAATCACTACCAGCGCATGGGTTGATATCGAAGAGATCACCCGTAACACCGTCCGCGAAATCGGTTATGTTCATTCTGATATGGGCTTTGATGCCAACTCTTGTGCTGTGCTGAGTGCCATCGGTAAACAGTCACCGGACATCAACCAGGGCGTTGACCGTACCGATCCGCTGGAACAAGGCGCGGGCGACCAGGGCCTGATGTTTGGTTATGCAACCAACGAAACTGACGTGCTGATGCCAGCACCAATCACTTACGCACACCGTCTGGTTCAACGCCAGGCGGAAGTTCGTAAAAATGGCTCACTGCCGTGGTTGCGTCCGGATGCAAAAAGCCAGATCACTTTCCAGTACGACGACGGTAAAATCGTCGGTATTGACGCAGTGGTTCTGTCTACCCAGCACTCAGAAGACGTGCAGCTGAAAACGCTGCAAGAAGCTGTGATGGAAGAGATTATCAAACCTGTTCTGCCAGCAGAATGGCTGAATGCTTCTACCAAATACCACATCAACCCAACTGGCCGTTTCGTTATCGGTGGCCCAATGGGTGACTGCGGTCTGACGGGTCGTAAAATTATCGTTGATACCTACGGCGGTATGGCTCGTCACGGTGGCGGTGCATTCTCCGGTAAAGATCCTTCTAAAGTTGACCGTTCAGCTGCGTACGCGGCACGTTATGTAGCGAAAAACATCGTTGCTGCAGGTCTTGCAGACCGTTGTGAAATCCAGGTTTCCTACGCAATCGGCGTGGCAGAACCAACGTCCATCATGGTTGAAACCTTCGGTACTGAGAAAATCTCTACTGAACAACTGACCCTGCTGGTGCGCGAGTTCTTCGACCTGCGTCCATACGGCCTGATTCAGATGCTGGATCTGCTGCACCCAATCTATAAAGAAACCGCTGCATACGGTCACTTTGGTCGTGAACATTTCCCTTGGGAAAAAACCGACAAAGCAGCCTTGCTGCGTGAAGCTGCTGGTCTGTAATACACTAACAGTTCATCAAATCTCAAAAGGCCAGCGCTTCGCTGGCCTTTTTTATTTCGACTTCCCTTTCTATCGTCTCAATTCCTTCCTTAAGCAAAACCTTTCGATACAAAGAATACCAAGTGGTAGCGGTTACACTGACGTTAACAAGGCATTAATTAAGATTGTTCTGCATGACAACAGTTTGTTGCTGCGCTAGTTACAAAACATTTAAGATTAGTCCGCCATAGAAAATTTTGGTTTTATTTTCTACACTCAATTCACTGTTTTGATTACAAAAAACATACATACAATTCTTGACGTTAGTGTAACCGATTACACTAACGTGAGATGAATCACACAATTTCACGTGGCGTTAACCTACTCTTAATACAGAGATACCCCAAAATTATTCAACTGGAGAGCAATATGCCTGACATAAAAAAACAAGGGCGCTCAAATAAAAGCATGACCTTTTTCGTCTGTTTCCTTGCAGCCCTGGCCGGTTTGTTGTTTGGCCTTGATATCGGCGTTATTGCCGGTGCCCTGCCGTTTATCGCAAAAGATTTCCAGATAACCGCACATCAGCAAGAATGGGTCGTCAGCTCGATGATGTTTGGTGCTGCTGTAGGTGCCGTTGGCAGTGGCTGGCTCTCCTTCCGCATCGGGCGTAAATACAGCCTGATGATTGGTGCTGTGCTTTTCGTTGCCGGTTCGCTTTGCTCTGCATTTGCACCGAATACTGAAATCCTGATTATTTCCCGCGTACTGTTGGGCCTGGCAGTAGGTGTTGCGTCTTATACCGCACCGCTTTATCTGTCTGAAATTGCTCCGGAAAAAATTCGCGGCAGCATGATTTCCATGTACCAGTTGATGATTACCATTGGTATTCTCGGCGCTTACCTTTCCGATACCGCCTTCAGCTACAGCGGTTCATGGCGCTGGATGTTAGGGGTTATCACCATTCCTGCCCTGATTTTACTGATAGGCGTCTTCTTCCTGCCGGACAGCCCACGCTGGTTCGCTGCAAAACGCCGTTTCCACGATGCCGAACGCGTACTGTTGCGCCTGCGTGATACCAGTGCAGAAGCCAAACGCGAACTGGAAGAAATTCGTGAAAGCCTGAAAGTAAAACAAAGTGGCTGGTCACTATTTAAAGACAACAGCAACTTCCGTCGTGCGGTGTTCCTCGGCATCCTGCTTCAGGTTATGCAGCAGTTCACCGGTATGAACGTCATCATGTATTACGCACCGAAAATCTTCGAAATCGCCGGTTTCACTAACACCACTCAGCAAATGTGGGGCACCGTTATTGTTGGGCTTATCAACGTCCTGGCGACATTTATTGCTATCGGTCTGGTTGACCGTTGGGGCCGTAAACCGACGCTGGTTCTGGGCTTCATGGTGATGGCAGTTGGTATGGGTGTTCTGGGGACAATGCTGCACATCGGCATTCACTCTCAGGGTGCGCAATACTTTGCCATTGCGATGCTGTTGATGTTCATCGTTGGTTTTGCGATGAGTGCGGGTCCGCTGATTTGGGTACTATGTTCTGAAATTCAGCCGCTGAAAGGCCGCGATTTTGGTATCACTTGCTCTACCGCCACCAACTGGATTGCGAACATGATTGTCGGTGCAACATTCCTGACCATGCTTAACACTCTGGGTAACGCGAATACCTTCTGGGTTTACGCGGGCTTAAACCTGTTCTTTATTGTGCTGACTCTGTGGTTGATTCCAGAAACCAAACACGTTTCCCTGGAACACATTGAACGTAACTTGATGAAAGGCCGCCGCTTACGTGAGATTGGCGCTCAGAACTAGGTAATACTCGCCCCTATCCACTGTGGATAGGGGCTTGCACCCTGCTCCGCCTCGCACTATTCTTTGCCGCTATGAAATCCCCACGACTCCCCATCGCAATCCAACAGGCCGTTATGCGCTGCCTGCGGGAAAAACTCCAACAGGCTAATCAACACCTGGGACGAAACTACCCCGAACCCAAACTGGTCTATCAGCAGCGTGGCACCGCTGCGGGCACGGCGTGGATGGAAAGCTATGAAATTCGTCTCAACCCCGTGTTGCTGATGGAAAATCAGCAAACGTTCATCGATGAAGTGGTCCCGCACGAACTGGCGCATTTGTTGGTCTGGAAGCACTTTGGTCGCGTCGCCCCCCACGGCAAAGAGTGGAAATGGATGATGGAAAGCGTGCTTGGTGTTCCTGCGAGGCGTACGCATAAATTTGAAGTGCAATCCGTGCGTAAGAATACCTTCCCTTATCGCTGCCGCTGCCAGTTACACCAGTTGACGGTCAGACGCCATAACCGTGTCGTACGCGGCGAAGCGGAATACCGCTGTGTCCAATGTGGTGACCTGTTAAAGCCAGACGCTACAACTGCCTGTAATTAAAAATATTAATCTGAAAGTTTCCTGATTTAGCTGATTGAATCCCAATATTGCATCAGTTAGGGTTCGAACACGTTTTAGTAAGGATTCTGGAAATGTCTCGCAAATATTCTTTGGCTGTTGCATTTGTTGCAGCCCTTTCGTCTTTCTCCGCACTCAGTGCCGGTATTAATAATTTCTCTCAAGCGAAAGCCGCTGGCGTTAAAGTGAATGCCGACGCACCGGGCGACTTTTATTGTGGGTGTAAGATCAGCTGGGAAGGCAAAAAAGGCATTCCCGATCTTGAGTCCTGCGGCTACAAAGTGCGGAAGAATGAAAACCGCGCGACGCGCATCGAGTGGGAACACGTGGTTCCGGCCTGGCAGTTCGGTCATCAGCGCCAGTGCTGGCAAGACGGTGGGCGTAAAAACTGCGCCAAAGATCCGGAATATCGCAAGATGGAAAGCGATATGCACAACCTGCAACCTGCTGTAGGCGAAGTGAACGCTGACCGTAATAACTTCATGTATAGCCAGTGGAATGGCGGTGAAGGGCAGTACGGGCAGTGTGAAATGAAAGTCGACTTCAAAGATAAAATTGCCGAGCCCCCTGCGCGTGCGCGTGGTGCTATCGCACGTACCTATTTCTATATGCGTGATCAGTATCAACTCAGTCTGTCACGCCAACAGACCCAGCTATTTGAGGCATGGAATAAGCAATTTCCGGTTACGGCCTGGGAGTGCGAGCGCGATGAACGCATCGCTAAACTTCAGGGCAATCATAACCCTTATGTGCTGCGGGCTTGCCAGGCACAAAACAGCTAACCTACACTAGCGGTTTAGTCCCCTCTCCTGGGGGAGAGGGTGAAAAACAAGACCTCTTTTGGATATTAAAACCATGCGTATACCCCGCATTCATCACCCTGAATTACTGACCGTCGGCCAGGACGTGGCTCTTTGCGAAGATGCTGCGAATCACGTCGGCCGCGTATTGCGCATGAGCGCAGGCCACGCACTGCAACTGTTCGATGGAAGCAATCAGGTTTTTGATGCTGAAATCGTGCAGGCAGATAAGAAAAGTGTGCGGGTGAAAGTGATGAGCGCAATTATTGATAACCGCGAATCCCCTCTACACCTGCATCTTGGTCAGGTTATGTCACGCGGCGAGAAGATGGAATTCACCATTCAGAAAGCGGTGGAACTTGGCGTGAATGTGATCACCCCTTTGTTTTCTGAACGCTGTGGCGTAAAACTGGATGCCGAACGCCTGAATAAGAAACTGGGACAGTGGCAGAAAATCGCCATTGCCGCCTGTGAACAATGCGGCCGTAATACCGTGCCAGAAGTGCGCCCGGCAATGGATCTCGAAAAGTGGTGTACAGAAGAAGATGACAGTCTGAAGCTGAATCTGCATCCTCGCGCCAGCGCCAGTATCAATACGTTGCCGCAACCTGTTGAACGGGTGCGTCTGTTGATTGGCCCGGAAGGGGGTTTAACGGCTGATGAAATTGCGATGACCGCACGCCATCAGTTTACTGATATTCTGTTGGGACCTCGCGTTCTGCGTACTGAGACTACCGCGCTCACCGCGATTACTGCACTGCAAGTGCGTTTTGGCGACCTGGGCTAAAAACGGGTACAAGGCTATCTTTTTTGCCATTCTGGCCTTGGGCAGTGCTCACATTCTCACTTACTAATGTACGCTGCGAATGTTGTGCGCTGTCCGCCCCCAGACTGTCTGCAACGATAACGCCTTGTAGCCAGCTTTAACGGAGAAAAAAATGATCAAGCTCGGCATCGTGATGGACCCCATCGCAAACATTAACATCAAGAAAGACTCTAGTTTTGCCATGTTGCTGGAAGCCCAGCGCCGTGGTTATGAGCTCCACTACATGGAAATGGCAGATCTGTATTTGATCAACGGTGAAGCGCATGCGCGCACCCGCCTTCTCTCAGTCGAGCAGAATTACGATAAATGGTACGAATTTAGCAGCGAGCAAGATATTCAGCTTGCCGATCTCGACGTGGTATTGATGCGTAAAGATCCGCCATTTGATACCGAGTTTATCTACGCGACCTATATTCTTGAGCGCGCTGAAGAACAAGGCACGCTGATCGTCAACAAACCGCAGAGCCTGCGCGACTGTAACGAAAAGCTGTTCACCGCCTGGTTTGCTGATTTGACTCCGGAAACACTTGTCACGCGCAACAAAGCGCAGCTGAAAGCGTTCTGGCAAAAGCATGGCGACATTATTCTTAAACCGCTGGACGGCATGGGCGGCGCTTCGATTTTCCGCGTCAAAGAGGGTGACCCTAACATCGGTGTTATCGCTGAAACCCTGACTGAGCTGGGCAACCGTTATTGCATGGCACAAAACTACCTGCCCGCGATTGTCGATGGCGACAAACGTGTTTTAGTCGTTGATGGCGAACCTGTTCCCTACTGCCTGGCGCGTATTCCGCAAGGTGGCGAGACTCGTGGTAACCTGGCAGCAGGTGGCCGTGGCGAACCGCGTCCATTGACCGACAGCGACTGGGAAATTGCCCGCCGCGTCGGCCCAACATTGAAAGCCAAGGGGCTTATCTTTGTTGGCCTGGATATCATCGGCGATCGTCTGACCGAGATTAACGTGACCAGCCCAACCTGTATTCGCGAAATCGAAGCCGAATTCCCGGTTTCAATCACCGGTATGTTATTCGACGCAATCGAAAAACGTCTGGCGAAGTAATCCCGCACGGTCCCTTTAGGGAAAAGACCCATACCTTTGGTATGGGTCAAGTGTCCAGAGCAGTTCAATAGTGATAAACTGACTATTCCTCGCGCGTTTAATGCCGCTTTTTCAACCGGAACCAGAACCTCTGACAATGAATTTACAGCATCACTTTCTAATTGCCATGCCGTCGCTCCAGGATCCTCTGTTTAAGCGTGCAGTCGTTTATATCTGTGAATACAACGACGAAGGCGCTATGGGGATAATTATTAATAAACCCCTCGAAAACCTCCAGGTTGACGGTGTTCTCGAAAAATTAAAAATCGAACCAGAACCCCGTGACCCAGCCATTCGCCTGGATAAACCTGTTTTTATCGGTGGCCCATTGGCAGAAGACCGCGGCTTTATTTTGCACTCGCCACCGGATTGTTTCGCCTCAAGCATCCGTATTTCAGATGACACCGTGATCACGACTTCCCGCGATGTGCTCGAAACTATCGGTACAGCCAACCAACCCACGGATGTGATTGTCGCTCTCGGCTACTCTTCCTGGGAAAAAGGGCAACTCGAACAAGAGATTCTGGACAACGCCTGGTTAACGGCACCAGCCGACGCTTCAATTCTTTTCCGCACCCCAATTTCCGAACGCTGGCGTGAAGCCGCGAAATTAATCGGCATTGATATTCATAATATGCCAAGTGAAGCGGGGCACGCTTAATGAGCAGTGGAACATTGTTAGCCTTTGATTTCGGCACCAAAAGTATTGGTGTCGCCATCGGGCAACGTATTACCGGAACCGCGCGTCCTTTAACTGCGATCAAAGCACAAGACGGTACACCGGACTGGAATGTGATCGAAAAAATCCTTAAAGAGTGGCAGCCCGATGAAGTCATCGTTGGCTTACCGCTGAATATGGATGGTACCGAACAACCCCTTACCGTACGTGCTCGTAAGTTTGCCAACCGCCTGCACGGGCGATTTGGCGTAAAAGTTTCGCTGCAAGATGAGCGCCTGAGCACCGTTGAAGCACGTGCCGGGTTGTTTGAGCACGGCGGTTTCCGTGCATTAAACAAAGGCAGTATTGACTCAGCCTCTGCTGTCATCATTCTTGAAAGCTGGTTTGACTATAACCCTTGATAGTTGCCGCTACGGCGGATGGCGCGCTCGCTAATCCGCACTCCGCCGTTGCTTGCTCCCCCTTCCCAATAAATATCGCCTCGCTCTGGGCAAAACTCTGCATCCCATATTGTTGGCCGGTCTGAATCTGACCGGGTAATTGATGCGTTTTCCCCTCGCGAATAAGACTCGCCACTGCAGGCGTATTCACCAGTAATTCAAACAGCGCTACCCTTTTCCCATGGCTAACAGGCTGTAATTTCTGCGCCAGCACGGCTTTTAAGCTGCCTGCCAGTTGGCTGCGTACCATGCTTTTTTCCTCGGCAGGAAAGACATCCACCAGCCGTTCCACCGCTTGTGCGGCACCACGAGTATGCAACGTCGCCAATACCAGATGGCCGGTTTCCGCAGCGGTGAGCGCCAGACGAATCGTTTCGCTATCACGCAATTCACCAAGCAATATCACATCCGGATCTTCACGGAGTGCCGCGCGTAACGCTGCGGCAAAAGAGCGACAATGCGTGCCAGGTTCTCGTTGTTGAATCAGGCAGCGCTTTGAATGATGCACAAACTCAATCGGGTCTTCGAGCGTCAGGATATGCCCATCAAGCTGATGGTTGAGATGATCAACCATTGCCGCAAGGGTGGTGGATTTACCGCTACCCGTCGCACCGGTCACCAGAATCAGACCGTCTGGCGAGGTCAGCAATTCGGGGAGTAGCGGCGGAACGTTTAATGCCTCAAGTTGAGGGCAATTTGAAGCCAGCATCCGCAAGGCAAGAGAGTACCCCTGCAAATGATGAAATGCGTTAGCCCGCAATCGCGTCCCTGATTGCAGAGTCACGGCAAAATCCACCTGCCCGCTTTCTTGCAGTTGCGCCTTTTGGCTTTGGGACATCCATTGTTCCATTAATGCATCTGGCTCAGGGGCACCACCCGGCAGCAGTTCCAACCGCCCTTGCCTGCGCCAGCGAGCAGGAAGCTGCGCGCACAGGTGTAGATCAGAGACATTATGCTTTACACTAAGGGCCACAATTTCTTCGATATCCATATCACTTTCCAACCTATGAATGAGATAACGCACAATCTGGCACAGGTTCAGCACAAAATCTTAGCGGCAACTGAACGCTGCGGCCGTGCTCCAGAAGAAGTGACTTTGCTTGCAGTCAGTAAAACAAAGCCTGCGAGCGCTCTCGCAGAAGCCATTGCTGCCGGGCAACGGGCGTTTGGTGAAAACTACGTGCAGGAAGGCGTGGATAAAATTCGCTACTTTGCCGAGAACAGTGAAGCGTCACTGGAATGGCACTTTATCGGACCTTTGCAGTCGAACAAAAGCCGTCTGGTGGCAGAACATTTTGACTGGTGCCATACCGTCGACAGGCTGCGAATTGCCACCCGTTTAAGCGAACAGCGTCCGGCAGAGCTTCCGCCGCTTAACGTGCTGATCCAAATAAATATTAGTGATGAACAAAGCAAATCGGGTATTGCGCTCAGTGAACTGGATGCGCTGGCGGCCGACGTCGCATTACTACCGGGTTTGGTGTTACGAGGTTTAATGGCGATCCCTGCCCCTGAACCTGATTACGAGCATCAGTTAGCGGTTTGCCAGAAAATGGCTGACGCTTTCACATCGCTCAAAAGCCGTTATGCAACGGTTGATACGTTGTCCCTGGGCATGACCGATGACATGGACGCCGCGATTGCCGCAGGCAGCACCATGGTGCGCATTGGAACCGCTATTTTCGGCGCACGGGATTACTCCGCGCGTTAATCACAAAATCTTAATTGAGGAACGCCATGCTGACGTTGACTTTCCTGGTCAAAACACTGATTGAACTGTATGTGATGGTGCTATTAATTCGCATCTGGATGCAGTGGTCACGTTGTGATTTTTATAATCCGTTTGCCCAATTTATCGTCAAAATTACCCAACCAATTGTCGGGCCGTTGCGCCGGATAATCCCTTCGATTGGGCCGATTGATACCTCTTCGCTGCTGGTGGCGTTTATTCTCACCACGCTGAAGTACCCTATTCTGCTGTTGATTCAGGTGGGCGCGCTGTCGCTTGACCCGATGAACCTGCTGGTTGGCCTGTTATCGTTGCTTAAGTCCGCCGGTACGCTGGTGTTCTGGGTCATTATTATTCGTTCGTTGATGAGCTGGATTAGCCAGGGTCGCAGCCCAATCGAATATGTGCTGATGCAGTTGACTGAACCGATGATGGCTCCGATTCGTCGAGTGATTCCGGCAATGGGCGGCATTGATTTCTCCGCGATGGTGGTGATTTTGATTCTGTACGCACTGAATTACCTTGGCATGGATCTGTTCCCGGGGCTGTGGTATTTGCTGTGAGTGCAGTGAGTCAAGCCGCAGACGGGCTGGTTTTACGGTTGTATATTCAGCCTAAAGCCAGCCGGGATAGCATCATTGGTTTGCATGGCGACGAGTTAAAAGTCGCCATCACCGCACCACCGATTGACGGTAAAGCCAACGCCCATCTGGTAAAATATCTGGCCAAACAGTTCCGCGTCGCCAAAAGCCAGGTGGTAGTTGAGAAAGGCGAGTTGGGCCGTCATAAGCAAGTTAAGGTTATCGACCCGCAACAAATCCCGACGGAAGTCGCGGCATTGCTCGAATAATTACCGAATTTCACAGGATTATCTCACTATGCAAAAAGTTGTCCTCGCGACCGGTAACGCCGGTAAAGTGCGCGAACTTGCCGATTTACTGGGCGATTTTGGTCTGGATGTGGTGGCGCAAACTGAATTAGGCGTCGAGTCAGCCGAAGAAACTGGCCTGACGTTTATCGAGAACGCCATTCTGAAAGCTCGTCATGCGGCTCAGATTACGGGCCTGCCCGCGATTGCTGATGATTCCGGCCTGGCTGTAGATGTGTTGGGCGGCGCGCCAGGAATTTACTCCGCACGCTACGCAGGCCTTGAAGCGTCCGATCAGCAAAACCTGGAAAAGTTACTGGCTACAATGAAAGATGTGCCAGACGAGCAACGTAAAGCGCGTTTCCACTGTGTGCTGGTTTATATGCGCCATGCCGAAGACCCCACGCCATTAGTCTGTCACGGTAGTTGGGAAGGCCAGATTACCCGAGAAGCCGCAGGTGCAGGTGGCTTTGGCTACGACCCAATTTTCTTTGTCCCGAGTGAAGGCAAGACCGCAGCAGAACTTACTCGTGATGAAAAACGCGCGATTTCCCACCGTGGGCAAGCGTTAAAACTGTTACTGGAAGCAATGAAAAATGGCTAATTTGCCACCACTGAGTCTCTATATTCACATCCCGTGGTGCGTGCAGAAGTGCCCCTACTGTGACTTCAATTCTCATGCACTGAAAGGCGACGTGCCGCACGACGAGTATGTCGCCCACCTGTTGCGCGATCTGGATATCGACGCGCCAATGGCACAAGGACGTGAAATAAAGACCATCTTTATTGGTGGCGGTACGCCAAGCTTGCTTTCAAGCGAGGCGATGCAAACTCTGCTCGATGGTGTGCGGGCTCGCCTGCCGCTGGCGAGGGATGCAGAAATCACTATGGAAGCGAACCCCGGCACCGTTGAGGCCGACCGTTTTGTCGGTTATCAGCGTGCGGGTGTGAACCGTATTTCTATCGGCGTGCAGAGTTTCAGTGAAGAGAAGCTCAAACGTCTGGGGCGGATTCATGATGCAGGCGAAGCCAAAAGAGCGGCCAATCTGGCAAGCGGTTTAGGCTTGCGCAGTTTCAACCTGGATTTGATGCACGGTTTGCCGGACCAGTCGCTGGAAGAAGCTCTGGACGATTTACGCCAGGCCATTGAACTGAACCCACCGCATCTTTCCTGGTATCAGCTGACGATTGAGCCGAATACGCTGTTTAGCTCCCGTCCGCCAAAACTGCCAGATGACGATGCACTGTGGGATATTTTCGAGCAAGGCGACAAACTGCTGACGGCGGCGGGTTATCAGCAATACGAAACCTCAGCCTATGCGAAACCCGGTTACCAGTGTCAGCACAATCTGAATTACTGGCGCTTTGGCGATTATCTGGGGATTGGTTGCGGTGCGCACGGCAAAGTGACTTTCGAGGACGGGCGTATTCTGCGTACCGCGAAAACCCGCCATCCACGCGGGTATATGGAAGGCAAGTATCTTGATCGCCAGCATGACGTGGAACAGGCCGACAAACCGTTTGAGTTCTTTATGAACCGCTTCCGCCTGCTGGAAGCTGCACCACGTAAAGAGTTTAACCAGTATACCGGGTTGGATGAGTCGGTAATTCGCGCGCAGCTGGATGAAGCGATTGCGAAGGATTACCTGGTTGAGACAGAGGATTATTGGCAGATTACCGAGCACGGGAAGCTGTTTTTGAATTCGCTGTTGGAGCTGTTTTTGGCGGAGTAGTTTAGGTACTGGCGGATGACGCTTACGCTTATCCGCCCTACGAAATCTGATTTGACTACTGGCGGATGACGCTGCGCTTATCCGCTCTACGAAATCTGATGGCTTGTGTCGGATGACGCTGCGCTTATCCGACCTACGTAATCCGATGGCTTGTGTCGGATGACGCTGCGCTTATCCGCCCTACGAAATCTGATGGCTTGTGTCGGATGACGCTACGCTTATCCGCCCTACGAAACCCGATGGCTTGTGTCGGATGACGCTACGCTTATCCGCTATACGAAATCTGATTTGACACTGTGCTTCTGAAACCGGTAGGTCGGATAAGCGCAAGCGCCATCCGACGTTAAGCAGCTTAAATATTCTTCACCCTGCAGGTCAAAATCAGCGCAAATACCGAAAGCCCGGCAATCAGCCAGTAAACTGAATAGTGCCCAAAACTCTCTGCAAGCGCACCCTGCAACACCCCCGCCAGAATCACACCGGTAGAAATGCTGTTGGTGAATAATGTGGTCGCCGACCCCGGCCTGCCCGGCATCAAATCCTGGAACCACAGCATACCGATCCCGGCGACAATGCCAATAAACACCGCGTTAAATAGCTGGAGTAACAGCAGCGCCGTACGGCTGTGGAACATAATCAGCCCGACGTAGAACAACACGCCAGCGGCTACTGCGATCACCATCATGCGCCGCTTACCAAAACGCTTCACATAATAGCCCGCAAGGATCATGGCTGGGATCTCAAGCCCCGCAGCCGTCCCCATCAGCAACCCCGCCAGGGATTCCGGCAGCCCTAAATCACTGCTGACCCAAAGCGGCATGTCAATAATATACATGGTGTTGCATGTCCACATCAGCATCGAGGCGATGAAGAGCATGCGCACGTTGCTATCTTTCCAACCGCTGACCTGTGTCAGCGCCACATCTGCGGGCTGCTCAATCCTGGCGACCGAGGGCAGTGCGAAGAAAATTAGCGCCAGCGAGATAATAAAAATCCCCGCCGCGATAAGAAACATAGTGGTAAAGCCGTAGTTTAACGCCAGCATAAAAGACAAAGGCGGGCCAATCACCCAGGCCAGCGACAGCTGCGCACGCATGATTGAGCTGAACATCACCACTTCACGCGCGGAGCTATCGGCATACTCGCGGGCAAGAGCGAAGATTTGCGGCATGGCGGTGTTGGCAATTGACGCGAACATGACGCCAACAGTAATTAACGTCAGATAGTGACGGTTAAAAGCAAATAAAACGCAGTTTGCCACTGCCATCACGCAGCAAACCATAATCAGTTTTCGCCGGTCGCCGCGGCTATCGGAACGCTTCGCCAACAGCAGGCTAACTAAAATGCCGGCTATCGCATTGACGGTATAAAACAGCCCGACCCAGAATGGGCGCACCTCTACTTCTCGACTTAAAAACAGGCTAAGCGTGGGCGCCTGGAGTGCCCCCGCAATCCCCATCATAAAAGCCACAATCATAAATGCAGCGTACACCGGGTTGAGGCGTCGTCCCCGAGTCAAAAACCACAACATGCAGAAATTCCTTTTGTTCGAGCGCTCACTGGGTGTGCAAAACGTAAACTATACCCTAAATAATTCGAGTTGCGGGAAGGCGGCAAGAGAGCGAGTCCCGATGAGCCGACTGTGGTAAGTGATTCGGGCGAGCAAACGCTGCCAATGCACCAGCAGCTCGAAGAATGACGGGTATAAAAAAGCCAGCAGTAAAATTCTGCTGGCCTGGTGAATCACACCAATTCTCAGTCACACATGGATCAACGAGTCAGTACTTCACGGTTGCGGAAGTGGTGACTTCCCACTGCATTAAGTCTTCGAGCATCTTCAGACGTTGCTCAGCTTTCAGGCGAGCCAGCCATCCAGTAGAAACACTATGTGTTGCGGCAAAATACTGTTGATAAAACTTAACTATCGGCGACCGTTTCATATAAACCTCTACCTCCTCGTTTCAACGTTGATAATTATTGGCGTAATATGAGGAAAGTTAAATTGATGAGTTTCTGTGGGGAGTTCCTCTTTTATGAGTTCGAGTCGTCTGCAACAACAGTTCATTCGTCTGTGGCAATACTTCGATGGCAAACCACAGGAAACGACGTTAAATGATTTGGCTGATTTGTTGAATTGCTCACGTCGCCATATGCGGACGCTACTGAGTTCGATGCAGGAAAAGGGCTGGTTGTGCTGGAAAGCGGAGGTCGGGCGTGGCAAGCGTTCGCAGCTAGAATTCTTATATACCGGCCTGGCACTCCAGCAGCAGCGTGCAGAAGATCTGCTCGAACAGGACAGAATTGATCAACTGGTGCAGATCGTTGGCGATAAAGCGGCCGTACGGCAAATGCTGATTTCTCACCTGGGTCGTAGCTTCCGCCAGGGACGACATATTCTGCGGGTTCTCTACTATCGCCCGCTGCTAAACCTGTTACCAGGCTCAGCTTTACGTCGTTCTGAAACCCATATTGCCCGGCAAATCTTCAGCGGACTTATCCGGATAAATGAGGAAAATGGGGAACTGGAAGCGGATATCGCCCACCACTGGCAACAAATATCCCCATTACACTGGCGCTTTTATCTTCGTCCCGGCATTCATTTTCACCATGGCCGTGAATTAGATATGTTGGATGTGACGACTTCCCTGCAACGTATCAGCACCTTGCCGCTGTATTCGCATATCACGGAGATCACTTCGCCTACGGCCTGGACACTGGATATCACGCTCTCACAACCCGACAACTGGCTACCGTGGTTGTTGGGCAGCGTCAACGCAATGATCCTGCCGCGCGAATGGCAAACCTTAACCCATTTTGCTCGCCAGCCTGTCGGCACCGGCCCGTATTCGGTAGTACGCAATAATAACAATCAGCTAAAAATTCAGGCCTACGATGATTACTTTGGTTATCGGGCATTGATTGACGAGGTGAATTTCTGGGTGCTGCCTGAAATTGGCGAAGAGGTCAGTTGTGCGGTGCAATTATCAGGAATGCCTGACAGCGAGAAAGCCGTTGAAAGCCGTCTGGAAGAGGGCTGCTACTATATTTTGTTTGATAGCCGCTCAAAGCTTGGCAGCAACACAGAAGTGCGCCGCTGGCTAAGCCATATCCTGGCACCGATCCATCTGCTTTACAGCGCTGGGGCGCAAAATCAGCAATACTGGTTCCCGGCTTACGGACTGCTACCACGCTGGCACCACGCGCGCCCACAGCCCGTGCTTGAAAAACCTGCCGGGCTTGAGTCCGTGACGCTGACATTTTATCGCGATCACGTTGAGCATCGGGTTATCAGTAAAGTCATGGAAGAACTGCTGGCACGCGTGGATGTTGAACTGGTGGTGCAAGAAGTCAGTTATGAGGAGTGGCATCAGGGTGAAGCTGAAAGTGACATCTGGCTTAACAGCGCAAACTTCACTTTGCCGTTAGAGTTTTCACTCTATTCACATCTTTATGAAGTGCCTTTGATTCAAAAATGCATCGCCATTGACTGGGAAACCGATACCAGTCAATGGCATAAGGGCGAGCTTTCTCTGCCTGAATGGTGCCAGAGTCGTGTCGAAAATAATGATATTTTGCCATTAATTCACCATTGGTTACGCATTGAAGGGCAACGCAGTATGCGCGGCGTGAGGATGAACACGTTGGGCTGGTTCGACTTTAAATCGGCATGGTTTGCACCGCCGGAACCTTAATACTTTCGATTCATTCACAGAATCACTACAATGCTCGCGTTCTCAACGGGGTGCTAAGACGAAAGTCTGGCTGAGATAATACCCGTCGAACCTGATCCGGATAACGCCGGCGAAGGGATTTGAGGCTCCATTCTCAAAATCCTTTGCCACCCCTAATTCCAAGAGGTGCAAAGTGTTCAAAAAATTATTGCCGTTACTGGCCCTTATCGCCGCCCCTGTTTTTGCCAAACCCCTGCTGACTGTTTATACCTACGACTCTTTTGCTGCCGACTGGGGCCCGGGTCCTGCGGTGAAAAAAGCCTTTGAAGCTGACTGTAACTGCGAGCTGAAATTTGTCGCACTCGAAGACGGCGTTTCGCTGCTCAACCGCCTGCGTATGGAAGGTAAAAACAGCAAAGCCGACGTGGTTCTGGGACTGGATAACAACCTGCTGGCTGCCGCTGAGCAGACCAAATTATTTGCCCCGAGCAAGACAGACACCACTGCTTTGAAGATCCCTGGCGGCTGGAGTAACGATACGTTTGTCCCGTTCGATTATGGTTACTTCGCTTTCGTCTACGATAAAAACAAGCTGAAAAACCCGCCGAAAAGCCTGAAAGAACTGGTGGAAAGTGACCAAAAATGGAAAGTGATTTATCAGGATCCGCGCACCAGCACACCAGGGCTAGGTTTATTGCTGTGGATGCAGAAGGTGTATGGCGACAAAGCACCTGACGCGTGGCAAAAGCTGGCGAAGAAAACGGTCACCGTGACCAAGGGCTGGAGCGAAGCCTATGGTCTGTTCCTGAAAGGTGAAGGCGATTTGGTGATGAGCTACACCACCTCTCCGGCTTATCACATCATCGAAGAGAAAAAAGATAACTACGCGGCGGCTAATTTTAGCGAAGGCCATTATTTGCAGGTGGAAGTTGCCGGGCGTTTGGCGTCGAGCAAACAGCCAGAACTGGCTGAAAAATTCATGACATTCATCACCTCGCCAGGCTTCCAGAATACCGTTGCGACAGGAAACTGGATGTATCCGGTGACGGATGTGAAATTGCCTGAGGGCTTTAACGGCCTGGTAAAACCGCAGAACACGCTGGAGTACAGCGCGCAAGAAGTGGCTAAACAACGCGCCAACTGGATTAGTGAATGGCAACGCGCCGTCAGCCGCTAATTCCCGGCTGGCTGATTCCAGGGTTATGTGCCGCCACACTGGTGGTGGCAGTAGCCCTGGCGGCTTTTATAGCGCTGTGGTTTAACGCGCCGCAAACGGATATCCGCGCTCTGGTGCAGGATAGCTATTTGTGGCATGTGCTGCGTTTCTCATTCTGGCAGGCGTTTCTCTCCGCAGCGCTTTCCGTGTTCCCGGCCATTTTTCTGGCACGCGCGCTTTATCGACGCCGCTTCCCCGGACGCCTTGCGCTGTTACGCCTGTGCGCGATGACCCTGGTTTTGCCCGTTCTGGTGGCAGTATTCGGGATTCTGACGGTTTATGGTCGGGAAGGCTGGCTTGCCAACCTGAGCGCATGGCTTGGCGTTGAATGGGCATTTTCGCCATACGGATTAAAAGGCATCCTGTTAGCCCATGTTTTTTTCAACATGCCGATGGCGACACGCCTGCTGCTTCAGGCACTGGAAAATATCCCCAGCGAACAACGCCAGGTTGCCGCACAACTGGGAATGCAGGGCTGGAATTTCTTCCGCTTTGTGGAATGGCCCTGGCTTCGCCGCCAGATTCTCCCAGCCGCCGCGCTGATATTTATGCTCTGTTTCGCAAGCTTTGCCACTGTGCTTTCGCTGGGCGGCGGGCCACAAGCGACCACTATCGAACTGGCTATCTTCCAGGCGCTGAGCTACGACTACGATCCCGCTCGTGCTGCCCTGCTTGCCATGGTGCAGATGGTCTGTTGTTTGGGACTGGTGCTGTTAAGTCAACGGCTTAGCAAAGCGATTCCGGTAGGCATCAGCCAGATGCAAGGCTGGCGCGATCCGCAAGATAACCTGCGCCGAAAGCTGTGCGACGGGGGGCTAATCACCCTCGCTCTGTTGCTGTTATTGCCACCGTTGTTGGCCGTCATTATTGATGGCATCAACAGTGGCTTTAGCACTGTGTTGTCACAACCAATACTGTGGCAGGCGTTATTCACCTCGCTAAGGATCGCCGTGGGTGCCGGACTTATCTGCGTGGTCATCACAGTAATGTTGCTGTGGAGTTCGCGGGAATTGCGCCTGCGTAACCGTGCCTTTGCAGGCCAGGCGCTGGAACTCAGCGGTATGTTGATTCTGGCGATGCCGGGCATCGTGCTGGCGACCGGCTTTTTCCTGCTACTCAACAACACCGTGGGCTTACCGCAAACAGCCGATGGCATAGTGATATTCACCAATGCGTTAATGGCCATTCCTTACGCGCTAAAAGTGCTGGAAAACCCGATGCTGGATGTTGCTGAACGCTATACCCGGCTGTGCCAGTCATTGAATATCAGTGGCATAAATCGCCTGCGATATATCGAGTTGCGTGCGCTCAAGCGCCCACTGGCTCAGGCGCTGGCGTTTGCTTGTGTATTATCGATTGGCGATTTCGGCGTCGTGGCCTTGTTTGGCAATGAAGATTTCCGCACGCTGCCGTTTTATCTCTATCAACAAATTGGTTCTTACCGCAGCCAGGATGGAGCCGTCACGGCGCTTATCCTGCTGATACTGTGCTTTGCTTTATTCACATTGATTGAAAAACTTCCGGGACGCTATTCCCAAAATGATTCGGGTTGCAGGAAGGCGGCAAGTGAATGAAGACTGGGAACTTAGAAAGCTATGTGACCTGGATGAATGAAAGCAGCAAACACACCTGCAACTTGAAGGATGAAGGGAATGCTAACGCTAACTGATGTCACCTGGCTCTATCACCATTTACCGATGCGTTTTTCGCTGCAGTTGAACGCCGGAGAACGTGTTGCTGTGCTGGGGCCTAGCGGGGCGGGGAAAAGTACGCTGCTCAGTTTGATTGCGGGTTTTCTGACGCCCGCCAGTGGGCAGATTCTGCTGCATGGCGAGGAGCATACCCGAACCGCTCCGGCGCAACGCCCGGTTTCGATGCTCTTCCAGGAAAACAATCTTTTCACGCATCTGACGGTGCGCCAGAACATTGGCCTCGGGTTAAATCCCGGGCTGAAACTCACTGCCGCGCAACAAGCACGCCTGGGCACCATCGCCAGCCAAATGGCAATTAGCGATTTGCTCGACCGACTCCCGTCACAGCTCTCCGGCGGCCAGCGTCAGCGCGTCGCCCTCGCCCGTTGTCTGGTGCGTGAACAGCCTATTTTGCTGCTTGATGAACCGTTCTCCGCACTCGACCCGGCACTGCGCCAGGAAATGCTGCAACTGCTTGATACGCTATGCGGCCAGCAGCAACTGACGCTGCTGATGGTGTCACATAGCATTGAAGATGCGGCTCGAATTGCACCGCGAAGCCTTGTGGTGGTCGATGGCCGTATCGCCTGGGATGGCGACACGGCTATCTTATTAAGCGGAGAAGCCAGTGCATCAGCACTGTTGGGGATTGGCGTCAGGAATTAGTGGTGGGCGTTGAGGACTTTCCACAAAATATCGCGGTAAATCGGCATTAACGGGTGCATCTGAATCGCTACAAAGCATCCCACTGCCAGTACCGCCATGCCAGGCGCTAACCAGTGCAAGCGAGCGCGAGGCAAATACTGGGTTAAACGGTCGTGGCCTGATTTGCCACTACGCCACCAGCGCCAGCACAACCATGCCGCCAGCCAGATAATCAGCGCCACCAGCAGTAAGAGCCACTTAAAGCTGCTGCTCTGCATATCCGCAGGAATGTCTATCGCTGCACCAGCCAAAATCCCCGGTAAAAAATAGACCGGTGGCCAGAAAATGCAGCCAATAATGTTAGGAATGATAAATTTCGACACGGGCAGGTCTAACATGCCCGCGACCATCGGCACCAGCGGGCGCGTCGGGCCAACAAAGCGGCCAACCAGGATAGTAAACATGCTGTGCTGATGCAGTGCATGTTCGGTTTTATCCAGCAACGCTTTGTTCTTTTTCATAAACGACCAGCGATGCAGAGGCCCTTTGAAACGCCCCCCCAGCCAGAACGAAATCCAGTCGCCCAGCAAGCAACCGACAATCCCCGCCGCCCAGGCGTGATAAAAATCGACCTGACCACCACCAATCAGCGCGCCAAGCCCTGCCATCATGACGGTGCCAGGAAGGATAAGCCCGACCAACGCCAGTGATTCGAGGAACGCCACCAGCATCACCGCAAAAAGCGAATACACTACTGACTGAGTTATAAAGTGTTCCAGCAAAGCTTCCATAAAGCATCCGTCGAGAAACGAGTGGGCGATTCTCCTGAGTGTGGAATGAAGCGTCAAGCCATGATTTGTATGAATATGTAGGGCCACGGCATCATGGGCGCAAATGGTGGATGACGCTTACGCTTATCCACCCTACAAAACCCGTTTAACACCGTAAGCCATTCAGTAAGGATAGCGGTTATTCGCAGCCTGCACGAAACTCACTCGGACTGGCACCGGTACATTTCTTAAATACACGCGAGAAATAGAGCTGATCTTCAAAACCGACATTGCGCCCAACACTGGCAATCGGCATGCGGGTGGTGCTCAACAATAGTTTGGCCTGAAGGATGCGCTGGTCCTCACGCCAGCTCAATACGCTGACCCCCAGCTGCTGGCGGAACAGATGCGACAAGCGTGACGGTGACAGACAGACGTGCTGCGCGACGCTGGCAATATCAAAATGATGGTCGGCCAGATGGTCGCTGATGTACTGACAGGCATCACGTACACGGTTATCGAGCGGGGGATTAAGCGAAGCACTCAAGACCTCCATGCGCCGCAACAAAAGCTGCTCTAACAGATTGATCGCCAGAAGTTCGGCATAGCGCCCTTCCGCCTGCCCGGCCTCAATAATCTGACCAAATAGTTGAGAAAAACTTTGCTGGTGCGCGTCATCCGGGCGGAAAAACCCGGTGTGCGCAAAGATAGGATCCCAGTTTAACCACTCCTGCCAGTAAGCCCGAGGGCGAAAGTAGACCCACTGGTGATACCACTCATTGCTTTCCGGCGAACGACCGTAATGATGCACTTCACCGGGTGGAAACAGCAGAATGTCACCTGGACGGCAGATGTAATTTTTCCCCTGGTTATTGATAACGCCTTCACCACGCACCGTTAAATTCAGGATGTAACCTTTCATGCCCAATGGCCTGTCGATGAAAAAATCCAACGGGCCTTCGGCTTCAATCGGCGTTAATCCTGCGACTAAATGCGCGTTAAAAGAGTACCCCGGCAACAAGGGGTCATTTTGCATTTCAGGCATCATCAAGCTCGCTTTTTAAATGGGAGAACAGGAACAATTTGTCCATATCCCTGTAGTTTCACACCAGCACTCTGCTGCCTGAACAATAAACAGCCCGATTTATATCATAAAGCCGCAATTTATCTGGCCGTATGCTTTTCATTCGTCGTCGACAGGGTTTTATGACGATAACCAAAGTGTTTATAAAAGTAGCAGATATGTCCACATCGATTATTTGCGGGGCGTCACACTTCTCAACGTCACAGCACATTTCTCCATAACTACAGCGAATACGACCTGACGGTTTTTCTGCATAAAAACTAATGTCATTTTCATAGATAACCAGGTCAGGGAGTATAAAAATGTCGATCGCGCTGGGCCTCGATTTTGGTAGTGATTCTGTTCGTGCGCTGGCAGTAGATTGCGAAAATGGAGCAGAACTTGCGACTAGCGTGGAGTGGTATCCCCGCTGGCAGGATAATCGCTACTGCGACGCCGCTAACAATCAGTTTCGCCACCATCCTCGTGACTACATTGAGTCCATGGAACGGGCAGTAAAAACCGTTCTCGCCGAACTGACTGCTGAGCAACGCGCCCGAGTGTGTGGCATTGGCGTTGACAGCACCGGCTCCACTCCCGCTCCTATTGATGCTGAAGGCAACGTGTTGGCTCTGAAGCCAGAGTTTGCCGACAACCCCAACGCCATGTTTGTGCTGTGGAAAGATCATACTGCGGTTGAAGAAGCCGAGGCGATTACCCGCTTGTGCCATCAGCCCGGCAATAATGATTACTCACGTTTCATTGGCGGTATTTATTCCAGCGAATGGTTCTGGGCGAAAATTCTGCACGTGACTCGCGCTGACCATAAAGTGGCTGAGGCTGCGGTGTCATGGATTGAATTGTGCGACTGGGTTCCCGCGCTGCTTTCAGGCACCACTCGTCCGCAAGATATTCGCCGTGGCCGCTGTAGCGCCGGGCATAAATCTTTGTGGCACGAAAGCTGGGGTGGCCTGCCTCCTGCCAGTTTCTTCGACGAATTAGATCCGGTTATCAACCAGAGCCTGGATTACCCGATGTTCACCGAAACCTGGACTGCGGATATTCCGGTGGGAAATCTTTCCGCCGAATGGTCTGAGCGTCTGGGCCTGCCTCAAAGTGTGGTGATTTCCGGTGGTGCGTTTGACTGCCACATGGGTGCAGTTGGGGCTGGCGCACAACCCAACACGTTAGTGAAAGTCATCGGCACCTCCACCTGCGACATCTTAATCGCTGATAAACCCACCGTTGGCGACCGTGCCGTGAAAGGGATTTGTGGGCAAGTCGATGGCAGCGTCGTACCTGATTTTATCGGCCTCGAAGCTGGGCAGTCTGCGTTTGGCGATATCTATGCCTGGTTTGGACGCGTACTGGGATGGCCGCTGGAACAACTGGCGCAGCAACATCCTGAATTACGCGAACAAATTAATACCAGTAAAAAACAACTGCTCCCGGCACTCACTGAAGCGTGGGCGAAAAACCCAACGCTTGAACATCTTCCGGTGGTGCTCGACTGGTTTAATGGACGTCGTACGCCGAATGCCAATCAGCGTCTGAAAGGCGTGATTACGGATTTGAACCTGGCAACCGATGCACCTGCGCTATTCGGAGGATTGATTGCCGCCACAGCCTTTGGTGCCCGCGCGATTATGGAGTGCTTTACCGAACAAGGGATCCCCGTCATCAACGTGATGGCGCTGGGTGGGATCGCCCGTAAATCGCCGGTGATCATGCAGGTGTGCTGTGACGTGCTCAATCGCCCGTTACAAATCGTGGCCTCTGATCAGTGTTGCGCATTAGGTGCCGCCATTTTTGCCGCCGTTGCCGCAGGCGTTTACCCGGATATTTCCCGAGCGCAACTGGCGATGGCCAGCCAAATCGAAAACACGCTGCAACCTGATCCTCAACGCGCCGAACGTTTTGAACAACTTTACCGCCGTTATCAGCAGTGGGCTGTTAGCGCAGAAAAACATTATCTCCCTTCGGCCCCCGCTGCGGTGACTTCTGCAGCCCAGGTCACTGTGACCCATTAAGGACATAACGATGAACATTTTTGAACAATATGAAGTGTGGTTTGTAATTGGCAGCCAGCATCTCTACGGTGCGGAAACGTTGCGTCAGGTGAATCAGCATGCCGAACAAGTGGTCAATGCACTGAATAAAGAAGCCAAACTGCCCTGCAAACTGGTGCTGAAACCTTTGGGTACAACACCTGACGAAATCACCGCTATCTGCCGTGATGCCAGTTACAACGATAAATGCGCCGGTCTGGTGGTGTGGCTTCATACCTTCTCGCCAGCAAAAATGTGGATCAACGGCCTGAGTATTCTGACCAAGCCACTGCTGCAATTCCACACTCAGTTCAATGCGCAAATCCCATGGGGCAGCATTGATATGGACTTTATGAACCTGAACCAGACCGCTCACGGCGGCCGTGAGTTCGGTTTCATCGGCGCGCGTATGCGTCAGCAACACACCGTCGTCACGGGTCACTGGCAAGATCCGCAAGCGCACCAACGCATTGGTTCCTGGATGCGCCAGGCGGTCTCTAAACAAGATACCCGTCAACTCAAAGTGGTTCGTTTCGGCGACAATATGCGTGAAGTTGCGGTGACTGACGGCGATAAAGTCGCAGCGCAGATGAAGTTTGGTTTTGCTGTAAATACCTACGCGGTGGGCGACCTGGTTCAAGTGGTGAATGCGGTCAGCGACGGCGACGTGAATGCACTGATCGACGAGTATGAAAGCAGCTACCGTCTGACAGCTGCCGCACAAATTAACGGTGATAAACGCCAGAATGTGATTGATGCCGCCCGCATCGAACTGGGTATGAAACAGTTCCTCGAACAAGGCGGATTTAGCGCCTTTACCACCACATTTGAGGATCTGCATGGCCTGAAACAACTTCCAGGGCTTGCCGTGCAACGTCTGATGCAGCAAGGCTACGGCTTTGCGGGTGAAGGCGACTGGAAAACCGCCGCGCTGCTTCGCATCATGAAAGTGATGTCAACGGGCCTTGAGGGCGGCACCTCCTTTATGGAGGACTACACCTATCACTTCGAAAACGGCAACGATATGGTGCTTGGTTCCCATATGCTCGAAGTTTGCCCGTCGATCGCAATCGCAGAAAAACCGATTCTCGATGTGCAGCATTTGGGGATCGGCGGCAAAGACGATCCTGCCCGCTTGATCTTCTCCACCCAAACCGGCCCTGCACTGAACGCCAGCCTTATCGATCTGGGCGATCGTTTCCGCTTACTGGTGAACTGTGTCGATACCGTCGAAGCCCCACATCAGTTGCCAAAACTGCCGGTCGCCAATGCGCTGTGGAAAGCCCAACCTGATCTTCCAACCGCATCTGAAGCATGGATCCTGGCCGGTGGTGCACACCACACCGTGTTTAGCCAGTCTCTGACACTGGACGATATGCGCCTGTTCAGTGAGTTGCACGGCGTTGAGTTGACCGTCATTGATAACGACACTCGCTTGCCTGCGTTTAAAGATTCACTGCGCTGGAATGAGGTTTATTACAGCTTCAAACGCTAGTTCGGAGAAAGGGGTGGATGACGCTTGCGCTTATCCACCCTACAACTTCGAGTAGGTCGGATAAGCGCAAGCGCCATCCGACATTAACTTGACCGGGACTTCATATGTTAGAACAACTCAAACGCCAGGTACTCGAAGCTAATCTCGCGCTACCTAAACATAATCTGGTGACCCTGACCTGGGGCAATGTCAGCGCGGTGGATCGTGAGCATGGCGTGCTGATCATCAAACCATCCGGTGTCGATTACAGCATCATGACGGCCGAAGATATGGTGGTAGTGAGTCTGGAAACAGGCGAAGTGGTGGAAGGCAACAAGAAACCGTCATCCGATACTCCCACTCACCGCTTGCTGTATCTGCAATTTCCGCACATTGGCGGCATTGTGCACACCCATTCCCGTCATGCGACTATCTGGGCGCAGGCAGGGAAATCCATCCCGGCCACCGGAACCACTCACGCGGATTACTTCTACGGCACCATTCCCTGCACCCGCAAAATGACCGATGAAGAGATCAATGGCGATTACGAATGGCAAACCGGCGAAGTGATTGTGAAAACCCTTGCTGAACGGGGAATCGACGCCGCACAAATGCCTGGCGTGCTGGTGCATTCACACGGCCCGTTTGCGTGGGGTAAAGATCCCGTCGATGCGGTTCATAACGCTATCGTGCTGGAAGAAGTGGCGTATATGGGCATATTCTGCCAACAACTTTCCCCTGAATTACCGGATATGCAACAAACCCTGCTGGATAAACATTATTTGCGCAAACATGGTGCGAAGGCTTATTACGGGCAGTAGTTAAAAGTGGCGCTAATAAGCGCCACATCTTTCTTAATAAATTTAAAATCACTCAACTACTATTAACCTCATAAATTAATCACTCCAATACAATACATTTTTAGCATTTGTATTTATTTAAGCATAGACATATAACTCATTTAAAAGGAGAGTTTATATGGCTAACTTAGTTTACATGACCATTACCGGTGAAAAGCAAGGTTCTATTTCTCAAGGATGTGGTACCTACGACTCTATAGGTAACAAATTCCAAATCAATCACCTGGATCAAATATTTGTTCTGGCACTCACTCACAGCACCCATCGACAACAGCACATCAATCATCAACCCATTAGCATAACTAAATTAATAGATAAGTCATCTCCATTATTTGGAGTGGCCATCGCTAATAATGAAAAACTACAATGTGTTATCGATGTCTACAGCACCGATAAAACGGGTTTAAACAGGAAATTCTATTCCATTGAACTCAGGGATGCGTTCCTGGTTGACGTTTCTCTAAATATTCCTCATTCGATAGATCATAACGATGCCCAACCAGAAGAAACTCTACTCCTCAGTTTTAAAAGTATTACGTGGAGTCATCACGTAGCGGGGACTTCTGGATACAGTTTTTGGGAAGATAATGTTTTTTAGGAGGGAGAATGAGTAAGAGGGAACATATTAAGGATGGCTTGTCATCCTCAAACAGAAAGTCGGGTTTAGTTTATACCAAGATCCTTGGATGGATAGATCTCGGGCATGCATGCGGGGATGATGCCAAAAGGCTTAAGGCAATTTTATTTGAAGAAAAAGGCAGAAAGTATTTTCCTGAGTTCAATGATTGGTATTTCCCTGTCGACTATTATCAAGAAATGGTCAAACATTTGAGATTCGGATTAGATCTTTGGGCAGGAGTACATGCTCCATTGATGGTACGGTCCTGTCTAAGCAATGAAATGAAAAAACGTATTGCTCTGACAATAATGAAACAAACTGCATGGCGTTTTGAAGCACTCCAGGCAACGAAGATGATCGATAGATTTATAGATAGTGGCTTCAGTGGGGAAGATCTAGTTTCAGATTTACTAGGTTTTTATCGTGTTTTTGGTACTGGTATTGATCCCTTGATTCTAGCAATGCCAGCAACTAAAGCTTACGCTTTATCAATCTGGGATCATTATGGTCCAATAGGAAAATTTAAAAATAAAGAATTTCGACCATTATTATTTCCTCAACCAGTTCCACCGAAGATACAGACACCGAGAAAAGGATACTTGCCATCATGGCTAAATTACATCCAACCATTAAATGATTTAACTGAAAATAATTTGTTAAATCGCTATTATGACGAACCTGAAAATAACTTCTTTTCTGACAACAATAGATTAAATGAAGAATTATATGTTTCACTTCGCAGAAAACCGAGTAAAGAAGATAATTTATTACGGCAAACAAGCCTTGAAATGCCTTCTCATTTTTATATTAACAATCATAAGCCTTCTTCTCCTGATTATTTTCATTCAACTATCAACTTTTGACGGTGCAACATATACCAAAAAGAATTTCATGTATTACATTGTAATAACTCCATCATTTTTCCATACATTGCCTCATCTCTCAGATGAAATTAGTTACAGCACTGCCGGGGATGATAATTATGGCTACTGTTTTGACAGTATAACCTGGAATAATATTGACAATGTCACTAAAGCATCAAAAACATTAGAGCAATTCTTTGTTAAAAATAATTACCATCTATACAGCGGTGGGAGAGTCTGGAATGCCTACTGGGCAAAGAGCCGTACAGATTCTGAACAATACAGCATCGTTTGGGGAGAGCACTCAATCAGTATTGAGCTTATCAGTGTGAGCAGTTATTAGGTTTTCAAATGCATTTCCACTGTACATAAAATCAGTAATTCTCCATAAAGTGGTCTATAATCAGACCACTTTTTCTTTTATGAGAATGCAGCGTGTCACAAGCTCGTCAGGGTTTCTTGCTTACGCGTCACTGGCGAGATACCCCGCTCGGTACTGAAGTTGAATTTTGGCTGGCAACGGACGATGGACCGGTGAAGGTGCGTCTGGCGCGCCAGGAGTCGGTCGCATTTATTCCCCAGTCGCAACAGTCCGAAGCGGTACGTCTACTCGCGAACGAAAGCCATTACCGGCTGACTCCGCTGCCTCTCAAAGATTTCCATCGCCAACCGGTTTGCGGGCTTTATTGCCGCAAGCATCGCCAACTCATGCGTATCGAAAAACTGCTGCGCGATGGCGGGGTCAAAGTTTACGAAGCCGATATTCGCCCACCTGAACGCTTTCTTATGGAGCGCTTTATCACGGCTCCCGTCTGGTTTAGCGGTGAGACTCAAAACAATATTGTCGTTGAAACGAAGCTCAAACCTGCACCAGATTACCGCCCACCGTTAAAGTGGGTGTCACTGGATATCGAAACCAATCGTCATGGTGAACTGTATTGCATCGGCCTTGAAGGCTGCGGACAGCGTGTCGTCTACATGCTTGGGCCAGAAAATGGTGACGCCAGCGGGCTGGATTTTACGCTGGAATATGTTTCCAGCCGCCCACTGCTTCTCGAAAAACTCAACGAGTGGTTTTCCCGACACGATCCTGATGTGTTAATCGGCTGGAACGTGGTGCAGTTCGACCTGAGGGTGCTGCAAAAAATGGCCGATCGTTATCAAGTTCCACTACGTCTGGGGCGCGAGAATATGCCGCTGGAGTGGCGCGAACACGGCTTTAAGCAAGGGGTATTTTTCGCGCAAGCTGCGGGCCGCGTCATTATCGATGGCATCGAAGCGCTACGATCTGCTTTCTGGAATTTTTCGTCTTTTTCTCTGGAAGCCGTTTCGCGGGAACTGCTCGGCGAAGGCAAAGCCATTGATAACCCGTGGCAACGGATGGACGAAATTGACCGTCGTTTTGCCGAAGATAAACCCGCCCTCGCAAAATACAATTTAAAAGACTGCGAACTGGTGACGCGGATTTTCCATAAAACCGAACTCATGCCATTCCTGCTTGAGCGGGCAACGGTAAATGGTTTACCGCTCGACAGGCACGGTGGATCTGTTGCGGCGTTTGGTCATCTTTATATTCCGCGCATGCACCGTGCCGGTTACGTTGCGCCGAACCTTGGCGAAGTTCCGCCACAAGCAAGCCCCGGCGGATACGTGATGGATTCGCGCCCGGGGTTGTACGATTCAGTATTGGTCCTGGACTACAAAAGCCTTTACCCGTCGATTATCCGCACTTTTCTTATCGACCCGGTCGGCCTTGTAGAAGGTATGGCAAATCCGGAACCGAAGCATTCTGTTGAAGGTTTTCTTGGCGCGCATTTCTCCAGAACTACCCATTGCATGCCGGACATTGTCGGGCAAATCTGGTCAGGCCGTGACGAGGCAAAACGTCATGGCAATAAGCCGTTATCGCAAGCGCTAAAAATCATCATGAATGCCTTTTATGGTGTGCTAGGCACCAGTGCCTGCCGTTTCTTTGATCCTCGCCTGGCCTCTTCGATAACCATGCGCGGGCATCAAATCATGCTGCAAACCAAAGCGCTAATTGAAGCACAGGGTTATGACGTGATTTACGGCGATACGGATTCCACCTTCGTATGGCTTAAAAAGGCGCATTCCGAAGACGATGCTGCGCGTATCGGTAAACAGTTAGTCGAGCACGTGAACGCGTGGTGGAAAGCACATCTGCATGAGACTCAACAGCTGGAAAGCAAGCTTGAACTCGAGTATGAATCCCATTTTTGCCGCTTCCTGATGCCGACAATTCGCGGCACCGTTGAAGGTTCCAAAAAACGCTATGCCGGAATGATTCAGGAAAACGATAAGCAACGGATGGTGTTTAAAGGCCTGGAAACGGTGCGTACGGACTGGACCCCGCTGGCGCAAACCTTCCAGCAAACACTCTATTTACGGGTGTTTCGCAACGAGCCCTATCAGGATTATATCCGCGAAACCATCGCCAGTTTGATGGCCGGTGAACTGGATGAGCAGCTGATTTATCGGAAACGTCTGCGTCGCCCGTTAAGCGAGTATCAAAAAAATGTCCCACCGCATGTGCGGGCGGCTCGTCTCGCAGATGAACATAATCAACGACTTGGACGACCAGCTCAGTACCAGAACCGGGGCACCATCAAGTATGTTATTACCACGAATGGCCCTGAGCCCGTGGATTATCAGGAGTCTGCGCTGGATTATGACCATTACCTGACACGCCAGCTACAACCCGTGGCGGAAGGAATTTTACCTTTCCTTGAGGATGACTTTGCTACACTGATGACAGGGCAATTAGGACTGTTTTGATTATCTGGGAGTCGGGCAAAAGCAAAAGAACGGGTCTTGTAGGGTGGATAAGCGACCGCGTCATCCACCATTTTTGCCTGTTCTGGCGGATGACACTGTGTTTATCCGCCCTACGGTTCGTGCGCTTGAATAGACGAATGCGTTCCCTTCCAGTACCATAGCGCCCTCCTGAATCATCCTTAAATCTACTTTTGAACTACCGCCCCCTTTGCGTGCGGTCGTTATGCTATTGCCTGCAAATCTTAGTAACTGATAATAGAGCCGAAATCTTATGCCTTTTACACTTGGTCAACGTTGGATCAGCGACACCGAAAGCGAACTGGGACTGGGAACTGTGGTCGCTTTAGACCCACGGATGGTTACCCTGCTCTACCCTGCCACCGGTGAAAATCGCCTGTATGCCAGAAATGATTCGCCTATCACCCGCGTGATGTTCAACCCAGGCGACACCATTACCAGCCATGAAGGCTGGCAGCTAAAAGTTGATGAAGTTAAAGAAGAAAACGGCTTACTTGCCTATACGGGAACGCGTCTGGATACAGAAGAAGCGGGTACGGTGCTGCGCGAAGTTTTCCTCGACAGCAAGCTGGTGTTCAGTAAGCCACAAGATCGTCTTTTTGCCGGACAAATTGACAGGATGGACCGTTTCGCCCTGCGTTATCGTTCCCGCGTTTACCAAAGCGAACAGTATCGCCAACCGTGGAGTGGCCTGCGCGGCATGCGCACCAGCCTGATCCCGCACCAGCTGAACATTGCCCACGATGTTGGCCGTCGCCATGCACCGCGCGTATTGCTGGCGGACGAAGTCGGTTTAGGTAAAACCATCGAAGCCGGGATGATCCTGCACCAGCAACTGCTGGCTGGCAGCGCTGAACGCGTGCTCATCGTGGTGCCGGAAACCCTGCAACACCAGTGGCTGGTTGAGATGCTTCGCCGCTTCAATCTGCGTTTCTCTCTGTTTGATGATGAACGCTACGCCGAAGCCCAGCACGACAGTGATAACCCATTCGAAACAGAACAACTGGTTATCTGTTCGCTGGATTTTGTGCGCCGCAGCAAGCAACGTCTTGAGCACCTGTGTGAAGCCGAATGGGATTTGATGGTTGTCGATGAAGCCCACCATTTAGTGTGGAGCGAAAAGGCCCCAAGCCGCGAATACCAGGCCATCGAGCAGCTCGCTGAGCATATTCCAGGTATTTTGCTGTTAACCGCAACGCCGGAACAGCTGGGTATGGAAAGCCACTTTGCGCGTCTGCGTTTGCTGGATCCAAGCCGCTTCCACGATTTTGAGCAATTTGTTGAAGAGCAGCAGCACTATCGCCCGGTGGCTGATGCCGTTGCATTACTGCTGGCAGGCAACCATCTGACTAATGATCAGCTCAATATGTTGAGTGAGCTGATTGGCGAGCAGGATATCGAACCGTTGCTGCAAACCGCTAACAGCAACCGCGAAGGCAGCGATGCGGCGCGTCAGGAGCTGATTTCCATGCTGATGGACCGCCACGGTACCAGCCGTGTGTTGTTCCGTAATACGCGTAATGGCGTCAAAGGTTTCCCTAAACGCGAGCTACATACCATTCGTTTGCCGCTGCCGATGCAGTATCAAACCGCGATTAAAGTGTCAGGCATTATGGCGGCACGTAAATCGGTGGAAGAACGCGCACGCGATATGCTCTATCCGGAGCAGATTTATCAGGAATTTGAAGGCGACAGCGGCACGTGGTGGAACTTCGATCCACGCGTGGAATGGCTGATGGGCTATCTGACCAGCCACCGCTCTCAGAAAGTGCTGGTGATTTGTGCCAAAGCCACCACGGCTCTGCAACTTGAGCAAGTGTTGCGCGAGCGCGAAGGTATTCGTGCGGCAGTGTTTCATGAAGGCATGTCCATTCTTGAACGTGACCGCGCAGCAGCCTGGTTTGGCGAAGAAGACACTGGCGCACAAGTGTTGCTGTGTTCCGAAATTGGTTCAGAAGGCCGCAACTTCCAGTTTGCCAGCAATTTGGTGATGTTCGATCTGCCATTCAACCCTGACTTACTGGAACAACGTATTGGTCGTCTGGACCGTATCGGCCAGGCGCACGACATTCAGATTCATGTGCCTTTCCTTGAGAAAACAGCCCAATCCGTACTGGTGAAGTGGTTCCATGAAGGGCTGGATGCATTTGAGCACACTTGCCCAACGGGTCGTGCAATTTACGATAACGTTTATCCGCAACTGATTGAATATCTTGCCGCACCTGAAAATACTGACGGTTTCGATACGCTGATCAAACAGTGCCGCGAACAGCACGATGCGCTGAAGTTGCAACTGGAACAGGGCCGTGACCGTCTGCTGGAAATCCACTCCAATGGCGGCGAGAAATCACAAGCGCTGGCTCAGGCTATTTCTGAGCAGGATAACGACACCAACCTGGTGAGCTTTGCGCTGAACCTGTTTGATATCGTCGGCATTAATCAGGACGATCGCGGCGACAATATGGTGGTGCTGACACCAGGCGATCATATGCTGGTACCGGATTTCCCTGGCCTGCCAGAAGACGGTTGCACCATTACGTTTGAACGTGATGTGGCGTTGTCTCGCGAAGATGCACAGTTTGTGACATGGGAACATCCCATCATCCGCAATGGTCTGGATCTGATTCTGTCTGGCGATACCGGTAGCTGTGCATTGTCTTTGTTGAAAAACAAAGCTCTGCCAGTGGGCACGTTACTGTTGGAACTGGTGTATGTCGTTGAGGCGAAAGCGCCGAAGCAATTGCAACTCAACCGATTCCTGCCGCCAACGCCGGTTCGTATGTTGGTGGACAAAAACGGAACCAACCTTGCCGCTCAGGTCGAGTTTGAAAGTTTCAACCGTCAGCTCAGCACAGTGAATCGTCATACCGGCAGCAAGCTGGTGAATGCGGTGCAACAAGATGTCCACGCCATTTTGCAATTGGCAGAAGAGAAAGTGGAAGCGGCTGCGCAAGTCTTGATTAAAGCGGCTCGCGAAGAAGCAGATGAGAAGCTGAGTTCTGAGCTTTCCCGCCTGGAAGCGCTGAAAGCGGTTAATCCAAACATTCGTGATGATGAACTCGAAGCCATCGAGAGCAACCGTCTACAAGTGCTGGAAAGCCTCTCGCAAGCGAACTGGCGACTGGATGCTTTGCGTTTGATCGTGGTGACACACCAATAGTTTTTGCACCGCTTTACTCAAATCATTCGAGTTGCAGCAAGGCGGCATGAGAGAGAATCCCCAGGAGCTTACTAAATTAAGTGACTGGGGTGTACGAAAGCAGCCAACGCCGCTGCAGCTTGAAGGATGCAGAGTAAATGTTAATGGAACCCTACAATCCGCCAATGGATCCGTGGTTGGTTATCCTGTATCAGGATGACCACATTATGGTCGTTAACAAACCTTCGGGTTTGTTATCGGTTCCCGGGCGGCTGGATGAGCACAAAGACAGCGTGATGACGCGCATTCAGCGTGATTTTCCACAGGCTGAATCCGTGCATCGTCTGGATATGGCGACCAGTGGCGTGATTGCCGTTGCGCTGACCAAAGCAGCCGAGCGCGAACTGAAACGCCAGTTCCGTGAACGTGAGCCGAAGAAGCAGTATGTGGCGCGGGTTTGGGGTCATCCTCAGCCGGAAGAGGGGTTGGTAGATTTACCGCTGATTTGCGACTGGCCAAACCGGCCAAAGCAGATGGTTTGTCATGAAACCGGTAAATCGGCACAGACGGAGTATGAAGTGCTGGAGTATGCGGCGGATAACACCGCGCGCGTGCTGCTAAAACCTATTACCGGACGCTCGCATCAACTGCGTGTGCATATGCTGGCGTTGGGCCACCCGATTCTTGGCGACCGTTTCTATGCGACTCCCGAAGCGTTGGCAATGGCTCCGCGTTTGCAGCTTCACGCTGAAATGCTGACCATTACCCATCCCGAATACGGCACGCCCATGACGTTTCGCGCTCCGGCTGACTTCTAAATCCCCTCACCCTAACCCTCTCCCCCAGGAGAGGGAATTGTCCGGTTTTCTCCCTCCCCTCAGGGAGAGGGAATTATCCGGTTTTCTCCCTCTCCCTGAGGGAGAGGGCCGGGGTGAGGGTCTCTTTTCTTATTTAAATCCTTTGGCCGTCTTAATCAGATCGTACGCTTTCTGAATCTCCTGCGCCTTCTGTTTGGCCATTTCCATCATTTCTGGTGGTAAACCTTTGGCGACCAGTTTGTCCGGATGGTGCTCACTCATTAGCTTGCGGTACGCGCGCTTAATGATGGTGGCATCGTCACTGCTCTTCACGCCCAGGACATTGCATGCATCTTCAAGCGTTGGCCCACGTTGCTGCTGGAAACCACCTTGCGACTGGTTATAGCCACCGCCAAATTGCTGCCCGCCTTCCATCATGCGTAAGAACTGATCGAACTGCATACGCGAAATACCGAGCTCTTCGGCAATCACATACAGCACTTCGCGTTCGTTAGGATGCAGAGAACCGTCAGCAAATGCCGCCTGAATTTGAATTTCAAGAAACATCCGAATTAAGTCAAAACGCCCGAAACATACGCTGCGTAACAGACGCATTTTCTCACGTAACGGGTAACCATTTTCTTTACCCACCCGGAACGCATGCTGCGCGGCACTGCGCGCATCACCATGTAATTGCATACGATCCATCAGGAGTGATGCAATTTGGATATCCGCTTCCGTGACGCGCCCTTTTGACTTTGTCAGGTGGCCCATCACTTCAAATGTGGTGCTAAAGAACAGTGACTGACGCTGTTGTTGGTTAGAAAACCAGGACTGACGGCGGCTGCGCACCTTATCGATGGCATGGCCAATCAGCAATCCTATCACTACACCCCAGAAGCCACCGCCCATCATAAGTGCTATTGCGACACCGAGTACTTTTCCCCAATACTGCATATACTCCCCAAATCGTCATGTCGTCGGCTAGAATTTGCTTTATCATACCCGTCATTGATAGCAGTGCCTAACGGCAGACAGCTGAACGGGCAGGATTAACACTAGCGCTGTAGTGATGAGTAAGTTAGTCTCTGACCGTTTGCCGACGCTATACCCTATAGCATTCAATATGAAGCAAAGCGGCAAGTGACAAAATATCCCGTCATTAAGTTAACCCAGTGACGGGAACTACAAATCTGTTCGAAACAGATTTGAACGCTGCTTAGAGCGGCCCCGCAAGGGTGAGGCTCATGATGAGTCGAATAACTAAGTGCCGCCAACGCCTCTGCATCTTGAATGATGATGGGTATAAGCCATTGATGACGGAACAACGAATAACACGTATGAAAAAACGTATTCCCACCTTGCTGGCCACTTTGATTGGCGCAGCGCTGTATAGTCAACAAGGCATGGCGGCCGATCTCGCGTCGCAATGTATGCTTGGCGTCCCAAGTTACAACCGTCCGTTGGTTGAAGGGGATACCAACAACCTGCCTGTCACTATAAATGCCGATCACGCAAAAGGAAATTATCCTGACGATGCGGCGTTTAGTGGCAATGTAGACATTCAGCAAGGCAATAGCCGCCTGCAATCTGACGAAGTTCTGCTACACCAGAAACAAGTTGAAGGTCAACCTGATCCCATTCGCACCGTCGATGCTGTTGGCAACGTCCACTACGACGATAATCAGGTCATTCTTAAAGGGCCAAAAGCCTGGTCAAACCTGAACACCAAAGATACCAACGTCTGGCAAGGCGACTACCAGATGGTGGATCGTCAGGGACGCGGCACTGCCGACCTGATGAAACAGCGTGGCAATAACCGCTACACCATTCTGGAAAATGGCACCTTTACATCCTGCCTGCCGGGTTCTAACACCTGGAGCGTAGTCGGTAGTGAAGTGATTCAGGACCGCGAAGAAGAAGTCGCGGAAATCTGGAACGCCCGCTTTAAAGTGGGTCCGGTTCCGGTGTTTTACAGCCCATATTTACAGTTGCCGATCGGTGATAAACGCCGTTCCGGTTTCTTGATCCCAAATGCGAAATACAGCAGCAATAGCGGTCTTGAGTTCACTCTGCCGTATTACTGGAACATCGCACCAAACTTTGATGCCACGATCACTCCGCATTACATGGAAGAGCGTGGCATGCAGTGGCAAAACGAATTCCGTTATTTGACCCAGGCCGGTGCGGGTATCATGGAATTCGATTACCTGCTTTCAGATAAAGAATATAAAGACGATCTGGCCAAAAACCCTGAAGGGGATGAGCGCCGCTGGTTATTCTACTGGAATCACAGTGGGGTGATGGATCAGGTGTGGCGTTTCAACATTGACTACACCAAAGTCAGCGATCCTAACTACTTTAACGATTTTAGTTCGCAATACGGTTCCAGTACCGACGGTTATGCGACGCAGAAATTTAGTGTCGGTTATTCTGACAAAAATTTCGACGCCACGCTTTCGACCAAACAGTTCCAGGTGTTTGATTCGCAAAGAGGTAATAATTCCTACAGCGCCCAACCGCAGCTGGATATGAATTACTACCAAAATGACATTGGTCCATTTGATACGCGTATTTATGGCCAAGCCGTTCATTTCACTAACGTGAATGATAACCAGCCTGAAGCGACCCGTCTTCATATTGAACCGGTCATTAGCCTGCCATTATCAAACGGTTGGGCAAGTCTGAATACTGAAGCCAAACTGATGGCGACGCATTATCAGCAAAGTAATGTAGAAGCATACCAAGCTTACGCATTGAACCAATTCAAGAGCAATCCAAACAATAAGAACTATCAAAAAACACTCGCTAGTGCGAACAGTTTAGAAGAATCGGTTAACCGTGTTCTGCCGCAGTTCAAAATGGACGGTAAGTTGATTTTCGACCGCCCTATGGACTCAGCTTTAGGTTGGGAACAGACGCTTGAGCCGCGCGTACAGTATCTGTATGTGCCGTATCGCGATCAGAGCAATATCAATAACTACGACTCTTCACTGCTGCAATCAGACTACAGCGGTTTATTCCGTGACCGTTCTTACGGTGGTCTTGACCGTATCGCATCAGCCAATCAGGTAACGACTGGCGTGACAACCCGCATTTATGACGATGCGGCCGTTGAACGTTTTAACGTTTCTGTGGGTCAAATCTACTACTTCACTCAATCTCAGACTGGCGATGACAATATTGAGTGGGAAAAAGATAAGAAAACCGGGTCAATGGTCTGGGCTGGTGACACTTATTGGCGTATGACTGACCGTTGGGGTTTACGTGGCGGAGTCCAGTACGATGCGCGTCTGAACAACGTTGCAACGGGCAGCGGCGCTGTCGAATATCGTCGTGACATCGACCGTTTGATGCAATTCAACTACCGTTACGCAAGCCCTGAGTACATCCGTGCAACGGTGCCTGGGATTGATACCAATGCTTCACAGTATAAAGACGGCATCTCACAAGTTGGGATGACGGCAAGTTGGCCGATCGTTGAACGTTGGTCTGTCGTTGGGGCTTATTACTACGACACTAATGCGCAACAAACCGCTGACTCTATGTTGGCAGTGCAGTACAACTCTTGCTGTTATGCGATTCGTTTAGGCTACGAGCGTAAAATTAATGGCTGGGAAAACAATGAAAGCAAATACGACAACGTAATTGGCTTTAACATCGAGTTACGTGGCCTGAGTTCCAACTATGGCCTGGGCACACAGCAGATGTTGCGTTCGAACATTCTGCCGTATCAAAGCTCGATGTAATTCACTTTGACTAGAAAACGTAATCCGCTTCGCGGCCAAGTAAAAATGGAAAAAGTATGAAGAATTGGAGAACGCTGCTTCTCGGTATCGTCCTGGTGGCGAATACCTCTTTCGCGGCCCCACAAGTGGTCGACAAAGTTGCAGCCGTAGTGAATAACGGTGTAGTACTGGAAAGTGACGTTGATGGCATGATGCAATCAGTGAAGACAGGTGCCCAACAAGCCGGGCAGCAACTTCCTGACGACAACACGCTGCGTCATCAAATTATTGAACGTCTGATCATGGATCAAATTATCCTGCAGATGGGTCAGAAGATGGGCGTCAAAGTGACCGATGAGCAGGTTGATAAAGCCATTGCTGATATCGCGGCACAAAACAAAATGAGCATGGATCAGATGCGTAGCCGTCTGGCCTATGATGGCGTCAATTACAATACTTACCGTGCTCAGATTCGCAAAGAGATGACGATTTCGGAAGTGCGTAATAACGAAGTCCGTCGTCGTGTGACTATCCTGCCGCAAGAAGTCGATGCTCTCGCGCAGCAAGTCGGCAGCCAAAACGACAGCAGCACCGAGCTCAACTTGAGCCACATCCTGATTCCACTGCCGGAAAACCCAACCTCTACTCAGGTAGATGATGCGGAAAAGCAAGCGCGCGATATTGCTTCGCAAGCACAAAGCGGCGCGGATTTCGGCAAACTGGCAATCACCTACTCTGCTGACCAACAAGCCCTGAAAGGCGGTCAAATGGGTTGGGGACGCATCCAGGAGCTGCCATCTATTTTCGCTCAGGCATTAAGCACGGCGAAAAAAGGTGATGTTATCGGCCCGATTCGTTCAGGTGTGGGTTTCCACATTCTGAAAGTGAACGATCTGCGTGGTCAAAGCCAGAGCATTTCTGTGACCGAAGTTCACGCTCGCCATATTTTGCTGAAATCCTCACCGATTATGAGTGACGATCAGGCACGAGCTAAGCTGAACGCCATTGCGGCGGATATTAAGAGCGGCAAAACAACCTTCGCAGAAGCGGCAAAATCGTTCTCTGAAGATCCTGGTTCTGCTAACCAGGGCGGTGATTTAGGTTGGGCGTCTACTGAGATTTATGATCCCGCGTTCCGTGATGCGCTGTCAAAAATGCAGAAAGGTCAGATGAGTGCGCCTGTTCACTCTTCATTTGGCTGGCACTTGATTGAACTGATGGATACTCGCAACGTTGATAAGACCGATGTCGCGCAGAAAGATCGTGCCTATCGTATGCTGTTCAACCGTAAGTTCTCTGAAGAAGCACAAACCTGGATGCAGGAACAACGTGCCTCTGCTTACGTGAAAATTTTAGGCAGCAATGGTTAATTTCCATCGTGTGGTCATCACTCCCGGCGAACCCGCCGGGATTGGCCCCGACCTGGTCATCGCACTGGCAAGCCGCGAATGGCCTGTTGAACTGGTCGTCGTGGCTTCCCCTGAACTCCTTATGGAACGTGCTGCCCTCCTCGGCCTTCCTCTCAAGCTTCGAACCTATCAGCCTGATACCCCTGCAAGCCCGCAACCTGCTGGCACACTTACCGTTGTACCCATCGAATTACGCGCGCCAGTGGTCCCTGGGCAGTTAGATGTGCGAAACGGTGAGTATGTGGTGGAAACGCTGGCTCGAGCGTGTGACGGCTGCATGAGCCGCGAATTTGCCGCACTGATTACCGGGCCGGTACACAAGGGCATCATCAACGATGCCGGTATCCCGTTCATCGGCCATACCGAGTTTTTTGAAGAGCGATCGCACAGCGAAAAAGTTGTGATGATGCTGGCAACCGAAGAGTTACGCGTTGCCCTGGCCACCACGCATCTGCCGCTAAAAGCCATTTCTGATGCGATAACGCCAGATTTATTACGCCAGATAATCACCATCCTGTATCATGACCTGCAAACCAAGTTTGGTATTGCACAGCCGCACGTACTGGTTTGTGGCCTCAACCCCCATGCCGGGGAAGGTGGTCACATGGGTACTGAAGAAATTGATACCATCATTCCAGTACTGAATGAAATGCGTGGTCTGGGAATGAATCTTTCTGGCCCGCTACCGGCAGATACGCTGTTTCAACCAAAGTATCTTGATAACGCCGATGCAGTGCTGGCGATGTATCACGATCAAGGCTTACCGGTGCTCAAATACCAGGGCTTTGGCCGGGCGGTAAATATCACGCTAGGCTTACCTTTTATCCGCACTTCAGTTGACCATGGAACCGCGCTAGAACTAGCCGGTCAGGGGAAAGCTGAGGTCGGCAGTTTTATTACGGCGCTTAATCTCGCCATCAAAATGATTACTAATACTCAATGAATACTCGTGTCCACCAGGGCCATTTAGCCCGTAAACGTTTTGGACAAAACTTCCTTAATGACCAGTTCGTTATCGACAGTATTGTCTCTGCAATTAATCCACAAAAAGGCCAGGCAATGGTTGAAATCGGCCCCGGCCTCGGCGCATTAACCGAGCCTGTGGGTGAACGCCTGGATGAGATGACCGTTATCGAGCTGGACCGTGATCTTGCGGCGCGCCTGCAAACTCATCCTTTCCTGGCACCTAAGCTGACGATTTATCAGCAAGATGCCATGACCATGGATTTTGGAGAGCTGTCGCAAAAAATTGGTCAGCCGTTGCGCGTTTTTGGCAATCTGCCGTATAACATCTCCACGCCATTGATGTTCCATCTCTTTAGCTATACTGATGCCATTGCTGACATGCACTTTATGCTGCAAAAAGAGGTGGTAAACCGTTTAGTTGCTGGCCCAAACAGTAAAGCGTATGGCCGTTTATCTGTAATGGCGCAGTATTATTGCAATGTCATCCCAGTGCTTGAAGTGCCACCCACGGCCTTCACACCGGCTCCGAAAGTGGATTCTGCCGTTGTCCGCCTGGTACCACATGCAACAATACCGCACCCAGTAAAAGAACTGCGTGTATTAAGCCGCATCACCACTGAAGCCTTTAATAAACGTCGCAAAACGATTCGTAATAGCCTTGGCCATATCTTTAGCGTTGAAGTGATGGCGGAGCTGGGAATCGACCCAACCCTGCGTGCTGAGAACATCTCAGTCGCACAGTATTGCCAACTGGCAAACTATTTGGCTGAGCATCCGCAGCAGCCGAAGGAGAGTTAACGATGTTAAATTCGCCCCGCGTATGCATTCAGGTACAAAGCGTCTATATCGAATCCCAGTCCTCTCCGGAGCACGAACGTTTCGTCTTTGCTTATACCGTCACCATCCGTAACCTGGGGCGAACGCCGGTGCAATTGCTTGGCCGTTATTGGCTTATCACGAATGGTAACGGCCATGAAACTGAAGTTCAGGGCGAGGGCGTGATTGGCGTCCAGCCGCATATTGAGCCGGGCAACGAATACAGCTATACAAGCGGTGCGGTACTTGAAACACCGCTTGGCACCATGCAAGGCCATTACGAAATGGTCGACTCTCAGGGCGACGCTTTCCGCGTGGCTATTCCCGTGTTCCGTCTGGCTATTCCAGCCTTCATTCACTAATACAATGTCTACATACCTGATTGGCGATGTTCACGGCTGTTACGATGAACTGGTCGCCCTACTACAGCAGGTTGATTTTAAGCCTGGCGAAGATATTTTATGGCTTACGGGCGATCTCGTCGCGCGTGGGCCTGGTTCACTTGAGGTCCTGCGTTTTGTGCGCGGGCTTGGCGATAGCGTGCGTCTGGTGCTCGGTAACCACGACCTGCATCTGCTTGCAGTTTATGCCGGCATCAGCCGCAATAAACCCAAAGATCGCGTCTCCCAATTGCTGGAAGCGCCCGATGCTGACGAACTGCTTAACTGGTTACGTCGCCAGCCTCTGCTTCAGGTTGATGAAGAGAAAAAGCTGGTGATGGCTCACGCAGGGGTTACACCACAGTGGGATTTACCTACAGCGATGGCCTGTGCGCGTGATGTCGAAGCGGTGTTATCCAGCGACAGCTACCCGCTGTTCCTCGACGCGATGTATGGCGATATGCCGAATAACTGGTCGCCGGAACTCTCAGGGTTAGCGCGTCTGCGGTTTATTACCAATTCATTGACTCGTATGCGTTATTGCTTCCCGAACGGGCAACTGGATATGTACTGTAAAGACACGCCAGAAAGCGCGCCAGCACCACTTAAACCGTGGTTTGCAATCCCTGGTCCTGTGACTGCTGAATATTCCGTTATCTTTGGGCACTGGGCATCACTGGAAGGTAAAGGCACACCGGAAGGGATTTACGGATTAGATACCGGCTGCTGCTGGGGTGGCGAGTTAACTTGCTTACGCTGGGAAGACAAAACCTATTTCGTTCAGCCATCCAATCGCCAGAAAGATGTGGGCGATGGTGAAACGGCTATCGCTTCATAAAACTCACTTCATTTCATATCTAAAAAAACTGGTATTTATTCACCCTTAAACTGAATAAATACCAATACTATTCCGCACAAAATCTGTCTGTTTCGCTACTTCCTCTATGTGATGTTGATCACAGTTACTTCCCTTCATTCGGTTTATTTTTCTCAACTTATCTTATTGATTTTATTGTATTTACTTGATTTATGAATCGAAGGGATTTATCGATTCAGGTCAATGATTCATCAATTTGTTGAAGGAATAACATGATGGCTTCAGACGGCACCCGCTTTACCTTCACCGCCGGGCATACTCCGGCGGACACCTTTGCGGTGGTGGGTTTTAAACTCAAGCAGTCGCTATCTTCCCTGTTCAGCCTGGATATCACCGTCGCCTGCAAGGATCCGGCAATTGACTTCAAAAATATCCTTGATGAAACAGCCACGCTGGTTATCTGGCAGGGCGAAGAAATTAAACGCCGGGTGCGCGGTATCGTCACCTTCTGCGAGCAGGGCGACAGCGGTAAACATCAGACCTTGTACACCATGTCAGTCCGCCCCGAGTTCTGGCGCAGCTCACA